>NZ_JBVIFM010000008.1:0-134248 GCF_055571335.1 Kitasatospora sp. NPDC030952
GCCGTCGGCGTACGCCGGGTGCTGGCGGTAGCCTTAGCGTTCGCCCCCCTCCCCCCCCTCCACCCCCCCCCCCTCCCCCCCCCCCCCCCCCCCCCCCCCCCCCGACGCGAGGTGCGGGCCGGCAGGGACGGCCGGGGTCCGTCGGGGTTCAGTCGGCGAGGCCCAGTCCGTTGTCCAGGAGGTCGAACATCTCGTCGTCCGACGCCGACTCGAAGTCGAAGGCGTCGGTGTCGGTGTCGGTGTCGGAGGCTGCGCCCCGGGAGGCGAGCCACTTCGTGCGCAGGATCTCCAGGCGGGCGGTGACCCGGGCGAACAGCTCGTCGTCCGAGACGTCCACCTCCGTCGTACCGAACGCCTGCTCCAGGCGGTCGAGTTCGGCCAGCAGGGCGGCCGGGCCGTCGGTGGGCTCGGGCCGCAGGCCGAGGCGGTCGAAGAGGTGGTCGGCCAGTTCCGCCACCGTCGGGTGGTCGAAGACCAGAGTGGCCGGGAGCCGCAGGGCCACCAACGCACCCAGTCGGTTGCGCAGTTCGACCGCCGTCAGGGAGTCGAGGCCGAGGTCCTGGAAGGCCCGCTGCGGGTCCACGCCGGATGCGTCGGCGTGCCCGAGGACCGCGGCCACCTGGCCGCGGACCGCCTCCAGCAGCTCCTCGTGCCGCTCCGCGCCCGGCAGTTCGGCCAGGCGCCGGACGAACTCGGCGCCCCGGCCCGCCGCGCCCTGGGCGTCCGCGGCCGAACCGCGCCGCACCGGCGCCCGTACCAGGCCCCGCAGGAGCGACGGGATCTCGCCGCGTCGGGCCAGGGCGGCCGGGTCGAGGCGCAGCGGCAGGACGGCGGGTGCCGTGCCGGCCGTGGTCGCGTCGAACAGGGCGAGGCCGAGTTCCGAGGTGAGGGGCGGCATGCCGGCCCGGGCCAGTCGTTCGGCCTCGGCCTCGGTGAGGGTGCCGGTCATGCCGCCGCCGGTCCACGGACCCCAGGCCAGCGAGACCGCGGGCAGGCCCAGGGAGTGGCGGTGCCGGGCGAGTGCGTCCAGGAAGGCGTTGGCGGCCGCGTAGTTGCCCTGCCCGGGGTTGCCGAGCGTTCCGGCCGCCGAGGAGAACAGGACGAAGGCCTCGACGTTCTCGGCGGCCCGGTGGAGGTTCCACGCGGCGTCCGCCTTCGGACGCAGAACGGCGGAGACGCGCTCGGGCGTGAGCGAGCCGATCATCCCGTCGTCCAGGACGCCCGCGGTGTGCACCACCGCGCGGACGTCGTGGCGGGCGAACAGCCCGGTGACGGCGGCCTGGTCGGCGACGTCGCAGGCCTCGACGGCCGTCTCGGCGCCGAGCCCGGCCAGTTCGGCGACCAGCTCGGCCACGCCGTCGGCGGCGGCGCCGCTGCGGCTGACCAGGAGCAGACTGCGCACGCCGTGCTCGGCGGCGAGGTGCCGGGCCACCAGGCGCCCCAGGCCACCGGTGCCGCCGGTGATCAGCACCGTGCCCTCGGTGGGCCAGCTCGGGGCCTCGGCCGCGGGCTCCTCCCGGGTGATCCGGGCGGCGAACAACTCGCCCTCACGCAGCAGCAGTTGCGGCTCGTCGGCGACGAGGGCGGCCGGCAGCAGCTCGGTCTCGGCGGTGGCCAGGTCGATCAGGCCGAACCGGCCTGGCTCCTCCGAGGCCGCCGAGCGGACGAGGCCCCAGGCCGCCGCACCGGCGAGGTCGGCGCCGGACACCGCGCCCCGCGTGACGAAGACCAGCCGCGAGTCGGCGAACCCGTCGTGCGCGAGCCAGGTCCGGACCAGCTCCAGCACGGTGGCCACCCGGGCGTGCACCGACCCGGCGCCGCCGGCCGGGAGTTCGGCCACCACCACCGGCGGGACGTCGGCCCGCGCGGCCAGCCCGGCCAGCGCCTGCTCGTTCGGCTCGACCGCGACGAACGCCACGTCCGCGCCGGCGGGCGTCTGCACCGTTACCGGCACGGGCACCCAGTCGAGGCGGAACAGCGCGTCGTGACCCGCCGGGCGGACCGCGGCGCCGAGCTGCTCGGCGGCGATCGGCCGGACGCTGAGTGAGCCCACCGATGCCACCGGCCGGCCCGCCACGTCGGCCGCGGCGAGCGCCAGCCCGCCGGACGCCGAGCGCGTCAGCCGCACCCGCAGCGCGGACGCCCCGGAGGCGTGCAGCGCGACGTCCTCCCAAGCGAACGGCACCCCGGCGCCGCCCTCACCGAGCCCGCCGCCCACCGCGAGGGTGTGCAGGCAGGCGTCGAACAGCGCCGGATGCAGGCCGTAGGTGCCGCCCTCGACACCCTCGGGCAGGACGACGTCCGCGAACAGCTCGTCACCCCGGCGCCAGACCGTGCGCAGGCCCTGGAAGGCGGGGCCGTACCCGAACCCGGCCTCCGCCAGGCCGTCGTAGAGACCGGTCAGGTCGACCTGCTCGGCGGCGGCCGGCGGCCACACCGAGGCGTCGAACGCCGCCGGTGCGGCCCCCGAGCCCAGCACGCCGTCGGCGTGCAGGGTCCACGGGTGTCGGCCGCCCGATCCGGGCCGGGAGTGCACGCTCACGGACCGGCGGCCCGCATCGTCCGGCGCCCCGACGGCCACCTGGAGCTGCACGGCGCCCGTCCCCGGGAGGACCAGCGGCGCCGCGAGCGTCAGTTCCTCGACGACGTCGCAACCGACCTCGTCGCCCGCGCGCACGGCCAGCTCGACCAGCGCCGTGCCCGGCACCAGGACCGAGCCCATCACGACGTGGTCCGCCGCCCACGGGTGGGACCCCGCCGACAGCCGGCCGGTGAACAGGACGCCGTCGCTGTCGGCCAGCTCCAGCGAGCCGGTGAGCAGCGGGTGTTCGGCGTTCCTGAGCCCGGCGGACTCGGCCCCGCGACCGGCGGGCAGGCCGGTCGGCCAGTAGTCCCGGTGCTCGAACGGGTAGGTCGGGAGCTCGGCGAGGTGCCGGCCGGCTCCGCCGAGCAGGGCCCGCCAGTCGACCTTCACGCCGTGGACGTACAGGCTCGCCAGGGCCTGGAGGAGGCTCGCCTCCTCGGGCCGGTCCTTGCGGAGCGCCGGGGCGGCCACGGTGTCGGCGGCCTCCTCCGGCAGGGCGGTCGCGGTCAGGGCGGTGAGGACGGCGTCGGGGCCGAGTTCGAGGAAGCGGGTGACACCGGCGGCGTGCAGCGTGCGGATGCCGTCGGCGAAGCGGACGGCCTCGCGGACGTGGCGCACCCAGTAGTCGGGGGTCGTGAGGTCCTCGGCCAGTTCGCCGGTCAGGTTGGAGACGACGGGGATCGACGGAGTGCTGTACGTGAGCCCGTCGAGGACTTCACGGAAGTCCGCCAGCATCGGGTCCATCAGCGGCGAATGGAAGGCGTGGGACACCCGCAGTCGGTTCGTCTTGCGGTCGGCGAAGTGCTCCTCGATCGCCGCGACGGCCTCCTCCGTGCCGGAGACGACGATCGAGCGCGGGCCGTTGACGGCCGCGATCGACACGAACTCGCCGAGCAGCGGAAGGACTTCGTCCTCCGTCGCCTGTACCGCCAGCATCGCACCACCCGACGGCAGCGCCTGCATCAGGCGACCACGAGCACTCACCAGCGCGCAAGCGTCCGCGAGCGAGAACACCCCGGCGACATGCGCCGCCGCGATCTCACCGATCGAGTGGCCCGCGACGAACTCGGCACGCACGCCCAGCGATTCGACCAGGCGGTAGAGAGCCACCTCGACGGCGAACAACCCAGCCTGGGCGTACTCCGTACGGTTCAACAGCTCCGCGTCCGAACCCCACACGACGTCCCGCAGCGGAAGCTCCAGCCCCTCGCACACCTCGTCGAAGGCGCGGGCGAACACCGGGAAGCGGTCGTACAACTCCCTTCCCATGCCCACGCGTTGCGAGCCCTGCCCGGAGAACAGGAACGCCGTCCTGCCGTCGGCCGCGACCCCTCGGGCCACCTCCACGCCGTCCACCAGCACCGTGCGGTGCGGCAGCTCCGACCGTCCGGCCAAGGTGAACGCCACGTCTGCGGTGGGCAGTTCATCCGCGTCCGCGAGCCGTGCCAGCTGGGCGTCCAGCGCCGCCTCCGACTTGGCGGACACCGCCCACGGCACCGGGCCGGGCGCCGTCTCGCTCGCCGGCTCCGCCGACTCGGGCCGCTCCAGGATGACGTGGGCGTTGGTGCCGCTGATCCCGAAGGAGGACACACCCGCGCGGCGCGGGTGGCCGGTGGTCGGCCAATCGGTGCGCTCGGTGAGCAGCTCGACGGCGCCGGCCGTCCAGTCGACGTGCGACGAGGGCGCGTCCACGTGCAGCGTGCGCGGCAGCTGGCCGTGCCGCATCGCCAGCACCATCTTGATCACGCCCGCGACACCGGCCGCGGCCTGGGAGTGGCCGATGTTCGACTTGATCGAACCGAGGAGCAGGGGCTGTTCGCGGTCCTGGCCGTAGGTGGCGAGGAGGGCCTGCGCCTCGATCGGGTCGCCCAGCGTCGTCCCGGTCCCGTGCGCCTCGACCGCGTCGACCTCGGCGGTCGACAGCCCGGCGCTCACCAAAGCCTGTCGGATCACCCGCTGCTGCGACGGGCCGTTCGGCGCCGTCAGGCCGTTGGACGCACCGTCCTGGTTGACGGCGCTGCCGCGCAGGACGGCGAGGACGCTGTGCCCGTTGCGCCGGGCGTCCGACAGGCGCTCCAGCACCACCATGCCGACGCCCTCGCCCCAGCCCACGCCGTCCGCCGCCTCGGCGAAGGCCTTGCTGCGGCCGTCCGCGGCGAGGCCGCGCTGCCGGGAGAACTCCACGAACGTCGCCGGGGTGGACATCACCGTCACACCGCCGGCCAGCGCCAGCGTGCACTCACCGCTGCGCAGGGCCTGCGCGGCCAGGTGCATGGCGACCAGGGACGAGGAGCAGGCCGTGTCGACCGTCACCGCCGGGCCTTCGAGACCGAGGGTGTAGGACACCCGGCCCGAGGCCACGCTGCCGGCGCTGCCGCTGCCCTGGTGCCCCTCGAACTCGCCGCCGCCGAGCAGGTTCGCGTAGTCGGCGTACATCACGCCCGCGAAGACGCCCGTCCGGCTGCCGCGCAGCGACACCGGGTCGATGCCGGCCCGCTCGAAGGCCTCCCAGGAGGTCTCCAGCAGCAGGCGCTGCTGGGCGTCCGTCGCCAGCGCCTCGCGCGGGCTCATCCCGAAGAACGCCGCGTCGAACGCCGCCGCCTCCCGAAGGAACCCACCCGTCCGGGTGTAGGACGTGCCGACGTGATCCGGGTCCGGGTCGTAGAGGGTCTCTACGTCCCAGCCTCGGTTCGTCGGGAAGTCGGAGATCGCGTCGGTGCCGTCGGCCACCAGTCGCCACAGGTCCTCGGGCGACGCGACGCCGCCGGGGTAGCGGCAGGCCATCCCGACGAGCACGATCGGGTCGTCGGACGGGACGGGCAGGGCCGCCGGAAGGTCTGTGCTCTCCGTGGTGCCGAACAGGCCCTCCAACAGGAAGCCGGCCACCGCGTGGGCGGTCGGATAGTCGAACACGACGGTGGCCGGAAGCTGGAGACCGGTCACCGACTTGAGCCGGTTGCGCAGCTCGACCGCCGTCAGCGAGTCGAAGCCGAGCTCCTGGAACGCCTTCGACGGATCCACCGTCGCCCGGCCCTCGTGGCCGAGCACGAGGGCGATCTGGTCCCGCACCAGGTCCAGGACGGCCGCGTGGCGCTCGTCGCCGCCCAGGCCCGACAGCCGCCGGGTCAGGTCGACGGCCGCCGGGGCCGTGGCCGCCCGGCGGGCCGGGGGCCGGACCAGGCCGCGCAGCAGGGCGGGGACGTCGCCCCGGTCCCGCAGGGCGGGCAGGTCGAGTCGGACGGGCAGGACGGCCGGCTCGGCGCCGGTGGCGAGCGCGTCGAACAGCGCCAGCCCGTGCTCCGGGTCGAGCGGCGGCACGCCGGCGCGGGTCATCCGCTCGCGTTCGGCGTCGGTGAGGGTGCCGGTCATGCCCGCCACGTCGGACCACGGGCCCCAGCCGAGGGAGACGGCCGGCAGGCCGAGCGAGCGGCGGTGCACCGCCAGGGCGTCCAGGTAGGCGTTGCCCGCCGCATAGGCGCCCTGGCCCGCGCTGCCGAACGTACCGGCCATCGAGGAGAACAGGACGAAGACCTCGACGTTCTCGGCGGCCCGATGCAGGTTCCACGCCGCGTCCGCCTTCGGACGCAGAACCGCCGAGACCCGCTCAGGAGTCAGCGAACCGACCACCCCGTCATCCAGCACACCCGCCGTATGGACGACCGCGCGGATCTCATGCCGGGCGAACAGGTCGGCGACAGCGGCCTCGTCGGCCACATCACAGGCCTCGACCACCGCCCCCGTACCCAGCTCCGCCAGCAGTTCGTCGACACCCTCGGCCTCCGCGCCACGACGGCTCACCAGCAGCAGGTTCCGCACACCGTGCTCCGCCGCCAGGTGCCGAGCCACCAGCTTCCCGAGACCACCCGTACCACCGGTGACCAGCACCGTCCCCTCGCTCGGCCACGCCACCGCCTCAACCGACGACTCCGTCCGCACCAGCCGGGCCGCGAGCAGCTCACCGTCGCGGACCAGCAGCTGCGGCTCCTCCAACCCCAGAGCGGCGGGCGGCAGCTCCTCCGCACCCGCCAGATCCACCAGAGCGAACCGCCCCGGCTCCTCCGACATCGCCGACCGCACCAGACCCCACACCGCAGCACCCGGCAGATCCTCACCCGCCACCACACCACGCGTCACCACCACCAACCGCGAAGCCGCGAACCGCTCCTCCGCCAGCCAACCCTGCACCAACCCCAACACGTGGGCCGTCCGCGCGTGCACCCCACCGGCGACCGTCTCGACCACCACCACCGGCGGCACCTCCGCCGGCACCTCCACCAGCGACTCCACCGCCACGAACTCCGGCGTGCCAGAGGCCTTCACCGGCACCCAGTCCACCCGGAAGAGCTCGTCCCGGCCGACCCGCGACCCGGCCGCGAGCTGCTGGGCGGCGATCGGGCGCACCGTCAGCGCGCCGACCGAGGCGACCGGCCTGCCGTCGGTGTCGGCCACGGCGAGCGCCAGCGCGCCGGAGGCCGACCGCGTCAACCGCACCCGCACCGACGACGCGCCGGAGGCGTGCAGCGCCACGTTCTCCCAGGCGAACGGCACGCCGCCGTCCTCGGTGGAGCCCGCCAGGGCGAAGCCGTGGAGGCAGGCGTCGAAGAGCGCCGGGTGCAGGCCGAAGCCACTCCCGTCGGCGCCCTCGGGCAGGGCGACCTCCGCGAAGAGCTCGTCCCCGCGCCGCCAGACGGCACGGAGGCCCTGGAACACCGGGCCGTACCCGAACCCGGCCTCCGCCAGGCCCTCGTACAGCCCAGCCGCGTCGACCACCTCGGCACCGATCGGCGGCCACAGGCCCGCCTCGAACTCCGCCGGTGCCGCACCCGTCCCCAGCACACCGCTCGCGTGCAGGGTCCAGACCGGCTCCGGGCCGGTGTCCGCCGTGGAGTGGATGCCGACCGCGCGGCGCCCGGTGTCGTCCGGCTCGGCCAGGCGCACCTGGATCCGGACGGAGCCGTCCTCGGGCAGGACCAGCGGCGCGGCCATGGTCAGCTCCTCCACCAGGTCGCAGCCGGCCTCGTCCCCGGCGCGCAGGGCCAGTTCGACCAGCGCCGTGCCCGGCACCAGGACCGAACCCAGCACGACGTGGTCCGCGAGCCACTCGTGCGACCGGGCCGACAGCCGACCGGTGAGCACCAGCCCGGCGGTACCGGCCAGTTCGAGCGAGCCGGTGAGCAGCGGGTGGTCGGCGTTCCGGAGCCCGGCGGACTCGGCCGTGGGGAAGAAGGCCGAGGCGTCCGTCCAGAAGCGGCGGTGTTGGAAGGCGTAGGTCGGCAGGACGACCCGGCGGGCGCCCGTCCCGGCGTGGAAGGCGGACCAGTCCACCGGGACGCCGAGCACGTGCAGGCGCGCCAGCGCCTCGACGACGGTCCGCTCCTCGTCGTGCCCGCGGCGCAGCGCCGGGATCGCTTCGCCCTCGCCGTCGGGCAGCGCCGTCGCGGTGAGGGCGGTGAGGACGGCGTCGGGGCCGAGTTCGAGGTAGCGGCGGACGCCCGCCTCGTGGAGGGTCCGGACGCCGTCGGCGAAGCGGACGGCCTCGCGGACGTGGCGCACCCAGTACTCGGGGGTCATGAGATCCTCGGCCAGGCCACCGGTCAGATTGGAGACCACCGGGATCGAAGGAGCTGTGTACGTCAGCCCGCCGAGGACCGCGCGGAAGTCCGCCAGCATCGGATCCATCAGCGGCGAGTGGAAAGCGTGCGAGACCCGCAGCCGCGTGGTCTTGCGGTCGGCGAAGTGCGCCTCGATCGCCTCGATCGCCTCTTCCGTCCCCGAGACGACGACGGACATCGGGCCATTGACGGCGGCGATCGACACGAACTCGCCCAGCAGCGACAGGACTTCGTCCTCCGTCGCCTGCACCGCCAGCATCGCACCACCCGACGGCAGCGCCTGCATCAACCGACCACGAGCACTCACCAGCGCGCAGGCGTCCTCCAGCGAGAACACCCCGGCGACGTACGCGGCAGCGACCTCACCGATCGAGTGCCCGGCCACGAACTCCGGCCGCACACCCAGCGATTCGATCAGCCGGAACAGCGCCACCTCGACCGCGAACAACCCCGCCTGCGCGAACTCCGTACGGTTCAGCACCTCCGCGTCCGACCCCCACACCACCTCCCGCAGAACCGGGTCCAGCTCCCCGCACACCTCGTCGAAAGCCCGGGCGAACACCGGGAACCGGCCGTACAACTCCCGCCCCATCCCCAACCGCTGCGACCCCTGCCCCGAGAACAGGAACGCCGTCCGCCCACTCGTCGCGACACCGGTCGGCGCCTCGCCGGCCGCCACCGCCCGCAGGCCGGCCAGGAGTTGCCCGGTCCCGTCGCCGACCACGGCCGCGCGGTGTTCGAGCGCGGCGCGGGTCGTCGCCAGCGAGTACGCGATGTCCATCGGACGGGCGTCGTCGGCGACGGCGATCAGCCGCTCGGCCTGCGCGCGCAGGGCCTCGGGGGTCGCGGCGGACAGCAGCCAGGGCACGATCCCCGGTTCGGCCTCCGGCAGCTCCGTGGACGGCGCCGCCGCCGGGGCCTCCTCGATGATCACGTGGGCGTTGGTGCCGCTGATCCCGAAGGAGGAGACGCCAGCGCGGCGCGGGCGGTCGCCCGGGGCCCACGGCCGGGGCTCGGTCAGGAGCCGGACGGCCCCCTCCGACCAGTCCACGTTCGCGCTGGGCTCGTCCACGTGCAGCGTGGAGGGCAGTTCGCCGTTGTGCATCGCGAGCACCATCTTGATCACGCCCGCGACGCCGGCGGCGGCCTGGGTGTGCCCGATGTTCGACTTGATCGAGCCGAGGAGCAGCGGCTGTTCGCGGTCCTGGCCGTAGGTGGCGAGCAGGGCCTGCGCCTCGATCGGGTCACCCAGCGTCGTGCCGGTGCCGTGCGCCTCGACCGCGTCGACCTGGTCGGCGCCGAGGCGTGCGTTGGCCAGCGCCTGGCGGATCACCCGCTGCTGCGCCGGGCCGTTGGGCGCCGTCAGGCCGTTCGACGCGCCGTCCTGGTTGACGGCGCTGCCTCGGACGAGCGCGAGCACCGGGTGCCCGTTGCGCAGCGCGTCCGACAGCCGTTCGACGACCAGGAAGCCCGCGCCCTCGGCGAAGCCCGTGCCGTCGGCGGCGGTCGCGAACGACTTGCACCGCCCGTCGGGGGCGAGCGCGCCCTGACGGCCGAACTCGGCGAACACGCCCGGCGTGGCCATGACCGTCACGCCGCCGGTGATCGCGAGCGAGCAGTCTCCCTGGCGCAGGGCCTGGGCGGCCAGGTGCAGGGCGACCAGGGAGGAGGAGCAGGCGGTGTCCACGGCGACCGCCGGGCCCTCCAGGCCGAGCTTGTAGGAGACGCGGCCGGCCACGACGCTGCCGTTGCCGTCGCTGCCCGGGTAGTCGTGGTACATCACGCCGGTGAAGACGCCGGTACGGGTGCCGCGCAGGCCGCTCGGGTCGATGCCGGCCCGCTCCAGGGCCTCCCAGGAGAGCTCCAGCGTGAGCCGCTGCTGCGGGTCCATGGCGAGGGCCTCGCGCGGGGAGATCCCGAAGAAGCCGGGGTCGAACTCGGCGGCGCCGTCGAGGAATCCGCCCGCGCGGGTGTAGTACGAGTCCTCGGTGCGCAGCGCCGAGAGGTCCCAGCCGCGGTCGGCGGGGAACGGCGAGACGGCGTCCGCGCCGGAGGTCACCAGCTGCCACAGCTCCTCGGGCGTGGTCACCCCGCCCGGGTAGCGGCAGGCCATGCCGACGATCGCGATCGGGTCGTGGCGGACCTCCGTTGCCGGTGGGGTGTCCGTCTCGGTGTCGACGGAACGGGCCCGGTCGTCGGCCCGGTCGTACGCCCGGTCGTCGGCCAGGTCGAGCAGGGCGTCGACCAGGCCGGCGTCCCGCAGTCGACGGGTCGGGATCGACTGCAGCGCGGCGCGCAGGTCGGCCTCGGCCCGGGCCGCCCGGCCGCTCCCGGCGGCGGTCCGCACGCCCAGCTCGGCGACGATGAGGTCCGTCACCGCCTCGGCGTTCGGGTGGTCGAAGGCGAGGGTCGCGGGCAGGCGCAGGCCGGTGAGGGTGTTGAGCTGGTTGCGCAGGTCGGTCGCGGCGAGGGAGTCGAAGCCGAGCTCCTGGAACGCGCGGTCCGGCTCGATCGCGTCGCCCGACTCGTGGCCGAGCAGCCCGGCCACCCGGGCCCGGACGAGGTCGAGGACGGTCCGCCGCTGCTCGGCCTCCGTCAGCCCGGCGAGCCGGGCGGTGAGGCCGTCGGCCGGTGCGGCCGGCGCCGGGGCGTGGGCCGCCGTGCGACGGGCGGCCGGGACGAGGCCGCGCAGCAGCGCTGGGACCTCGTCGGTGCGGGCGCGCAGGGCGGCCGCGTCGACCCGGATCGGGACGACGGCGGCGCGGTCACTGCGCAGACCGGCGGCGAACAGCGCCAGACCGGCCTCCCGGCTGAGCGGCGGGACGCCCTGGGCGGCCATGCGGTTGCGGTTGAGCTCCAGGAGCTGCTCGCCGAGGCCGGCGCCGACGTCCCACATGCCGTAGGCCATCGAGGTGGCGGGCAGGCCGGCGGCGCGGCGGTGGTCGGCGAGGGCGTCCAGGAAGACGTTCGCGGCCGCGTAGTTGCCCTGACCGGCGGTCAGGACCAGCCCGCCGGCGGAGGAGAAGAGGACGAACGCACTCAGATCGAGGTGACCGGTCAGCTCGTGCAGGAACCACGCGCCATCGGCCTTCGGGGCCAGGACGGCATCCATCCGGGCGGGGGTCAGCGCGCCGACCAGAGCGTTGTCACCGACACCGGCGGCATGGATCACGGCCGACAGGCCGGGGATCGCGTCGATCAGAGCAGCCACCGCCGCGCGGTCCGCCATGTCACAGGCCCGCACCTCGGCCACAGCGCCCAAGGCGGACAACTCCGCCACCAGCTCCACCGCCCCCGGCGCCTCCGGACCGCGCCGGCTCGTCAACACCATGCTCCGGACACCGCACTCGGCCACCAGATACCGCGCCACCACGGCCCCCAGGCCACCCGTACCACCGGTGATCAGCACCGTGTCACCCGCGCCGACCGGCAGCGGGCCCGCCGGCTGCGGAAGCCGGACCAGACGTGGAACGTGCACGGCCCCGCCGCGTACGGCCGACTCCGGCTCAGCGGTGACCAGCACCTCCCCGTCCGTGTCCAGCAGCCCGAACCGCCCCGGATGCTCCGCCAACGCGGACCGCACCAGACCCCACACCGGAGCCTGCGCCAGATCCACCGACTCACCCTCACCGACGCCCACCGCACCCCGCGTCACCACCACCAGACGCGACGCCGCGAACCGCTCCTCCACCAGCCACGCCTGGAGGACCTCCAGGACGGCGTGGACGTTCACGCGGACACCGCTCGGGACGTCCGCGGGGCTCGCGAAGGAGCCGCAGTCGAGCACCACCGTGCCGGGCACCGGCTCCGAGGACTGAGGCGAGACGTCCTCCCACCGCGCCCAGGAGTCCTCCACAGCAGGCGAGTTCGGCAGCTTTGTCCAGTCGATCCCGTACAGCGGATCGACCGAACCCAGCTGCTCCGCCGAAACCGCCCGGCCCACCATCGAGGCCACGGCCAGCACCGGTCCGCCCGCCGGGTCGGCGAGGTCGAGCCGCAGCCCGCCGTCGCCGAGCCGGACGATCCGCACCCGCACCGCCGAGGCGCCGACGGCGGACAGGCTCACGCCGGTCCAGGCGAACGGGATCATGGTCTCCCGCTCACCGCCACCGGCCAGGATCGCGGCGTGCATGGCGGCGTCGAGCAGCGCCGGGTGGACGCCGAAGCCGTCGCCCGCCACACCCTCCGGCAGCGCGACCTCGGCGAACAGCTCGTTCCCGCGCCGCCAGGCCGCCCGCAGGCCCTGGAACACCGGGCCGTAGCCGAACCCGGCCTCCGCCATCCGCTCGTACGCGCCCTCCACCGGCAGCGGCTCCGCGCCGACCGGCGGCCAAGCCTCGAACGGCTCCGCCTCCACCGCTCCCCCGACGGCCAGCGAACCGGCCGCGTGCCGCACCCACCCGGCGTCCGGGTCCCCGTCCGGGCGGGAGTGGATGGTGACCGCGCGCCGTTGCGAGGCGTCCGGGCCGCCGACCCGCACGTGCAGCTGGACGGCGCCGTGCTCGGGCAGCACCAGCGGTGCGGCCAGGGTCAGCTCCTCCACCAGCTCGCACCCGACCTCGGCCGCGGCCCGCAGCGCGAGCTCGACCAGCGCCGCACCCGGGACCAGCACGGTGCCCAGGACCTGGTGGTCGGCCAGCCACGGGTGCGAGTCCAGCGACACCCGGCCGGTGAGGAGGAACCCGTCCGTGTGGGACAGGTCGACGGCCGCGCCGAGCAGCGGGTGCGCGAAGGCGCCCACGCCCACCGCGCCCAGGTCGCCGAGCGGGGTCGTCGCGTCGAGCCAGAACCGGCGGTGCTGGAACGCGTAGGTGGGCAGATCCACCGTCCGGGCGCCGGTACCGGCGAAGAGGACGGACCAGTCGACCTCGGCGCCGGCCGCATGCAGCCGGCCGAGCGCGCCGACCAGGTTCGCCTCCTCGCCGCGATCCGCGTGCAGCGCGGGCACGACGCACGTGCCGGCGGCCGTCGGATCGTCGAGGAGGCCCTGCACCAGGCCGGAGAGGACGGTGTCGGGGCCGAGTTCGAGGTAGCGGCGGGCGCCCGCGGCTTCCAGCGTGCGGATGCCGTCGGCGAAGCGGACGGCCTCGCGGACGTGGCGCACCCAGTAGTCGGGGGTCGTGAGGTCCTCGGCCGGTTCGCCGGTGAGGTTGGAGACCACCGGGATCGAAGGAGCTTTGTACGTCAGCCCGTCGAGGACTTCGCGGAAGTCCGCCAGCATCGGGTCCATCAGCGGCGAATGGAAGGCGTGCGAGACGCGCAGTCGGTTCGTCTTGCGGTCGGCGAAGTGCTGGTGAATCGCCTCGACGGCCTCTTCCGTACCCGAGACGACGATCGAGCGCGGGCCGTTGACGGCCGCGATCGACACGAACTCGCCCAGCAGCGGCAGGACTTCGTCCTCCGTCGCCTGCACCGCCAGCATCGCACCACCCGAAGGCAGCGCCTGCATCAACCGGCCACGAGCGCTCACCAGTGCGCAGGCATCAGCCAGCGAGAACACTCCGGCCACGTACGCCGCCGCCACCTCACCGATCGAGTGCCCGGCTACGAACTCGGCACGGACGCCCAGGGATTCGACCAGCCGGAACAGCGCCACCTCGACGGCGAACAGCCCTGCCTGGGCGTACTCCGTCCGGTTCAACAGCTCCGCGTCCGAACCCCACACCACGTCCCGCAGAACCGGGTCGAGACCCCCGCACACCTCGTCGAAGGCCCGGGCGAACACCGGGAAGCGGTCGTACAACTCCCTCCCCATGCCCAAGCGTTGCGACCCCTGCCCGGAGAACAGGAACGCCGTCGCGCCACCCGCCCGGGCGGAGGAGGTGACAGCACCCGGGGCGAGTTCGCCCCGGCTCAGCGCGTCCAGCCCGGCCACCAGCTCCGCCCGATCGGCGCCGAGCAGCACCGCGCGGTGCTCCAGCGCCGCCCGCGTCGCGACGAGCGAGTGGGCGACGTCCAGTGCGTCCAGCTCCGGCCGCGCGCTCACGAAGGCCGTGAGCCGCTCGGCCTGCATCCGTAGGGCCTCCGGCGTCGCCGCGGCGAGCAACCACGGCAGCGTGCCCAACAGCTGCCCACGGTCAGCCGGTTCGGCGGCCGGCTCGGCGACCGGCTCGGGCCCCTGCTCCACGATCACGTGCGCATTGGTCCCGCTGATCCCGAAGGCGGACACGCCCGCCCGGCGCGGACGACCGGTGGCCGGCCACTCCCGGGCCTCGGCCAGCAGCTCGACCGCGCCTTCCGACCACTCGACATGCGGCGAGGGCCGGTCGATGTGCAGCGACTTCGGCAGCACCCCGTGCTGCATCGCCAGCACCATCTTGATCACACCGGCCACACCCGCCGCCGCCTGCGCGTGCCCGATGTTCGACTTGATCGAACCGAGCAGCAGCGGCAGTTCACGGCCCTGCCCGTACGTGGCCAGGAGCGCCTGCGCCTCGATCGGATCGCCCAGCGTCGTCCCGGTGCCGTGCGCCTCGACCGCGTCGACGTCCGCCGCCGACAGCCCCGCGCCGGCCAGAGCCTGCCGGATCACCCGCTGCTGGGACGGACCGTTCGGCGCCGAGAAGCCGTTGCTCGCGCCGTCCTGGTTGACGGCCGTGCCGCGGACCACCGCGAGCACCCGGTGGCCGTTCCGCTCGGCGTCGGACAGCCGCTCGACGAGCAGCACGCCGACGCCCTCCGACCAGCCGACGCCGTCCGCCGCCCCGGCGAACGCCTTGCACCGGCCGTCCGCCGACAGCCCCCGCTGGCGCGAGAACTCGATGAACATGCCCGGCGTCGACATCACCGTCGCACCGCCCGCGAGGGCCAGTGAGCACTCGCCGCTGCGCAGCGCCTGGACCGCCAGGTGCAGGGCGACCAGCGAGGAGGAGCAGGCGGTGTCCACCGTCACCGCCGGGCCCTCCAGGCCCAGCGTGTAGGAGACCCGGCCCGAGACGACGCTGCCGCCGCTGGTCCCCGAGGGGTTCGTGTTGAGCGCGTAGTCGTGGTACATGACGCCCGCGAAGACGCCCGTCCGGCTGCCGCGCAGGGACAGCGGGTCGATGCCGGCCCGCTCCAGCGCCTCCCAGGAGGTCTCCAGGAGGAGCCGCTGCTGCGGGTCCATGTAGAGGGCCTCGCGCGGGGAGATCCCGAAGAAGCCGGGGTCGAAGTCGCCGGCGTCGTGCAGGAAGCTGCCGTGGCGGGTGTAGCTGTGGCCCTCCTTTCCGGGCTCGGGGTCGTAGAGGTGCTCGATGTCCCAGCCACGGTCGGTCGGCAGTCCGGTGACGGTGTCGACGCCCTCCGCCAGCAGCCGCCACAGGTCCTCGGGCGTGGCCGCGCCACCGGGGTAGCGGCAGGCCATGCCGACGATCGCGATCGGCTCGTCGGAGGTGTGCGGGCGGACGTCGGTGCCGGTCGTCGGCGTCGCCTCCGTGCCCGCGCCGGCCAGGTCGAGGAGGTGCTCCGCGACGGCCCGCGCGTTGGGGAAGTCGAAGGCGAGCGTGGCGGGCAGGCGCAGGCCGGTGCGCTTGTTGAGGCGGTTGCGCAGGTCGGTCGCGGCGAGGGAGTCGAAGCCGAGCTCCTGGAACGCCCGCCCGGGCGCGATCGCCTCGGCGGAGGCGTGGCCGAGCACGGCGGCGACCTCAGCCTGCACGAGCTCCAGCACCAGGCGCCGACCCTCGCTCTCGACCAGCCCGGCGAGGCGCTCGGCCAGGCCGGTCCCGGCCACCCGCCCGCTCACCGGCAGCTCGGCCCGCCTGCGCGGCGAGGCGAGGCCGCGCAGCAGCGCGGGGACCTCGTCGGTGCGGGCGCGCAGGGCGGCCACGTCGATCCGGATCGGGACGACGGCGGCGCGGTCGCTGCGCAGCGCGGTGTCGAACAGGGCGAGGCCGGCCGCGTGGTCGAGGACGGGGACGCCCTGGGTGGCCATCCGCGCCCGGTCGACGTCCGCGAGGTCGCGGCCGAGGCCGGCGCCGACGTCCCAGAGGCCGTAGGCCATGGCGGTGGCGGGCAGGCCGGCGGCGCGGCGGTGGGCGGCGAGGGCGTCGAGGAAGACGTTCGCGGCGGCGTAGTTGCCCTGGCCCGCGGTCAGGACCAGCCCGCCGGCGGAGGAGAAGAGGACGAACGCGGTCAGATCGAGGTGGCTGGTCAGCTCATGCAGGTACCAAGCGCCGTCGGCCTTCGGGGCCAGGACGGCATCCAACCGGTCGGGGGTCAGCGCACCGACCAGACCGTTGTCACCGACACCGGCGGCGTGAACCACAGCGGACAGGCCCGGGATCGCCTCGATCAGAGCGGTCACGGCCTCACGATCCGCCATGTCACACGCACGCACCTCGGCGACAGCGCCGAGGGCGGACAGCTCCGCCACCAACTCCACCGCCCCCGGCGCCTCCGGACCGCGCCGGCTCGTCAACACCACACTGCGCACACCACACCCGGCCACCAGGTAGCGTGCCACGACGGCCCCCAGACCACCCGTGCCACCGGTGATCAACACCGTGTCGTCAGCACCGACCGGCAGCGGACCCTCCGGCTGCGGGAGACGGCCCAGACGCGGGACGTGAACGGTCCCGCCACGCACGGCCGACTCCGGCTCAGAGGTGACGATCACCTCCCCGTCCGTGTCCAGCAGAACGAAACGGCCAGGGTTCTCCGCCTGCGCGGACCGCACCAGACCCCACACCGGGGCCTGCGCCAGATCCACCGACTCACCCGCGCCGACCGCCACCGCACCCCGCGTCACCACCACCAGACGCGACGCCGCGAACCGCTCCTCCGCCAGCCACGCCTGCACCGTGCGCAGCACGTGCTGCGTCACCGCGCGCATGGCCGCCGGGACGTCGGCGGCCGGGGCGCCGCCGCCCGGGGCGGCCAGGGCCGCGCAGTCCAGGACGACGGTCTCGGGGGCCGGCCCATCAGCGGGAAGGACGTCCCAGGCCGTCCACTCCGCACCCGCCTCCGGGACGGCCGGCAGCTCCGACCACTCGACCGCGTACAGCGGCTCGGCCGAACCCAGCTGCCCCGCCGAGACGGCCCGCCCCTTCACGGAGGCCACCGTGAGCACGGGGTCACCGGTCGGGTCGGCGAGGTCGAGGCGCAGCCCGCCCCCATCGAGCCGGACGATCCGCACCCGCACCACGGGCGCGCCGACGGCGCGCAGCGCCGCGCCCGTCCACGCGAACGGGACCACGGTGTCGTCGCTCCCGGCGTCCACGATGGCGACGTGCATGGCCGCGTCGAGCAGTGCCGGGTGCACGCCGAATCCATCGGCCTCGACGTCCTCGGGGAGCTCGACGTCCGCGAACAGCTCGTTCCCGCGCCGCCAGGCCGCCCGGAGGCCTTGGAAGGCGTGGCCGTAACCGAACCCGGCCTCCGCCATCCGCTCGTACGCGCCCTCCACCGGCAGCGGCTCCGCGCCGACCGGCGGCCAGACATCGAGACGCTCCGCCTCCACCGCTCCCCCGACGGCCAGCGAACCGGCCGCGTGCTGCACCCATCCGGCGTCCGGGTCCCCGTCCGGCCGGGAGTGGACGGTGAGCTCCCGGCGGCCGGTGGCATCCGGTGTTCCCACCCGCATTTGGAGCTGGAGCGCGCCGTGTTCGGGCAGCACCAGCGGTGCGGCCAGGGTCAGTTCCTCCACCAGCCCGCACCCGACCTCGGCCGCGGCGCGCAGCGCGAGTTCGAGCAGACCGGCTCCGGGGACCAGGACCGTGCCCTGCACGGTGTGGTCAGCCAGCCACGGGAACGCGGCCGTCGACAGACGTCCGGTGAGAACCAGCCCGTCCTCGTCGGCCAGGTCGACCGCCGCGCCGAGCATGGGGTGTGTCGTGGCGCCGAGGCCTGCGGAGCGGACATCACCGCCATGGGCGGCGAGGGGCGCGGGCCAGAAGCGGCGGCGCTGGAAGGCGTACGTCGGCAGGTCGACCTGGCGGGCACCGGTGGCGGCGAACAGGGCGGCCCAGCCCACCGGGGCGCCGTGGACGTGGAGGCGGGCGAGGGCGTCGACGAGGGTGTGCTCCTCGGCCCGGTTGCGGCGCAGTGCCGGGATCGCTTCGGCCTCTCCGTCGGGCAGGGCGGTCGCGGTGAGGGCGGTGAGGACGGCGTCGGGGCCGAGTTCGAGGAAGCGGGTGACACCGGCGGCGTGCAGCGTGCGGATGCCGTCGGCGAACCGGACGGCCTCGCGGACGTGGCGCACCCAGTAGTCGGGAGTGGTGACGTCCGTGCCGAGGGCGCCGGTCAGGTTGGAGACCAGCGGGATCGACGGTGCGCTGTACGTCAGCCCGTCGAGGACTTCGCGGAAGTCCGCCAGCATCGGGTCCATCAGCGGCGAATGGAAGGCGTGCGAGACCCGCAGTCGGTTCGTCTTGCGGTCGGCGAAGTGCTCCTCGATCGCCGCGACGGCCTCCTCCGTGCCGGAGACGACGATCGAGCGCGGGCCGTTGACGGCCGCGATCGACACGAACTCGCCCAGCAGCGGAAGGACTTCGCCCTCCGTCGCCTGCACCGCCAGCATCGCACCACCCGACGGCAGTGCCTGCATCAGTCGGCCGCGAGCACTCACCAGGGCGCAGGCGTCCGCGAGCGAGAACACCCCGGCGACATGCGCCGCCGCGACCTCACCGATCGAGTGGCCCGCGACGAACTCGGCATGCACGCCCAGCGATTCGACCAGGCGGTAGAGAGCCACCTCGACGGCGAACAACCCAGCCTGGGCGTACTCCGTACGGTTCAACAGCTCCGCGTCCGAACCCCACACCACGTCCCGCAGGGCCGGGTCGAGCTCCCCGCACACCTCGTCGAAGGCCCGGGCGAACACCGGGAACCGGCCGTACAACTCCCGCCCCATGCCCAGGCGTTGCGAGCCCTGACCGGAGAAGAGGAACGCGCTCTTGCCTTCGGCTGCCACGCCTCGGGCCAGCTCGACGCCGTCCACGAGCACCGCGCGGTGCGGGAAGAGTGAGCGCCCGGCCAAGGTGAACGCCACATCCGCAGCCGGGAGTTCACCGACCGCCGCCAGCCGAGCGAGCTGCGCGTCCAGCGCCGCCTCCGACTTTGCGGATACCACCCAGGGCATCGCCCCCGTCGCGGGCGTGGCTTCCCGGACGGTCTCGGGCTCGGCCTGCTCCAGGATGACGTGGGCGTTGGTGCCGCTGATCCCGAAGGAGGACACACCCGCGCGGCGCGGGTGGTCGGTGGTCGGCCAGTCGGTGCGTTCGGTGAGCAGCTCGACGGCGCCGGCCGTCCAGTCGACGTGCGACGAGGGCGCGTCCACGTGCAGCGTGCGCGGCAGCTGGCCGTGCTGCATCGCCAGCACCATCTTGATCACGCCCGCGACACCGGCCGCGGCCTGGGAGTGGCCGATGTTCGACTTGATCGAACCGAGGAGCAGGGGCTGTTCGCGGTCCTGGCCGTAGGTGGCGAGGAGGGCCTGCGCCTCGATCGGGTCGCCCAGCGTCGTCCCGGTCCCGTGCGCCTCGACCGCGTCGACCTCGGCGGTCGACAGCCCGGCGCTCGCCAAAGCCTGTCGGATCACCCGCTGCTGCGACGGGCCGTTCGGCGCCGTCAGGCCGTTGGACGCACCGTCCTGGTTGACGGCGCTGCCGCGCAGGACGGCGAGGACGCTGTGCCCGTTGCGCCGGGCGTCCGACAGGCGCTCCAGCACCACCATGCCGATGCCCTCGCCCCAGCCCACGCCGTCCGCCGCGTCCGCGAACGAACGGCACCGGCCGTCGGCCGACAGGCCACCCTGCCGGGAGAACTCCACGAAGGTGTTCGGCGTCGACATCACCGTCACGCCGCCCGCCAGGGCCAGCGAACACTCACCGCTGCGCAGCGCCTGCGCCGCCAGGTGCATCGCCACCAGCGACGACGAGCACGCCGTGTCCACCGTCACCGCCGGGCCCTCCAGGCCCAGCGTGTACGAGACGCGGCCCGAGGCCACGCTGCCCGCGCTGCCGCTTCCCTGGTAGCCCTCGAACTCGCCGCCGCCCAGCAGGCTCGCGTAGTCGGCGTACATCACGCCCGCGAAGACGCCCGTCCGACTGCCGCGCAGCGACACCGGGTCGATGCCGGCCCGCTCGAAGGCCTCCCAGGAGGTCTCCAGCAGCAGACGCTGCTGAGCGTCCGTCGCCAGCGCCTCGCGCGGGCTCATCCCGAAGAACTCGGAGTCGAACTCCCCCGCGCTGTGCAGGAATCCACCGGAGCGCGTGTAGGACGTGCCGACGTGCTCCGGGTCCGGGTCGTAGAGCGTCTCGACGTCCCAGCCTCGGTTCGTCGGGAAGCCGGAGACCGCGTCCACTCCGTCGGCCACCAGTCGCCACAGGTCCTCGGGCGACTCGACGCCACCCGGGTAGCGGCAGGCCATCCCGACGATGACCACCGGGTCCTCCGACAGCGACGGCAGCGCCTCGGGGACGTGGACGACGGTTTCGGTGCCGAACAGGCCCTCCAGCAGGAAGCCGGCCAGTGCGCTCGCCGTCGGGTAGTCGAACACCACCGTGGCCGGAAGCTGGAGACCGGTCGCCGACTTGAGCCGGTTGCGCAGTTCGACCGCCGTCAGCGAGTCGAAGCCGAGCTCCTGGAAAGCCTTCGACGGATCCACCGCCGAGCCGGTGTCATGGCCCAGCACGAGCGCGATCTGCTCGCGCACCAGCTCCAGAACGGCCGCCCGTCGCTCATCCCCGCCCAGTCCGGACAGTCGCTGCGCCAGACCCGCCGACACGGCCGAACCGGCGACGACGGCGCGTCGCACCCGGCCGCGCACCAAACCGCGCAGCAGCGGGGGTACGTCGCCGTGCGCGGCCATCGCCGCGAGGTCCATGCGCATCGGCAGCACCGCCGGGTGCCCGGTGGCGAGCGCCGCGTCGAAGAGCACGACGCCCTGGTCCGGGGCGATGGCGGGCAGGCCGAGCCGGGCGATGCGCTCGGCCTCGGCGTCGGTGAGAGTGCCGGTCATGCCCGCCACGTCCGACCACGGCCCCCAGCCGAGGGAGACGGCCGGCAGGCCGAGCGAGCGGCGGTGCACCGCCAGAGCGTCCAGGTACGCATTGCCCGCCGCATAGGCGCCCTGGCCCGCACTGCCGAACGTACCGGCCATGGACGAGAACAGGACGAACACCTCGACGTTCTCGGCGGCCCGATGCAGGTTCCACGCCGCGTCCGCCTTCGGACGCAGAACCGCCGAGACCCGCTCGGGAGTCAGCGAACCGACCACGCCGTCATCGAGCACACCCGCCGTATGGACGATCGCGCGGATCTCATGCCGGGCGAACAGGTCGGCGACAGCGGCCTCATCGGCCACGTCACAGGCCTCGACCATCACCCCCGCACCCAGCTCCGCCGCCAACTCCTCGACGCCCTCGGCCTCCGCGCCACGACGGCTCACCAGCAGCAGGTTCCGCACACCGTGCTCGATCGCCAGGTGCCGGGCCACGATCTTCCCGAGACCACCCGTACCACCGGTGACCAGCACCGTCCCCTCGCTCGGCCACGCCACCGCCTCAACCGACGACTCCGTCCGCACGAGCCGCGCGGCGAACAGCTCACCGTCGCGGACCAGCAGCTGCGGCTCCTCCAACCCCAGAGCGGCGGGCGGCAGTTCCTCCGAACCCGCCAGATCCACCAGAGCGAACCGGCCCGGCTCCTCCGACATCGCCGACCGCACCAGACCCCACACCGCAGCACCCGGCAGATCCTCACCCGCCACCACACCACGCGTCACCAACACCAACCGCGAAGCCGCGAAACGCTCCTCCGCCAGCCAACCCTGCACCAACCCCAACACCCGGGCCGTGCGCTCGTGCACCTCACCGGCGACCGTCTCGACCACCACCACCGGCGGCACCTCCGCCGGCACCTCCGCCAGCGAGGCGACCGCCACGAACTCCGGCGCGTCGGAGGCCTTCACCGGCACCCAGTCCACCCGGAACAACGCGTCGTGGCCCACCGGGCTCACCTCGCCCAGCGCCACCGGGCGGACGACCAGCGACCCGACGGTCGCCACCGGCCGCCCCTCGGTGTCGGCGATCGCGAGCGACACCCCGCCGTCCGCCGACGGCGTCAGCCGCACCCGCACCGACGACGCGCCGGAAGCGTGCAGCGCCACGTTCTCCCACGCGAACGGCACCCCGCGTTCGTCGGAGCCGGTGAGCGCGAACGCGTGGAGGCAAGCGTCGAACAGCGCGGGGTGCAGGCCGAAGCCCGTGCCCTCGGCGCCCTCCGGCAGGGCAATTTCGGCGAAGACCTCGTCCCCGCGCCGCCAGGCCGCGCCGAGCCCCCGGAACACCGGGCCGTACCCGAACCCGGCCTCCGCCAGGCCCTCGTACAGCCCGGTCAGGTCGACCGCCTCGGCGCCGGCCGGCGGCCACACGCTCGCCTCGAACTCCGCCGGTGCCGCTCCCGTCCCGAGCACACCGGTGGCGTGGAGGGTCCAGGACGTCGGGTCCGCCTCGTCCGGCCGGGTGTGCACGGTGAGCGCGCGCCGCCCGGACGCGTCGGGCTCGCCGACCCACACCTGCACCCGCACGCCGCCCTGCTCCGGCAGGACGAGCGGCGCGGCGAGCGTCAACTCCTCGACCAGGTCGCAGCCGACCTCGTCCGCGGCGCGCACGGCCAGCTCCACCAGCGCCGTGCCCGGCACCAGGACCGAACCCAGCACGACGTGGTCCGCGAGCCACCCGTGCGACCGGGCCGACAACAGGCCGGTGAACAGGTAGCCGTCCGTGTTGACGAGTTCGACGGCCGCCCCCAGCAGAGGGTGCTCGGCAGCAGCGAGGCCCGCGAGCCGAACGTCTCCACCGCGCGCGAGGGTGACCGCCGGCCAGTAGTGCCGGTGCTGGAACGCGTACGTGGGCAGGGCCGCGGCGCGGGCGCCGGACCCGGCGAACAGGGCGGCCCAGTCGACGGGCACGCCGGAGACGTGCAGGCGCGCGAGGGCGGTCAGGACGGTCGCGTCCTCGGCCTGGTCCTTGCGGAGGACGGGAGCCAGGACGGCTTCACCGGTGAGAGAGGCAGCCGCCAGTGCGGAGAGGACGCCGTCGGGGCCGAGCTCGAGGAAGCGCGTGACACCCGCGGCTTCCAGCGTGCGGATGCCGTCGGCGAAGCGGACGGCCTCGCGGACGTGACCCACCCAGTAGTCGGGCGAGGTGAGGCCCTCCGCCAGTCCGCCGGTCAGGTTGGAGATCACCGGGATCGAAGGATCTTGGTACGTCAGCCCGTTGAGGACCGCCCGGAAGTCCGCCAGCATCGGATCCATCAGCGGCGAGTGGAACGCGTGGGACACCCGCAGCCGCGTGGTCTTGCGGTCGGCGAAGTGCTCCTCGATCGCCGCGACGGCCTCCTCCGTGCCCGAAACGACCACCGAAGTCGGTCCGTTGACGGCGGCGATCGACACGAACTCGCCCAGCAGCGGCAGGACTTCGTCCTCCGTCGCCTGCACCGCCAGCATCGCACCACCCGACGGCAGCGCCTGCATCAACCGGCCACGAGCACTCACCAGGGCGCAGGCATCAGCCAGCGAGAACACCCCGGCCACGTACGCCGCCGCCACCTCACCGATCGAGTGCCCGGCCACGAACTCGGCACGGACGCCCAGGGATTCGACCAGCCGGAACAGCGCCACCTCGACGGCGAACAGCCCTGCCTGGGCGTACTCCGTCCGGTTCAACAGCTCCGCGTCCGAACCCCACACCACGTCCCGCAGAACCGGGTCCAGCTCCCCGCACACCTCGTCGAAAGCCCGGGCGAACACCGGGAAGCGGTCGTACAACTCCCGCCCCATCCCCAACCGCTGCGACCCCTGCCCCGAGAACAGGAACGCCGTCCCGCCCTCACCCGCGAGCCCCCGGGCCACCTCGACGCCGTCCACGAGCACCGCCCGGTGCGGGAAGAGCGACCGCCCGGCGAGAGCGAACGCCACATCCGCGGCTGGGAGTTCACCGACCGCCGCCAGCCGTGCCACCTGCGCGTCCAACGCCGCCTCGGACTTCGCGGACACCACCCAGGGCATCGCCCCCGACGTCGTCGCCGCGTCCTGCACGGGCGCGGACCCGCCCTGCTCCTCGCCCTGCTCCAGGATGACGTGCGCGTTGGTCCCACTGATCCCGAACGACGACACGCCCGCCCGGCGCAGACGGCCGGCCTCCGGCCACTCCTGGGCCTCGGCCAGCAGCTCCACCGCGCCCGCCGTCCAGTCGACGTGGGACGAGGGCGCGTCCACGTGCAGCGTGCGCGGCAGCAGACCGTGCTGCATCGCCAGCACCATCTTGATCACGCCCGCGACACCGGCCGCGGCCTGGGAGTGGCCGATGTTCGACTTGATCGAGCCGAGGAGCAGCGGCAGTTCACGGCCCTGCCCGTACGTCGCGAGGAGGGCCTGCGCCTCGATCGGGTCGCCCAGCGTCGTCCCCGTCCCGTGCGCCTCCACGGCGTCCACGTCACCGAACGACAGCCCGGCGCTCGCCAAAGCCTGCCGGATGACGCGCTGCTGCGACGGGCCGTTCGGCGCCGTCAGGCCGTTGGACGCGCCGTCCTGGTTGACGGCGCTGCCGCGCAGGACCGCCAGCACCCGGTGCCCGTTCCGCCGGGCGTCCGACAGCCGCTCCAGCACGACGACACCGACGCCCTCGCCCCAGCCCACACCGTCCGCCGCGTCCGCGAACGAACGGCACCGGCCGTCGGCCGACAGGCCACCCTGCCGGGAGAACTCCACGAACGTCCCCGGCGTCGACATCACCGTCACACCACCGGCCAGCGCCAGCGAGCACTCACCGCTGCGCAGCGCCTGCGCCGCCAGGTGCATCGCCACCAGCGACGACGAGCACGCCGTGTCCACCGTCACCGCCGGGCCCTCGAAGCCGAAGGTGTAGGACACCCGGCCCGAGGCGACGCTCGGCGCGCTGCCGTTGCCCCGGAAGCCCTCGAACTCCTCGCCGTCCAGGAGCGAGCGGTAGTCGGTGTACATGATTCCCGCGAAGACGCCGGTCCGGCTGCCACGCAGCGACACCGGGTCGATGCCGGCCCGCTCGAAGGCCTCCCAGGAGGTCTCCAGCAGCAGACGCTGCTGGGCGTCCGTCGCCAGCGCCTCGCGCGGGCTCATCCCGAAGAACTCGGAGTCGAACTCCCCCGCACTGTGCAGGAACGCGCCCCGCCGGGTGTACGACGTGCCCGGGACGGACCGGTCCTCGTTGTAGAGCGAGTCGAGGTCCCAGCCTCGGTTGACCGGGAAGTCGGACACCGCGTCCACGCCGTCGGCCACCAGCCGCCACAGGTCCTCGGGCGACTCGACGCCACCCGGGTAGCGGCAGGCCATTCCGACGATGACCACCGGGTCGTCCGACAACACCGGGAGCACCGCCGGGAGTTCCTCGGCCTCCTCGGCACCGAACAGGCCGTCCAGAACGAAGCCGGTCAGCGCGCTCGCCGTCGGGTAGTCGAACACGACAGTGGCCGGAAGCCGGAGACCGGTCACCGACTTGAGCCGGTTGCGCAGCTCGACCGCCGTCAGCGAGTCGAAGCCGAGCTCCTGGAACGCCCGCGACGGGTCCACCGCCGAGCCGGAGTCGTGGCCCAGCACGAGCGCGATCTGCTCGCGCACCAGCTCCAGAACGGCCGAACGCCGCTCATCCCCGCCCAGGCCGGACAGTCGCTGCGCCAGGCCCGCCGATACCGCCGTACCCGCGACCACCGCCCGCCGGACCCGGCCGCGCACCAAGCCGCGCAGCAGGGCGGGGACCGAGTCCTGGGCCCGCAGCGCCGCGAGGTCGAGGCGGACGGGCAGGACGGCGGGCTCGCCCGCGGTGAGCGAGGCGTCGAACAGGGCGGCGCCCTCGGCGGCGGTGAGCTCCGGCATGCCCGCGCGGGCGATCCGGTGCAGGTCGACGTCGGCGAGGGTGCCGATCATGCCGCCGTCGCGGGTCCACGGGCCCCAGGCCTGGGAGACGGCCGGCAGGCCGAGGGAGCGGCGGTGCACCGCCAGCGCGTCGAGGTAGGCGTTGCCCGCCGCGTAGGCGGCCTGTCCCGGGCCGCCGAAGACGCCGGAGACGGAGGAGAACAGGACGAAGGCCGCCAACGCGCGGTCCTTCGTGGCCTCGTGCAGGTTCCAGGCGGCGTCCGCCTTCGGGCGCAGGACGGCGGAGACGCGCTCGGCGGTCAGGGAGCCGATCACGCCGTCGTTGATCACGCCCGCCGTGTGCACGACCGCGCGGATCCGGTGCCGGGCGAACAGGCCCGTCACCGCCGCCGGATCGGCGACGTCGCACGCCTCCACGACGGCCTCCGCGCCAACCGCTGCCAGCTCGGCGAGCAATTCGTCCGTACCCTCGACGTCCGCGCCCCGGCGGCTGACCAGCAGCAGGTTCCGCACGCCGTGCTCGACGGCCAGGTGCCGGGCGATGACCCGGCCCAGGCCGCCCGTGCCACCGGTGATCAGGATCGCGCCCTCACCGGCCCACTGGACCGGCTCGCCCGCCGACTCGGCCCGCACCAGCCGGGCCGCGAACAGCTCACCGTCGCGGACCAGCAGCTGGGGCTCCTCCAACCCCAGAGCGGCGGGCGGCAGTTCCTCCGAACCCGCCAGATCCACCAGAGCGAACCGGCCCGGCTCCTCCGACATCGCCGACCGCACCAGACCCCACACCGCAGCACCCGGCAGATCCTCACCCGCCACCACACCACGCGTCACCAACACCAACCGCGAAGCCGCGAAACGCTCCTCCGCCAACCAGCCCTGCACCAACCCCAGCGCCTGCGCTGTCCGCGCGTGCACCTCCTCGCCGGCCGTCTCGACCACCACCACCGGCGGCACCTCCGCCGGCACCTCCGCCAACGACGCAACCGTCACGAACTCCGGCGTGCCAGAGGCCTTCACCGGCACCCAGTCCACCCGGAACAGCCCGTCCCGAGCCGCCGCCGACTCCCCGCCCGCCACCGCGCGCAGGGCCAGCGACCCCACGGACGCCACCGGCAGCCCCTCGGTGTCGGCGACCGCCACCGCGACGGACTCCGCACCGGTCCGGGTGACGCGCACCCGCACCGAGGAGGCGCCGGAGGCGTGCAGCGACACGTCCTCCCACGAGAACGGCACGACGCCGTGCGGCAGCCCGTTGACGGCCGTCACGTGCAGGGCGGCGTCGAGCAGCGCCGGGTGCAGACCGTAACCGGCGCCCTCGGTGCCCTCCGGCAGGGCGACGTCGGCGAAGGCCTCGTCCCCGCGCCGCCAGGCCGCCCGGAGGCCCCGGAACACCGGGCCGTACGCGTAGCCGCCGTCGGCCATGCCCTCGTACAGCCCGGTCAGGTCGACCGCCTCGGCTCCGGCCGGTGGCCAGACGGACGGGTCGAAGGCGGCGCGGGTCTCCCCCACGGCCAGGACGCCGGTCGCGTGCCGGCCCCAGGCCCGGCCTTCGACACCCTCGGGCCGGGAGGCGATGGTGAAGGTGCGACGGCCGGTCCCGTCGGCCGCACCGACCCGCAGTTGCAGCTGGACGCCGCCGTGCTCGGGCAGGACGAGCGGTGCGGCCAGGGTCAGTTCCTCGACGCGGTCGCAGCCGACCTCGTCCCCGGCGCGGACGGCCAGTTCGAGGAACGCGGTGCCGGGCAGCAGGACGTCGCCGCGCACGACGTGGTCGGCGAGCCAGGGGTGCGACTGGCGGGAGAGCCGGGAGGTGAACAACAGGCTGTCGTCGTCGGAGAGTTCGAGCGAGGCGGAGAGCAGCGGGTGGTCGGCGGTGTCGAGGCCCGCGGCGCCGAGGTCACCGGCCGTCGTGGCGGCGGTGGCGGGCCAGTAGCGGCGGTGCTGGAAGGCGTACGTCGGCAGGTCGACCAGGCGGACGGCGGTGCCGACGAAGAGGGCGGACCAGTCGACGGGCGCTCCGGTGACATGCAGGCGGGCGAGCGCGGTCAGGACAGCCGTCTCCTCGTCCTGGTCCTTACGGAGGACGGAGACCGACACGGCGTCATCGGAGAGGGAGGAAGCCGCCAGCGCCGTCAGGACACCGTCGGGGCCCAGTTCCAGGAACCGGGTGACGCCGGCGGACTCCAACGCGCGCACGCCGTCGGCGAAGCGGACGGCCTCGCGGACGTGGCGCACCCAGTAGTCGGGGGTGGTGACGTCTGCGCCGAGGGTGCCGGTGAGGTTGGAGACCAGCGGGATCGAAGGGGCCTGGTACGTCAGCCCGTTGAGGACCTCACGGAAGTCCGCCAGCATCGGATCCATCAGCGGCGAGTGGAACGCGTGCGAGACCCGCAACCGCGTGGTCTTGCGGTCGGCGAAGTGCGCCTCGATCGCCGAGACCGCCTCCTCCGTTCCGGACACGACGATCGAGCGCGGGCCGTTGACGGCCGCGATCGACACGAACTCGCCCAGCAGCGGCAGGACTTCGTCCTCCGTCGCCTGCACCGCCAGCATCGCACCACCCGACGGCAGCGCCTGCATCAACCGACCACGAGCACTCACCAGCGCACACGCGTCAGCCAGCGAGAACACCCCCGCCACATGCGCCGCCGCCACCTCACCGATCGAGTGCCCGGCCACGAACTCCGGCCGCACACCCAGTGATTCGACCAACCGGAACAGCGCCACCTCGACCGCGAACAACCCGGCCTGGGCGTACTCCGTACGGTTCAGCAGCTCCGCATCCGAACCCCACACCACCTGACGCAAAGCCGGATCCAACCCCGCACACACGGCATCGAACGCCTCCGCGAACACCGGGAACCGGCCGTACAACTCCCGCCCCATCCCCAACCGCTGCGACCCCTGCCCCGAGAACAGGAACGCCGTCCGGCCGCCCCGGACCGCGCCCTCGACGGCCCCGCCCGTCCCCGCCGCCAGCGAGTCGAGCCCACGCAGCAGTGCGTCCCGGTCCGAACCGACCACCACGGCGCGGTGGTTGAGCATCGACCGGCCGGTGGCCAGCGCCGCCGCGACGTCCCCGACCGGAAGACCGGTCGCGGCCTCGCGCAGGCGGACGGCCTGGGCGCGCAGCGCCTCGGGTGTCCGGCCGCTCAGCACCCACGGCACGACGGCCGGAGCCGGAGCCGGAGCAGCCTCCTCGGCCTCCTCGGCCACGGCCTCGTCCGCCTGCTCCAGGACCACGTGCGCGTTCGTCCCGCTGATCCCGAAGGCGGATACGCCCGCCCGGCGCGGACGCCCGGTCTCCGGCCAGTCCCGGGCCTCCGTCAGCAGTTCGACGGCGCCGACCGTCCAGTCCACGTGCGAGGACGGATCGTCGACGTGCAGGGTGGCGGGCAGCACGCCGGCGCGCAGCGCCATGACCGTCTTGATCACGCCCGCGACGCCGGCCGCCGCCTGGGCGTGGCCGATGTTCGACTTGACGCCGCCGAGGTAGAGCGGCCGGTCCGCGGGCCGGTCCTGGCCGTAGGTCGCGAGCAGGGCCTGGGCCTCGATCGGGTCGCCGAGCGTCGTGCCGGTGCCGTGGGCCTCGACGGCGTCGACCTGGTCGGGCGTGAGGCGGGCGTTGGCGAGGGCGGAGCGGATGACGCGCTGCTGGGAGGGGCCGTTGGGGGCGGTCAGCCGGCTGCTGGCGCCGTCCTGGTTGACGGCGGTGCCGCGGACGACGGCGAGGACCTGGTGGCCGAGGCGCCGGGCGTCCGAGAGCCGCTCGACCAGCAGGACACCGACCCCCTCGGCCCAGGAGGTGCCGTCCGCGGCCTCCGCGAAGGGCTTGCAGCGCCCGTCGGCGGCGAGGCCGCGCTGGCGGGAGAACTCGGTGAACAGGCGGGTGGTCGGCATGACGGCGACGCCGCCGGCGACGGCCATCGCGCACTCGCCGGCGCGCAGCGACCGGACCGCGAGGTGGAGGGCGACGAGGGCGGAGGAGCACGCGGTGTCGACGGTGACGGCCGGGCCTTCCAGCCCGAGGGTGTAGGCGATGCGGCCGGAGAGAACGCTGACGGCTCCGCCGGTGAGGAGGTGGCCCTCGGTCTCCTCGCTCTGGCGGGCGAGGGAGCCGTAGTCGGTGTCGGCGCCGCCGATGAACACCCCGGTGTCGCTGCCGCGCAGGGCGGCGGGGGCGATCCGGGCGCGCTCGATCGCCTCCCACGCGGTCTCCAGGAGGAGCCGCTGCTGCGGGTCCATGGCGAGGGCCTCGCGGGGGGCGATGCCGAACAGCTCGGCGTCGAAGTCGGCGACGCCGTCGAGGAATCCGCCGTGGCGCACGTAGCTCTTGCCGGGGGTGCCGGGGGCGGGGTCGTAGAGGCCCGCGGTGTCCCAGCCGCGGTCCTCCGGCAGGTCGCCGATGGCGTCGGTGCCCTCGGCGACGAGCTGCCAGAGGTCCTCCGGGGTGCGGACGCCGCCGGGGTAGCGGCAGGCCATCCCGATGATCGCGATCGGCTCGGCGTCCCTCGCCTCGACGGACTCCAGGCGCAGCTTCGTGCGCCGCAGGTCCGCGGTGACCTTCTTGAGGTAGTCGCGGAGCTTGTCCTCGGAGGTGCTGGCCATGGGTGGGAAACCTCGCAGTTCGGAAGGGTGGTACGGGCCGCGTCGGACGGGGTGGACTCAGGCGAGGCCGAGTTCGCGGTCGATCAGGTCGAACATCTCGTCGTCGGTGGTGTCGTCGAGCGCGTCGTCCGGACCGTCGGCGGCCGCGGGCGACTCGGTCGCGTCGCCGTCGAGCCGCCACTGGAGGCTCTTGAGGCGGGCGAGCAGCCGGGTGCGGGAGTCGGCGTCCAGTTCGGTGCCGGAGAGCGCGCTCTCCAGCTGGTCGAGTTCGGTGAAGACGGGCCGGGCGGGCTCGGCCGTGCCGGTGGGTGCGCCGACCAGGTCGCGCAGGCGCCCGGCGAGGGCGGTGGGCGACGGGTGGTCGAAGATCGTCGTGGTGGGCAGCCGCAGGCCGAGTTCGGCGTTGAGCCGGTTGCGCAGTTCGACGGCGGTCAGGGAGGACATGCCGAGGTCGAGGAAGCCGCGCTCGGGTTCGACGGCCTCGGGCGAGCCGTGGCCGAGGACGGCGGCGAGGTGGCCGACGACGACGTCCAGCAGCAGCTTCTCCTGCTGGGCGACGGCGAGCCCGGACAGCCGGTCCAGCACTCCCGGTTCGCCGCTCGCCGGGTTCCCGGCCGGACCGGCGGCGGTGCGCCGGGCGGCGGCACGGCGGGGCGCCAGTTCGGCGAGGAGCGGCGGGGCGCCGGCCGTGCCGAGGGCGTGCCGGTCGAGCCGGATCGGGGCCAGGTGCGGCCGGTGCACGCCGGCGGCGGCGTCGAGCAGGGCGAGGCCCTGGACGGCCGTGAGCGGCAGCATGCCGGAGCGCGTGAAGCGGGCGATGTCCACGGCGTCCAGCGTGGACGTCATTCCACTCGATTCTCCCCAGTATCCCCAGGCGAGGGAGACGGCCGGGCGGCCCTCGACGCGGCGGCGGTGGGCCAGGGCGTCGAGGAAGGCGTTGGCGGCCGCGTAGTTGGCCTGGCCGGGGCCGCCGGCCGTGGCGGCGAAGGAGGAGAACAGGACGAAGGCGGAGAGGTCCAGGTGCCCGGTCGCCTGGTGGAGGTTCCAGGCGGCGTCCACCTTGGGGCGCAGCACCTCGGCGAGCTGGTCTTCCGTCAGGCTTTCGAGCAGTCCGTCGTGCAGGACGCCGGCGGCGTGCACGACGCCGGTGAGCGGGTGCTCGGCGGGGACGGTGGCGAGGAGCGCGTCGAGGGCGGCGCGGTCGGCGGTGTCGCAGGCGGCGACGCGGGCCTCGGCGCCGAGGGCCGTCAGGTCGGCGAGGAGTTCGGCCGCGCCGGGGGCGTCCGGTCCGCGGCGGCCGGTGAGCAGCAGGTGGCGGACGCCGTGCGCGGTGACGAGGTGGCGAGCGACGAGGGCGCCCAGGGTGCCGGTGCCGCCGGTGATCAGCACGGTTCCCGCCGGGTTCCAGGACCACGCCGGGCCGTCTCCGGCACCGTCCACCGGGCGCAGCCGGGGTGCCGTCACCTCGCCGCCGCGGACGGTCAGGCGCGGCTCGTCGGGGACGGCGAGGGCGGTGGGCAGGGCCGCGTCGGAGGCCGGGTCGCCGTCGAGGTCGACGAGGAGGAAGCGGCCGGGGTTCTCGGACTGGGCGGAGCGCAGGAGTCCGTGGGCCGCCGTCTGGGCGAGGTCGGTGCCGTCGTCGGCCGGGGTCGCGGCCTCGGCGCCGTGGGTGAGCAGCGCGAGGCGGGCGTCGGCGAGCCGGGGCTCGCCGAGCCAGGCGCGGGCGAGGCCGTGGGCGGCCCGGACGGCGCGGTGGGCGCCGGTGACGGGGTCGCCGCCGTCGGTCGCGGTGAGGCGGTGGACGACGGTGGCGGGTGCGGGCTCGCCGGCGTCGAGGGCGGCGGTGAGGGCGGCGAGGTCGGCGTAGCGGCGGGCCCCGAGGGCGGTGGCGAGCGCGTCGTCGCCGCCGAGGACGGCCACGGCCTCGGGGTCGGCTCCGGACCCGGCGCTGCCGGGCGCCGGGATCCAGTCGACCGCGTAGAGCGGGTCGGCCGCCGGGGCGAGGTGCTCGGCCGCGATCGGGCGGACGGTGACGGCCCCGGCGGTGAGCACGGGGGCGCCGTCGGCGTCGGCGGCGGTGAGCGCGTGGCTGCCGTCGGCGGCCGGGGTGAGCCGGACCCGGAGCAGGGCCGCGCCGGTGGCGTGGACGGTGACGTCGCGCCAGTCGGCGGGCTGAGCGGGCTCGGTGCCGCCGGGGAGGGCGGCGAGCAGGGCCTGGAGCAGGCCCGGGTGGACCCGGAAGCCGGCCGTCTCGGTGTGGTGCTGCTCGGGCAGGGCGACCTCGGCGAACAGTTCGTCGCCGCGCCGCCAACGGGCCAGGACGGTGCGGAACCGCTCGCCGTACTCGCCGTACTCGCCGTGCTCGGCGCTCTCGGGCTGCACGGGGTCGGTCGCCCGGGCGCCGGCGGGGGGCCAGGCGGCCGGCGACGTGCCGTCGGCGCTGGCGGCGGCGCTGCCGTCGGCGCTGGCGTCGGCGCTGCCGTCGGCGCTGTCACCGGTGCTGGCGGCGGTCAGGACGCCGTCGGCGTGGCGGGTCCACAGGGTGTCGTCGGGCGCGCCGGTCGGTCGGGCGTGGACGGCGAGGGCCCGTCGGCCGTCGGCGTCGGCGGGGCCCACGGCGAGCTGGAGGTCGACGGTGCCGTGCTCGGGCAGGGTCAGCGGGGTGAGCTCGGTGAGCTCGGCGACGCCCGGGCAGCCGGCCTCGTCCCCGGCCCGCACGGCCCAGTCGAGCAACGCGGTGCCCGGGACGACGGCGGTGCCGCGCACCCGGTGGTCGGCCGTCCAGGGGTGGGTCGTGGTGCCGATCCGGCCGGTGAGCAGCACGGTGTCGGTGCCGGCGGGGCGGACGACACCGTCCAGCCCGCAGGGTTCGAGGGGTGTGCCGGTGCCGGCGGCGTCCTGGGCCAGCCAGTAGCGGCGGCGCTGGAAGGCGTAGCCGGGCAGGTCGACGGTCCGGCCGCCGGTGAGGACGGGCCGCCAGTCGATCCGCACGCCCCGGACGTGGGCCTCGGCGAGGGAGGTCAGCAGCCGGGCGGGGCCGCCGTCCTCGCGCCGGACGGTGCCGAGCACGACGGCCTGGGCGCCCGCTTCGGCGGCGGTGTCCTCGACGGCCATGGCGAGCACGGGGTGTGGGCTGCATTCGAGGAAGGCGTCGTGGCCCTGGGCGAGCAGGGCGCGGACGGACTCCTCCAGGCGGACGGTCTGCCGCAGGTTCCGGTACCAGTAGCCGGCGTCGAGCGGGGTGTCGCCGAGCCAGTCGGCGGTGACGGTGGAGAAGAACGGGATGCGGGCCTCGCGCGTGGTCAGCCCGGCGAGTTCGGCGCGGAGCGTCTCCTCGATCCGCTCGACCTGGGCGGAGTGGGAGGCGTAGTCGACGGGGATGCGCTTGGCCCGGACGCCGTCTCGGGCGCAGCCGGCCAGCAGGTCGTCGAGGGCCGCGGTCTCGCCGGAGACGACGACGCCGGACGGGCCGTTGGCGGCGGCCACCGAGATCCGGCCGCCGTAGGGCTCGATCCGGGCGAGGACGTCGGCGTGGGCCCGCGGGACGGACACCATGCCGCCGTGGCCGGAGAGGCCGCGGGCGATGGCCTGGCTGCGCAGGGCGACGACCTTGGCGCCGTCCTCCAGGGAGAGCGCGCCGGCCACGCAGGCGGCGGCGATCTCGCCCTGGGAGTGGCCGAGGACGGCGGCCGGGGTGACACCGTGGGCCTGCCAGCAGGCGGCGAGCGCGATCATGGTGGCCCACAGGGCGGGCTGGGCGACGTCGACGCGGTCGAGTGACGGCGCGTCGGCCCCGCCGCGCAGGGCGGCTTCCAGGGACCAGTCCGTCCAGGGCGCGAGGGCCCGTTCGCAGGCGGCGATCCGCTCGGCGAACTCCGGTGCGGTGTCGAGCAGTTCGGCGCCCATGCCGGCCCACTGGGAGCCCTGGCCGGGGAAGACCAGGACGACCCGGCGGTCCCGCCCGGCGCCGTGCCGGCCGGTGACGAGTGCCGGGGCGGGCGTGCCGTCGGCGAGCGCGGCGAGGCCGGCCCGCAGGTCCTCGGTGTCGGTGCCGACGACGACCGCGCGGTGCTCCAGGAGGGCGCGGCCGGTGGCCAGGGAGTGGGCGAGGTCGAGCGGTGCGGTGGCCGCGCCGTCGAGGTGGCCGAGCAGGGCGCGGGCCTGGCCGCGCAGGGCCTCGGCGCTGCGGGCGGAGAGCAGCCAGGGCAGGGCGGGGCGCTCGGGCGCGGGGGCCGGTTCGGGCTCCTGCGGGGACTCCGCTCGGGGGGCCTGTTCGAGGATCACGTGGGCGTTGGTGCCGCTGAGGCCGAAGGAGGAGACGCCGGCCCGCCGGGGCCGTCCGGTGGCGGGCCAGTCGCGGGCCTCGGTGAGCAGCTCGACGGCGCCCTGCGTCCAGTCGACGTGGCTGGTGGGCCGGTCGATGTGGAGGCTCTGCGGGAGGGCGGCGTGCCGCAGGGCGAGGACGGTGCGCAGGACGCCGGCCACGCCCGCGGCGGCCTGGGTGTGGCCGAGGTTGGACTTCACCGAGCCGACGAGGAGCGGGTGTTCGCGGTCCTGGCCGTAGGTGGCGAGGAGGGCCTGGGCCTCGATCGGGTCGCCGAGGCGGGTGCCGGTGCCGTGCGCCTCGACGGCGTCCACCTCGGCGGGCGTCAGACCGGCGTCGGCCAGGGCGGCCCGGATCACCCGCTGCTGGGACGGGCCGTTCGGCGCGCTGAGCCCGTTGCTGGCACCGTCCTGGTTGACGGCCGAGCCGCGGACGACGGCCAGCACCGGGTGCCCGTTGCGCCGGGCGTCCGAGAGCCGCTCGACGAGCAGCACGCCGACGCCCTCGGAGAAACCGGTCCCGTCGGCGGCGTCGGCGAACGGCTTGCAGCGGCCGTCGAGGGCCAGCCCGCGCTGGCGGGCGAAGTCGACCGGGATCATCGGCGTCGACATGACGGTGACGCCGCCCGCGAGGGCGAGCGTGCACTCGCCGCCGCGCAGCGCGCGGACCGCGAGGTGGAGCGCCACCAGGGAGGACGAGCAGGCGGTGTCGACGGTGACCGCCGGGCCCTCCAGGCCGAGGGTGTAGGCGACCCGGCCGGAGATCACGCTCGCCGCGTTGCCGGTGCTGAGGTACGGCGCGGCCTCGTCGGGGACGCGGGTGACCCGGTCGAGGTAGTCGCTGGAGGACAGGCCGGCGAACACCCCGGTACGGCTGCCGCGCAGCGTGCCGGGGTCGATGCCGGCCCGTTCGACGGCCTCCCAGGCGGTCTCCAGGAGCAGCCGCTGCTGCGGGTCCATCGCGAGGGCCTCGTTGGGGCTGACGCCGAAGAAGGCGGCGTCGAAGCCGGCGGCGTCGGTGAGGAAGCCGCCCTCGCGGGTGCGGGAGGAGTCGGGGTGGTCGGGGATGCCGTCGTACAGGCGGTCGAGGTCCCAGCCGCGGTCGGCGGGGAAGGGGGCGATCGCGTCGGTGCCGGCGGAGAGCAGGGTCCACAGGTCCTCGGGGGTCGCGACGCCGCCGGGGAAGCGGCAGGCCATGCCGACGACGGCGATCGGCTCGTCGGCGGCCCGCACCGCGGCGCCGGTCCCGGTCGCCCCGCCGGTGCCGGTGCCGGTGCCGGTGAGGCCGTCGGCCAGGTGTCCGGCGAGCGCCCCGGGGGTGGGGTGGTCGAACACCAGGGTCGCCGGCAGCCGCAGGCCGGTCGCGGAGTTGAGGCGGTTGCGCAGTTCCACGGCGGTCAGCGAGTCCAGGCCGAGGTCGCGGAACGGCCGCGCGGCGTGGACCTGCTCGGCCGAGGAGTGGCCGAGGACGGCCGCGGTGCAGCCGCTCACCAGGTCGAGCAGCGCCGCGGCGCGGTCGGCCGCGGTGAGCCCGGCGAGGCGGGCGCGCAGCCCGTCGGCGGCCTGGGCGCCCTGCGCGGTGCGGCGGGCCGGGGCGCGCACCAGGGAGCGCAGCAGGGCGGGGAGTTCGGCCGCGCCGCGCGAGCGCAGGGCGGCGGTGTCGAGGCGGACCGGGACGAGCAGGGCGCGGTGGTCGGCGAGGGCGGCGTCGAACAGGGCGAGACCGTCGGGGGTGCTGAGGGTGAGCGCGCCGGACTGTTCGGCGCGGGCCCGGTCGGTCGCGCCGAGGTGGGCGGTCATGGTGCTGGCCTGGGCCCACAGGCCCCAGGCGAGGGCGGTGGTGGGCAGGCCGGTGACCCGGCGGTGCTGGGCGAGCGCGTCGAGCCAGGCGTTGGCGGCGGCGTAGTTGCCCTGGCCGGGCGAGCCGAAGACACCGGCGGCGGAGGAGAACAGCACGAGGTCGGCGAGGTCGAGGCCGCGGGTGAGCTCGTGCAGGTGGCGGGCGGCGTCGGCCTTGGGGCGCAGCACGGCGGCGAGCCGGTCGGGCGTCAGGCCTTCGACCACGCCGTCGTCGAGGACGCCGGCCGCGTGGACGACGGCGGTGAGCGGGTGCTCGGCGGGCACGGCGGCCAGCAGCGCGGCCAGGGCGGCGCGGTCCGCGGTGTCGCAGGCGGCGAGGGTGACCTCGGCGCCGAGGGCGGTCAGTTCCTCGGCCAGGGCCGCCGCGCCGGGGGCGTCGGGGCCGCTGCGGCCGGCCAGCAGCAGATGCCGCGCGCCGCGCGCGGTGACCAGGTGGCGGGCCAGTTCGGCGCCGAGGGTGCCGGTGCCGCCGGTGATCAGGACGGTGCCGTCGGCGTCCCAGGGGCGCGGCACGGTGAGCACGATCTTGCCGGTGTGCCGGGCCTGGGCCATGTACCGGAAGGCCTCTCGGGCGCGGGTGACGTCCCAGCAGGTGAGCGGGAGGGGGCGCAGGGCACCCTGCTCGAACAGCTCGACCAGGTCGGCGAGCATCCGGCCGATCCGCTCGGGCCCGGCCTCCTGGAGGACGAAGGCCCGGTAGTGGGCGCCGTGGTGGGCGGCGGCGACCTCGTCGGGGTCGCGGACGTCGGTCCGGCCCATCTCGATCAGCCGTCCGCCGGGCCCGAGGAGGCGCAGCGAGGCGTCGACGTACTCCCCGGCGAGGGAGTTGAGGACGACGTCCACCCCTTCGCCGCCGGTGGCGGTGCGGAAGCGCTCCTCGAAGTCGAGGGTGCGGGAGGAGGCGATGGCGGTGTCGGGCAGGCCGTCGGCGCGCAGCAGGTGCTGCTTGGACGCGCTCGCGGTGCCGTAGACCTCGGCGCCCCAGAGCCGGGCGAGCTGGGTCGCGGCCATGCCGACGCCGCCGGTCGCGGCGTGGACGAGGAGGCGTTCGCCGGGCCGGAGGTCCGCGAGGTCGCGCAGCGCGTAGTACGCGGTGAGGAAGACCACGGGCACGGACGCGGCCTGGGCGAAGGTCCAGCCCCGGGGGACGCGGGCGAGCAGGCGGTGGTCGGTGACGGCGAGCGGGCCGAACCCGCCGGGGATCATGCCCATGACGCGGTCGCCGACGGCGAGTCCGGTGACGCCGGGGCCGAGTTCGCGCACGACGCCGGCGGCCTCGGAGCCGAGGAAGCGGGCGCCGCCCGGGTACATGTCGAGGGCGTTGAGGACGTCGCGGAAGTTGAGGCCGGCGGCCCGGACCTCGATCCGGACCTCGCCCTCGGCGAGCGGCGCGGCCACGTCGGGGCTCGGCAGGAGTTCGAGGTTGTCGACGGTGCCCTTGGCGCGGATGTCGAGCCGCCACGGGCCGTCGGGCACGGGCAGCGGCTCCGCGGTGTGGGCGCGGGCCAGCCGGGGGGCGTGGGCGGTGCCGTGGCGCAGCGCGAGCCGGGGTTCCCCGGTGGCGAGCGCGGCGGGCAGGGCGCGCCAGGAGGCCGGGTCGTCGTCCAGGTCGGCGAGGACGATCCGGCCGGGGTGCTCGCTCTGGGCGGAGCGGACCAGGCCGTGGACGGCGGCGGCGGGCAGGTCGTGGACGTCCTCGGCGGGGTCGGCGGCGACGGCGCGGCGGGTGGTCACGAGCAGGGTGGCGTCGGGACGGGCGTCGGCGAGCCAGGTCTGCAGGACGGCGAGGGCGAGTTCGAGCGCGGGCAGGGGTTCGTCGCCGCTGAGCTCGACGAGCGTCAGCGCGGCGTCGGTGTCCGCGTCGGCGTCAGTGTCCGTGTCGGCGTCGGCGTCTTCGGCGAGGGTGACGCCCGCCTCGGCGAGGGCCGCCGCGTGGGCGGGCGGCTCACCGAGGACGGCCCAGCGGGCGGGGGCCGGGCCCGGCTCGGGGAGGGTCAGGGCCGGCCAGTCCAGGTGGAAGAGCGCCTCGCGGGCCACCCGGGCGGCCGGGTCGAGGGCGCCCTCGGCGAGCGGGCGCACGGCCAGCGCCTCGATGGCGGCCACCGGCCGGCCGGCCGGGTCGGCCATCGTGACGGACACCGCGTCGGGCCCGGCCGGGGTGAGCGTCACGCGCAGCGCGGTGGCACCGCCGGCGTGCAGGGTGACGCCGGTCCAGGCGAACGGCAGCCCGGGGCGGCCCTTCAGCGGGCCGAGGCCTGCGGGGTGCAGGGCGGCGTCGAGGAGGGCGGGGTGCAGGCCGTAGCGGGCGGCGTCGGCGCGGGCCGGCGCGGGCAACTCGACCTCGGCGTGGACGGCGGTGCCGAGCCGCCAGGCGGCGCGCACGCCCTGGAACACCGGGCCGTAGCCGTAGCCCTGCTCGCGCAGGCCCGGATAGAAGCCGCCCACGTCGATCGGCTCGGCGCCGGCGGGCGGCCAGGCGGCGGAAGCGGGCGCGGGCTCGGCCCCGGCGGGGGTGCGGTCGGGGGCGACGGAGCCGTCGGCGTGCCGGGTCCAGCCCTCCGGCGCGTCCGGGTCGGCCGGGCGGGTGTGCAGCGCGACCGGGCGCCGGCCGGTGTCGTCCGGGGCGCCGACCTCGATCTGCACCTGGAGCGCGCCGCGCTCGGGCAGCAGGACGGGCGCGTGCAGGGTCAGTTCCTCGATGCGCCCGCAGCCGAGTTCGTCACCGGCCCGGACGACCGCTTCGACCAGCGCCGCCCCGGGCACCACGACGGTACCCGCGACGGCGTGGTCGGCGAGCCACGGGTGGGTGTGCAGCGACCACCGGGCGGTGGCCACCAGCCCGCCGCCCTGGGCGAGTTCGACGGCGGCGCCGAGCAGCGGGTGCTCCGGCGCCGCGAGGCCGGCCGTGGTGACGTCGCCGCCCGTCGTGCCCGGACGCGGCCAGTAGCGCTGCCGCTGGAACGGGTACGTGGGCAGCTCGGTGGCGCGCGCGCCGGTGCCGGCGAACAGGCGGTCCCGGTCCACCCGGGCGCCGTGGTTGCGGGCGTCGGCCAGGGCGAGGAGGAAGCGGCCGGGGCCGCCCTCGTCGCGGCGCAGCGTGCCGAGGGCGGCGGCGGGCAGGCCGCTGTCCTCGATCGTCTCCTGGACGCCGGTGGTCACCACGGGGTGCGGGCTGACCTCGACGAACACCCGGTGGCCCGCGGCCAGCAGGGTGCGGGTGGCCTGCTCGAACTCCACGGTGTGGCGCAGGTTGCGGTACCAGTAGGCGGCGTCCAGCCCGGCCGTGTCGATCACCGCACCGGTGACGGTCGAGCAGAACGGGACGTCGGCGCTGCGCGGGGCGATCGGGGCGAGGAGGTCGAGCAGCTCGTGCTCGATGCGCTCGACGTGCGCGGAGTGCGAGGCGTAGTCGACGGGGATCCGGCGGGCCCGCACACCGGTCCGCTCGCAGTCGGCGACCAGCTCGTCCAGGGCCTCGGGATCGCCCGAGACCACCACCGAGCCGGGGCCGTTGACGGCGGCGACGGAGACGCGTCCGTCCCGGCGCGCCAGGCGCTCACGGACGGCCGTGACCGGTTCGGCCACCGACACCATGCCGCCGAGGCCCGCGAGCCGCCGGATCGCCCGGCTGCGCAGGGCGACGACCCGGGCGGCGTCATCGAGGGAGAGCGCGCCGGCCACGCAGGCGGCCGCGATCTCGCCCTGCGAGTGGCCGAGCACGGCGGCCGGTTCGACGCCGTGCGCGCGCCACAGCTCGGCCAGCGACACCATGACGGCGAACAGCACGGGCTGCACGACGTCGACCCGGTCGAAGCCGGGCGCCCCGGGCTCGCCGCGCAGCACGGCCGTCGCCGACCAGTCGGTGAACGGCTCCAGCGCCGTCGCGCACTCGGCGAAGCGCTGCGCGAACACCGGTGAGGTGTCGAGGAGTTCGACGGCCATGCCGGCCCACTGCGCGCCCTGGCCGGGGAAGACGAAGACCGGTGCGCCCTCCCCCGCGGCCTGTCCCACCAGGACGGCGGGGGTGGCGCGGTCGTCGGCGAGCGCGTCCAGGCCGTCCAGCAGCCCGGCCCGGTCGGGCGCGACGACGGCGGCCCGGTGCTCCAGGGCGGCGCGGGTCGTGACCAGGGAGCGGGCGACGTCGTCGAGGGCGGGCTCGGCCGCCCGGACGTGGGCGGCGAGGCGGCGGGCCTGCGCGCGCACGGCTTCGGGGGTCCGGGCGGACAGCAGCCAGGGCAGCGGGCGGGCGCCGGCCGGGCGCTCGGGCAGCGGCTCGGGCAATGCCTCGGGCAGCGGTTCGGGCGCGGGGGCCGCTTCGAGGATCACATGGGCGTTGGTCCCGCTGACGCCGAACGAGGACACACCGGCGCGCGGCGGCCGTCCGGTCTCGGGCCAGGCCCGGGCCTCGCTCAGCAGCTCGACGGCGCCCTCCGTCCAGTCGACCTGCGTGGTCGGCTCGTCGATGTGCAGCGACCTCGGCAGTTCGCCGTGCCGCATCGCGAGCACGGTCTTCATCACGCCCGCCACCCCGGCGGCGGCCTGGGTGTGGCCGAGATTGGACTTCACCGAGCCCAGCAGCAGCGGGAGTTCGCGGTCCTGGCCGTAGGTGGCGAGGAGGGCCTGGGCCTCGATCGGGTCGCCGAGGCGGGTGCCGGTGCCGTGCGCCTCGACGGCGTCGACCTCGGCGGGTGTCAGACCGGCGTCGGCCAGGGCGGCCCGGATCACCCGCTGCTGGGACGGGCCGTTGGGCGCCGTCAGGCCGTTGGAGGCGCCGTCCTGGTTGACCGCGGAGCCGCGCACGACGGCCAGGACCGGGTGCCCGAGCCGCCGCGCGTCCGAGAGCCGCTCGACCAGCAGCACGCCGACGCCCTCGGCCCAGCCCGTCCCGTCGGCGGCGGCGGCGAACGGCTTGCAGCGGCCGTCGGGGGCCAGGCCTCGCTGGCGGGAGAACTCGACGAACACCTGCGGCGTGGACATCACCGTCACGCCGCCCGCCAGCGCGAGCGAGCACTCGCCCCGGCGCAGGGCCTGGGCGGCCAGGTGCAGGGCGACCAGCGAGGACGAGCACGCGGTGTCGACCGTGACGGCCGGGCCCTCCAGACCGAGGGTGTAGGAGATGCGGCCGGAGATCACGCTCGCCGCGTTGCCCGTCATCACGTGCCCGGCGACGCCCTCCCTGGCCGGGTCCAGCAGCAGGTGGTAGTCCTGGAAGTTCGAGCCGACGAACACCCCGGTCCGGGAGGCGCGCAGTGCCCCGGGGTCGATGCCGGAGCGCTCCACCGCCTCCCAGACGGTCTCCAGCAGGAGCCGCTGCTGGGGGTCCATCGCGAGGGCCTCGCGGGGGGAGATGCCGAAGAAGGCGGCGTCGAAGTCGGCGGGCGCCGTGAGGAACGCGCCCTCGGCGACGTAGCTGGTGCCCTCGTGGTCCGGGTCGGGGTGGTGCAGGCGGTCGGTGTCCCAGCCCCGGTCCGCCGGGAACGGGCCCACCGCGTCGCGGCCCTCGGCCAGCAGCCGCCAGAGGTCCTCCGGCGATTCGATGCCGCCGGGGAAGCGGCAGGCCATCGCGACGATCGCGATCGGCTCGTCGGCCGCGAGGGCGGTGGCGGGGGAGAGGACTCCGAACGTCTCGCCCGCAGCCGGGCCCGCGAGCTCGGCGCACAGATGGGCGGCGACGGCGGCCGGTGTCGGCCGGTCGAACAGCAGGGTGGCGGGCAGACGCAGGCCGGTCGCGGCCGTGAGCCGGTTGCGCAGCTCGACCGCCGTCAGCGAGTCGAAGCCGAGCTCCCGGAACGCCCGGCCGGCGTCCACCGTCGCGGTGGAGACGTGCCCGAGGACGGCGGCGGCCTCGGTGCGGACCAGCTCCAGCAGCAGGCGTTCCTGCTCCTCGGCACCGCGCCCGCGCAGCCGATCGGCCAGTGGGGACCCGGTGGTCGTGGTGGCGACGGCGCCCGGGTGGACCGTGCGACGCGCCTCGGGCAGCTCCGCGATCAGCGCGCTCGGCCGGGCGGCGGTGAGCACGGGGGCGAGCGCGCTCCAGTCGACGTCCGCCACCGTGAGGCCGGAGGCGTCCGCCTGCACGGCCCGGCGCAGCGCGGCGACCGCCCGCTCCGGGTCCATCGGGGCGAGCCCGCTGCGCCGCATCCGCCCGGTGAGGCCCGGGTGGTCCCCCGCCATGCCGTCCCCGGCCCAGGGGCCCCAGGCGACGGCGGTGGCGGGCAGCCCGGCGGCGCGGCGGTGCTCGGCGAGGGCGTCGAGGTAGGCGTTGGCGGCGGCGTAGTTGGCCTGGCCGGGGTTGCCGAGGACGCCGGTGATCGAGGAGAACAGGACGAACAGCGCCAGGTCGTGCCCGGCCGTCAGCTCGTGCAGGTTGCGGGCGGAGGCGGCCTTGGCCCGGAGCACGGTGTCGAAGCGGTCGGCGGTGAGGCTCTCCAGCACGCCGTCGTCGAGGACGCCGGCGGCGTGGACGACGCCGGCCAGCGGGTACTCGGCGGGCACGGCGGCGAGCAGGGCGGCGAGCGCGTCGCGGTCGGCGACGTCGCAGGCGGTGATGGTGACGCGGGCGCCGAGGGCGGCCAGCTCGTCGCCCAGCTCCGGCGCTCCGGGGGCCCCGGGGCCACGGCGGCCGACCAGGAGGAGGTGTTCGGCACCGGCCCGGGCCAGCCAGCGGGCGACGTGGGCGCCGAGGGCACCGGTGCCGCCGGTGACGAGCAGGGTGCCCCGGGGGGCGGCCCAGCCGTCGGGAGCGGCCCAGCCGTCGGGGGCGTCCGGCCCGGGCGTCGCACCGCCCGGGTCGGCGGTCGGCACGGCCCGGCCCACCGCCTCCTGCTCCTCCACCACGGAACGCGGCAGCGCCGCCGCGCGGCCGGGCACCGACGGGAGGTGACGGCGGGTCAGGCGGCGGGCGTGGGCGCCGGAGCCGCGCAGGGCGAGCTGGTCCTCGGCCGTCTGGGCGAGGAGGCCGGCCAGCCGGACGGCGGTGCGGGCGTCGGGGGCGGCGGGCAGGTCGATCAGGCCGCCCCAGCGCTGCGGGTGCTCCAGCGCGGCCACCCGGCCGAGGCCCCACAGCTGCGCCTGCTCGGGCTCGCTCACCCGGTCCGCGCCCTCGGCGGCGACGGCGCCCCGGGTGAGGCACCAGAGCCTCGCCGGTCCTCCGGCGGCCTCCAGGGTGCGCAGCAGTTCGACGGTCGCGGGCAGGTAGCGGGGGACGAGGCGGTGGTCGGGGTGCGGCCGCCCGTCGGCGGCGAGGAAGGACAGGACACCGACGGGCGGCTCGGCGGGGGCGTCCGCGAGCACCGCGGCCAGGGCCTCCGTCCCGGCCACCCGCTCGATCCGCAGCCCGCGCTCGGCGAGGGCGTCGACGGCGGCGGCGGCCCAGTCGGCCGCGTCGCCCGCCGGGATGACGGCGAGCCAACGGCCGGGCGGGACGACGTCGGTGAGGCCGCGCACGGGCACCCAGCTCGTCCCGTACGTCCACCCGTCCAGCGCGCCGAGCAGGCGCCGCTGCCCGCGCCAGGAGGCCAGGACGGGCAGCAGGCGGTCCAGCGAGGCCTCGGCGGACTCCTCCGCGATCCCGAGGACGGCGGACGCCTCCCGCAGGTCCCCGGCTTCGACGGCCGTCCAGAACGCGTCCTCGACCGGATCGGCCGAGGGTGCGACCGCGTCCCGGCGCTGGAGTTCGGGCAGCCAGTAGCGCTGCCGCTGGAACGCGTAGGTGGGCAGGTCGACGCGGCGGCCACCGGATCCGGCGAGCACCGCCGCCCAGTCCGGGCCCGCGCCGCGCACATGCAGGCGGGCGAGGGCTTCCAGGAGGGCCGGCTCCTCGGGACGGTCCTTGCGGAGCGCGGCGGCCGAGGCCGCTTCGGCGGGCAGCGACTCGGCCGCCATCGCGGTGAGGACGCCGTCCGGGCCGAGTTCGAGGAAGCGGGTGACACCGGCGGCGTGCAGCGTACGGATGCCGTCGGCGAAGCGGACGGCCTCGCGGACGTGGCGTACCCAGTAGTCGGGAGTGGTGACGTCTGCGCCGAGTTCACCGGTGAGGTTGGAGACCAGCGGGATCGAAGGGGCCTGGTACCTCAGGCCGTTGAGGACTTCGCGGAAGTCCGCCAGCATCGGGTCCATCAGCGGGGAGTGGAACGCGTGCGAGACCCGCAGTCGCGTGGTCTTGCGGTCGGCGAAGTGCTGGTGAACCGCCCCGACGGCCTCCTCCGTACCCGAGACGACGATCGAGCGCGGGCCGTTGACGGCGGCGATCGAGACGAACTCGCCCAGCAACGGCAGGACTTCCTCCTCCGTCGCCTGCACGGCGAGCATCGCACCACCCGACGGCAGCGCCTGCATCAACCGACCACGAGCACTCACCAACGCGCACGCGTCCTCCAGTGAGAACACCCCCGCCACGTGCGCCGCCGCGACCTCACCGATCGAGTGCCCGGCCACGAACTCCGGCCGCACACCCAGCGATTCGAGCAGCCGGTACAGCGCCACCTCGACCGCGAACAACCCCGCCTGGGCGTACTCCGTCCGGTTCAGCAGCTCCGCGTCCGAACCCCACACCACCTCCCGCAGCGCCGGGTCGAGCGCCCCGCACACCTCGTCGAAGGCCCGGGCGAACACCGGAAACCGGGCGGACAACTCCCGCCCCATACCCAGCCGTTGCGACCCCTGACCGGAGAACAGGAACGCCGTCGCCCCCTTCTCCGCCGCGCCCGTCACCAGTCCCGCTCCCCCGCCCCCGGCTGCCAGGGCGTCCAGGGCGCGCAGGCGCTCCTCCGGGTCCGCCGAGACGACGACGGCCCGGTGGGCCATGGCGGCCCGGCCGGTCGCCAGGGAGTACGCGACGTCGGCCGGGTCGAGCGGCTCGCGCGTCCGCAGGTGGGCGGCCAGGCGTCCGGCCTGGGCCCGCAGGGCCGTCCCGTCGTGCGCCGACAGCACCCAGGGCAGCGCCGCCCCGGGAACCACCGCAGGCGCGACGTCCCCGACCGGCTCCGCCGGCGCCGCCTCCAGCACCACGTGCGCGTTGGTACCGCTCACGCCGAAGGAGGACACGGCCGCGCGCCGGGGCCACGCGTTGGCGGGCCATTCCCGGGCCTCGCCCAGGAGTTCGGCAGTACCGGCACTCCAGTCGACGTGCGGGGTGGGGGCGTCGAGGTGCAGGGTGCGCGGCAGCAGACCGTGCCGCATCGCGAGTACCGTCTTGATCACCCCGGCCACGCCGGAGGCCGCCTGGGTGTGGCCGGTGTTGGACTTCAACGCCCCGATCAGCAAAGGCCGTTCCCGGCCCTGACCGTAGGCCGAGAGCAGGGCCTGGGCCTCGATCGGGTCGCCGAGGCGGGTGCCGGTGCCGTGCGCCTCGACGACGTCCACCTCGGCGGGCGTCAGACCGGCGTCGGCCAGCGCGGCCCGGATCACCCGCTGCTGGGACGGCCCGTTGGGCGCCGTCAGCCCGTTGGACGCACCGTCCTGGTTGACGGCCGAGCCGCGCACCACGGCCAGCACCGGGTGCCCGAGGCGCCGCGCGTCCGAGAGCCGCTCGACCAGCAGCACGGCCGCGCCCTCGCTCCACGCGGTGCCGTCGGCCGCCGCCGCGAAGGGCTTGCACCGGCCGTCGGCGGCGAGGCCGCCCTGCCGGGAGAACTCGGTGAACATCTGCGGGCTCGACATCACCGTCACGCCGCCCGCGAGCGCGAGGGTGCACTCGCCGCGGCGCAGCGACTGGACGGCGAGGTGCAGGGCGACCAGCGAGGAGGAGCACGCGGTGTCCACCGTGACGGCCGGGCCCTCCAGGCCGAGGACGTAGGAGATGCGGCCGGAGGCGACGCTGACGGTGTTGCCGGTCAGGAGGTGCCCGGCGGCGGTCTCGGCGACCTGGCCACCGGCGGTCGAGGCGCTGTCGTAGCCGCCGTGGCCGGCGCCGACGAACACCCCGGTCTGGGTGCCGGTCAGCGTACCGGGGTCGATGCCGGCCCGTTCGACGGCCTCCCAGGCCGTCTCCAGGAGGATCCGCTGCTGGGGGTCCATCGCGAGGGCCTCGCGCGGCGAGATGCCGAAGAAGGCGGCGTCGAACTCGCCGGCGTCGTGCAGGAAGCCGCTCTCGCGGGAGGTGACGGCGCCCTCGGGCAGGTCCCAGCCGCGGTCGGCGGGGAAGGCGGAGACGGCGTCGACGCCGTCGCGCACCAGGTCCCACAGCTCCTCCGGGGAGGCGACCCCGCCCGGCAGCCGGCAGGCCATGCCGACCACGGCGATCGGCTCCCGGTGCTGCTCGGTCGCCTCGCGGAGCTGTTCGCGGGTCTCGTGGAGGTCCGCGATCGCCCGCTTCAGGTAGTCGCGGAGCTTGTCTTCGTTCGACATCGGGACGTCAACCTCTCCGGGGGTCTGCCAGGGAACGCCGCGCGGGAGGGCCCGCGCCCGGACGCCCGGTTCGGCGGCGCGCGCGAACTCCTGACGTCGGGTCCGACCCGTCGCCCGCCCAGTCTCGCCACGGACGGCCCCGGTTTTCCCTAGAGGCCTGAACGTCCCGGACGCACGAACGGGCGCGCCGGACACCGCGGAAGGTGTCCGGCGCGCCCGTCGGGCCGTCACTCCTGGCCGCGCAGCCAGTCCTCCACGATCTCGGCGGTGAGGGCCGAGTCCTCGCGGATCATCGACAGGTGGTCGGCGTCGACGCCGCGCACCTGGGCGCCGGGCACCAGCGGCTCGGCCTGGGCTCGCTGCTCGATGGGGGCCTCGTCGACGCCGGTCATGGCGCGGTCGCAGGTGACGAGCAGGACGGGCGCCGTGGTGTGGTGGACCTCCAGGCGGTTGAGGAGGACCATCCAGCGGCCCATGGCGGACAGCCGGGAGTTGGTCAGCCGCACCGGCGAGTCCGCGCCGGTGAAGTTGAGCCGCATCATGCCGGTGTAGTCGGTGCCCTCGTCGGCGTTGTGCTGGAAGCTCAGCGTGTCGAAGAGCACGACGCCCGCCGGGCGGATGCCCCAGGTGTGCTCCAGCAGGCCCGCCGCGGCGTAGGCGAAGGAGCCGCCGGAGGAGTGGCCGGCCAGGACGAACGGGTGGCCGTCGCTGGCGCGCAGGGCGCTCTCGGCGATCACCCGGGTGGCAACCTCGGGGGTGGCGGGCAGCCGCTCGCCGGTGGCGAAGCCGACCAGGGGGAGCGCCGACACCTCGCGCTCGCCCCGGAAGTGGGCGGCGAGCCGGGAGTACTGGTGCACCCCCGCGTTGGCCGTCGGCGCGCTGACGCAGATCAGCCGGGTCGGGCGCGGCCCCTCGGCGAGGCGGGTCGCCCAGGGCAGGTCCTCCAGTTCGGCGGTCGCCTCGAAGGTGGGCCGCAGGGCCGCGACGGTGGCCAGCATGCGCTGCGCCTCGGGCACCTTGCCGTTGGCCAGGGCGTCGGTGAACAGGCGCTCCAGGGAGTCGAGTTCGGGCTCGCCGCCGGGCACCAGCACGGCCCCGCCGACGCCGTGCTCGCCGTCCTCGGCGCGCTGGTCGGCGAGTTCGGCGCGGATCCAGGTGGCGAACTCCAGCGGCGAGCGGCTGTCGAAGACGACGGTGGCGGGCATCCGCAGGCCGGTGACCGCGGCGATCCGGTTGCGCAGCTCGACGGCGGTGAGCGAGTCGAACCCGAGCTCGTAGAAGTCGCGTTCGGCGTCGACGGCCTCCGGGGAGGGGTGGCCGAGGACGGCCGCGGCCTCGGCGCGGACGGTGTCCACGAGGTAGCGCATCCGGTCGCGCTCGCCCAGGTCGAGCAGTTGCCGGGTGAAGCCGGCGGCCGCGTCGGCGCCGCTCGCGCCGCCGCCGGAGGCGGTGCGCCGGGCGGCGCGGACGAGTCCGCGGAACAGCGGCGGCACCTCGCCCTGGGGGCGCATGCCCCCGGCGGCCAGGCCCATCGGGATGACGAGCGGTTCGGCTGAGCCGAGCGCGGCCTCGAACAGGGCGAGGCCCTGCTCGACGGAGAGCGGCGGGATGCCGCCGGACTGCATGCGCCGCATGTCGGTCTCGCTCAGCTCGCTGGTCATGCCGGCCTCCTGGGCCCACGGGCCCCAGGCGAGCGAGGTGCCGGCCAGGCCGAGCGACCTGCGGTGGTCGATCAGGGTGTCCAAGAAGGCGTTGGCCGCGGCGTAGTTGCCCTGGCCGGGGCTGCCCATGACGCCCGCGATGGACGAGAACACGGCGAAGACGGCGAGGTCGAGGTGGCGGGTCAGCTCGTGGAGCTGCCAGACGGCGTCGACCTTGGGCCGCAGGACGGCGGACAGGCGTTCGGGGGTGAGCGCGGTGATGATGCCGTCGTCCAGCACACCGGCCGTGTGGATGACGGCGGTGAGCGGGTGTTCGGCGGGGATGCCGGCGAGCAGCTCCTCGGTGGCCGCGCGGTCGGCGGTGTCGCAGGCGACGACCCGGGCCTCGGCGCCGAGGGCCGCGAGGTCGGCGAGGAGTTCGGCCGCGCCGGGTGCGTCCGGTCCGCGCCGGCTGGTGAGCAGTAGGTGGCGAGTGCCGGTGACGGCGAGTCGGCGGGCGAGGTGGCGGCCGAGGGCGCCGGTGCCGCCGGTGATCAGGACGGTGCCCTCGGGGTCGCGTTCCACGGGCATCGTGAGGACGGTCCGGCCCGTGGCCTCGGAGGCCGCCGGCCCTTCGACGGCCAGCACCTTGCGGGCGTCGCGGATGTCGTGGGTGGCGACCGGCGGCGCGGTGAGCTCACCGCGCCCGGCCAGGGCGACGAGCTCCGCGAGGATCGCGGCGGTCTCGTCGGCGTCGGGTGCGGCCAGCTGGGCGGAGGCGTCGGCGGCCAGGGCGGCGGCGGCCCCGAAGGACCAGCCGTCGGGCAGCCGGGCCAGCAGGCGCCGGTCGGCGACCGCCTTCGGCCCGGCGGGCAGCACGCCGAACACCTCGTCGCCCGGGCGCAGGTCCGGCACGCCGTCACCGACCGCCGTCACCACGCCGGCCGCGCCGGTGCCGCCGCCGTGCACCGCGGCGACGGCGGCCCGGACGGCGACGGCGACCTGCCCGGCCGCGGGCGGCCCGGCCGCCTCGGGGCAGGGCACCAGCGCCAGGTCCTCGGGCCGCAGGCCGTCCAGGACCCACGGCGTGCCCGCCGGGGGCAGCAGCCCCGCCGCGTCCGCGAGCCGGGCCAGCCGGCCCACCCGCAGCGCGCCGCCGCGGACGGCGAACTGGGCCTCGCCGTCGGCCAGCAGGCCGGGCAGCAGCGGCAGCACCGCGGCCACGTCCTCGGTGCGTTCGACGTCGAGCAGGGCGAAGCGGCCGGGGTGCTCGGAGTTCGCCGTGCGGACCAGGCCCCAGGCCGCGCCGCCGGGCAGGTCGCGGACGGTCTCACCGTCCGCGGCCCGGACGGCGCCCCGGGTGACGAACACGAGCCGGGCGGCGGCGGCCCGGTCCTCGGCCAGCCACTCCTGGACGAGGGCGAGCACCCGGGTGGTGTGCGCGTGGACGGCCTCGGGGACGTCGCCGGCCGGGCCGTCCAGGGCGACCAGGACGAGGTCGGGCACCGGGCGGCCGAGGTCCGCAAGGGTCGCGGCCGAGGAGCCCGCTCCGTAGGCGTCGCGGCCGAGCGCGGTGCGGCTCGGCGCCGTGGCGGCGGGCGGCGTGGGCGGGGCGGGGACCCACTCGATCCGGAACAGCGGGTCGCGGCCGGTGCGGGCGGCGGCCGTGGCGGCCTGCGGGGCGCGCAGCGTGACCGAGCCGACCGTCAGCACCGCGCCGCCGGCCGGGTCGGTGGCGGTGACGGCCACCGTGTCCTCGCCGAGGCGGGCGATGCGCACCCGCAGCGCGGACGCTCCCCCGGCGTGCAGGGCCACGCCCTGCCAGGCCCGGGGCTGCGGCAGTTGCTCCTCGGTGCCGACGCCGATCAGCACGGCGGCGTGCAGGGCGGCGTCGAGCAGGGCCGGGTGGAGGCCGAAGTAGCGGGCGTCGTCCGCGGGTTCGCCGTCCAGCTCGACCTCGGCGAACACCTCCTCACCGCGCAGCCAGGCGGCGCGCAGCCCCCGGAAGGCCGGGCCGCGCCCGGGCTCGCGGTAGAAGCCGTCCAGGTCGACGGCGAGCGCCCCGGCCGGCGGCCAGACCGCCTGGGCGTGGTCCGGCAGGTCGGTGTCCTGGGGCACCAGGGTGCCGGTGGCGCAGCGCGTCCACGGCTCGTCGGGGGTGGCGTCGCCGGGGCGGGCGTAGCAGGCCACCGGGCGGGCGCCGGTGTCGTCCGGCCCGCCGACCCGCACCTGCACCACGGGTTCGTCGTCCTCGGCGAGCGGCAGCGGGTCGCCGAGCGTGAGCTCCGCGATCCGGCCGCAGCCGACCTGGTCACCGGCCCGGACGGCCAGTTCGACGAAGGCGGCGGCCGGGAAGGCCGGCCGGCCGCCGATCCGGTGGTCGAGCAGCCACGGGTGGACGCGCAGGGCGAGGCGGCTGGTGAAGAGCACGCCGTCGGTGTCGTCGGCAAGCGGGACGGCGGCGCCGAGCAGCGGGTGGTCGGCCGGGACGAGGCCGACGGAGGCGACGTCGCCGGAGAGGGCGGCCGGGCGCGGCCAGTAGCGGTGGTGGTCGAAGGCGTAGGTGGGCAGGTCGACCCGGCGGGCGCCGGTGCCGTCGAACAGGGCCGCCCAGTCGACCGGGACACCGGCCGCGTGGAGCGTGGCGAGGGCGGTGAGCAGGGTGCGCTCGTCGGCGCGGTCCTTGCGCAGGGCGGCGGCGCGGACGCAGTCGGTCGCGTCGTCGCCGAAGCCCTGCTCGCCGAGGCCCTGTTCGCCGAGGCTCTGTTCGGCGAGGGCGGTGAGGACGCCGTCGGGGCCGAGTTCGAGGAAGGCGGTGGCACCGGCCGCGCGCAGGGCGCGGATGCCGTCGGCGAAGCGGACGGCCTCGCGGACGTGCCGCACCCAGTACTCGGGGCTGGTGAGGTCCGCTCCGAGGCCGCCGGTGAGGTTGGAGACGACCGGGATCGACGGGGCGCTGTAGCTGAGCCCGTTCAGGACTTCGCGGAAGTCCGCCAGCATCGGGTCCATCAGCGGCGAGTGGAAGGCGTGCGAGACGCGCAGGCGGGTGGTCCGGCGGTCGGCGAAGTGCGCCTCGATCGCCTCGACGGCCTCCGCCGCCCCGGAGACGACCACCGAAGTCGGCCCGTTGACGGCCGCGATGGACACCAAGTCGCCCAGCAGCGGCAGGACTTCGTCTTCCGTGGCCTGCACCGCCAGCATCGCGCCACCGGACGGCAGCGCCTGCATCAGCCGGCCACGCGCCGCCACCAGGGCGCACGCGTCGCCGAGCGAGAACACCCCGGCGACGTGCGCCGCCGCGATCTCGCCGATCGAGTGGCCCGCGACGAACTCGGGTCGGACGCCGAGGGATTCGACCAGCCGGTAGAGCGCCACCTCGACCGCGAACAGTCCGGCCTGGGCGTACTCCGTCCGGTTCAGCAGGTCCGCGTCCTCGCCCCACGCGACCGCGCGCAGCGGCTGGTCCAGGTGCTCGTCCAGCACCGCGCACACCGCGTCGAAGGCGTCGGCGAAGACCGGGAAGCGCGCGTACAGCTCCCGGCCCATGCCGAGGCGCTGCGAGCCCTGCCCGGAGAACAGGAAGGCCGTCGAGCGGTCCGCCGCGATGCCCCGGGCGACCTCGGTCAGCCCTTCGCTGCACGCGAGCAGCACGGCCCGGTGCTCGAAGGCGGAGCGCCCGGCGGCCAGCGAGAACCCGATGTCCAGCGGGGACAGTTCGAGGGCCGAGGCGCGGGCGAGGTGGGTCTCCAGCGCCGCCTCGGAGCGGCCGGAGAGCACCCATGGGACGACGGTGGGCAGCACCCGCTGGTCCTCGGTGCGCTCGGGCAGGGCGGGCGCCTGTTCGAGGATCACGTGGGCGTTGGTGCCGCTGATCCCGAAGGAGGACACCCCGGCGCGCCAGGGCCGGTCGACCTCGGGCCACGGCCGGGCCTCGGTGAGCAGGTCGATCGAGCCCGCCGTCCAGTCCACGACGGCCGACGGCCGGTCGATGTGCAGGGTCTTCGGCAGCACGCCGTGGCGCATGGCGAGCACCGTCTTGATCACGCCGGCGACGCCGGCCGCGGCCTGGGTGTGGCCGATGTTGGACTTCAGTGAGCCCAGCAGCAGCGGCCGTTCGCGGTTCTTCCCGTAGGTCGCGAGCAGTGCCTGGGCCTCGATCGGGTCGCCCAGGGCGGTGCCGGTGCCGTGGCCCTCCACCGCGTCGACGTCGGCGGCCGACAGTCCGGCGCTCGCCAGCGCCTGGCGGATGACGCGCTGCTGGGACGGGCCGTTGGGAGCGGTGAGGCCGTTGGAGGCGCCGTCCTGGTTGACGGCGGAGCCGCGCAGGACGGCCAGCACCGGGTGTCCGTTGCGCCGGGCGTCGGACAGCCGCTCCAGGACCAGCATGCCGACGCCCTCGGACCAGTTGGTGCCGTCGGCGGCGTCCGAGTAGGCCTTGCAGCGGCCGTCCGCGGCGAGGCCGTTCTGGACGGTGAAGCCGGCGAAGCTGACCGGGGTGGTCATCACCGTCACCCCGCCCGCCAGGGCGAGCGCGCACTCGCCGCCCCGCAGCGCCTGACCGGCCTGGTGCAGGGCGACCAGGGAGGAGGAGCACGCGGTGTCGACGGTGACGGCCGGGCCCTCCAGCCCGAGGGTGTAGGAGATGCGGCCGGACAGGACGCTCGACGCGAGGCCGGTGCCGGAGTGGCCGCCGACGTCCTCGCGCGAGTTCATCATGAGCGTCGCGTAGTCGAGGCCGTTGGTGCCGACGAAGACGCCGGTGCGGCTGCCGCCGAGCTTCTGCGGGTCGATGCCCGCGCGTTCCAGCGCCTCCCAGGAGGTCTCCAGCAGCAGGCGCTGCTGGGGGTCCATGGCGAGGGCCTCGCGCGGCGAGATGCCGAAGAAGGAGGCGTCGAAGTCGGCGACGGCGTCGATGAAGCCGCCTTCCAGGGTGGCGCTGCGGCCCCGGCCGTCGCGGTCGCCGGCGAGCAGGGTCCGCAGGTCCCAGCCGCGGTCCTCGGGGAACCCGGCGATGCCGTCACCGCCCTCGGAGACCAGGCGCCACAGCTCGTCCGGCGAGGTGACCCCGCCGGGCAGCCGGCAGGCCATGCCCACGATCGCGATCGGATCGCCGTCCTCGGCCCCGGTGCCCGTGGCGGGCGGCAGCGGGGTGTCGGCGGGCGTGTCGAGGAGCTCGGCCAGCAGGTGCTCGGCGAGGGCGTGGGCGGTCGGGTAGTCGTAGACGGAGGTGGCGGGGAGCTTGAGCCCAGTGGCCGCGCCGAGCCGGGCGGGCAGCTCGACGGCCGTCAGCGAGTCGAAGCCGAGGTCGCGGAACTTGCGGTCCGGGGCCACGGCGGAGCGGTCGGCGTAACCCAGCACGGCGGCGACCTGGGTGCGGACCAGGTCGGTGAGCAGGGCGGTCCGCTCGGTCGGGGTGAGGGCGCGCAGGCGTCCGGTGAGCTCGGAGGCGGCCGTCGCGTAGTCGCGGCGGGCCGCGGCGGCGGCTTCCAGGGCGGGCCGGGCGGCCGGGAGGTCGCGCAGCAGCGGGTTGCCGCGCAGGCCGACCAGGCTCTCCAGGACCTGCGGCTGCGTCAGGTCGAGCAGCACCAGCGCCGGGGCCGGGCGGGTGACGGCCTGGCGCAGCGCGGCCAGGGCGAGGTCGGGGTGCAGGGCGGGAACGGCGGCGCGCTGGGTGCGTCCGTCGTCCTCGGCCGGGACGCCGGAGTCGGAGTCGGAGTCGGAGCCGGTGTACTCGGCGCCGATCCAGGCTCCCCAGGCGATGGAGGTGGCGGGCCGGCCCTCGGCTCGGCGACGCTGGGCGAGCGCGTCCAGGACGGCGGCCGGGGCGGCGAGGCCGGCGCGGCCGGGGGTGCCGACGGCGCCCGCGACGGAGGAGCAGAGCACGAAGGCCGTCAGGTCGAGGTCTCGGGTCAGCTCGTCCAGGTGGAGGGCGGCCCCGGCGCGGGCCCGGTGGACGGCGGCGAGGCGCCCGGGGGTCAGGTCGTCGAGGACGCCGTCGTCGACCGTGCCCGCCGCGTGGACGACGGCGGTGAGCGGGGCGTCGGCGGGGATCGCGGCCAGCAGGGCGGCGAGGGCCGCGCGGTCGGCGACGTCGCAGGAGGCGATCGTCACGGCGGCGCCCAGGCCGCCCAACTCCTCGGCGAGGTCGGCGGCGCCGGGGGCGTCGGGCCCGCGGCGGCTCGCCAGCAGCAGATGGCTCGCGCCCGCGGCGGCGAGCTGCCGGGCCACGGCCGCGCCCCGACCGCCGGTGCCGCCGGTGATCAGCACGGTGCCGGGGGTCTGCCCCGGCGTCCAGCCCGCGTCCGGGGTGCCGGCCGGGGCCGGGACGAGGCGGCGGGCGTGGACGGCGGCGGCCCGGATCGCGATCTGGTCCTCGCCTGCCCCACCGTCCGCGCCGGGCCCGCCGGCGAGCACGGCGGCCAGGCGGCGCACCGCGGACCGGTCCGGGGTCTCGGGCAGGTCGACGAGGCCGCCCCACCGCTGGGGATGCTCCAGCGCGGCCACCCGGCCGAGGCCCCACACGGCGGCCTGCTCGGGTGCGGTCGGGGCGTCGGTGCGGGCCACGGCGACCGCGCCGCGCGTCAGGCACCACAGCGGCGCGGTGACGTCCGCGTCGCCCAGGGCCTGGAGCAGGGCGAGCGCCGTGGCGCCCGGGTCGGTGCCGCGCCCGAGCGCGAGGAGGGACAGCACACCGGCGAACGGGCGCCCGGTCGCCGGCAGTTGGCGCAGAAGCTCGGCGAGCTCGGCGCGCTCCGGAGCGGGGACGGACAGGCACAGCGCGTCCGGTCCGACGGCCTCGCAGGCCGCCGCCGTCCACGCCTCGTCGCCGTCCTCGGCCGGTGTCACCACCAGCCACGGGCCGGACGGGCGGGCCGTCGAGCCGCCGGGCAGAGCGCGCCAGGACTCGTGGAAGCGCAGCGCGTCCAGCAGGGACTGGTCCCGGTGGTGGCGCCGCCATGCGGACAGGGCCGGGAGCACCGCGCCGAGCGCGTCGCCGTCCACCGCGAGGTCGGCGGCGAGCGCGTTCAGGTCCTCGCCCTCGACGGCGGCCCAGAAGCGGGCGTCCAGCGGGTCGTCCGGCGCGGCGCCGCCGGGGCGTCCGGCCGTCGGGGCGTGGGTCTGCGGCCAGTAGCGCTCGCGCTGGAAGGCGTACGTCGGCAGGTCCACCCGCCGGGCGCCGGTGCCGTCGAAGACCCGGGCCCAGTCGACGGGCACGCCGACGACGTGGAGACGGGCGAGCGCCGTCAGTAGGACGGCCTCCTCCGGGCGGCCACGGCGACCGGCCGGCTCGACGACGGCCTCCGAGGTGTCCGCCAGGGTCTGGCGGACGGCCGGGGACAGGGCCGCGTCGGGGCCGAGCTCCAGGTAGTCCGTGGCACCGGCCGCGTCGAGGGCGCGGACGCCGTCGGCGAAGCGGACGGCCTCACGGACGTGGCGCACCCAGTAGTCGGGGGTGGTGACGTCTACGCCGCCGAGGGCGCCGGTGAGGTTGGAGACCAGCGGGATCGAAGGGGCCCGGTACGTCAGCCCGTTGAGCACCTCGCGGAAGTCCGCCAGCATCGGATCCATCAGCGGGGAGTGGAACGCGTGCGAGACCCGCAACCGCGTCGTCCTGCGGTCGGCGAAGTGCGCCTCGATCGCCGAGACCGCCTCCTCCGCCCCCGAAACGACCACCGAAGTCGGACCGTTGACCGCCGCGATCGACACCAACTCGCCCAACAGCGGCAGGACTTCCTCCTCCGTCGCCTGCACGGCGAGCATCGCGCCACCGGACGGCAGCGCCTGCATCAACCGGCCGCGAGCAGTCACCAGCGCGCAGGCGTCCTCCAGCGAGAACACCCCCGCCACATGCGCCGCCGCCACCTCACCGATCGAGTGGCCCGCGACGAACTCGGCGCGGACGCCCAGCGATTCGACCAGCCGGAACAGCGCCACCTCGACCGCGAACAACCCCGCCTGCGCGAACTCCGTCCGGTTCAGCAGCTCCGCGTCCGAACCCCACACCACCTCCCGCAGAACCGGGTCAAGCGCCCCGCACACCTCGTCGAAGGCCCGGGCGAACACCGGGAACCGGGCGTACAACTCCCGCCCCATGCCCAGACGTTGGGCACCCTGCCCGGAGAACAGCAGCGCCGTCCGGCGCTCGCCGTCGGCCACGCCCCGGGCCACCTCGGCACCGTCCAGCAGCACCGCCCGGTGCCCGAACCGCGACCGCCCGGCGGCCAGTGAGAGGCCGACGTCCACCGGCGAGGCGTCCAGGCCTTCGAGTCGCGCGAGCTGGGCGTCCAGCGCGGCCTCGGACTTGCCCGCCAGCACCCACGGCACGACCCCCGGTGCGCCGCCCGCCTCCTCGACCCGCGGAGCCGCAGGCGCCTGCTCGACGATGACGTGCGCGTTGGTGCCGCTGATCCCGAAGGCCGACACACCCGCCCGGCGCGGACGGCCGGTCTCCGGCCACTCCTCCGCCTGCGCGAGCAGCCGGATGTCACCGCTCGTCCAGTCGACGTGCGAGGACGGCGCGTCCACGTGCAGCGTGCGGGGCAGCACGCCGTGCTGCATCGACAGCACGGCCTTGATCACGCCGGCCGCGCCGGCAGCGGCCTGGGTGTGGCCGATGTTGGACTTCAGCGAGCCGAGCAGCAGCGGCCGTTCGCGGTCCTGCCCGTAGGTGGCGAGCAGCGCCTGCGCCTCGATCGGGTCGCCCAGCGTGGTGCCCGTCCCGTGGCCCTCGACGAAGTCGACCTCCGCCGCCGAGAGACGCGCGTTGGCCAGGGCCTGGCGGATCACCCGCTGCTGGGCCGGGCCGTTGGGCGCGGTGAGGCCGTTGGAGGCGCCGTCCTGGTTGACGGCACTGCCGCGCACGACCGCGAGCACCGGGTGCCCGAGGCGCCGCGCGTCCGAGAGCCGCTCCAGCACCAGGACACCCGCGCCCTCCGACCACCCCGTCCCGTCGGCGCCGTCGGCGAACGCCTTGCAGCGCCCGTCCGGGGCCAGCCCGCCCTGCCGGGTGAAACCGGGGAAGCCGAGCGAGGACGACATCACGGTGACGCCGCCCGCCAGGGCCAGCGTGCACTCACCGGTGCGCAGCGACTGGGCGGCCAGGTGCATCGCCACCAGCGACGAGGAGCACGCCGTGTCGACGGTGACCGCCGGGCCCTCCAAGCCGAAGGTGTAGGAGATCCGGCCGGAGACCACGCTCGCGGCCAGGCCGGTGCTCGCGTGGCCCTCGATGTCCTCCCGGGCGTTCATGACGAGCGTCAGGTAGTCCTGGCCGCCCGTGCCGACGAAGACGCCGGTCCGGCTGCCGCGCAGCGCCGTCGGGTCGATGCCCGCCCGCTCGACGGCCTCCCAGGAGGTCTCCAGCAGGAGCCGCTGCTGCGGGTCCATCGCGAGGGCCTCGCGCGGCGAGATCCCGAAGAAGGCCGCGTCGAAGTCGGCCACCCCGTGCAGGAAGCCGCCCTTCGCGGTGGCGCTGCGCCCCCGGTCGCCGGGGCCGCCGCCGAGCAGGGTGTCGAGGTCCCAGCCGCGGTCGGTCGGGAAGTCGGAGATGCCTTCGCGGCCCTCGGCGACCAGCGCCCACAGCTCCTCGGGCGTGCCGATCCCGCCGGGCAGGCGGCAGGCCATGCCGACGATCGCGATCGGGTCGTCGGTGGCGACGGCGTCCGCCGCGGCCGGGGCGATCGGCTCGTCGTACTGCCCGAGCACCTCCGCGAGCACGAGGTCGGCGATCGCGGCGGGGGTCGGGTGGTCGAAGACCAGGGTGGCCGGGAGGCGCAGGCCGGTGACGGCGGTCAGGCGGTTGCGCAGTTCCAGTGCCGTCAGGGAGTCGATGCCGAGGTCGTGGAAGTCCCGTTCGGCGGCGACGGCCTGCGGCGAGGCGTGGCCCAGGACGGCCGCCGCCTCAGCGCGGACCAGGTCGACCACGTGGCGCAGCCGGTCGGCCTCGCGCAACTGGTGCAGACGGGCGGCGAGGGCCGTCATGGTGGCGGCACCGGTGCCGGTGGCGGAGGCGGTGCGGCGCCCGGCGGGCAGCAGGGCCCGGAACATCGTCGGCACCTCGCCGCGCGGGCGGGCGCCGGCAGCCAGCCGGCCGGTCGCGACCAGGTACGGCTCGTCGACGGCCATGGCGGCGTCCAGCAGGGCGAGACCGTCCTCCTCGGCCAGCGGCGGGACACCGGAGGAGCGGATGCGGTGCAGGTCGGCTTCGGAGAGCGTCCCCGTCATACCGGCGGTCGGCACCCAGGCACCCCAGCCCAGCGACTGGGCGGGCAGGCCCCGCTGGCGGCGCCAGATCGCCAACGCGTCCAAGTAGACGTTCGCCGCCGCGTAGTTGCCCTGACCGGCGCTGCCCATCACACCCGAGATGGAGGAGAACAGGACGAAGGCCTTGAGGTCCTGGTCCTCGGTCAGCTCGTGCAGGTTCCACGCCGCGTCCACCTTCGGGCGCAGGACGGCCGACAGCCGCTCGGGCGTCAGCGCGCTCACCACGCCGTCGTCCAGCACACCGGCCGCGTGCACGACACCGCTGATCGCCCGGCCGTCCAACGCCTGGGCGAGCGCCTCGCGGTCGGCCGCGTCACACGCCACCACCTCGGCCCGGGCCCCCAGCCCGGCCAGCTCGTCCACCAGCTCGGACGCGCCCCCGCGACGGCTCAGCAACAACAGCTCACGCACACCATGCTCGGCCACCAGATGCCGAGCGACCACACGACCCAGACCACCGGTACCACCCGTGATCACCACCGTGCCCGCGCCCCAACCCTGCGAGGGTTCGTCGGCGAGGTCGGCGCGAAGCAGGCGACCCACCCGGACGACGCCGTCGCGGACCAGCACCTGCGGCTCGCCCACGGCCAGCACCGCACCCAACGGCAGGTCGGCATCCGCATCCACGAGCACGAACCGGCCCGGATTCTCCGACTCCGCCGCCCGCACCAGACCCCAGACCGCTCCACAGGCCAGGTCCGACACCCCGTCGACCGCGCCCCGGGTGACGAACACCAACCGCGCGTCGGCGAAGCGCGGCTCGGCCAGCCACTCCTGCACCAGACCCAGCACCCACGCCGTCACCTCGTGCACGGCCTCCGGCGCCGAACCACCCGCCACCGGAACCACCACCGCACCCGGAACCGACTCCGGCAACTCCGCCAGTGACGCCACATCCGTGCCCAGCGTCACCGCCGTCACCTGCCCACCCGCGCGCGACGGCGCGGGCACCCACTCCAGCCGCAGCAGCGACCCGTTCGCGGCCGCTCCCTGCGCCACGGCGGCCGGCTCGGCCATCGTCAGGGCCTCGGCCGACAGCACCGGCTCCCCGGCGGCGTCAACGAGGGCGAGCGTGAGCGTCTCCCCGCCGGTGCGCACGAGCCGGGCCCGCACCACGGACGCGCCCGAGGCGTGCAGCGACACCCCGGACCACGTCACCGGCACCAGCCCCCGGCCGTCCGCCCGCAGGACGGCGGCCAGCAGCGCCGGGTGCACGCCGAACGCCCCGGCGTCATCGGCCGCGTCGCCCGGCAGGACCGCCTCGACGAAGGTCTCCTCGCCGCGCCGCCACACCGACCGCAGCCCGTCGAAGGCCGGGCCGAGGTCCGCCTCCTCCTGGAGCCCGGTCAGCTCAGCCACGACCGCGCCCTTCGGCGGCCAGACCGAGGCATCGAACTCGGCCGTGCGCTCGCCGCGGACGAGCTCGCCCGAGGCGTGCTCCGTCCACGCGCCGTCGGCATCGGCGTCCGGGCGGGAGAAGATCCGCACCGGGCGGGCACCGGAGGCCGCCGGAGCGTCCACCTGGATCTGGACGAGGACCGCGCCGTCCTCGGGCAGCACCAGCGGCTCGGCGAGCGCCAGCCGCTCGACCCGGTCGCAGGCCACCTGGTCACCGGCGCGCACGGCCAGCTCCAGGAACCCGGTCGCCGGGAACACGGCCACGCCGCCCACCCGGTGGTCACCCAACCACGGCTGCGCCTTCAGCGACAGCCGGCCGGTCAGCAGCGTGCCCTCGGCGTTCGCGAGCGCGACGGTCGCGCCCAGCAGCGGGTGCTCGGCGGGCGACAGCCCGGCACCGGTCACGTCGCCGATGCGGCGGGCCGGGCGCGGCCAGTAGCGCTCGTGCTGGAACGGGTAGGTGGGCAGGTCGACGCGCCGGGCGCCGGTGCCGTCGAACAGCCGGGCCCAGTCGACCGGGACGCCGGTGACGTGCAGAGCGGCGAGGGCCGTGACGAGGGCCTGCTCCTCTGGCCGGTCGCGGCGCAGCAGCGGGACTGCGGGGGCGTCGGAGTCCGGGGCGTCCTGCTGGACGAGGGCGGCGAGCACGCCGTCCGGGCCGAGCTCCAGGAAGGCGGTGGCACCCGCCGCACGCAGCGCGCGGACGCCGTCGGCGAAGCGGACGGCCTCGCGGACGTGGCGCACCCAGTACTCGGGAGTGGTGACCTCTGCGCCGAGGGCGCCGGTGAGGTTGGAGACCAACGGGATCGAAGGGGCCCGGTACGTCAGCCCGTTGAGCACCTCACGGAAGTCCGCCAGCATCGGATCCATCAACGGCGAATGGAACGCGTGCGAGACCCGCAACCGCGTCGTCTTGCGGTCGGCGAAGTGCTGGTGAACCGCCTCGACGGCCTCCTCCGTACCCGAGACGACGATCGAGCGCGGGCCGTTGACGGCGGCGATCGATGCGAACTCGCCCAACAGCGGGAGGACTTCGTCCTCCGTCGCCTGCACGGCGAGCATCGCACCACCCGACGGCAGCGCCTGCATCAACCGACCACGAGCGGCGACCAGCGCGCAGGCGTCCTCCAACGAGAACACCCCCGCCACATGCGCCGCCGCGATCTCACCGATCGAGTGGCCCGCGACGAACTCGGCGCGGACGCCCAGCGATTCGACCAGCCGGAACAGCGCCACCTCGACCGCGAACAACCCCGCCTGCGCATACTCCGTACGATTCAGCAGCTCCGCATCCGAACCCCACACCACCTCCCGCAACGGCACGTCCATCGCGGCACACACAGCATCGAAGGCCTCCGCGAACACCGGGAACCGGGCATGCAACTCCCGCCCCATCCCCAGCCGTTGCGACCCCTGCCCCGAGAAGAGGAACGCCGTCGACCGCTCCCCCGCCACGCCCCGCGCAACCTCGGCACCATCCAACAGCACCGCCCGGTACCCGAGCCGCGCGCGACCCGCCAGCGCGAGGGCGACGTCCACGGGAGAACCGTCGACCTCGGCGAGCCGCTCCAGCTGCGCGTCCAGCGCCGCCTCCGACTTCGCCGAGACCACCCACGGCACCGCACCGGGTACGACAGACGGATCGGCCGCGGAATCCTCCTCCTCCACAGCCTCCTCGACGATCACGTGCGCGTTGGTGCCGCTGATCCCGAAGGCGGATACCCCCGCGCGGTGCGGCCGGTCCACCTCCGGCCAGGGCCGGGCCTCGGTGAGCAGCTCGACGGCCCCCTCCGACCAGTCCACCTCGGCCGACGGCGCGTCCACGTGCAGCGTCTTCGGCAGCACGCCGTGCCGCAACGCCATCACCGTCTTGATCACGCCGGCCGCACCGGCGGCGGCCTGGGTGTGGCCGATGTTGGACTTCAACGAGCCCAGCAGCAGCGGGCGTTCACGCTCCTGGCCGTAGGTGGCGAGCAGCGCCTGCGCCTCGATCGGGTCACCCAGCGGCGTGCCCGTCCCGTGGCCCTCGACGGCGTCGACCTCGGCGGCCGACAGCCCGGCGGCGGCCAGCGCCTGCCGGATCACCCGCTGCTGGGACGGCCCGTTGGGCGCCGTCAGCCCGTTGGACGCACCGTCCTGGTTGACGGCCGAGCCGCGCAGGACGGCCAACACCGGGTGCCCGAGACGCCGCGCGTCCGAGAGCCGCTCCAGCACCAGCACGCCCGCGCCCTCGGCCCAGCCCGTCCCGTCCGCCGCGTCCGCGAACGCCTTGCAGCGCCCGTCCGGGGCCAGCCCGCCCTGCCGGGAGAACCCGGAGAAACTCATCGGCGTCGACAGCACCGTGACGCCGCCCGCCAGGGCGAGCGTGCACTCGCCGGCCCGCAGGGCCTGCGACGCCAGGTGCATCGCCACCAGCGACGACGAGCACGCCGTGTCCACGGTGACCGCCGGGCCCTCCAGGCCGAAGGTGTACGACAGCCGGCCGGACAGCACGCTCGCCGTCAGGCCGGTGGTCGCGTGGCCCTCCATGTCCTCGTCGGAGTTCATCACCACGCCGACGTAGTCGACGCCCGCCGTACCGACGAACACGCCGGTGCGGGTGCCGCGCAGGCCGCTGGGGTCGATGCCCGCCCGCTCGAACGCCTCCCACGAGGTCTCCAGCAGCAGCCGCTGCTGGGGGTCCATCGCGAGGGCCTCGCGCGGCGAGATGCCGAAGAAGCCCGCGTCGAACTCGCCGGCCGCGACGAACCCGCCCTCGATCGAGGCGCTGCTGCCGCTGCCCTCGCCGAGCAATGCCGCGATGTCCCACCCGCGGTCGGCGGGGAACCCGGTGATGCCGTCCCGCCCGTCCGCGACCAGCCGCCAGAGCTCCTCGGGGCTGGTCACCCCGCCCGGGAGGCGGCAGGCCATGCCGACGATGGCGATCGGCTCGTGCCGGCCGGACTCGGCCTCCAGCAGTCGTTGGCGTGTCTGATGCAGGTCGGCCGTGACCCACTTGAGGTAGTCAACGAGCTTGCTGTCGTTCGACATGGGGGATGGTGCCTTCCTGTGATGAGGCGGGGTCGGTCAGCGGTCGCTCAGACGGCCGAGCTCGTTGTCGATGAAGGCCAGGACCTCGTCCGCGCTCGCTGCTTCGAGCCGCTCCGCAATGGCGTCCTCGGCATTCTGCGCGTCCTGGTTTCGCAATTTCTCCAGCATTCGGCGCAGCCGGAGCGAAACCGCGTTGCGGGTCGCCTCGTCGGTGTCCGGGTCGGCCAGCGCCGCGTCCAGCCGGTCGAGTTGGCCGAACAGCGCGGCACCGTCCGCGGCGTCCTGCTCGTCCAGGAGCACGCCCAGCAGGTGTGCGCCGAGGACGGCGGACGTCGGGTGGTCGAAGACCAGGGTGGCCGGGAGGCGCAGGCCGGTGACGGCGGTCAGGCGGTTGCGCAGTTCCAGTGCCGTCAGGGAGTCGATGCCGAGGTCGTGGAAGTCCCGTTCGGCGGCGACGGCCTGCGGCGAGGCGTGGCCCAGGACGGCCGCCGCCTCGGCTCGGACCAGGTCGACCACGTGGCGCAGCCGGTCGGCCTCGCGCAGCTCGCTGAGACGGGCGGCGAGCGCGGCCACCGCGCCGGTGCGGCCGCCGGTGGACTCGGCCGTGCGGCGGGCGCCCCGGACGAGGCCGCGCAGCAGCGCGGGTACGGTGCCGGGCATCCGGGCCGGGCCGGCGGCGCGGCCGATGGGGACGAGGTAGGGCTCGTCGAGGCCCATGGCGGCGTCCAGCAGGGCCAGGCCCTGTTCCTCGGTGAGGGGCGGGACGCCGGTGGAGTGGATGCGGTGCAGGTCGGCCTCGGAGAGGGTGCCGGTCATGCCGGCGGTGGGCATCCAGGCACCCCAGCCCAGCGACTGGGCGGGCAGGCCCTGCTGGTGGCGCCAGTGCGCGAGGGAGTCCAGGTAGACGTTGGCCGCGGCGTAGTTGCCCTGACCGGCGCTGCCCATCACACCCGAGATGGAGGAGAACAGGACGAAGGCCTTGAGGTCCTGATCCTCGGTCAGCTCGTGCAGGTTCCAGGCGGCATCGACCTTCGGGCGGAGGACAGCCGACAGCCGCTCCGGGGTGAGCGCCGTGACGACGCCGTCGTCCAGCACACCGGCCGCGTGCACGACACCGCTGATCGTCCGGCCGTCCAACGCCTGGGCGAGCGCCTCGCGGTCGGCCGCGTCACACGCCACCACCTCGGCCCGGGCCCCCAGCCCCGCCAGCTCGGTCACCAGCTCGGACGCGCCCCCGCGACGGCTCAGCAACAGCAGCTCACGCACACCGTGCTCGGCCACCAGATGCCGGGCGACCACACGACCCAGACCACCGGTACCACCCGTGATCACCACCGTGCCCGTGCCCCAGCCCTGCGAGGGTGAGCCGGGGGCCACTCGGGCCAGCCGGCCCACCCGGACGGCTCCGGCCCGGGCGGTGAACTGGAAGTCTCCGCCGTCCAGTTGCGTGGACAGCACGGGCAGCGCCGCCTTCACGTCCGACGCGCGCTCGACGTCCAGCAGGGCGAACCGGCCCGGGTTCTCCGCCTCGGCCGCCCGGACGAGACCCCAGACCGCACCGCCGACCAGGTCCGCGATCTCACTGCCCGGCACCGCGCCCCGGGTGACGAACACCAGGCGGGCGTCGGCGAAGCGCGGCTCGGCCAGCCACTCCTGCACCAGGCCCAGCACCCACGCCGTCACCTCGTGCACGGCCTCCGGCGTCGCACCGCCCGTCACCGGCACGAGCACCACCTCCGGCGCCTCGCCGGTCACCTCGGCGAGCGACGGCACGCCCTCGCCCAGGGTGACGGCCCGCACGGGCCCGGTGGCCCGCGCCGCGACGTCCACCCAGTCGAGCCGCAGCAGCGCCCCGCCCGGTCCGGTCCGCTCGGCCACCGCGGCCGGCTCGCCCAGCGTCAGCGATCCCGCCGACAGCACGGGACCGCCCTCCGCGTCCGCGACCTCGACGGACACCTGATCCGTGCCCGTCCTCGCGACCCGCAGCCGCACGACGGCCGCACCGCTCGCGTGCAGCGCCACATCACGCCAGTCCGTGGGCACCAGACGTACGGCGTCGTCCGCCCCGATGAGGGCCGCGAGCTGGACGGCCGCCTCCAGCAGCGCCGGGTGCAGCCCGTACGGCGCCGCGTCCTCGGCCCGGCCCGGCAGGACGGCCTCCGCGAACACCTCGTCGCCCCGCTGCCACACCGCCTGCAGCGTGCGGAACGCCGGGCCGTGGTCCAGCGGGTCGTGGCAGGACGCCGGATCCACGGCGACCGCGTCCGCCGGGGGCCAGGCGGAGGTGTCGAAGCCGCCTTCCCGGTCGCCGGTGGCGAGCGTGCCGGTGGTGAGCGTGCCGGTGGTGAGCGTGCCGGTGGCGTGGCAGGTCCAGGGACCGTCCACCGCGTCCTCCGACCGGGCGTAGCAGCTCAGCGGGCGCGTCCCGGCCCCGTCCGGCGCACCGGCCACCAACTGGACGACGACGGCGCCGTCCTCGGGCAGCACCAGCGGCTCGGCGAGCGTCAGCCGCTCGACCCGGTCGCAGGACACCTGGTCGGCGGCGCGCACGGCCAGCTCCAGGAACCCGGTCGCCGGGAAGACGGCCACACCACCCACCCGGTGGTCACCCAGCCACGGCTGCGCCTTCAGCGACAGCCGGCCGGTCAGCAGCACGCTGCCCGAGTCGGCCGGGGAGACCACCGCACCCAGCAGCGGGTGCTCGGCCGAACGCAGGCCCGCGCCCGTCACGTCGCCCGTGTGCACGGCCTGGGCGGGCCAGTACCGCTCGTGCTGGAAGGCGTAGGTCGGCAGGTCCACCCGCCGGGCGCCGGTGCCGTCGAAGACCCGGGCCCAGTCGACGGGCACGCCGACGACATGGAGACGGGCGAGCGCCGTCAGCAAGGTGCCCTCCTCCGGCCGGTCGGCGCGCAGCGCGGGAGCCGCGACGTGATCGGTGCCCTCGTCGGGGTGCTGCGCGGCGAGGTTCTGCTCGGCGAGGGCGGTGAGCACGCCGCCGGGGCCGAGCTCCAGGTAGTCCGTGGCACCGGCCGCGTCGAGGGCGCGCACGCCGTCGGCGAAGCGGACGGCCTCACGGACGTGGCGCACCCAGTAGTCGGGAGTGGTGACGTCTACGCCGCCGAGTTCACCGGTCAGGTTGGAGACCAACGGGAGCGAAGGGGCCTGGTACGTCAGCCCGTTGAGCACCTCACGGAAGTCCGCCAGCATCGGATCCATCAGCGGCGAATGGAACGCGTGCGAGACCCGCAACCTCGTCTTCCTGCGGTCGGCGAAGTGCGCCTCGATCGCCGAGACCGCCTCCTCCGCCCCCGAAACCACCACCGAAGTCGGACCGTTGACCGCCGCGATCGACACCAACTCGCCCAACAGCGGCAGGACTTCCTCCTCCGTCGCCTGCACGGCGAGCATCGCGCCACCGGACGGCAGCGCCTGCATCAACCGGCCGCGAGCAGCCACCAGCGCGCAGGCGTCCTCCAGCGAGAACACCCCCGCCACATGCGCCGCCGCCACCTCACCGATCGAGTGCCCGGCCACGAACTCGGCGCGGACGCCCAGCGATTCGACCAGCCGGAACAGCGCCACCTCGACCGCGAACAACCCCGCCTGCGCGAACTCCGTACGATTCAGCAGCTCCGCATCCGAACCCCACACCACCTCCCGCAGAACCGGGTCAAGCGCCCCGCACACCTCGTCGAAGGCCCGGGCGAACACCGGGAACCTGTCGTACAACTCCCGCCCCATGCTCAGACGTTGGGCACCCTGCCCGGAGAACAGCAGCGCCGTCCGGCGCTCGCCGTCGGCCACGCCCCGGGCCACCTCGGCGCCGTCCAGCAGCACCGCCCGGTGCCCGAACCGCGAGCGGCCCGCCAGCGACAGCCCGATGTCCACCGGCGAGCCGGTCGACGACCCGGCGAGCCCGGCCAGTTGCGCGTCCAGGGCGGCCTCCGACGCGCCCGAGACCACCCACGGCACCACACCCGGCGCGATGCCCGCCTCCCCGGCCCGCACAACCGCAGGCGCCTGCTCGACGATCACGTGGGCGTTCGTCCCGCTGATCCCGAACGACGAGACCCCGGCCCGGCGCGGGTGCCCGGCCTCGGGCCACTCGCGCGCCTCCGTCAGGAGCTGCACCGCGCCCGCCGACCAGTCGACGTGCGAGGACGGCGCGTCGACGTGCAGCGTCTTCGGGAGCACCCCCGCCCGCATCGCCTCCACCATCTTGATGACGCCCGCGACCCCGGCCGCCGCCTGGGTGTGCCCGAGGTTGGACTTCACCGAGCCGAGGAACAACGGGAGTTCGCGGTCCTGACCGTAGGTGGCGAGCAGCGCCTGCGCCTCGATCGGGTCGCCCAGCGTGGTTCCCGTGCCGTGCGCCTCGACGGCGTCGACCTCGGCGGCCGACAGCCCAGCGTTGGCCAGGGCCTGGCGGATCACCCGCTGCTGGGACGGCCCGTTGGGCGCCGTCAGCCCGTTCGACGCACCGTCCTGGTTGACGGCGCTGCCGCGCACGACCGCCAGCACCGGGTGCCCGTTGCGGCGCGCGTCCGAGAGCCGCTCCAGCACCAGCACGCCCGCGCCCTCCGACCAGCCCGTCCCGTCGGCGCCGTCGGCGAACGCCTTGCAGCGCCCGTCCGTCGCGAGCCCGCCCTGCCGGGTGAAGCCGAGGAAGCTCATCGGCGTGGACAGCACGGTCACACCACCGGCCAGGGCGAGGGTGCACTCGCCGCTGTTGAGGGACTGCGCGGCGAGGTGCATCGCCACCAGTGAGGAGGAGCAGGCCGTGTCGATCGTGAGCGCCGGGCCCTCCAGGCCGAAGCAGTACGAAATCCGGCCCGAGATCACGCTGTTGGCCAGCCCGGTGCTGGCGTGGCCCTCCACCTCCTCCCGGGAGTTCATCACCAGCGAGGCGTAGTCCTGGCCCGTCGTGCCGACGAAGACGCCCGTCCGGCTGCCGCGCAGCGCGGTCGGGTCGATGCCCGCCCGTTCGAAGGCCTCCCAGGAGGTCTCCAGCAGGAGCCGCTGCTGCGGGTCCATCGCGAGGGCCTCGCGCGGCGAGATGCCGAAGAAGCCGGCGTCGAAGTCCCCGAGGCCGGCCAGGAAGCCGCCCTGCCGGGTGGCGCTCACGCCGTGGCCGGTGCCGAAGAGCGCGTCGAGGTCCCAGCCGCGGTCGGTCGGGAAGCCGGTGATGCCGTCGCGGCCGTCGCTCAGGAGCCGCCAGAGGTCCTCGGGGGTCCGCACCCCGCCGGGCAGGCGGCAGGCCATGCCGACGATCGCGATCGGCTCGCCCGCGTCGGCGGCGGTGACGGCCGCCGGGGCCGCCGAGTCGTGCTCTTCGTCGAGGAGTTCCCCGAGGAGGTGTGCGGCGAGGGCATGCGGGGTCGGGTAGTCGAAGACCATGGTTGCCGGGAGTCGGAGCCCGGTGACGTCGGCGAGGCGGTTGCGCAGCTCGATCGCGGTGAGCGAGTCGAAGCCGAGCTCCCGGAACTCCCGCCCGGGGTCCACTGCTTGGCCCGAGGCGTGGCCGAGGACGCCGGCGGCCTCGGTGCGGACCAGGTCGACGAGGTGACGCGGGCGGTCGCTCTCGCGCAGCTCGTACAGGCGGGCGGCGAGCGCCGCACCCGTGCCCGTGCTGCTCGCGGCGGTGCGGCGCCCGGCGGGCAGCAGGGCGCGGAACATCGTCGGCACCTCGCCGCGCGGGCGGGCGCCGGCGGCCATCCGGCCAGTCGCGACCAGGTACGGCTCCTCGACGGCCATGGCGGCGTCGAGCAGGGCGAGACCGTCCTCCTCGGTCAACGGCGGGACGCCGGAGGAGCGGATGCGGTGCAGGTCGGCCTCGGAGAGCGTCCCCGTCATACCGGCGGTGGGCGTCCACGCGCCCCAGCCCAGCGACTGGGCGGGCAGACCCTGCTGGCGGCGCCACTGCGCGAGGGAGTCCAGGTAGACGTTGGCCGCGGCGTAGTTACCCTGACCGGCGCTGCCCATCACACCCGAGATGGAGGAGAACAGGACGAAGGCCTTGAGGTCCTGGCCCTTGGTCAACTCGTGCAGGTTCCAGGCGGCATCGACCTTCGGGCGCAGGACGGCCGACAGCCGCTCGGGCGTCAGCGCGCTCACCACGCCGTCGTCCAGCACACCGGCCGCATGCACGACACCGCTGATCGTCCGGCCGTCCAAGGCCTGGGCGAGCGCCTCGCGGTCGGCGGCGTCACACGCCACCACCTCGGCCCTGGCCCCCAGCCCGGCCAGCTCGTCCACCAGCTCGGACGCGCCCCCGCGACGGCTCAGCAACAGCAGCTCACGCACACCGTGCTCGGCCACCAGATGCCGGGCGACCACACGACCCAGACCACCGGTACCGCCCGTGATCACGACCGTGCCCGCGCCCCAGCCCTCGGACGAACCGCCACCCTCGGCTCGGGTCAGCCGGCCGACGCGCACCGCACCGTCGCGGACCACCACCTGCGGCTCGCCCACGGCCAGTACCGCGCCCAACGGCAGGTCGGCATCCGCATCCACGAGCACGAACCGACCCGGGTTCTCCGACTCGGCCGCCCGCACCAGGCCCCAGACCGCGGCGGCGGCCAGGTCCGTGACCTCACCCACCGCGCCCCGAGTGACGAACACCAGGCGCGCGTCGGCGAAGCGCGGCTCCGCGAGCCACTCCTGCACCAGACCCAGCACCCACGCCGTCACCTCGTGCACGGCCTCCGGCGTCGAACCACCCGCCACCGGGACCAACACCGCACCCGGAACCGACTCCGGCAACTCGGCGAGCGAGGCGACCTCCACGCCGAGCGTCACGGACCGGACGTCCACCGGCCGGGCGGGCGCAGCCTCGACCCACTCCAGCCGCAGCAGCGACCCGTTCGCCGTACGGAAGGCGACGGCCGGCTCGCCCAGCTCGACGGATTCCGCCGACAGCACGAGCTCGCCCGCCGCGTCGGCGAGGGCCAGCGACACCGTGTCCGCGCCCGTCCGCACCAGCCGGGCCCGCACCACCGTGGCACCCGTGGCATGCAGCGACACCCCGGACCAGGCCACCGGCACCAGCCCCCGGCCGTCCGCCCGCAGGACGGCGGCCAGCAGCGCCGGGTGCAGGCCGAACCCGGAGGCCGAGCCTGCCAGTTCGGCCTGGAGCTCCGCCTCGGCGAAGATCTCCTCGCCACGCCGCCAGACGCCCGCGCCGTCCTCGACGGCGCCGGTCGGCGGCCAGACCGCCGCGTCGAATCCGGCACCGCGCGCACCGGTGGTCAGCACCCCGGTGGTCAGCACTCCGGTGGTCAGCACTCCGGTGGCGTGCTCGGCCCAGGGCTCGTCGAGCCCGCCGTCGGGGCGCGAGAAGAACGTCACCGTCCGCGCGCCCGACTCGTCCGGCGCGCCCGCCCGGACCTGGACCATCGTGCCGCCGCCGGGGCCGAGGGCGAGCGGCCGGGTGACGGCGAGCCGCTCGACCCGGTCGCAGCCGACGTGGTCGCCGACCCTGATCGCCAGTTCCAGGAACCCGGCCGCCGGGAAGACGTCCCCGTCGCCGTCCCACGTCGCCGCGCCGGGCGAGAGCCGGCCGGTGAAGACGACACTGTCCGTGCCCGCGAGCGGCACGGCCGCCCCGAGGAGCGGGTGGTCCGCCGCCAGCAGACCGGCGGAGGCGACGTCGCCGACGCCGCTGCCCAGGGCGGGCCAGTAGTGCTCGTGCTGGAAGGCGTACGTCGGCAGGTCGACGCGCCGGGCGCCGGTGCCGTCGAACAGCCGGGCCCAGTCGACCGGGACGCCGGTGACGTGCAGACGGGCGAGGGCCGTGACGAGGGCCTGCTCCTCGGGCCGGTCCCGGCGCAGCAGCGGGAGTGCCGGGGCGTCCACGGTCTGCTGGACAAGGGCCGACAGCACGCCGTCGGGGCCCAGCTCCAGGAAGTCGGTGGCGCCCGCCGCACGCAGCGCCCGGACGCCGTCGGCGAAGCGGACGGCCTCGCGAACATGGCGCACCCAGTAGTCGGGGGTGGTGACGTCTACGCCGCCGAGTTCACCGGTCAGGTTGGAGACCAACGGGATCGAAGGGGCCTGGTACGTCAGCCCGTTGAGCACCTCACGGAAGTCCGCCAGCATCGGATCCATCAGCGGCGAATGGAACGCGTGCGAGACCCGCAACCGCGTCGTCTTGCGGTCGGCGAAGTGCGCCTCGATCGCCGAGACCGCCTCCTCCGCCCCCGAAACGACCACCGAAGTCGGACCGTTGACCGCCGCGATCGACACCAACTCACCCAACAGCGGCAGGACTTCGTCCTCCGTCGCCTGCACCGCCAGCATCGCACCACCCGACGGCAGCGCCTGCATCAACCGACCACGAGCACGCACCAGCGCGCAGGCGTCCTCCAACGAGAACACCCCCGCCACATGCGCCGCCGCCACCTCGCCGATCGAATGCCCGGCTACGAACTCCGGCTCCACGCCCAGCGATTCGACCAGCCGGAACAGCGCCACCTCGACCGCGAACAACCCCGCCTGCGCGAACTCCGTACGGTTCAGCAGCTCCGCGTCCGAACCCCACACCACCTCCCGCAGCACCGGGTCAAGCTCCCCGCACACCTCGTCGAAGGCCCGGGCGAACACCGGGAACCGGGCAGACAACTCCCGCCCCATCCCCAACCGCTGCGACCCCTGCCCCGAGAACAGGAATGCCGTCGACCGCTCCCCCGCCACGCCCCGCGCAACCTCGGCACCGTCCAACAGCACCGCCCGGTGCCGGAACCGCGACCGCCCGGCCAGCGACAGCCCGACGTCCATCGGCGAGCCGCCCGCCTCCGCGAGCCGCTCCAGCTGCGCGTCCAGCGCCGCCGCCGACTTCGCCGAGACCACCCACGGCACCACGCCCGGCGCCACTCCCGGCGCCCTGCCCAGTCCCTCCGGCTGGTCCACGACGGGCGCCTGCTCGACGATCACATGCGCGTTCGTCCCGCTGATCCCGAACGAGGACACCCCCGCCCGGCGCGGCCGCTCGTCCCCCGGCAGCTCGTTCCCCGGCCACGCGCGCGCCTCCGTCAACAGCCGCACCGCGCCCGCCGACCAGTCCACCCTCGTGGACGGCGTGTCCGCGTGCAGCGTCTTCGGCAGCACGCCCGCCCGCATCGCCTGCACCATCTTGATCACGCCCGCGACCCCGGCCGCCGCCTGGGCGTGGCCGAAGTTGGACTTGACCGAGCCCAGCCACAGCGGCCGGTCGTCCGCCCGCCCCTGCCCGTAGGTGGCGAGCAGTGCCTGCGCCTCGATCGGGTCGCCCAGCGGCGTGCCCGTCCCGTGGCCCTCGACGACGTCGACCTCACCGGCCGACAGCCCCGCGTTGGCGAGCGCCTGCCGGATCACCCGCTGCTGCGCGGGGCCGTTGGGCGCGGTGAAGCCGTTGGACGCACCGTCCTGGTTCACCGCCGAGCCCCGGACGACCGCGAGCACCCGGTGCCCGTTGCGGCGGGCGTCCGAGAGCCGCTCCAGCACCAGCACGCCGACGCCCTCGGCCCAGCCCGTCCCGTCGGCCCCGTCGGCGAACGCCTTGCAGCGCCCGTCCGAGGCCAGTCCGCCCTGCCGGGAGAACTCCATCAGCGAGCCGGGCGTCGCCATCACGTTGACGCCGCCCGCGACGGCGAGCGTGCACTCGCCGGCCCGCAGTGCCTGGACCGCCCAGTGCAGGGCGACCAGCGAGGACGAGCAGGCGGTGTCGACCGTCACCGCCGGGCCCTCCAGCCCGAGGGTGTAGGAGAGGCGGCCGGAGAGCGCCGAGGCGGCGATGCCGGTGCCGATGTCGCCGGTGGCGTCGGCCAGGGAGCGCACCAGCAGGTAGGCGTAGTCCTGGCCGTTGGTGCCGAGGAAGACGCCGGTGCGGCTACCGCGCAGCGCCGCCGGGTCGAGCCCGGCCCGCTCGAAGGCCTCCCAGGAGGTCTCCAGCAGCAGGCGCTGCTGGGGGTCGGTGGAGACGGCCTCGCGCGGCGAGATGCCGAAGAAGTCGGCGTCGAATCCGGACACCGAGTCGAGGAAGCCGCCGCGCCGGGAGACGCGGGTGCCGCGCTCGTCGACGCCGGCGTCCGCCAGGGCGCCGAGGTCCCAGCCGCGGTCGGCCGGGTAGCCGCCGGTGGCGTCGGTGCCGCTCGCCACGAGGTCCCAGAGGTCCTCGGGCGAGGCGACGCCGCCGGGGTAACGGCAGCCCATGCCGATGACGGCGACGGGTTCGGCGGCCGAGGCCAGCAGCTGCCGGTTCTCCTTGCGCAGCCGTTCGGTCTCCTTCATCGAGGACCGGAGAGCGGCGACTACCTTGTCGTGGGGCGTGGTCGGCGAGGTCATGAGCTGCTCCGTCAGTCCTGGGCGTGGTCGGGGTCGTTGCGCAGGGCGGCCTGCACCAGGTCGTCCAGGTCCATCCCGTCGATCACGTCGATCGGATCGATCGCGTCGGTGGACTCGGCGGCCCCGGCGGCCTGGGCGGGCCCGCCGTCGGCGAGCCTCAGCAGCACGTCCAGGACGCCGCTGCGTCGCAGCCGGTCCAGCGGGACGGACTCCACGAGGGCCCGCAGGCGGGCACGCTCGGGGTCGGCCGGCTCCGCGGCGCTCCCGTCACCGGCCAGCAGGCCGAGCAGGTGCTGGGCGAGCTCGGTCGGGCTCGGGTGGTCGAAGACCAGCGTCGGCGACAGGTCGAGCCCGGTCGCGGCGCCGAGCCGGTTGCGCAGCTCGATGGCGCCGAGGGAGTCGAACCCGAGGTCACGGAAGGCCTTCTCGGGGCCGACGGCCTCGATGCCGGGCAGTCCGAGCACCTCGGCCGCCCGCCCGCGCACCAGTCCGAGGAGGGTGGCGGAGCGGCGGGCCGGGCTGAGCGCGGCCAGTTCGGCGCGCAGCTCGCGGCCGTTCGCCGCGCCGCCGCCGGGGCCCTGCGGGTCGGCGTAGCCGGGGAGTTCGGCGAGCAGCCGGCTCGGGCGGACGGCGGTGAAGGCCCGCACGAAGCGCTCCGGGTCGACGTCGGCGACCAGGGTGGCCGGCGCGGTGTCCAGGACGGCCCGACGCAGCGCGGCGACCGCGACGGCCGGGTCGAGCGGCCGGATGCCGGTGCGGCGGGCGGCCTCGCCGGCCCGGGCGTCGGCGGCCATGCCGCCGCCGGCCCAGGCGCCCCAGGAGAGGGAGGTGGCGGCGAGTCCGTCGGCGCGGCGGCGTTCGGCGAGCGCGTCGAGGACGGCGTTGGCGGCCGCGTAGTTGCCCTGGCCGGGGTTGCCGACGGCCGCCGAGGCGGAGGAGAACAGGGCGAAGACGGCGAGGTCGTGGTCCCTGGTCAGCTCGTCGAGCAGGAGCGCCGAGGTGGCCTTGGCGCGGTAGACCTCCTCGAAGCGGTCGGGGGTGAGGCCGTCGATGACGCCGTCGTCGAGTACGCCGGCGGCGTGGACGACGGCGGTCAGCGGGTGCTCGGCGGGCACGGCGGCCAGGACGGCCGCGAGCGCCTCCCGGTCGGCCGCGTCGCAGGCCGCGAGAGTGACGGCGGCGCCGGTGGCGGCGAGCTCCGTGCGGAGCTCGGACGCCCCCGGGGCGTCCGGGCCCCGGCGGCTGAGCAGCACCAGGTGCCGGGCGCCCGCGGCGGCGAGGCCGCGGGCGACCTCGGCGCCGAGCGCGCCGGTGCCGCCGGTGATCAGGACGGTGCCGGTCGGCTCCCAGTCCGCCGGATCGCTCACGGACCCGCCCGGTGTGGCTGCCAGGCGCCGGCCGAGGACGCCGGTGGGCCGGACGGCCAGCTGGTCCTCCCCGTCCGGGTCGGCCATGACGCCGGCCAGCAGGGCGGCGGTGCGCCGGTCCAGGCTGGCGGGCAGGTCGATCAGGCCGCCCCAGCGCTGCGGGAGTTCGAGCGCGGCGACCCGGCCGAGGCCCCAGACGGCCGCCTGGGCCAGGCCGGTGACCCGGTCGCCGGGGGCGGCCGCGACGGCGTCCCGGGTGAGGCACCACAGGGGTGCGCCGATCCGGGCGTCGCCGAGGGCCTGCACCAGGGCGGCGGTGCGGGCGAGCCCGGCGGGGGCGCTGCGCTGTGCCGATTCACCGAGTGCCGATTCACCGAATGCCGAATCACCGGGTGCCGAATCACCGAGTGCCGAATCACCGGGTGCCGAATCACCGAGTGCGGACTCGTCGAGCGCCAGGAGGGACACCACACCGGTGATCTCCCCGGCCGGGCAAGGGAGTTCGGCGAGCCGCTTGGCGAGCCCGGCCCGGTCCGCGTCGGCGTCGACGGTGAGCCGGACGGCGTCCGCGCCGAGCGCGGCGAGCACGGCGTCCGTCCAGGCCGGGTCACCGTGACCGGCCGGGACGACGGCGAGCCGGGTGCCGGCCGGCGCCGCGACGCGCGGGCGGTCGAGCGGCTTCCAGACGATCCGCCGGCGGCGGGCGTCCACGGCTGCCTGCTCCTCGCGCCGGTCGTGCCAGTCGCGCAGCGCCGGGAGCACCTGGGCGAGGGCGTCGCCGTCGACGTCCAGGGTGCCGGCCAGCGCGTCGACGGACGCGGTGCGCAGCGCCGTCCAGAACTCGGCGTCCGGGGCGGCCGCCGGGGCCACCGACTGCTCCGGCCAGTAGCGCTGCCGCTGGAACGGGTAGGTGGGCAGGTCGACCCGGCGGGCGCCGGTGCCGGCGAAGACCGCCTCCCAGTCCGGCGCGAGCCCGTCGGCGTGCAGCCGGGCGACGGCGGCGAGCAGGGTCGTGCGCTCGTCGCGGCCGTGGCGCAGCGCGGTGGCGGTGACCACCGGCCGGGCCGGGTCGGCGTCCTCCCCGGTGTTGGCCTGGACGAGGGCGGAGAGCACGCCGTCCGGGCCGAGTTCGAGGTGGCGGCGCACGCCGCGGGCGGTGAGGGCGGCGACGCCGTCGGCGAAGCGGACGGCCTCGCGGACATGGCGCACCCAGTACCGTGCCCCGAAGTCGGCCCCGAACTCGGCCCCTGTGTCGCCGGCCCCGCTGTCCCCGGTGCCGACGTCACCGGTCAGGTTGGACACGAGCGGGATGCGCGGGGCGGCGTAGGCGATGCCCCGGGCGGTCCGCTCGAAGTCGTCGAGCATGGCGTCCATGTGTACGGAGTGAAACGCATGGCTCACCCGCAAACGCCTAGTCCTGCGTCCGTCCGCCGCGAATCGGGCGGCGACGCGTTCGACGGCGTCGGCGTCTCCGGAGAGGACGACGGCGCGCGGGCCGTTGACGGCGGCGATCGAGACGCCGTCGGTCAGCACCGCCAGCACCTCCGCCTCCGTCGCCTCCACCGACACCATCGCTCCCCCACCGGGGAGTTCCGACATCAACCGGGCCCGCGCCGCCACCAGCGCACAGGCGTCCTCCAACGAGAACACCCCCGCCACGTGCGCCGCCGCGATCTCACCGATCGAATGCCCCACCACGAAGTCCGGCCGCAGACCCCACGACTCCACCAACCGGAACAGCGCCACCTCCAACGCGAACAACGCCGGCTGCGCGTACCCCGTGTCATCCAGCAACGCGGCCTCCACCGACCCCTCCGCCGCGAACAGCACCGGGCGCAGCGGCCCGGCCAGCCGGCCCTCGAAGCCGGCGAGGACGGCGTCCAGCGCGTCGGCGAAGACCGGGTGGGCGGCGTACAGCTCCCGCCCGGCGCCGGGGCGCTGGGAGCCCTGGCCGGGGAAGAGGAAGGCGGTCCGGCCGCCCAGGGCCGAGCCCTGGACGAGCTGCGGCGCGGCCTGGCCGTCGACCAGGGCGTGCAGGCCCTGGGTCAGTTCGGCGCGGTCGGCGGCGAGCACGGCGGCCCGGTGGTCGAGCAGCGTGCGGGTGGTGGCGAGCGAGTGGCCGAGGTCGCGGACCGTCAGCTCCGGGTGCGCGGCGAGGTGGCCGAGCAGCAGGGCGGCCTGCTCGCGCAGCGCGGCGGGCGTCGCGGCGGAGAGCGGGACGGGCAGCGGCCGGTCGTCCGGGCGCTGGTCGGCGGGCTCGGCCGCGGCAGGCGCCTCGACGATGACGTGGGCGTTGGTGCCGCTCGCGCCGAAGGCCGAGACCCCGGCCCGGCGCGGGTGGCCGGTGCTCGGCCACGCGGTCTCCTCGGTGAGGAGCTCGGCGGCGCCGGCCGTCCAGTCGACGTGCGAGGACGGCGTACCGACGTGCAGCGTGCGCGGCAGCAGGCCGTGCTGCATGGCCAGCACCATCTTGATCACGCCGGCCACCCCGGAGGCCGCCTGGGTGTGCCCGAGGTTGGACTTCAGCGCGCCGATCAGGACGGGCCGTTCGCGGTCCTGGCCGTAGGTGGCCAGGAGCGCCTGGGCCTCGATCGGGTCGCCGAGCTTGGTGCCGGTGCCGTGCGCCTCGACCGCGTCGACCTCCGCGGCCGCCAGGCCCGCGTTGGCCAGAGCGCGCCGGATGACGCGCTGCTGGGACGGGCCGTTGGGCGCGGTGATGCCGTTCGAGGCGCCGTCCTGGTTGATCGCGGAGCCGCGCAGGACGGCCAGCACCCGGTGCCCGCGGCGCTCGGCGTCGGAGAGCCGCTCGACCACCAGGACGCCGACGCCCTCGGACCACGCGGTGCCCTCGGCGTCGTCGGAGAACGTACGGCAGCGCCCCTCCGCGGACAGCGCCCCCATCTCGCCGAACTCCACGAACCCGACCGGGCTCGACATCACCGTCACACCGCCCGCCAGGGCCAGCGAGCACTCGCCGGACCGCAGGGCCTGGGCGGCCAGGTGCAGGGCGACCAGCGAGGACGAGCAGGCGGTGTCCACGCTGACCGAGGGCCCCTCCAGCCCGAGGGTGTAGGAGAGCCGGCCGGACAGCAGGCTCGCGGACTGCGCGGTCTCGACGTGGCCGAGCTGGCCGATCGCCGGCCGGTAGTCGCCGCTGCCGCCGCCGATGAACACGCCGGTGTCGCCGCCGCGCAGGCCCGCCGGGTCGATCCCGGCGCGTTCCAGCGCCTCCCACGCGGTCTCCAGCACGAGCCGCTGCTGCGGGTCGACGACCATCGCCTCGCGCGGGGAGACGCCGAAGAAGGCGGCGTCGAACTCGGCCGCGTCGTACAGGAACCCGCCCTCCTGGGTGACGCTGCGCCCGCGCCCGTCCCGGTCGCCGTGGGCGAGCCGGTCGAGGTCCCAGCCGCGGTCCGCCGGGAACGGGCCGATCGCGTCGGTGCCCTCCCGGAGCAGCCGCCACAGGTCCTCGGGCGAACGGACGCCGCCCGGGTAGCGGCAGCCCATGCCGACGATCACGATCGGGTCGTCGGTGTCGGCCGCGACGGCGGAGTGCTCCACCTCCGGTGCTTCGTCGAAGAGTTCGCCGCGCAGGTGGGCGGCCAGGGCCGCCGGGGTCGGGTAGTCGAACACCAGCGTGGCGGGCAGCCGGAGGCCGGTCGCCGCGTTGAGCCGGTTGCGCAGGTCGACGGCGGTCAGCGAGTCGAAGCCGAGGTCCTTGAACGGGTGCCCGGACGGCACGTCCTGCGGGTCGGCGTGGCCGAGCACGGCGGCCGACTCGGCGCGGACGATCGCCAGCAGCGCCTCGGTGCGTTCGGCCGCCGACCGCTCCCGCAGATCGGCGCGCAGCGCGTCGGTGCGGCTCGCGGTCTCCGCCTCGGGACGCGCGGTGACGCGGCCCTCGGGCAGGTCGGCGAACAGCCGGGTCGGCCGGGCCTCGGCGAAGGCGGGCGCGAAGCGCTCCCAGGCGACCTCGGCGACGGTGACGGCGGGCCCGTCGAGGGCGGCGGCCAGGGCCGCCAGGGCGCGGTCGGGGGCGACCGGCGGCAGCCCGTTGGCCCGCAGGTGGGCGGCCAGCGAGTCGGGCGCGTGACCGGTCCAGGCGCCCCAGGCGACGGCGGTCCCGGCCTGCCCGGTGGCGCGGCGGCGCTGGGCGGCGGCGTCGAGCAGCGCGCCGGCGGCGGCCTCGTCGGCCCGGCCCTTCACCCCCCAGGTGCCGGCGATCGACCCGAACAGCACCTGGGCGTCGAGGTCCCGGCCCGCGAGCGCCCGGTCGAGCGCGTCGAGGTCGGCGAGCAGCCCGGCGAGGTCCTCGGCGGGCGCGGCGCCACGACCGGTGTAGAGGACGGCGGACAGATCGGACAGCTCGGGCAGCCCGAGCACGCCGGCCAGGGCCTCGGGGTCGCCGGGTGTGCCGGTGACGAGCGTCAGCTCGGTGCCGTGCTCGGCGAGTTCGGTCCGCAGGCTCTCATCCGTGCCGGCCGCGGCGGCATCGGCGGTATCGGCGGCCGTCGCCCCCGGGCCCGCCGTGGCACCGTCCGCGAGGATCACCACCCGTCGGGCGCCCGAGCGGGCGAGCCAGCGGGCCGTCGGGTCGGCGTGGCCGGCCGGGTCGCCGACCAGCAGGACGGTGCCGCGCGGGGTCCACGGGCGGGCGTCCTCGGGCGTGGTGGCGCGCACCAGGCGGCGGGCGAAGGCGCCGGTGGGGCGCAGGGCGAGCTGGTCCTCGCCGTCCTCGGCCGCCAGCAGGGCGCGCAGGCGGGCCGAGGTGCGGGCGTCGGGGGCCTCCGGCAGGTCGATCAACCCGCCCCAGCGCTCCGGGTGTTCGAGGGCGGCCACCCGGCCGATGCCCCAGACGGCCGCCTGCGCGGCGTCCTGCGGGGCCTCGGTGTCGGCGACCGCGACGGCGCCCCGGGTGAGGCACCACAGCGGGGCGTCGACGCCCGCCTCGCCGAGGGCGGCGAGCAGCGCGTCCGGCCGGGCGAGGCCGGTGGGCAGGCCACCGGGGGCGGCGAGCAGGGAGACCACACCGGTGAGCCGCTCGGCCAGGTCACCGCCGAGCGCGGTGAGCCGCTCGGCCAGGTCACCGCCGGCCGTGGGGGCGAGCCCCTCCCCGCCGGCCGTGACGGCGAGCACTCCGTCCCCGAGCGCGGCGAGCACCCCTGAGGTCCAGGGGTCCTCCCCATCGCCCGGGACCAGCGCCAGCCAGGTGCCCGGCAGGGCGTCCGGCAGGGCGGACGGCCCGGCGGACGTGGCGTACGGCTTCCAGACCGCGCGGTAGCGCAGCCGGTCGGCCTCGGTGCGCTCGGTGCGGCGGTGGCGCCACGCCGAGAGGGCGGGCAGCAGCGCGCCGAGCGAGGTGTCGTCGTCGAGGCCGAGGGTCGCGCCGAGGGCGGCGGCGTCGGCCCGCTCGACGGCGGACCAGAACGCGGCGTCCGCCGGGTCGCCGGTGACGGGCTCCGGTGCGCGCTCGGGCCAGTACAGCTCGCGCTGGAACGGGTAGGTGGGCAGGTCGACCCGGCGGGCGCCGGTGCCGGCGAGCAGCGCGGTCCAGTCGACCGGCACGCCCACGACGTGCAGCCGGGCGAAGGCGGTGACCAGGGCGGGTTCCTCCGGCCGGTCCCGGCGCAGGGCGGCGGCGGTCACGCTCTCCTCGCCGAGCCCGCGCTCGGCGAGCGCGGCGAGCACGCCGTCCGGCCCCAGCTCCAGGAAGGCGGTCGCGCCCGCGTCCTCGAGTGCCCGGACGCCGTCGGCGAAGCGGACGGCCTCGCGGACGTGGCGCACCCAGTAGTCCGGGGTGCGGAGGTCGTCCTCGCCGAGGCCGCCGGTCAGGTTGGAGCCGATCGGGATCGAGGGAGCGTGGTACGTCAGCCCGTCGAGGACGGTGCGGAAGTCCGCCAGCATCGGGTCCATCAGCGGCGAGTGGAAGGCGTGCGACACCCGCAGCCGGCTCGTCCGCCGGTCCGCGAAGTGCGCCTCGACGGCCGCGACGGCCTCGGCGGCGCCCGAGACCACCACCGATGTCGGGCCGTTCACCGCCGCGATCGCCGCGGACTCGCCCAGCAGCGGCAGGACTTCGCTCTCCCGGGCCTCCACCGCGAGCATCGCGCCGCCCTCCGGCAGCGCCTGCATCAGCCGTCCGCGCGCGGCCACCAGGGTGCACGCGTCGTCCAGCGAGAACACCCCGGCGACGTACGCCGCGGTCACCTCACCGATCGAGTGCCCGGCCACGAACTCCGGCTGCACGCCGAGCGATCCGACGAGCCGGTGGAGCGCCACCCCGACCGCGAACAGCCCGGCCTGGGCGTACGCCGTCCGGTTCAGCAGCTCCTCGTCGGAGCCCCAGACGACGTCCCGCAAAGGCCGGTCCAGCAACTGGTCGAACCGCGCGCAGACACCGTCGAAAGCCTCGGCGAACACCGGGAAGCGTTCGTACAACTCCCGGCCCATGCCGATCCGTTGCGAGCCCTGTCCGGAGAACAGGAAGGCCGTCGAGCGCTCGGCCGCGACTCCGCGGGCGACCTCGACGCCGTCCAGCAGCACCGCCCGGTGCCCGAGCGCGGCCCGGCCGGCGGCGAGCGAGTGGGCGACGTCCAGCGCGGACGCGTCCTCGACCGAGGCGAGGCGCCCGAGCGAGGCGTCCAGCGCGGCCTCGGACTTGGCCGAGACCACCCAGGGTGCGGCAGCCACGGCCGGCACCGGGCCGGCCGGGTCGGGATCCGCGGGCGCCTGCTCCAGCAGCACGTGGGCGTTGGTGCCGCTGACGCCGAACGCGGAGACGCCGGCCCGGCGGGGGCGGCCGGTCACCGGCCAGTCCCGGGCCTCGGTGAGCAGCTCGACGGCACCGGCCGTCCAGTCGACGTGCCGGGAGGGCGAGTCGAGGTGCAGCGACTTCGGTAGCTCCCCGTGCCGCATCGCGAGCACCGTCTTGATCACCCCGGCGGCGCCGGCGGCGGCCTGGGTGTGGCCGAGGTTGGACTTCACCGAGCCGAGCAGCAGCGGCAGTTCGCGCTCCCGCCCGTAGGCGGCCAGCAGCGCGTGCGCCTCGATCGGGTCGCCGAGGGCGGTGCCGGTGCCGTGCGCCTCGACGGCGTCCACCTCACCGGGCGTCAGGCCCGCGTCGGCGAGGGCCGCGCGGATCACCCGCTGCTGGGCGCGCCCGTTGGGGGCGGTCAGGCCGTTGGAGGCGCCGTCCTGGTTGACGGCGCTGCCGCGCACGACCGCGAGGACGGGGTGCCCGAGCCGGCGGGCGTCGGAGAGCCGTTCCAGGACCAGGACGCCCGCGCCCTCGGACCACGCGGTGCCGTCGGCGGCGTCGGCGAAGGGCTTGCAGCGGCCGTCGGCGGCGAGGCCGCCCTGCGCGGTGAACTCGACGAAGGCGTCCGGGCTGGACATCACCGAGGCGCCGCCGGCCAGGGCCAGCGAGCACTCCCCGGCGCGCAGCGCGCGGGCGGCCAGGTGGAGCGAGACGAGCGCGGAGGAGCACGCGGTGTCGACGGTGACGGCCGGACCCTCCAGCCCGAGGGTGTAGGAGAGTCGGCCGGACAGCACGCTCGCGGTGTTGCCGGTGGCGGCGTGGCCGCGGACGTCGGCGGTGCCTCGGCGCAGCACGGTCAGGTAGTCCTGGCCGTTGGTGCCGACGAAGACGCCGGTGTCGCTGCCGCGCAGGCGGTCGGGGGCGATGCCGGAGCGTTCCAGGGCCTCCCAGGCGGTCTCCAGGAGCAGGCGCTGCTGGGGGTCCATGGCGAGCGCCTCGCGCGGCGAGATGCCGAAGAAGCGGGCGTCGAAGCGGCCGACGCCGTCCAGGAAGCCGCCGTGCAGGGTGGCGGAGCCGCCCCGGCCGAGGGCGTCGAGGTCCCAGCCGCGGTCGGTGGGGAACGGCCGGACGGCGTCGGCGCCGGCGCCGAGCAGCCGCCAGAGGTCCTCCGGGGTCTCGATGCCGCCGGGGAAGCGGCAGGCCATGCCGACGATCACGACGGCGTCGTCCGGGTCGTCCGCGACGGCCCGCCGGGCCGGTGCCCGGTCGGCTTCGGGCAGGGTGCCGAGGAGTTCGGCGAGGAGGTGGGCGGCCAGCTCGGCCGGGGTCGGGTGGTCGTAGACCAGGGTGGCGGGCAGGGTCAGGCCGGTGGCGGCGGTGAGGGTGTTGCGCAGTTCGACGGTGGTGAGGGAGTCCATGCCGAGGTCGGTGAAGGGCTGGTCGGCGCCGACCCGCTCGCCGCCCGCGTGGCCGAGGACGGCCGCGACCCGGGTGCGCACGAAGTCGAGCACGAACCGCGCCCTGGCCTGCTCGGACAGCTCGGCGAGGCGCTGCCGCAGCCCGGACTCCGGCGCGGCGGCCGCCGGCCGGCCGGCCGGTCCGGCCAGCGCGGTGATCAGCGGGACGGGCCGCTGGGCGGTGAAGACGGCGGCGTAGCGCTGCCAGTCGATGTCGGCGACGGTGAGCGCGGTGTCCTGGTGGTCGAGGGCGTGCCCGAGCGCGGCCAGGGCGCGCCGCGGCGCCATCGGGGTGTAGCCGCCCCGGCGGACCCGCTGTTCGACGCCGGCCCCGGCCATGCCGTCGCCGGCCCACGGGCCCCAGGCGATCGCGGTGGCCGGGCGGCCCTCGGCGCGCCGCTGTTCGGCGAGGGCGTCGAGGTACGCGTTGGCGGCGGCGTAGTTGGCCTGCCCGGCGGCGCCGAGGGTGCCGGCGGTGGAGGTGAACAGGACGAAGGCGGCGAGGTCGGTGTCGCGGGTCAGCTCGTCGAGGTGGCGGGCGGCCTCGGCCTTGGGGCGGAACACCTCGGCGAACTGCTCGGCGGTCAGGGTGTCCAGGGTGCCGTCGGCGACCACTCCGGCGGCGTGGAACACGGCGGTGAGCGGCCGGTCTGCCGGGACGGCGGCGAGGAGGGCCGCGAGGGCGTCCCGATCGGCGGCGTCGCAGGCGGCCAGGGTGGCCTCGGCGCCGAGGGCGGCGAGGTCGGCGCGCAGCTGTTCGGCGCCGGGGGCCGCCGCGCCGCTCCGGCTGACCAGCAGCAGGTGTCGGGCGCCCTGTTCGGCCAGGTGGCGGGCGAGCTGCCCGCCGAGGCCGCCGGTGCCGCCGGTGATCAGGACGGTGCCGGTCGGCGCGTACGGCCTGGCGGCCGGGCGGTCGCCCCCCGGGTGAGGCAGCGGCTGACGCAGCGGGTGGCGCACCAGGCGCCGGGCGAAGGTGCCGGAGGCGCGGACGGCGAGCTGGTCCTCGCCGTCGGTGCGGGCGAGCGCGGCGGCCAGGCGGCGCAGCGCGGTGTCGTCGAGCTGGTCCGGCAGGTCGATCAGCCCGCCCCAGCGGGTGGGCAGTTCGAGGGCGGCGGAGCGGCCGAGGCCCCAGACGGCGGCCTGCCGGGGGTCGGCGGGGCGGTCGGAGCGGCCGGCGGCGACGGCGCCGCGGGTGAGGCACCACAGCGGGGCGGTGAGGCCGGCGTCGCCGAGGGCCTGGACGGCGGTGACGGTGGCGGCGAGCGGGTCGTCGCCGAGGGCGAGCAGCGACAGGACGCCGGTGAACTCCCCCGCGTCCCGGAGCTGCTCGGCGAGCGCGGCCCGGTCGCCGGAGACCCGCAGGGTCACCCCGTCGACGAGCCCGTCCGCCCAGGGCGCGTCGTCCGCCGCGAGGATCAGCCAGCGGCCGGCGGGCCGGGTCGCGGCGCCGCCCGTCGCGTCGAGCGGCGTCCAGGAGGCGCGGTAGCGCCAGGCGTCCACGGTGGTGCGCTCGCGGCGGGCCCGGCGCCAGCTGGACAGGGCGGTCACGGTGTCGTGGTCGAGGTCCAGGCCGGTGCCGAGCGCGGCCAGGTCGCCACGGTCGACGGCGGCCCAGAACTCGGCGTCCACCGGGTCGGATCCCGCCGCCGGGGCGGACCGGCCGTCGGGCCAGTAGCGCTCCCGCTGGAACGGGTAGGTGGGCAGGTCGGCGCGGCGGGCGCCGGTGCCGGCGAAGACGGCCGCCCAGTCCGGTCGCAGGCCGCCGACGGCCAGCCGGGCGAGCGCGGCGGTGAGGGCCGGGACTCCGGGCCGACCGCGCCGCAGCGCGGGCACGCCGGTGAGGCGGGCGCCGTCGCCCAGGGTGTCGCGGGCGGCGGCGGTGAGGACGCCGTCCGGGCCGAGTTCGAGGAAGGCGGCGGCGCCGTGGCCGGCCAGGGCCTGGACGGCGTCGGCGAAACGGACGGTACCGCGCACCTGGCGCGCCCAGTACTCGGGCGCGGCGAGCTCGTCGGCGGTGGCGATCGCGCCGGTGACGGTGGAGATCAGCGGGATCGCCGGGGCGGCGTAGCCGAGCGTGGCGGCGACGCGGGTGTAGGCGTCGAGCATCGGCTCCATGTGCGGCGAGTGGAAGGCGTGCGAGACCCGCAGGCGCTTGGTCCTCCGGTCGGTGAACTCCGCGGCGATGCGGAGGACTTCGTCCTCGTCGCCCGAGATCACCACGGACCTGGGCCCGTTGACGGCGGCGATCGAGACGCCGTCGGTCAGCACCGCCAGCACCTCCGCCTCCGTCGCCTCCACCGACACCATCGCTCCCCCACCGGGGAGTTCCGACATCAACCGGGCCCGCGCCGCCACCAGCGCACAGGCGTCCTCCAACGAGAACACCCCCGCCACGTGCGCCGCCGCGATCTCACCGATCGAATGCCCCACCACGAAGTCCGGCCGCAGACCCCACGACTCCACCAACCGGAACAGCGCCACCTCCAGCGCGAACAACGCCGGCTGCGCGTACCCCGTGTCATCCAACAACGCGGCCTCCACCGACCCCTCCGCCGCGAACAGCGCGTCCCGGACGGGCCGTTCGTAGCCGAGGTCGAAGTGGGCGAGGGCGGCGTCCAGCGCCTCCGCGTACACCGGGTACCGGTCGTACAGCTCCCGGCCCATGGCCGGGTACTGGCTGCCCTGGCCGGTGAACAGGAACGCCAGGCCGCCGCCGGCCGCGCGGCCGGTGACGAGGGCGGCGTCCGGCAGGCCGTCGCGCAGGGCGGCGAGGGCGCGCCTCAGCTCGGCGCGGTCGCCGGTGGTGACGGCGGCGCGGCGGTCGAGCGCGGCCCGGGTGGTGGCGAGCGAGAACGCGACGTCGGCGAGCGGGAGTTCGGGCTGCTCGTCGAGCACGGTGAGCAGCCGGCCGGCCTGCGCGCGCAGGGCCTCTTCGGTCCGGGCGGACAGCGCGAAGGGCACGGTGTCGCCGTCCGTCGGCGCGGCGGCCACCGCGGCGGCCCCGGCGGCGACCGGCGGCTCTTCGAGGATCACGTGCGCGTTGGTGCCGCTCAGCCCGAACGAGGAGACGGCGGCGCGGCGCGGCCGCCCCGTCTCGGGCCAGTCCCGGGCCTCGGCGAGGAGCTCGATGGCGCCTTCGGTCCAGTCGACGTGGCTGGACGGCCGGTCGATGTGCAGGCTGGCCGGGAGCACCCCGCTGCGCAGCGCGAGCACGGTCTTGATCACGCCGGCCACGCCGGAGGCCATCTGGGTGTGCCCGAGGTTGGACTTCACCGAGCCGAGCAGCAGCGGTCGTTCGCGGTCCTGGCCGTAGGTGGCGAGCAGCGCCTGGGCCTCGATCGGGTCGCCGAGCTTGGTGCCGGTGCCGTGGCCCTCGACCGCGTCGACCTCGCCCGGGGCGAGCCGGGCGTTGGCGAGCGCGGCGCGGATCACCCGCTGCTGGGCGGGCCCGTTGGGGGCGGTGAGGCCGTTGGAGGCACCGTCCTGGTTGACGGCGGAGCCGCGCAGCACGGCGAGCACCGGGTGGCCGAGCCGCTCGGCGTCGGAGAGGCGCTCGACCAGCAGGAGGCCGACGCCCTCGGCCAGGCTCATGCCGTCGGCGGCCTCGGCGTAGGCCTTGCAGCGGCCGTCGACGGCCATCGCGCGCTGGCGGCTGAAGCCGACGAACGCGTTGGGCGTGGCCATCACGCTGACGCCACCGGCCAGGGCGAGCGAGCTCTCGCCGTTGCGCAGCGACTGGCAGGCCAGGTGCAGGGCGACCAGCGAGGACGAGCACGCGGTGTCGAGCGTGACGGCCGGGCCCTCGAAGCCGAAGGTGTAGGAGAGCCGGCCGGACAGCACGCTCGGGATGGTGCCGGTGACGAGGTGTCCCTCGGCGCCGTCCTGGGCGGAGTCGCCGGGGCTGTAGTCCTGGTAGCTGGCGCCGATGAACGTGCCGGTGGTGCTGCCGCGCAGGGCGGCCGGGTCGAGTCCGGCGCGTTCCATGGCCTCCCAGGCGGTCTCCAGCAGGAGCCGCTGCTGCGGGTCCATGGCGAGGGCCTCGCGCGGGGAGATGCCGAAGAAGGCGGCGTCGAAGTCGGCGACGTCCTCCAGGAAACCGCCGCGCACCGAGTAGGTGCGGCCGGGCGCGTCCGGGTCCGGGTCGTAGAGCCCCTCGGTGTCCCAGCCGCGGTCGGCCGGGAACTCGGTGATGGCGTCGCCGCCCGAGGTGACGAGCCGCCACAGGTCCTCGGGGGAGGCGATCCCGCCGGGGTAGCGGCAGCTCATGCCGATGACGGCGATCGGCTCGTCGAACGCGACGGCGGCCTGCGAGGGCGCCGGGCCGCCGGTGACGGCCGGGCCGGCGACCTTCTCGCGCAGGAAGCGCACCAGGGCGAGCGGGTTCGGGTGGTCGAACACCAGGGTGCTGGGCAGCGTGAGGCCGGTCGCGGCGGCCAGCCGGTTGCGCAGGTCGACGGCGGTCAGCGAGTCGAAGCCGACGTCGCGGAAGGCCCGCTGCTCGGACAGCACGTCGGGCGAGGCGTGGCCGAGCGTGGTGGCCGCCTCGGCGCGGACCAGGTCCAGCAGCCGGCGCTGCTGCTCGGCGGCCGGCAGGGCGCGCAGCCGGGCGGCGAACTCGCCGTCCCCGGCCGGGCGTTCGGCGGCCTCGGCGAGCCGGCGCACCTCGGGGACGTCCTCGAACAGGGCGCTCGGGCGGCCGGAGGTGAAGACCGGGTGGTAGCGCTCCCAGTCGACGTCCGCGATCGCGAGCACCTGCTCGTCTGCGTCCAGGGCCTGGCGCAGCCCGTCCAGGGCGAGCGAGGGGTCCATGAAGACCAGGCCGCTGCGCCGGATCTGGCCGGGGTCGACCCGGCCGAGCTTCAGGTCGTCGGCCCAGATGCCCCAGGAGATCGCGGTGGCCTTGCCGCCGCGGGCGCGGCGGTGCTCGGCGAGCGCGTTGAGGTAGGCGTTGCCGGCGACGTAGGCGGCGTGCCGGCCGCTGCCCCACATTCCGGCGGTGGAGGAGTACAGCACGAAGGCGTCGAGCTGGTCGTCGGGCAGCAGCTCGTCGAGGTGGCGGGCGCCGGCCGTCTTGGCGTGCAGCACCTTGGCGAAGGCCTCGTGGCTGGTCTCCTCGACGGACAGCAGCTCGATGACGGCGGCGGTGTGCACGACGGTGCGCACCTGGTGGCCGGCGGCGGCGAGGTCGGCGAGCATCGTCGCGACGGCGTCGCGGTCGGTGAGGTCACAGGCCGCCATCTCGGCCGCGCAGCCCGCGGCGGCGAGCTCGGCGAGCAGTTCGGCGGCGCCCGGCGCGGTGGCGCCGCGGCGGCTGGTGAGCACGATCCGCTCGGCGCCCTCGGCGGCGAGGCGGCGGGCCAGGTGCGGGGCGAGGGTGCCGGTGCCGCCGGTGATCAGGACGGTCCCGCGCGGCGGCCGGGCCTCCCGGCGGGCGGCGGCCTCGGCGCGCACGATGCGGCGGGCGTAGGCGCCGGAGGGGCGGATCGCCACCTGGTCCTCGTCGCGGGCGGCCAGTACGGCGGCCAGCCGCTCGCCGCCGCGCCGGTCGAGCGCCTCGGGCAGGTCGACGACGCCGCCGAAGCGCTGGGGGTGCTCCAGGGCGGCCGTCCAGCCGAGGCCGTGGACCTGCGCCTGCACCGGGTTGGCGACCCGGTCGGTGCGCCCGGCGGCGACGGCGCCGCGGGTGAGGCACCACAGCGGAGCTTCCTGCCCGGTGTCGCCGAGGGCCTGGATCAGCGCGAGGGTGAGCGCGACGCCCTCGGGCAGGGCGGGGTGGCGCCCGCTCGGGTGCTCGGCGGTGGCGAGCAGCGAGACGATGCCGCTCGGTTCGCCCAGGTCGAGCAGGGCGGCGAGCCGCTGCCGGTCGGTGCAGCCGTCGTCCAGGACGAGCCGCTCGACGGTGGCGCCGTGGGCGGTGAGCGCCTCGGCGACGTCCTCCCCCTCGCCGTCCTCGGCGGTGACCAGCAGCCAGCTGCCGTCCAGCCGGGCCGGGGCGGTGGCGAGCGGCTTCCAGGTCGCCCGGTAGCGCCAGGAGTCGAGCGTCGAGCGCTCGCGCCGCCGCCGGTGCCAGTCGGACAGCGCGGGCAGCACCGGGGCGAGCGCGCCGCTGTCGATCCGCAGCCGGGCGGCCAGCGCCTCGACGTCGGCCTCCTCGACGGCGCTCCAGAACTCGCCGTCCTCCGGCGCCCCGCCGGGGCGTGGTGCGACGGCCCACAGGTGCTCGTGCTGGAAGGCGTAGGTGGGCAGCGGCACCCGGTGCCCACCGGTCAGCCGGGCGGACCAGTCGGCCCGGCCGCCCCGGACGAAGGCCTCGGCGAGCGAGAGCAGGAAGCGGTCGGTGCCGCCCTTGTCCCGGCGCAGGGTGCCGACGGCGCCGGCCCGGCCGCCGCAGTCCTCGGTGGTGGCCTCGATCGCCATGGTGAGCACGGTGTGCGGGCTGACCTCGACGAACAGGCCGTGGCCCTGGGCGATCAGCTCCCGTACGGCCGGGTCGAAGCGCACCGGGTTGCGGAGGTTGCGGTACCAGTAGTCGGCGTCCATGGCGGTGGTGTCCAGCCACTCGCCGGTGACGGTGGAGAAGAACGGCACCTCGGCGGCGCGCGGGCGCACCGGGGCGAGGGCGGTGAGCAGCTCGTCCCGGAGCAGTTCGACCTGGGCGGAGTGCGAGCCGTAGTCCACCGCGATCCGCCGGGCGCGTACCTCCTCGGCCTCGAACTCGGCCATCAGCTCGTCGAGTTCACCGGCCGGACCGGCGAGGACGACGGTCCGCGGCCCGTTCACGGCGGCCACCGCCAGCCCGCCGCCGCGGGTGCGCAGCCGCTCCTCGGCGTCCTCGGCCGACAGCGGCACCGAGATCATCCCGCCGGAGCCCGCGAGCACCCGGCCGATCAGCCGGCTGCGCAGCGCGGCCACCCGGGCGCCGTCCGCCAGGGAGAGCGCCCCGGCGACGACGGCGGCGGCGATCTCGCCCTGGGAGTGGCCGACCACGGCGTCCGGGTGGATGCCGTGGGCGCGCCACAGGTCGGCGAGGGCGACCATGACGGCGAAGGTCGCGGGCTGGACGACGTCGACGCGGTCCAGCGCGGGCGCGCCCTCGGCCTGGCGCAGCACGTCGGGCAGCGACCAGTCGACGTACGCGGACAGCGCCTCCGCGCACTCGGCGATCCGCTCGGCGAACACCGGCGACTCGTCGAGCAGCCGGGCGCCCATGCCGGCCCACTGGGAGCCCTGGCCGGGGAAGACGAAGACGGTGCGCCCGCCGTCCTCGGCGAGGCCGTGGACGGCGTTCGGCGCGGAGGCTCCGGCGGCGACCGCGGCGAGGCCCTCGCGCAGTTCGTCGGCGTCGGCGCCGAGCACCACGGCCCGGTGCTCGAACAGGGCGCGAGTGGTCAGCAGGGTGTGCCCGACGTCGCGCGGGCGCGGGCCCGGCTCGGCGTCGAGGTGGTCGGCCAGGCGCGCGGCCTGGGCGCGCAGCGCGGCCGGGGTGCGGGCGGAGAGCACCCACGGCACGACGCCGTCGGGCTCCTCGGCGGTCTCCGTCGGCGCGGCGGCGGACGCCTCGGCGCTCTCGGCAGGGGCGGCGGCGGGCGCCTCCTCCAGCACCACGTGCGCGTTGGTGCCGCTGATGCCGAAGGAGGAGACCGCGCAGCGGCGGGTCCGCTCGCCGGCCGGCCACGGGGTGGCCTCGTGGAGCAGGGTGACGGTGCCCGGCGTCCAGTCGATGTGCGAGGACGGCTCGGCGGCGTGCAGGGTGGCCGGGAGCACGCCGTGGCGCAGCGCCTGGACCATCTTGATCACGCCGGCGACGCCCGCCGCCGACTGGGTGTGGCCGATGTTGGACTTGACCGAGCCGAGCAGCAGCGGGCGCCGCGGGTCGCGGTCGCGCCCGTACGCGGCCTGGAGGGCCTGGGCCTCGATCGGGTCGCCGAGGGCGGTGCCGGTGCCGTGCGCCTCGATGGCGTCGACGTCGTCGGGGGTGAGGCCGGCGTTGTGCAGGGCCTGGCGGATGACGCGCTGCTGGGACGGCCCGTTGGGCGCGGTGAGCCCGTTGGAGGCGCCGTCCTGGTTGATCGCGGAGCCGCGGACGACGGCGAGCACCTGGTGGCCGTTGCGCTCGGCGTCGGAGAGCCGTTCCAGGACGACGACGCCGACACCCTCGGCGAGGGTCATGCCGTCGGCGGCCTCCGAGAAGGCCTTGCAGCGGCCGTCCTGGGCCAGTGCGCGCTGGCGGCTGAAGGCGATGAAGGCGTTCGGGTTGGTCATCACGGTGGCGCCGCCGGCGAGCGCGAGCGAGCTCTCGCCGCCGCGCAGCGACTGGCAGGCCAGGTGCAGCGCGACCAGCGAGGAGGAGCACGCGGTGTCGACGGTGACGGCCGGGCCCTCCAGTCCGAACAGGTAGGCGAGGCGCCCGGAGAGCACGCTCGGGCTGGTGCCGGTGACGGCGTGGCCGGCCGAGCTGTCGTCCATGCCGAGCCCGTACTCCTGGTACGTGGACCCGATGAAGGTGCCGGTCGCGCTGCCGTGCACGGAGGTCGGGTCGATGCCCGCGGATTCGAGGGCCTCCCAGGTGGTCTCCAGCAGCAGGCGCTGCTGCGGGTCCATGGCGAGGGCCTCGCGCGGGGAGATGCCGAAGAACGCGGCGTCGAACTCGCCGGCCTCGTGCAGGAACCCGCCCTGGGTGGAGTAGGTGCGGCCGGGGGTGTCCGGGTCCGGGTCGTAGAGGCCGGTGTCCCAGCCGCGGTTCTCCGGGAACTCGGAGATCGCGTCGGCGCCCTCGGCGACGAGCCGCCACAGCTGGTCGGGGCCGGCCGCGCCGCCGGGGAAGCGGCAGCCCATGCCGACGATGGCGATCGGCTCGTCCGGGTCGGCGGTGGTGACCGGGCCCGCCGTCACGTCCCGCGGTCCGTCGAGCAGTTCGCCGCGCAGGAAGGCGGCCAGGGCGACCGGCGTCGGGTGGTCGAAGGCCATGGTGCTGGGCAGCGGCAGGCCGGTCAGGGCGGCCAGGCGCTTGCGCAGTTCGACCGCGGTGAGCGAGTCGAAGCCGGCGTCGCGGAAGGCGCGCTTCTCGGGCACGCCGTCGACGGAGCCGTGGCCCAGCACGGCGGCGGCCTCGCGGCGCACCAGGTCGACCAGCAGCCGGTCCCGCTCGGCCTCGGACAGCCCGCGCAGTCGGCGGACCAGGTCGGAGGCGGCCCCGGCGTCGGCCGCGGCGCCGCGGGCGAGGGCGCGGACCTCGGGCAGCTCGTCGAACAGCACGCTCGGTCGCGCGGCGGTGAAGACCGGGGCGTAGCGCTCCCAGTCGACGTCCGCGACGGTCACCGCGACGTCCTCGTGGACGATCGCCCGGCGCAGCTCGGTGAGCGCGGTGTCCGGGGCGAGGAAGCGCAGGCCCTGGCGCCGCAGGCCGTCGGAGACGGCCTCGTGGGCGGCCATGCCGGCGCCGGCCCACGGGCCCCAGGCGATCGAGACGGCGGTCAGGCCGCGGGCGCGGCGGTTCTCGGCGAGGGCGTCGAGGTAGGCGTTGGCGGCGGCGTAGGCGCTCTGGCCCGCGCTGCCCCAGACGCCGGCGACGGAGGAGAAGAGGACGAAGAAGTCCAGGTCGTGGTCGGCGAGGAGGGCGTCGAGGTGGGCGGCGCCGTGGAGCTTGGCGGCGGTGAGGGCGGCGACCTCGGAGAGCGGGGTGTCCGCGAGCGGGGCGGCCTGGCCGACGCCGGCGGCGTGCACCACGCCGGTCAGCGGGTGCTCGGCCGGGATCGCGGCGAGGACGGCGGCGAGGGCGTCGCGGTCGGCGACGTCGCAGGCCACCAGGGCGGCGGTGGCGCCGTGTTCGGCGAGTTCGGCGACGAGTTCGGCGGCGCCGGGGGCGTCCGGGCCGCGGCGGCCGGTGAGCACGAGGTGCCGGGCACCGCTGCGGGCCAGCCAGCGGGCGACCTCGGCGCCGAGTGCGCCGGTGCCGCCGGTGACCAGGACGGTGCCGTCGGCGCTGAACTCCTCGGCGCGGGGCAGCTCGTCGACGGTGTGCCGCACCAGGCGGCGGCCGTAGGCGGCGCTGCCGCGCAGCGCGACCTGGTCCTCTCCTCCGCGCCCTCCGGAAGCGAGGACGCCGACCAGGCCCTGGACGGTCGGCGCGTCCAGCACCGGCGGCAGGTCGACCAGCCCGCCCGGCGCCTGCGGGCGCTCCAGGGCGGCGACCCGGCCGAGGCCCCACGCGGCGGCCTGGACGGGGTTGGTGAGCGGGTCGGCGGGCCCGGTGGAGACGGCGCCCCGGGTGACGGTCCACAGCGGCGCGGCGGAGCGCAGGTCGCCGAGGGCCTGGGCGAGCAGGACACCGAGCGCGACGCCCTCCGGCAGGCCGGGCCCGGGGGTGGGCCGGTCGGCCAGCGGGGCGAGCGACAGGATTCCGCTGAGTTCGCCGAACTCGGCGATGCGGCGGGCGAGTTCGGCGCGGTCCCGGTCGGCTTCGGCGAGCACCAGCCGCTCCAGCCGGGCGCCGTGGCCGCGCAGCGCGTCGAGCAGCTCGGCGTCGTCGACGGCGTCGGTGGTGACGACCAGCCAGGTGCCGTCCAGCACCGGCGCGGCCGCCGGACGGACGGGCCGCCAGTGGACGCGGTAGCGGGCGGCGTCGAGCCGGGCCTTCTCGTGCCGGGTGCGGCGCCAGTCGGCGAGGGCGGGCAGCAGGGCGTAGAGGCCGGCGTGCTGTTCGTCGCGCAGGCCGAGCAGGCCGGCGAGTTCGGCGGCGCTGCCGCGCTCGACGGCGCCCCACAGGGCGGTGTCGGCGGGATCGGCGGCCGGGGCGGCGGCGTCGGCGTCGGGCTCGGCCTCGGGCCAGTAGCGCTCGTGCTGGAACGCGTAGGTGGGCAGGTCGGTGCGGCGGGCGCCGGTGCCCGCGTACAGCGCGGTCCAGTCGAGGGCGTGGCCGCGCACGTGCAGCGCGGCCAGGGCGAGGGCGACGGTCCGCTCCTCGGGCCGCCCGGCGCGCAGCAGCGGGACGGCCGTCACGGCGCCGTGGTCGTCCGGCGCGGTGGCGGAGAGGGCGTCCTCGGTGAGCGCGGACAGCACGCCGTCCGGGCCGAGTTCGAGGAAGGTGGCGGCGCCGGCCGCGCGGGCGGCGCCGACGCCGTCGGCGAAGCGGACGGCCCGGCGGACGTGCTCGACCCAGTACTCGGGCGAGCACAGCTCGGCCCCGGTGGCGAGCTCGCCGGTGGTGTCGGAGACCAGCGGGATGGCCGGCGCGCGGAACTCCAGCTCCGCGACGGTGCGCCGGAACTCCTCCAGCATCGGCTCCATCAGCGGCGAGTGGAAGGCGTGCGAGACGCGCAGTCGCTTGGTCCGGCGGCCCTCGGCCGCGAACTCCCCGGTGATCCGCAGGACTTCGTCCTCCAGGCCGGAGACCACCACGGCCCGCGGGCCGTTGACGGCCGCGACGGACACCCCGGGCACCAGGCGTGCCAGCACCTCGTCCTCGGCGGCCTCGACGGAGACCATGGCGCCGCCCTCGGGCAGCGCGTCCATCAGCCGGGCCCGGGCGGCCACCAGCGCGCAGGCGTCGGCGAGCGACAGCACCCCGGCGCAGTGCGCGGCGGCGATCCCGCCGACGGAGTGGCCGAGCAGCACGTCGGCGCGCACGCCGAGCGAGGCGAGCAGGCGGAACAGGGCGACCTCGACGGCGAAGATCGCGGGCTGCGCCCAGCCGGTGCGGTTCAGCTCCTCCTCGTCCTCGCCCCACAGCACGTCGCGCAGCGGGCGCTCCAGCCGGGGGCCGAACTCGCGCAGCACCTCGTCCAGCGCCTCGGCGAACACCGGGTGGCGGGCGGCGAGTTCGCGTCCGGCGCCGAGGCGCTGGGCACCCTGGCCGGCGAACAGCAGGGCGAGCTTCCCGGCGCCGGTCTCGCCCGCGACGAGCCCGGCGGCGGACTCGCCCGCGGCGAGGGCGGTCAGGGCGGCGAGCAGTTCGTCGCGGTCGCCGCCGACGGCCACGGCGCGGTGGTCGAAGCCGGAGCGGGTGGTGGCCAGCGAGAGGCCGAGGTCGGCCGGGCTCGCCGTCGGGTCCGCGGTGGCGAACGCGCGCAGCCGGGCGGCCTGGTCGCGCAGCGCGGCCGGGCCGCGGCCGGCCAGCGGCCAGAGCAGGACGGGCTCCGTGACGGCCGGAGCGGCGGCCGGCGCGACGTCCCGTGCGACGACGGCGGGGGCCTGTTCGAGGATGACGTGGGCGTTGGTGCCGCTGAAGCCGAACGAGGAGACGCCGGCCCGGCGCGGGCGGCCGGTCTCCGGCCAGGCCGCCTCCTCGGTCACCAGCTCCACCGCGCCCTCGTCCCAGTCCACGTGGGAGGACGGCTCGGCCGCGTGCAGGGTGCGGGGCACGATGCCGTGCCGCATCGCCAGCACCATCTTGATCACGCCCGCGACGCCCGCGGCGGCCTGGGTGTGCCCGAGGTTGGACTTCAGCGAGCCGAGCAGCAGCGGGAGTTCGCGGTCCTGGCCGTAGCTGGCAAGGAGCGCCTGGGCCTCGATCGGGTCGCCCAGGGAGGTGCCGGTACCGTGTGCCTCGACCACGTCGACGTCGGCCGTGGTGAGCCCGGCGGCGGCCAGGGCCTGGCGGATGACGCGCTGCTGGGACGGCCCGTTGGGCGCGGTGAGCCCGTTGGAGGCCCCGTCCTGGTTGACGGCGGAGCCGCGCACGACGGCCAGCACCGGGTGCCCGTTGCGGCGCGCGTCGGAGAGCCGCTCCAGGGCGATCACACCGACGCCCTCGGACCAGCCGACACCGTCGGCCCGGTCGGAGAACGCCTTGCAGCGCCCGTCCGGGGCCAGGCCGCGCTGGCGGGAGAACTCGATCAGCGAGGTCGGGGTGGACATCACGGTGACGCCGCCGGCCAGCGCGAGCGTGCACTCGCCGGCCCGCAGGGCCTGCATGGCCCAGTGCATGGCGACCAGCGAGGACGAGCACGCGGTGTCGACGGTGACGGCCGGCCCCTCCAGCCCGAGCGTGTAGGAGACCCGGCCGGAGGCGATGCTCGGCGAGGTGCCGCTGCCCTGGTGGCCCTCGAAGCGGCCGCCCGCGAGCAGCGCGGAGTAGTCGTTGTACATCACGCCGGCGAAGACGCCGGTGCGGCTGCCGCGCAGCGAGACCGGGTCGATCCCGGCCCGCTCGACCGCCTCCCAGCAGGCCTCCAGCAGCAGGCGCTGCTGCGCGTCGGTGGCCAGCGCCTCGCGCGGGCTCATGCCGAAGAAGGCGGGGTCGAAGTCGGCGGCCCGGTGCAGGAAGCCGCCGAAGCGGGTGTAGCTGGTGCCGAGGTGGTCCGGGTCCGGGTGGTAGAGCGACTCGACGTCCCAGCCGCGGTCGGTGGGCAGGCCGGAGATGGCGTCGGTGCCCTCGCGCAGCAGGCGCCACAGGTCCTCGGGGGAGGCGACGTCGCCGGGGTAGCGGCAGCTCATGCCGACGATGACGATCGGGTCGTCCTCGGCCGCCGCCCGGACCGGCGCGACGGCGGCGGGCGCCTGGGCGCCCGTCAGGCCGTCCAGGACGTGCCCGGCCAGGGCGGTGACGGTCGGGTAGTCGAAGACGACGGTCGCCGAGGTGCGCAGCCCCGTGACGGCGCTCAGCCGGTTGCGCAGTTCGACGGCGGTGAGCGAGTCGAAGCCGAGGTCCTGGAAGGGCCGGTGCGGGTCGACCTCGGACGCGTCGGCGTGCCGCAGGACGGCGGCCACCTGGGCTCGGACCAGCTCGACGACGGCCTCGGTGCGGGCGCGCCCGTCCAGCCCGGCGAGCCGGCGGGTGAGGGCGCCGGCCGCCTCGGTGGCGGTCACGGCGGCGCGCCGGGCCGGGGTGCGGATCAGGCCGCGCAGCAGCGGCGGCACCTCGCCGCGGGCGCGCAGCGCCGGCAGGTCGAGGCGGACGGGCAGCAGGACGGCCTCGGGGCGGGCGAGGGCGGCGTCGAACAGCGCGGTGCCGTCGGCCTCGGGGAGCGCCGGGGTGCCGAGCCGGGCGAGCCGGTCGAGGTCGGCCTCGGTGAGCCCGCCGGCCATCCCGCCGGCCGGGCCGACGACGGGGGCCCAGGGGCCCCAGCCGAGCGAGAGTCCGGGCAGTCCGGCGGCCCGGCGGGTGCGCACGAGCGCGTCCGCGAAGGCGTTGCCCGCCGCGTAGTTGGCCTGGCCGGCCGCGCCGGCGGTGCCGGAGAAGGACGAGAAGACGACGAACGCGGCGAGGTCGAGGGCGCGGGTGGCCTGGTGGAGGTGCCACAGCGCGTCGGTCTTGGGCCGCAGGACGGCGGCCAGCCGCTCGGGGGTGAGCTGCTCGACGACACCGTCGTCGAGCACTCCCGCGGCGTGCACCACCGCGGTCAGCGGGTGTTCGGCCGGGACGGCGGCGATCAGGCGCCCGACGGCTTCGGGGTCGGTCAGGTCGCAGGCCTCGACGGCCACTTCGGCACCCGACTCGCCGAGCCGGGCGGCCAGTTCGGCCGCGCCCTCGGCCGCTGTGCCGCGCCGGCTCACCAGCAGCAGGCGACGGACCCCGTGCTCGGCGACCAGGTGCCGGGCGAGGACGGCGCCGAGGCCGCCGGTGCCGCCGGTGATCAGGACGGTGCCGTCCGGATTCCACTGCGTGCCGGTCCCGACCGCCGCGCCCGCGCGGGCCAGCCGGGCCGCGAGCACGGCGCCGCCGCGCACGGCCAGCTGCGGCTCGTCGCCGCCGAGGGCGGGCTCGGGCAGCGGGCCGCCGGCCGGGTCCAGGTCGACCAGGCCGAACCGGCCCGGGTGCTCGGCCTGGGCGGAGCGCACCAGGCCCCAGACGGCGGCCGCGGCCGGGTCGGTGAGCTCGTCGTCGGCCGTGGTGGCGACGGCGCCGCGGGTCACGAAGACCAGCCGGCCGTCGGTGTCCCCGGCGAGCCACTCCTGGATCCGCGCCAGGGCCCGGGCGGTCAGCGCGTGGGCCGAGCCGACCGGGTCGGCCGGATCGCCCGCGAGCGGCACCAGCACCACCTCCGCCGCGCCCCCGCCCGCCGTCGGCAGCGCGCCGAGTCCGACCGGGTCCCGGTCCGGGACGGCCACCGCGGCGGGCAGCCGGGCACCGCCGCGCGGCCGGGCCCACCGCAGCTCGAACATCGCGTCCCGCACCGGCCCGGCGCCCGCGCCGGCCTGCGCCGGGAGCGCCCGCAGCAGCAGCGAGCCGACCGAGACGACCGGGCCTCCGGCCGCGTCGGCGACCTCGACCGCGACCGAGTCGTCCCCGGTCGCGGACAGCCGGACCCGCAGCACCGACGCGCCCGCGGCGTGCAGGCTGACGTCCTGCCAGCAGAACGGCACCCCGCCGAGCCCGAGGAACGCCGTCGCGTGCAGCGCCGCGTCCAGCAGCGCCGGGTGGATGCCGAACGCGCCCGCCTCGCCGCTGGCGCCCTCGTCCAGCGCGACCTCGGCGAACACGTCCGCGCCGCGCCGCCAGGCCGCGCGCAGCCCGCGGAACGCCGGACCGTAGCGGAAGCCCGCGCCGGCCAGGCGCTGGTCCAGGCCGTCCAGGTCCAGCGCCTCGGCGCCGGCCGGCGGCCACTCCGTGAACTCCCGGTCGGCGAGGCGGTGTTCACCCGGCGTCTCGCCCGGCGTGAGGATGCCGTCGGCGTGCTGGGTCCATGGGGCGTCCTCGTCTCCCTCGGGCCGGGCGTAGACGCCGACGGTGCGCCGCCCGCTCGCGTCGGCCCGTCCGGCCCACACCTGCACCTGCACGCCGCCCTGCTCGGGCAGCGGCAGCGGCGCGGTGAGCGTCAGCTCCTCGACGCGCTCGCAGCCGACCTCGTCGCCCGCGCGCACGGCGAGCTCCAGGAAGGCCGTGCCGGGCAGCAGGACGGTGCCGTCGACGGCATGGTCGGCCAGCCACGGGTGGGTGTGCAGCGAGAGCCGGCCGGTCAGCAGCAGGCCGTCGGTGTTGGCGAGCGAGACGGCGGCGGCGAGCAGCGGGTGGTTGGCCGAGCCGAGGCCGGCGGCGCGGACGTCGCCGGTGCGCGAGAGCGCGCTCTTCGGCCAGTAGCGCTTGTGCTGGAAGGCGTAGGTGGGCAGGTCGGCGCGGCGGTCGCCGGTGCCCTCGAAGTAGGCGTCCCAGCGCACCGGGACGCCGCGCACGTGCAGTCCGGCGAGGGCCTCGGTGAGGGCCTCGGTCTCGTCGCGGCCTGGGCGCAGCGCGGCGAGGGCGCTGCGGCCTTCGCCGGTCGGCTCGTCGAGGGCGCCCTGGGCGAGCGCGGCGAGGGCGCCGTCCGGGCCGAGTTCGAGGAAGAGGGTGGCGCCGTGGCCGGCGAGCCAGCCGGCGGCGTCGGCGAAGCGGACGGCCTGGCGGGCCTGGTCGGCCCAGTAGTCGGCGGAGGTGAGCTGCTCGACGGTGGCGAGCGTGCCGGTGAGGGTGGAGACGACCGGGATGGCGGGCGCCTGCGGGTCGAGCCCGGCGACGACGGCTCGGAACTCGTCGAGCATCGGGTCCATCAGCGGCGAGTGGAAGGCGTGCGAGACCCGCAGCCGCCGGACCTTGCGGCCGAGTGCGGCGAAGTGGGCGCCGACGGCCTCGGCCGCGGCGCTCTCGCCCGCGACGACGACGGCCTGCGGGCCGTTGACGGCGGCGAGCGACACGCCGTCGGCGAGCAGCGGGAGGACTTCGTCCTCGCTCGCCTGGACCGCGACCATCGCGCCGCCGGCCGGGAGGGCCTGCATCAGGCGGGCCCGCGCGGCGACCAGGGCGCACGCGTCGGCGAGGGTGAACACCCCGGCGGCGTGCGCGGCGGCGATCTCGCCGATCGAGTGGCCGGCCAGGAAGTCCGGCCGTACGCCCCAGGACTCCAGCAGTCGGTACAGCGCGACCTCGACGGCGAACAGCGCGGGCTGGGCGTGGCCGGTGCGGTTCAACGCCTCCTCGTCGGCGCCCCAGATCACCTCGCGCAGCGGCCCGTCGGGCCGGCCGTCGAGCTGGGCCAGCACCTCGTCCAGCGCGGCGGCGAACACCGGGAAGCGGGCGGCCAGTTCGCGGCCCATGCCGAGGCGCTGCGAGCCCTGGCCGGCGAACAGGAAGGCGAGCTTGCCACGGCCCTGGGTGGTGCCCTGGACGGCCCGGCCGTCGCCCTGCCCGTCCGCCAGCGCGGCCAGCGCCGCGGCGGCCTCGGCGCGGCCCGGGGCGGTGACGACGGCACGGTGCTCCAGGGCGGCCCGGGTGGTCGCGAGCGCGTGGGCGAGGCCGGCGTCGGAGCCGGCGGCGCCCGCCGCCAGGAACCCGGCGAGCCGCCGGGCCTGGGCCCGCAGCGCCTCGGGGGTGCGGCCGGAGACCAGCCAGGGCAGCGTCCCGGCGGCCACGGTCGCGGACGCCGGGGCCTCCTCCGCCGCCGGGGCCTCCTCGATGATGGCGTGCGCGTTGGTGCCGCTCAGGCCGAAGGACGAGACGCCGGCCCGGCGCGGTTCGGCGCCCTGCGGCCACGGCGTCGCCTCGGTCAGCAGCCGGACGGCGCCGGACTCCCAGTCGACGTGCGTGGACGGCTCGTCCACGTGCAGGGTGCGCGGCAGCAGCTCGTGCCGCAGCGCCAGGACCGTCTTGATCACTCCGGCCATGCCGGCCGCGGCCTGGGTGTGGCTCAGGTTCGACTTCACCGAGCCGAGCAGCAGCGGGCGCCGCGGGTCCCGCCCGCGCCCGTACGTGGCGAGCAGTGCCTGGGCCTCGACCGGGTCGCCGAGGACGGTGCCGGTGCCGTGCGCCTCGACCGCGTCGACCTGGTCGGCGGAGAGCCGAGCGTTGTGCAGCGCCTGCTCGATGACGCGCTGCTGGGACGGCCCGTTGGGCGCGGTGAGCCCGTTGGAGGCGCCGTCCTGGTTGACGGCGGTGCCGCGCACGACGGCCAGTACCCGGTGCCCGTTGCGCCGGGCCACCGACAGCCGCTCCAGCACGAGCACGCCGACGCCCTCGGCCCACCCGGTGCCGTCCGCGGAGTCGGCGAAGGAGCGGCAGCGGCCGTCGGAGGCCAGGCCGCCCTGGCGGGCGAACTCGACGAAGGTGGTGGGGGTCGACATGACGGTGACGCCGGCGGCGAGCGCCATGCCGCACTCCCCCGCGCGCAGCGACTGCGCGGCCAGGTGCAGCGCCACCAGCGAGGACGAGCAGGCGGTGTCGACGGTGACGGCCGGGCCGACCGCGCCGAGGACGTAGGACAGCCGGCCGGAGATCACACTGGTGGCGTTGCCGGTCAGCACGAAGCCCTGGACGTCGTCGTCCGGCCCGGTGCGGTAGTCCTGCGGCATCGCGCCGACGAACACGCCGGTACGGGTGCCGCGGACGCTGCTCGGGTCGATGCCCGCGCGCTCGATCGCCTCCCAGGACGCCTCCAGCAGGACGCGCTGCTGCGGGTCCATGGACAGCGCCTCGCGCGGCGAGATGCCGAAGAAGCCCGGGTCGAAGTCGGCGGCGCCCTGGAGGAACCCGCCCCGGACGTCGACCGGCCCGTCCGCCGGGTCGAGCTCCCAGCCGCGGTCGGCGGGCAGGCCGGTGATGCCGTCCTCGCCGGCGACCAGCATCGCCCAGAGGTCCTCGGGAGCCGCGACCCCGCCGGGGAAGCGGCAGCTCATCCCCACGATGGCGATCGGCTCCCGGGCGGCCGCCTCCAGCTCGTCCACCCGCTGCCGGGAGCGCTGGAGGTCCGCGCTGGCCCGCTTGAGGTAGTCCCGGAGCTTCTGTTCCTTGTCCATCATCGACGCAACCCATCTGGAAGACCGGCGAACGGCAGGGATCCGCTTGTCGACGGCCCGCGTGTCCGGCACGCGCGGCGCTCGCATTCCCGCACTCCAGCGCCCAGTCTCGATCGGGGCCGCGCCGAATTTCCCTAGGGTCTGTCGATCTTCGGCGAACGGCGCGCGGACTGTAGGGAATTGCGGGTCCGTTCCGCTGGATCGTCAGTTGCGCAAGCCATGGGTGCGGCCCGACCGGGCGCGGCGCCCCGATGCCGACGAGGATCACCGCCATGCCCGAAACCCTCCCGCACGGCGACGCGCCGAGAGTGCCGCGGCCCTCCACCGAGATCGCCGCGGATCCGGCGGCGGTCGAGCTCAGCGAACTCAGCGAGCTCGACGAGCAGTTGATCGCCCAGCTGGTCCACCGCATCCGGCTGGCCCGCGGCCACCAACTCCGCCGCCGCGCCGCCGGACTGCCGACCACGAGCCTCGCCCAGGAGAACGCGATGCTGCGGCGCTACGCCGCCCGGCTCGGCGACCAGGGCGCCGGGATCGCGCTGGCGATCCTGGAGCTCTCCCGGCCGCCCAGCGGGCCGACCGTCGAACAACGCTAGTCGAACAACGCCAGGGCGGTGGGGACTTCGCGTCCCCACCGCCCTTTTGCCGTTCCCGGCGGGTGTCACCAGCGGGCGCCGGCCAGCACCTCGCCGTAGTCGCGGGCGACCCGCGCCTGCTCCAGGTCGGACTCCACCATCATCCGCATGAGTTCGGGGAAGTCGACCTTCGGCTCCCAGCCCAGCTTCTCCCGCGCGTTCCCGGCGTCCGCGCAGAGCGTCTCCACCTCGGCGGGCCGCACGAGCCCCGGGTCCACCTCGACGTACTGCTCCCAGTCGAGCCCCACGCACTCGAAGGCGATCCGGGCCGCGTCCCGCACCGAGTGCATCCGCCCGGTGCCGATGACGTAGTCCCCCGGCTCGTCCTGCTGGAGCATCAGGTGCATCGCCCGGACGTAGTCCCCGGCGAAGCCCCAGTCGCGCACGGCGTCGAGGTTGCCGAGCAGCAGCCGGTCCTGCAGGCCGAGCTTGATCTGCGCGACCGCGAGGGAGATCTTCCGGGTCACGAACTCGGCCCCGCGGCGCGGCGACTCGTGGTTGAACAGGATCCCCGAGACGCCGTACATCCCGTAGGACTCGCGGTAGTTGCGGGTGATGTAGTGCCCGTAGGTCTTCACCACGCCGTACGGGCTGCGCGGGTGGAAGGTGGTCCGCTCGTTCTGCGGGGTCTCCGCCACCATGCCGAACATCTCGGAGCTGGAGGCCTGGTAGAACCGGATCCGGCCGGGACCGCCGACGGCCCCGGCCGGCTTGTTGATCCCGCTCACCATCCGGATCGCCTCCAGCACCCGCAGCACGCCGGTGCCGTTGACCTCGGTGACGAGTTCCGGCTGGCGCCAGGACATCGGCACGAACGAGATCGCCCCGAGGTTGTAGACCTCGTCGGGCTGGATCGAGTCGACGGCGGTGACCAGGCTGCCCTGGTCCATCAGGTCGCCGTCGACGAAGCGCAGGTCCGGGATGAGCCTGCTGACCCGGTCCTTCCGCGGATTCGCCTGTCCCCGGGTGAGGCCCCAGACCTCGTAGCCCAGGGAGATGAGGTGTTCGGCCAGGTACGACCCGTCCTGGCCGGTCACCCCCGTGATCAGTGCTCGCTTGGACATCCGTTCCCCTTCAGCCACTGCTCGGCGGGCCGTTCTCGGCACAGCCAGCGAACCAGAGGCAGCGCTAAGGAATTTGCGAGACTTCCGACCCGATGTGCCCCCGCCGGGGCTGGTGTCCGGCGCATCTTGCCGGACAGGACCTACACCTCGGCGAGGCGGGCGGCCAGGGCGTCCAGGCCCAGCGAGCCGTGGGCGAGGACCCGGGTGTGCCAGGCGCGGAGGTCGAAGGCGGCGCCCTGGCGACGGCGGGCGGCCTCCCGTCCGTCCAGCCAGACGCGTTCGCCGAGCTTGTAGCCGATGGCCTGCCCGGGCCAACCCAGGTAGCGGTCGATCTCGCTGCTGCGGCGCGGGAGCTGGCTGCCGTGGTGGGCGGCCATGAACTCGTCGGCGAGGGCCGGGGTCCAGCGTTCGCCGGGGTGGCCGCTCCATTCGCCGGTGGCGGCGCCGGTCGGGACGGCGAGTTCCAGGTGCATGCCGAGGTCGACGATCACCCGGATGATCCGCAGCATCTGCTTGTCCAGGTAGCCGAGGCGCCGGGCCGGGTCGGTCAGGAAGCCGAGTTCGTCCATCAGGCGCTCGGCGTACAGCGCCCAGCCCTCCTTGTCGGCGCTGACCGCGCCGAGGGTGATCTGGTAGGTGCTGAGCCGGTCGGCGGAGGCGGTCCAGCGGGCGGTCTGCAGGTGGTGGCCGGGGACGCCCTCGTGGTACCAGGTGCTGACGAGCTGCCAGGTGGGGAAGGTCCGCCGGCCCAGGGTGGGCAGGTAGGTGCGGCCGGGCCGGCTGAAGTCGAGGCTGGGGCCGTTGTAGTACGGCGCGCCCGAGCTGCCGGGCGGCGCGATCCTGGTCTCGACCCGGCGCAGCGGGCCGGCGATGTCGAAGTGGGTGCCGTCGAGGGCGTCGATCGCCTCGTCCATGACCTGCTGGAGCCAGGCGCGGACGTTCTGCTCGCCCTCGACGGCGTGGCCGTGCCGGTTGAGGTGGTCCATGGTGGCCCGGAGGCCGGCACCGGGGAGGATCTGCTCCGCGACGGCCCGCATCTCGGCGACCGTGCGGTGGAACTCCTCCCAGGCCCACGCGTACGCCTCGGCCGGGTCGATGTCGGCGCCGTTGGCCCACCGGGCGGAGCGCAGGTAGCGCTCGCGGCCGACGGCGTCCGGGGTGCCGTCGGCGGCGGGCAGGTAGGTGTCGTGCAGCCAGTCCCGGAAGGCGGCCGTGGCCGCGGTGGCGCGTTCGGCGGCGGCGTCCAGTTCGGGGCGCAGCGCGGCGGGGCCGGGCGCCACGAAGCCGGCGAACCAGCTCGCGCCGCCGTCGGCCCGGCCGGTCCAGGCGTCGAGTTGGGCGATGGCCGCGCGGGCCTGCCGGGGTGCGCTGAGCAGCCCGCGGGTGATGCCCTCGGTGAGGGTGGCCCGGTAGCCGTCGAGCGCGCCGGGCACGTTGCGCAGCCGTCCGGCGACGGCCGCCCACTGCTCCTCGGTGTCGGTGGGCATCATGGTGAAGACGCCACGGACCTTGTGCAGCGGGGAGTTGACGTTGCGCAGCTGGCGGTAGTGGTCCCCGGCCTCGTGGACGGCGAGTTCGGCGGTGAGCCGTTCCCGCAGCAGCCCGGCGCAGTCCCGCTCGACCGGGTCTCCCCCGTGGCGGTCGGCGGGCAGTGCCCGGTCCAGTTCGCCGAGCGTGCGCCGGGCCAGTTCGGCGAGTGCCTCGTGGCCCTCCGGGGACAGGTCCGGCTGCCGGTCGTCCTCCGGGTGCAGTCCGAGTCTGGCGGCGGTCGCCGGGTCGAGGGCCGCGACCCGGGCGACGTGGTCGTCGGCGATCCTGCGGGCGGACTTCGGCGTCTCGGACATGCCCTCCATGCTGAACCAGCGGCCGACCGCCGTCCAGGGCGCACCTCGCCCCGGACGGCGGGCCGGTGCCGGCCTCAGCGCCCGGCGTTCAGCACGTCGACGTACCCGGCCTGGTCGAGTTCGGTCAGCAGGTCGCGGTGGCGGCGCAGTTCCTCACCCTCGTCCTCGACCGGCTCGGTGACGAACCGCACCCGGGCCGCCAGCGAACGGGCGAGCGCGCCCGCCGCCTCGCCGGTCTCGGCGGTGACCGTCAGGAAGCCGGCCCGGTCCGGCGACCAGCGCACCGGCGGGAGCACCTTGCCGACCTCGAACTGCAGGTGGAACTCGACGACGGCGGGGTGGTTGCGGACCTCCTCGGCGCCCTCGATGGCCAGCAGCCGGCCCGGCTCGGCCTCGAAGAAGGCGACCGCCGCCCCGCGCTCGGCGGCGGGCCGCTCGGTGACCGGCTCGCGCACGCCGGCCGCGACGGCCAGGCCGGTGCCCTCCAGGTCGATGCCGTAGACCAGTTCGGCCATGGTGTTGATCCGGTCGCCGCCGCGCCGGTTGTGGCCCTCGACCACCTTCGGCCCGTTCGGCGTGAGCTTCATCTCGGTGTGCGAGAGGCCGTCCCGCAGGCCGACGGCGTCCAGGAACTCGCCGGCGGTGCGGGCGATCTCGTCCTCCAGCCCGGCGTCCAGCGCGGCCGGGATGGAGTGGCCGTACTCCATGAACCCGGCGCCGGTGATCTTGTCCGCGATGGCGATCAGCACGTGCCGGCCGTCGTGGGAGATCATGTCGACGCTGATCTCCGGGCCCTCCAGGTACTCCTCCAGCAGGAAGCGGTCCAGGCCGAGTTCGACGAGCGCGGCGTGCACCCGCCCGGCCTCCTCCGGGCCGTCGATCCGGTGGATGCCCAGGCTGGCCGAGCCGCCGACCGGCTTGGCGATCAGCGGGTAGCCGACGGTGGCGCCGAAGCCGGTGATGTCGGCGAGGCTCGTGCCGACGGCGGCCCGCACCGCGCTGACGCCCCGTTCGGCGGTGTGCTGCCGCATCCGCCACTTGTCGGTCAGCAGCGCCACCGTGTCCGGGTGGGCGCCGTCCAGTCCGAGCGCCTCGTTGAGCAGGGCGGCCGGGATGACGGCCTCCTCCTGGACGGTGAACACGGCGCTGAACGGGGCCTGCGCGTGCAGGGCCCGGACCGCCGCCACCATCGCCGGCGGGTCCTCCCGGTGCCGCAGCACCAGGCAGGTCTCGCCCTCGATGGCGGTCACCGGTACGGTGCGGAACTCCTCCGGGGTGAAGACGCAGACCACGTCGAGTTCCAGCTGCCTGGCCCGCTGGATGATCGGCGGCTTCGGAGAGACCAGGCAGACGCGCTTCGTCATAGTGCTTCCTTCATGTGATCGTTCTGCGGACGGCGGCGCACGAGGGCGACGACGTCCTGGGCCAACGCCGTGGTGGGGTCGAACACCGGGAGGTCACCGGCGCGGTGGCCGAGGACCAGGGGCAGTTCGGTGCACGCGGCGACGATGATCTGGGCACCGGCTTCGGCGACGTTGCGCACGGCCGGCCCGAGGCTCTCCCCGGCGGCCTCCAGCCGTCCCGCCTTGACCAGCCGGACGGCCCGCATGACGCACCGCTGCTGGAGCAGCGGCGCCGGCACGACCGCCGCGATGCCGTGCTCGCGCAGCGCCTCCTGGTAGAGCCCGGCGACCAGGGTGCCGGTGGTGGCCAGCAGTCCGACGCTGGTGACGGCCGGATCCGCCCGGTGCAGCCGCCGCACGGTGGCGTCGATCATGCTGAGCACGGGCACCCCGGCCTCGCGCCGCAGCTCCGGCAGGAAGGCGTGGGCGGTGTTGCAGGGCATGGCGATCAGGGTGGCCCCGGCGGACTCCAGCAGCCGCACCCCCTCGCGCAGGTGGGGCAGCGGGCTGGGGCCGTCGGAGAGGATCGCCGCGGTGCGGTCGGGGACGGTGGAGTCGGACCACACCAGGGTGCGCAGGTGCTCCTGGTCCCTGGCGGCGGGCGTCTCCTGCACCAGCTTGGCGAAGAAGTCCGCGGTGGCGGCCGGCCCCATCCCGCCGAGCACGCCGACGATGTCGGAGCCGGGGGAGCCCCCGGCCCCGGCGGACGCCTCGGCCCCCGGGGCCCCCGCCGGGCGCCGGGCGCGGGCGGCGCCCGACGGCTCCCCGGGGCCCGACGGCTCCCGGGTGGCCGGCTGCCCCGGGGCGACGGCGCTCACGGCGCTCATCCCGCGGCCTCCTCGACCGCGGCCGGGGCCGCGCCCGTGGCGAGGTGGTGCCGCCCCAGCACCGCCCGCGGCACCAGTCCGGCCGCCAGCACCAGCGCGCCGATCAGCAGCCAGAGCGGGGTGCCGTGCTTGACCAGCGGCGCCACGATCAGCGCGGGCCCCACCAGGTCCTGGCCGACCCGCCCCAGGTTGTAGAAGGACAGGTACTGCGCCAGCGACTCCTTCGGCGCCAGTTCGTACGACAGCGGCGTGCTGGCGGTGAAGAGGCACTCCCCCGCCGTGTGCGCGACCATCGCGACCACCAGGATCGCCAGCGCCGCCCACCCCTGGGAGACCGTCCCGGAGGCGGCGTAGGCGGCACAGGCCAGGAAGACCGCCACCCCGCCGAACACCGGGGCGCGCAGCGCGGCAGCGAAGTCGGCGAAGCGGCGGTTCACCGGCACCTGGGCGGCCATCGCCAGCGCGCCGTTCAGCGCGAGCAGCGTGGTCAGGCCCCAACTGGGCGCGTCGGTCGCCTGGGTGACCCACAGCGGCAGCACCAGCGCCAGGATGGTGTTGTGCGTCATGGCGACGCCGTTGACCACGGTGATCGCCAGGTACCGCCGGTCACGCAGCGGGGACGCGCCCTTGCCGCCGGCCCGCTTCCCGCCGCCGGCCGTCGCGGTGGCGGGCTCGGGCACCTCCAGCCGGGACATCAGCACCGCCGCGGCGATGAACGAGCCCGCGTTGACGGCGACACCGACCATGTAGAGCGCGGTGGAGCCGGTGACGACCGGGAGAGTGGCGGCCAGCGAGCCCAGCACGACCGCGCCGTTGCGCGCGGTGTACATGGTGCCCAGGATGGTCGCCCGCTCCTTGGCCTCGAACAGCCGGCCCATCACGGTCATGTTGATCGCCGGGCTGGACCGGTCCGCGGTGGTGACCACGCAGGCGAGCACCGCGAACAGCCAGTACCGGTCGGCCAGCAGGTACAGCGCGTAGCCGACGGCCCGGATCAGGAAGAGCGTGATGAGGCTCTTCTTGACCCCGACCCGGTCCGCCAGTCTGCCGATCCGCGGGCTGAGCACGAAGGCGCACAGGCTGCCGAGGGAGATGGCGAGGCCGACCGAGGTGACGTCGAAGCCGCGCACCTGGGTGAAGAACAGCACCGAGGTGGCCGTGAAGATGCCGGTGCCGAAGGAGTCGGCGGTGGCACTGGCCAGCAGCAGCCTGGTCTCCCGCCGCTCCAGCATCAGCGTGGTGCTGAGCCTCGCCCACAGGCCCGGTCGGGCGCTCACCGGGCGCCGACAGACCCGACCGGGCGGACCGACCAGTCGTGGACGTGGCCGTGCACCGGGTGGCACGGGACGGTCTCCGCGCACTCCAGCCGGGCGCCGGCGTCGAGCAGCACGCCGTCGAGGCCGTCGCCGGTGAGCGGCCAGTGGATCTCGACGGTGTTGCTTCCGCGCCGCAGCAGCTCCGGCCGGACGGTGAAGGCGTCCGAGCGCCAGTGGGCGCCGAGTTCGGCCGCGCCGACCTCCTGGCCGTTGACGGTGAGCCGGACGCCGGCCGGTGCCGTCCCGCCGGGCAGCCGCCAGGTGACCTCGACGGTCAGCTCGGCCGGCTCGGCCAGCACGAGGGTCGAGCGGGTCAGCGGGGCGTGGGCGCGCAGGTAGGCGACCCGCCGGGCGAAGGCGGTGCCGCGCCGCTCGTTGAAGGTGGCGGCCAGCGCCGGGTCCGCCAACAGGTCGGTGGCGGCGCCGTGTTCGGCGATCAGCAGCTCCTGGTGGCGCTCGCGCCCCGGGCGGCCGTGCCGCTCCAGCTCGTCCAGCATGACCTCGCGCAGTCCGTGGTCGGCGAGCTTGCCGTTCAGCCGGCCGTCGCCGACCACCAGGTAGCGGGCCACCGACGGGTCCTGGGCGGAGCGCTCGTAGGAGGAGCACATCCAGTTGGGGGCGCGCCGGGTCTGGTAGTCGAGGTACTCCTCGATCCGCTCGGCGACGGCGGGGTCGGTGTCCAGCGCCCGGGCGACGTGGTGGCGCAGGACCTCCTCGCCCTGCCCGTAGTGGGCGTTGTGCACCGCGGCGAGGAAGTGCGCCAGGGCGAGCCGGTCGGCGGCGGGTTCGACGGCCGCGGCGGCCTCGACGGTCAGGCCCAGCGCCTCGGCGAGGGCGTCCGCGACGGCGTCGGCGGTGCGCCGCAGGCCGTCGAAGCTCAGGTGGCAGTAGTCGAGGAAGAACTCCCGCCCGGGCAGGGCCTCCTGGCCGGCCCGACCGGCCCGACCGGCCCGACCGGCCCGACCGACCTGGCTGTCCTGGCCGTCCTGGAAGAGCTCCCGCTGGTCGACCACCCGGAAGCCGTACTTCTCGCCGCGCTCGCGCAGCAGGTCCTGGACGGCGGTCAGGGTCCGCGGGGAGTGCACCGCGAAGGGGCTGACCACCGAGTCCCGGGCCGCGCCGAGGGCCGCGCGCACCGCGTCGGGGGTCTCGGCGCAGCGGGCGGCCAGCCGGTGGGTGACCGGCGAGCTGCCGCCGTCCAGCCGCAGCAGTTCCGCGACCAGCGTCCGGGCCAGCGACAACTCGACGTCCTGGACGGCCTGTTCGGCCTCGCGGCGGAGCTCCAGCCAGCGCGGCAGCCGGCCCTCGGGGAGCGCCGGGCAGTCGAGCATCGGCTCGTCCACCCAGTCGGCGAGGTTGAACTCGGGGACGACCAGGACGACGGGGGTCTGCCCGGCCAGTTCCCGCAGCAGGTCGAGTGCGCTCGCGGCGACGTCGGCGACCAGCGTACGGAAGGCCGCGGTGGCGGCCGGGAAGCCGCCCGCGGCGATCAGGCCCGCCAGCTCGTGGCGCTCGGTGGGCGTCGGGTCGACGTTGTTCCAGTTGTTCCCGGCGTGCACCACCAGCGCGTCCATGCCGAGCGCGCAGGCCTCGGCGGCTGTGCGCAGCAGTTCGGGGAGCGAGCAGTTGGTGCGGGCCAGGTCGAGGACGTCGGCCTGGCCGGCGCTGAGCCGGGCGTCGATCAGGCTCGCCAGGGAGTACGCCGGGTCGAAGAAGTAGCCGCGGGTGGCGGACTCGCCGAGGACGGCCACCCGGCGGTGCCCGGCGCTCAGGGGCAGCTCGGGCCGGTCGGCCCAGTAGCGCCACTCCTCGCGGCGTCCGGCGTCGCGCCGCAGCCGCCCGTCCTCCCGGCGCCAGACGCCGACGGTCTCGCCGGTGGGCACGGGGACGGTCAACTCGGTGGAGCGAGTGGTGGGTTGGCCCAGGGTCTGGATCCGGGCGAGGGCGAGCGTGCCGTCCGGTCCGGACAGGAAGTCGCTGAGGCCTTCGGTGAGGCTCTGGGTCGGGTCGCTGTGCTGCATCGGGTTCCCTCGGCGTTGTGGTCCGGGTGGGGTGCTGTGCGGCGCCGGGTCGGCGCGGTCGTCAGGCGGTGTGCGCCGGAAGGTCGTACAGGTCGACGAGCATGTTGAAGGTGATGACCGTCATCAGCAGGTCCGTCTCGAACGGGACGTTGATCCGGAAGCCCGGGGTCGAGTACTGCCGGACGAGCTGCTCCACCCGGTCCGGGTCGAAGTAGCCGTCGGCCTCGATCCGTTCGCGGGAGAGCAGCGCCTCGATGGCGGGGTCGTCCTGGCGGAGCAGGTGCGGGCTGCCCGGGGCGGTGAAGCCGAACTTCTCGCGGTCGACGATCCGGCTCGGGATCCAGTTCCGGGCGACCTGCTTGAGCAGGTACTTCTCCTCCAGGCCCTTGAGCTTGAGCTCGGGCGGCACGGTGGCCAGGAACTCGACCAACTCGCGGTCCAGGAAGGGATGGCGGCCCTCCACCGAGTGGGCGAAGGTCATCCGGTCACCGTGGTCGGCGAGCAGGTGGTCGCCGAGCCGGAGCTTGAGGTCCAGGTAGGAGCGGCGGTGCAGGTCATGCAGGCCGGCCAGCCGCTCCGGGTCGACCAGCGGGTGCTCCAGGCAGTCGACGGCCAGTCCGCGTTCGCGCACCGCGGCCGAGTACAGGCCCGATTTGACGGACCGGAACTCGACGTCGTTGCGCTCGTAGAAGAAGCTCTCGTCGCCCCAGAGCCGGGCCCGCAGCCGGGCCTCGGCCAGGTCGGTGGAGACCACCGCGCCCGGCTGGGCCCGGCGGAGGTGGTCGAAGCGGTAGCCGATGTAGCCGCCGAAGAACTCGTCGGCGCCCTGGCCGGTGAGGATCACCTTGACGCCGGACTCCTGGACGGCCTCGGAGAGGGCGTGCGCGGCGGAGTCGTAGGACTCCTTGAGCGGGCACTCGGCGTGCCAGACCACGTCGCGCAGCCGCGCGCCGATCTCCTCGTCGTGGACGAGGCGCTCGCGGTGCGTGGTGTCGAGCACGTCGCTCATCAGCCGCTGGTATTCGCTCTCGGAGAGCTCCCGCTCCGGGAACGCGGCTGCGAAGGAGCGGAGTTCGGCGTCCGGCAGCAGGTGCCGCATGATGCCGCCGATCAGCGAGGAGTCCAGTCCGCCGCTGAGGTAGAAGCCCACCTCGACGTCGGACTGCAGCCGTTTCTCGACCGAGCGGATCAGCAGCTCCTCGACCCGGTCGACGTAGTAGGACTCGTCGTGGCGCTCCAACTCGGCGTCGGCGCGCGGGTAGACGAGGTCCCAGTACGTCCAGGTCTTGGGCTGCTCGCCCGGGCGGAACTCCACGGCGGTGCCGGGCGGAATGCTGTGGACGCCCTCGAACATGGTCCGCGGGCTGACCAGTCCGGGCAGGGTGAGGACCTGGTCGAGTCCGATCAGGTCGACCCGGCGTTCCACGGCCGGGTGTTCCAGCATGGCCTTGATTTCGGACCCGAAAACGAGCCCGCCGGCCTGCTGGGCATAGAAGAGCGGGGTCACACCGAAATGGTCACGGGCAGCTAAAAAGGTCCTCTCGCGATAGTCGAACAGCACGATCGCGAATTGTCCGTCGAGCTTGCCGAGGAAATCCCGGCCGAACTCCTCGTAAAGGTGCGGAATGACCTCGGTGTCACACTTCGTATGCAGAGTGTGGCCACGCGCCAGGAGCAGTTCACGCAACTGTCGGTAGTTGTAGATCTCGCCCGTCGTCATGGCGACGATCTCACGAGTCTCGTTGTACATCGGCTGGTTGCCGGAGGCCAGGTCCCTGATGGCGAGGCGACTGAAGCCGAAGGCGACGGTCTCGTCGACATGGAAGCCCCGTGAGTCCGGGCCCCGGTGTCCGATCGTCGCGGTCATCGCCTCGAGTCGCTCTCGCGCCCATCGCGGATCGTGCCGCAAGCCTACAAAGCCCGCGAGTCCACACACGCCAACTCCCCCTATTCCGTGGCGTTTGGATGGTGCCGATCCTATCGGCTGCGACCGGCGAGCTTAGCAGCGGTCATGTCATTCGACTGTGACCCACCTCACATCCTGGCCGACCTTCCGAACTTCCTTTCGACGTGCGATTGTTCGGGGAGCATTGGAAGCGTTCCGAGCCGATTCCGCGACAACTGTCCGAACCGCTCGATGAGCTGATGCACAATCAATCAACGGGGAAGAGGGATTCACCGTGCCTGGTTCCCGGTCGGGGCCGATTCAGCACCCACACCCATCCGCCACCACCCTGGTGTCCCTGCTGGTCGAGCAGTTCCGGCGGACACCCGACCGCCCCGCGGTGTCGGACCGCCGAGAGGTGCTCGACTACCGCGAACTCGACCACCGCTCGACAGCGTTGGCGCAGCGACTGGCCCGCGCCGGGGCCGCGTCCGGCCGCATCGTCGCGCTCCACCTGGAGCGATCGGTGGACCTCGCCGTCGCCATCGTCGCCGTCCTGCGGGCCGGCGCCGCCTGGCTGCCGCTCGCCACCACCGACCCGGACGGCCGCATCCAGGACCTGCTGCGGGACGCCGATCCCGCCGCGATCATCACCGGCGACCCCGCCCGGATCCGCCGACTCGCCCCCGCCGCACCATGTCTGACCACGAGGGACGCCTGGGACGACGGCCCGGACGACACCGCGGCCGGGCCCGCCGCCCCGGTCCTGCTCGACGCCGCCGCACCCACCGACCTGGCGTACGTCATCTACACCTCGGGATCCACCGGCCGCCCCAAGGGCGTGCTGACCGAGCACGCGGCGATCGTCAACCGGCTACGCTGGATGCAGGACCGCTTCGGCCTCGGCCCCGCCGACGTCGTCGCCCAGAAGACCCCGTACACCTTCGACGTCTCGGTGTGGGAGTTCCTCTGGCCGCTGCTGACCGGCGCCCAGCTCACCTTCGCCGAACCGGACGGCCACCGCGACCCCGACTACCTGGCCGATTTCCTGGCCGAACGCCGGGTCACCGTCACCCACTTCGTCCCCAGCATGCTCCGCGAGTTCCTCCGTCGGCTGCCCGTCGGCGCCTGCCCCGAGCTGCGCGCCGTGACGGTCAGCGGCGAGGCCCTCGGCCAGGACCTCGCCCAGCGCTTCTTCGAGCGGCTCCCGCACGTCGAACTCCACAACCTCTACGGCCCCACCGAGGCCGCCGTGGACGTCACCCACTGGCAGTGCGAGCCCGGCCGCCCGCTCGACGAGCCGGTGCCGATCGGCCGGCCGATCACCGGCATCGAACTGCTGGTGGTGGACGAGCACGGCGCCGAACTGCCCGCCGGCGCGACCGGCGAGCTCTGCATCGCCGGCGTCGGGGTCGCCCGCGGCTACCTCAACCGGCCCGAGCTCACCGCCGAGCGCTTCGTCCCGCACCCGGCCGACCCTCGGCAGCGGATGTACCGCACCGGCGACCTGGCCTCCCGCCGCCCGGACGGCGCCTACCTCTACCACGGCCGCAACGACCGCCAGGTGAAGATCGGCGGCGTACGGATCGAACTCGGCGAGGTGGAGGCGGCCCTGCTGGCCCTGCCGTACCTGGACGAGTGCGTCGTCCTGCCCCTCACCGACCCGTCCGGCACCACCCGGCTCGCCGCCGTCGCGGTCCCGGCCGCCGATGCCGGCTCCGAAGCCGACACCGCCGGCTGGCGCGCCGACCTGGCCCGGGTGCTGCCCGCCGCCTCGATCCCGGCCACCCTCACCACCGTCGCAGCCATCCCCAGGACCGCCCACGGCAAGGCCGACACGGCGGCGCTGCGCCCGCTGGTGGAGCCCGCGCCCGGGGCCACCCCACCGGACGCCGAACAAGCCGAACAAGCCGAGCGAACCGAACACCCGGACGCCGAGCGCCTGGAGCCGGTGGAGCGGGCCTGGGCCACCGTGCTCGGCAGTCGGCTGCCGCACTTCTTCGAGGCCGGCGGCACGTCCCTGCACGCCGTCCGGCTGCTCGGCGACCTCGCCGAACAGCTGGGCGTACGGCTGCCGATCGCCGAGTTCCTCGCCCGGCCCACCCTGGACGGCCTGCGCGAGCTGGTCGCCGGCGCGGCCCGGCGCCCGGCGGAGCTGCCGGAGCCCGCCCCCCGGAGCGGCCCGCTGCGGCCCAACCACGCCCAGGAGCGCCTCTGGTTCCTCCAGGAGCTGGAGCCCGACAGCACCGCGATGAGCGCCCCGACCGCGTTCCGGATCACCGGCGCGACCACGGCGCAGGTCAGCGCGGCCTTCGCCCGGCTGCTGGAGCGGCACGAGGTGCTGCGCACCCGGTACACCGCCGTGGACGGCGAGCCGCTCGCCGTCATCGACCCCGCCGGCCCCCGGATCGCCTGGTCCCGGGCCCCGGCCGGCGCCGACCCGGCCGAACTGACCCGCGCCCAGGCCGTCGAACTGGCGGACCGGCCCTTCGACCTGGCCGCCGGAGCCCCGCTGCGGGTGCGCGGCACCAGCCTCGGTGAGCACGACCAGCTGCTGGTGGTCGCCACCCACCAGATCATCAGCGACGGCTGGACCTGGTCGCTGCTCGCCGAGGACCTGCTCACCCTGCTGACCGGCGGCGAACCGCCCGCCGGCCCCGAGCGCCGACAGATCGCCGACCACGCGGCCTGGCAGCGCCGCCACGAGGCCGGCCCCGACCACCGCACCGCCGTCGAGGAGTCCCTGCGGCACTGGCGCACCACGCTGGCCGGCGCACCGGACGCCCTGGACCTGCCCGCCGACGCCCCCCGCCCGGCCGCACTCAGCGTCCCGGCCGACAGCGTCGACCTCGCCTGGTCGCCCGGCTTCGACGACCGGCTGCGCGCGCTGTGCCGGGAGCGCAAGGTCACCGAGTTCATGGCCCTGCTCGCCGGGTACACCGCCTGGCTGTCCCGGATCAGCGGCCAGGAGACGGTGGTCGTCGGCACCCCGATGGCCAACCGCACGCCCGAGTGGACCGACCGGATGGCCGGCAACTTCATCACCACCGTCCCGCAGCGCCTGGACGTCGACGAGGACGCCACCTTCCTCGACCTGCTCGACCGCGCCCGCACCTCGGTGGTGGACGGCGCCCGGCACTCGGTGGTGCCGATGGAGCGGATCGTCGCCGAACTCGGCGGCGCCCGCGGCGCCGACCGGCTGCCGGTCTTCCAGAACCTCTTCGTGTTCCAGAACATGCCCGCCTGGCGGCGCGAGGCCGACGGCCGCACCGTGCGGGTCCACCAGTTCCCCCCGCGCCACACCCACTACGACCTGAAGTTCGAGGTCTTCCCGTTCACCACCGGGTACGAGGCACGCCTGGTCCACGCCCGGGGGCGGATCTCGGCCGAACGCGCCGCCGTGATGGCCCGTCAGCTCGCCGCCTGCATCGAGGCCGCGGTCGACAAGCCGGACGCGTACGTCGACGAGATCCCGCTCTGACCGGCCCCAGGCCGTCCCCCGACCGGAAGATTGGACTGACACTGAGATGACGCACGTCAGCGATCACCGCGGCCCCACCCCCAGCGCCGCGCGGCCATCGCCCGAACTCACCGTCCCCGCACTGATCGAGGCCACCGCCTCCCGCTGCCCGGACTCCGTCGCTCTGGTGCGCGGCGACCAGACGTGCAGCTACCGGGAGCTGGTCGAGCGCTACCGCGCCACCGCCCGTGGCCTCCTCGCGGCCGGCGTCGGCGCCGGCGACGTGGTGGCGGTGCGCGGCGGCCGCTCGGTGGAGACGGTCGTCTCCCTGCTGGGCGTCCTGCGGGCGGGCGCGGTCCTCACCATGGTCGACGTCACCCAGCCGGCCGGCCGGGTCCGCGACGTCCTGGCCTCCGCCGAGCCCCGGCTGGTGCTGGACACCACCGGCGAGGCCGTACCCACCGAGCTCGCCGGCCACCGGGTGCTGCGCCCCGAGGAGCTGACCGACCGGCAGACCGACCTGCCGCAGCCCGATGTCGAGGCCGCCGCCTACCTGTGCTTCACCTCCGGCACCACCGGCCGCCCCAAGGGCGTGCTCGGCTGGCACGGCGCGCTCACCCAGTTCTGCGCCTGGGAACAGCGGGCCCTGGCCATCGCCGACGGCGACCGGGTCGCCCAGATGGCCGCGCTGACCTTCGACGCGCTGTTCAAGGACCTCTTCCCGGCACTGATCGGCGGCGCCACCGTCTGCCTGCCGCCCACCGACCGCCCGTTCGTCGACGTGGCGCGGGTGCTCGACTGGCTGCGCGCGGACGCCGTGACCGTCCTGCAGACCGTCCCGAGCGTGCTCGGCGCCCTGCTCTCCGAGCTGCCCGCCGACCACGGCTTCCCGGCGCTGCGGCTGGTCTGCCTCTCCGGCGAGCCGCTACCGGGCAGCCTGGTCAACCGCTGGCGCGCCGCCACCGGAGCCCCCGAGCTGCGCTTCGTCAACCTGTACGGCACCACCGAGGCGACCATCCTCAAGGCCTGGTACCCGGTCCCGCAGGGCGAGGTGCCCGCCGGCATCCTGCCGGTCGGCACCGCCACCGACGGCGCCGAGCTCCTGGTGGTCACCAAGCGCGGGCGCCGCTGCGGCGTCGGTGAGCCCGGCCAGGTGCTGATCCGCAGCCGCTTCCTGACCCGTGGCCTGTGGCGGCCCGAGCCCGGCACCGAGCCGCTGTTCGAGGTGAACCCGCTCAACCCGGACGACCCGACCGACCTGGTGCAGCGCACCGGGGACCTCGGTCGGATCGACCCGCGCGGCAACGTGGAGATCCAGGGCCGGGCGGACGACCAGGTGAAGATCCTCGGCGTGCGGGTCCAGCCCGCCGAGGTCGCCGCGGTGATCCGGCGGCTGCCCGAGGTCAAGGACGCCGCCGTGGTGGTCCGCCCGGGCGCGGACGGCCCCGCCCTGGCCGCCTACCTGGTGCCCGCGCCCGGTGCCCGCCCGGACGCCGAGCTGGTGCGCGCCCACGTGGCGGCGCACGGCTCCAACGCGATGGTCCCGGCCCACGTGGTGCTGCTGGAGCGGCTGCCGCTGAGCGGCCACGGCAAGCTGGACCGGGCCGCCCTGCCCGCGCCCGAGGAGGCGGCGCCCGCCGGGGCGGCGGAGCCGGACGAGGGCGAGTGGAGCGGCACCGAGCAGCGGCTCGCCGCGATCTGGTCCGAGGTGCTGGGCCGGCCGGTCACCGCCCGGCACGCCAACTTCTTCCACCTCGGCGGCCACTCGCTGCTGATGGCCCGGGTGGTGGCCCGGATCCGGCGCGCCTTCGCCGTCGAGCTGAGCCTGACCACGCTGTTCCGCGCCGCCACCGTCGCCGCCCTCGCGGCCGCCGTCGACGAGGAGCTGCGCGCCGGGGCCGCCACCGCCGAGGAGCCGCTCCCGGCGCCCGTCGCGACCGACCGCCCGCAGCCGCTCTCCCCCGAGCAGGAGGGCCTCTGGTACCTCCAGCAGCTGGACCCGAGCAGCTCCGCGTACAACATGGCGGGCGTCTTCACCCTGCCCGCCGGGCTGGACGAGGAGGCGGTGCGGGCGGCCGTGCTCACGGTCTGCCGCCGCCACCAGGCTCTGCGGCTGCGTTTCCACGAGGTGGACGAGCGCCCGGTGCAGCTGGCCGGGCCGGCCGAGGTGGACTTCGCCCGGCTCCCGGACGCCGCCGACCGTGCGGCCGGCCTGGCCGCGCTGACGGCGGCCGCCGCCGTCCCGTTCGACCTGGTCGCCGGTCCCCCGGTCCGGGTCCGCACGGTACGGCTGGCCGGGCGGGAGCTGCTGGTCGGCCTGACCGTCCACCACCTGTGCTGCGACGCGGTGTCCTGGCGGATCGTCTGCGAGCAGCTGGACGAGCTGCTGGCCGGTGCCGACCGGCACTCCCGGCTGGACGCGGCCGAGCCGCGGCTGCAGTTCGGCGACTGGGCGGCCTGGCGGTCCGGCCGCACGGCCGGTGGGCGCGCCGAGGCCGACCTCGCCTACTGGCGCGACCTGCTGGCCGGCGTGCGCCGCCCCGAGCTGCCGCTCGGCCGGCCCGTTCCCGGTGCGCGGCCGCACCAGGCGCGGGTGGTCCGGCTCGCGCTGGCCCCCGAAGTGGCGGCCCCGCTGGGCGAGTTGTGCGCCCGGGCGGACGCCACCGAGTACATGGCGATGATGACGGTGCTGGCCTACGCGCTCTCCCGCGCCGCGGCCCAGGACCGCGTGGTCATCGGCAGCGACAGCGCGGGCCGCGACCGCGAGGAGTTCGACGAGGTCGTCGGCTTCTTCGTGCGCACCCACGCCTACGCCTTCGACTTGTCCGGCGACCCGGGCTTCGCCGAGGCGCTGGGCCGGGTGCGCGCCACCCTGGTCGAGGCCGCCGGACACCGCGACGTCTCCTACGCCCAGGTCGTGGACGCCGTCACCGCCGCCCGCGACGGGGACCGCGACCAGCTCTTCTCGGTGCTGCTGCGGATGCCGCCGCGCGAGGAACTGCCGCGCGAGGCCGCCGTGTTGCGGCCCCTGGACGCGGTGGCCGAGGCGGCCGACGGCACCGGCGCCGCGCCCACCGCCAAGTTCGACCTCACCGTGGTGGTGCGCCCGGAGCCGACCGGGACGGTCCTCGACCTCGAGTACGACGCCGACACCGTCCAGCCCGAGTACGTGGCCGCGCTCGCCGACCGGCTCACCGGACTGCTGGCCTTCGCCGCCGCCCAGCCGGACCGCCCGCTCAGCCAGGCCCAGGGCGAGGCCCACCCCTTCGACACCCCGCTGCCCCCGGCGGAGCTCACCCCGGTCGCCGAACTGGTCCGGCGGCAGGCCGCCGCCACCCCGGAGGCGGTCGCCGTGCGCTGGGCCGAGGGCGATGTGACGTACCGTCAACTGGCCGACGCCGCAAGCGGAGTGTCCCGGATGCTGGCACCCGGCGAGCGGGTCGGCCTGCTCGGCGGGAAGTCCCCCGCCACGGTGGCCGCGCTGGTGGGCGCGCTCGGCGCGGGCGCGGTCCCGGTCCCGATGGACGACGGGCTGCCCGGCCCCCGGCTGGCGGCCATGGCCGCCCGGGCCGGGGCCCGCCGGGTCCTGCTCACCGAGCCCAGCACCGCCACCGGCGCGCCGACCGGTGTCGAGCGACACCGGCTGGCCTTCGACGCCCTGGCCGCGGGCACCGGCGAGGCTCCCGCGCCCACCACGGTGGGCCCGGACGACCCGGCGTACGTCTTCTTCACCTCCGGGACCACCGGCGAGGCCAAGGCCGTACTCGGCCGGCGCCGCGGCCTGGACCACTTCATCGACTGGGAGACCACCGAGTTCGGCGTCCACCCCGGCGACCGGGTGGCCCAGCTGACCACGCTGTCCTTCGACGCCGTGCTGCGCGACGTCTTCGTCCCGCTCACCCGCGGCGCCACCCTCTGCCTGCCCTCCGCCGCCGACCTGGACGACACCGCGCGCACCGTGGAGTGGCTGGCCCGCGAGCGGGTCACCATCGTGCACACCACGCCCAGCGTGGTGACCGCCTGGCTGCGCGAGGCCGACCCGGCCACCGCCCGGCTGCCCCACCTGCGGCTGCTCTGCCTGTCCGGCGAACCGCTGAGCGGCCGGCTGGTCGCCCGGCTGCGCGAGCGGCTGCTCGGCCCGGACGCCGAGATCGTCAACTTCTACGGTCCCACCGAGACCACGATGATCAAGACCTTCCACCGGGTGGCCGCCGACCAGGACCACGGCCCCGTCCCGGTCGGCCGGGCGCTACCCGGCGGCCAGGCCGTCGTGCTCGGCACCGCCGACCGCCCGTGCGGCCCCGGCGAGCGCGGGGAGATCGTGCTGCGCACGCCCTACCGCACCCTCGGCTACCTCGGCGGCACCGGCCCGGCCTCGGTCTTCCGCCCCAACCCGCGCGGCACCGACCCGGACGACCTGCTCTACCGCACCGGCGACCTCGCCGTGGTCGGCGCCCACGGCGAGATCCACATCGAGGGCCGCCGCGACGACCTGCTCAAGGTCCGCGGCATCCGGATCCACCCGGGCGAGGTGGCCGCCGAGCTGGCCACCCACCCCGAGGTGCGCCAGGTGCACGTGGACGCCGACAAGGAGGGCGACGGCACCCTGGTCGCCTACCTGGTCAAGGAGCCCGGCGCCGCACTGACCGCCGAGACGCTGCGCGGCTACGCCCGCGAGCGGCTGCCGCTCGCCCTGGTGCCCGGACTCTTCCTGTTCGTCGACCGCTTCGCCCTGCTGCCCAACGGCAAGCTCGACCGCTCCTCGCTGCACGGCGCGGCGCCCCGGCGCACCGTCGAACGGGTCGAGCCGCGCGACGAGACCGAGCAGACGCTCTGGCAGATCTGGTCCGACCTGCTCGAACACCGGGACTTCGGCGTCACCGACGACTTCTTCGCGGTCGGCGGCCACTCCCTGCTCGCCACCATCCTGCTCACCCGGCTGCGCAAGCGCACCGGCGTGGCGCTCTCGCTGCGCCGCCTGCTGGAAGGGCCCCGGATCGAGCACCTGGCCGAGGCGGTGCGCGAGCTGGCCGGCGACGGCGCCGACCAGGGCAGCGAACTGCTGCTGCCGCTGCGGCCGGGCACCCCCGGCGGACCGGTGCTGTTCCTGGTGCACCCGATCGGCGGCGACGTGCTCTGCTACCGCGAGCTGGCCGAGGCCCTGCCCGCCGAGGTCACCGTGCTCGGCGTGCGCGCGCCCGGCCTGGAGTCCGGCACCCCGCTGCGCACCGTCCAGGAGCTGGCCGCCGCCTACCTGCCCGAGGTCCGCAAGGCGCAGCCGGAGGGCCCGTACCACCTGGCGGCCTGGTCGATGGGCGGCACGGTCGCCTACGAGATGGCACGCCAGCTCTCCTTCGAGGGCGTACGGACCGCCTCGGTCACCCTGCTGGACAGCTACGCGCCGGGCTCCGGGGCGTTCGCCCGCTTCGCCGACCCGGACACCGACCGGGCCGCGTCCTTCGCCCACGACCTCGACCGGATGACCGGCGAGCGGCCCGACACCGGGCTGCTGCGCGGCGCCCCCGCCGAGGACGAGGAGACCCGCACGCTGCAACGCCGCTTCCAGGTGTTCGACGCCAACGCCACCGCCCTGGTCGCCTACCGGCTGCGCCGCGCCCGGCTGCGCGGCACCCGGCTCACCCTGCTGCTGGCCGGGGCCCAGGAGCGCCCCGACGGCTGCACGCCCACCCTCGGCTGGACCGAGGCACTCGGCACCGACGTCGACACCCTCACGGTGCCGGACGTCGACCACTTCACCCTGCTGCGCGGCCCGGCGGCCCGCACCGTCGCCGAGCGGATCGCCCGCGTGCTCGCGGCGAGCAGCGCCCGCCCCGACGAGGAGCGATCGTGACCGAAACCAGCACACCCCGGTTCCGCGCCTACACGGCACGCGACCTGGACACCCTGCTCGACCGCTGCGGGGCGGACGCCGAGACCCGGCTGCAGACCCGCGCGGTGGCGGCGATCCTGCCGTTCAAGACCAACCAGTTCGTGGTCGACGAGCTGATCGACTGGGACGCCGCCGAGGACGACCCGATCTTCCGGTTGGTCTTCCCCCAGCCGGACATGCTGGCCGCCGACGAGCTCAAGACCGTCACCGACCTACTGCGCCACGGCGCCGGCCCGGCCGAACTGCAGCGCGCCGCGCGGCAGATCCGGGCCGGCATGAACGCCCACCCGGCCGGGCAGACGGACCTCAACGTCGCCCACTGGCAGGGCACTCCGCTGTCCGGCGTGCAGCACAAGTACCGCGAGACCATGCTCTACTTCCCCCGCCAGGGCCAGACCTGCCACGCCTACTGCACCTACTGCTTCCGCTGGGCCCAGTTCGTCGGGGACCCGGAGCTGAAGATCGCGGCGGCCTCCGACGAGACGGCCGCGCTGCGCGGGTACCTGCGCGAGCACACCGAGATCTCCGACATCCTGGTAACCGGCGGCGACCCGATGATCATGGGCACCGGGCCGCTGCGCCGGGCCCTGGAGCCCTTCCTCGACCCGGAGTTGGCGCACATCACCACCATCCGGATCGGCACCAAGGCGCTCACCTACTGGCCGTACCGCTTCACCACGGACCAGGACGCCGACGACCTGATGCGGCTGTTCGAGGAGATCCGCGCGGCCGGCAAGCACCTCGCGCTGATGGCCCACGTCACCCACCCCCGCGAGCTGCGGCCCGAGGCGGTGCACCGGGCGGTCCGGCGGGTCCGCGCGGCCGGCGCGGTGATCCGCACCCAGGCGCCGCTGATCCGCACCATCAACGACGACGCGGCCCTGTGGCGGGAGATGTGGACGCGCCAGCTCGCGCTCGACGCCGTCCCGTACTACCTGTTCGTGGAGCGCGACACCGGCCCGCGGAACTACTTCGAGGTACCGCTGGTGCGGGCCTGGGAGATCTACCGGGACGCGGTGTCCGGCGTCACCGGGCTGGCCCGCACGGTCCGCGGGCCGTCGATGTCGGCGACCCGCGGCAAGGTCGTGGTCGACGGCGTCACCGAGGTCGCCGGCCGGCGGGCGCTCGCCCTGCGCTACCTCCAGGCCCGCGACCCGGGCATCGTCGGCCGGCCGTTCTTCGCCGAGTACGACCCGCGGGCGACCTGGCTCAGCGACCTGAAACCGCTCTTCCCCTCCGACGCGCCGTTCCTGGACGTCGCATGACGGGCCCCGCACCCCAGCACGCCCTGCCGAACCCCTCCCGAGGTCAAGGAGACCAGCGATGACCGGCCAGACCACCCACACCGCCACCGCCGACGGACCGGTGATCCTGGGCATCTCGGCGCACTTCCACGACTCCGCCGCCGCCCTGCTGGTCGGCGGACGGCTGGTGGCCGCCTCCCACGAGGAGCGCTACACCCGCCGCAAGCAGGACCCGGAGCTGCCCCGCAACGCCGTCCAGGACTGCCTGCGCCAGGCCGGACTGAAGATCACCGACGTGGACTGCGTCGCCTACTACGAGGACCCGGTCAAGAAGCTGCACCGCCAGCTCTGGGCCGGCCTGCCGGCCTTCCCGGACAACGGCCCGATGGCCCGCTACCGGCTGGACGCCGACCGCCCCCGCCGGGAGATCCGCGACCTGCTGGGCTGGGACGGCCCGGTCGAGATCGTCGACCACCACCTCTCGCACGCGGCCAGCGCCTACTACTTCTCCGGCTTCGAGGACAGCGCCGTGCTGACCGTGGACGCCGTCGGCGAGTGGGCCACCAGCACCTGGGGCGTCGGCCGCGGCGCCGAGCTGGAGCTGCGCGAGCAGGTCGGCTTCCCGCACTCGCTGGGCCTGCTCTACAGCGCCGTCACCGGCTACCTCGGCTTCGAGGTCAACGAGGGCGAGTACAAGGTGATGGGCCTCGCCCCGTACGGCGAGCCGCGGTTCAAGGAGCAGATCGAGCAGCTGATCCACCTGGACGAGGAGGGCGGCTTCCGACTCGCCCTGGAGTACTTCGACTTCGCCGACCCGGAGGGCATGCTCGGCGAGCGCTTCGAGAAGCTGCTCGGGGTGCCGCCCCGCGTCCCGGAGTCGGAGATCGAGGGCGTCCACTACGACCTGGCGCGCTCCATCCAGCTGGTCACCGAGGAGACCCTGCTGCGGATGGCCGAGAAGGCCCACCGGATGTCCGGCAGCCGCAACCTGTGCATGGCGGGCGGGGTCGCGCTCAACGTCGTCGCGGTGCGCCGGATCGTCGAGGAGGGCCCGTTCGAGAACGTCTTCGTGCAGCCCGCCTCGGGCGACGCCGGCGGCAGCCTCGGCTGCGCGGCGGTGGCCCACCAGCGGCTGACCGGCGAGCGCCCCGCGCAGGACCGGCAGCGCTCGGCGCTGCTCGGTTCGGGCACCGACTCGGACGAGATCGCCGGGCTGCTCGGCGCCTACGCCGACCACGCCTTCCTGGACTTCCGGGGCGACGAGGCCGGCCTGCTGGACGCGGTCTCGTCCCGGCTGGCCGACGGCAAGGTGATCGGCTGGTACTACGGCCGCGAGGAGTTCGGGCCGCGCGCCCTCGGCGGGCGCTCCATCCTCGCCGACCCGCGCGGCGACGACACCCGGGACCGGATCAACGCCTCGGTCAAGATGCGCGAGGCCTTCCGCCCGTTCGCCCCCGCCGTGCTGGCCGAGCACGCCCGGGAGCACTTCAGGCTCGACCACGAGTCGCCGTTCATGCTGGAGACCTGCGAGGTCGACTCCCCGCTGCACCTGCCGGCCATCACCCACGTCGACAACTCGGCCCGGGTGCAGACCGTCACCGAGCAGCAGAACGGCCGCTTCTACCGCCTGATCAAGGCCTTCGCCGAGCGGACCGACTGCCCGCTGCTGCTGAACACCTCGTTCAACCTGCGCGGCGAGCCGATCGTGCACACCCCGGTCGACGCCCTGCTGTGCTTCCTGCGCTCGGACATCGACTGCCTGGTGCTGGACGACTTCGTGCTGGACCGCTCGGCCCTGCCGCAGTCCTGGGTCGGCTGGTTCAAGGGCACCCGCCCGCCCCGCCACCACCAGGTCAGCGACAACGTCTACACCCTGCTCTGAGCACGACCCTGCTCTGAGCACGACCCTGCTGTGAGCACGACCACTGCGGGCCGCCGTCACCGAATCCGGCACGGCGGCCCGCAGTGTTGTCACGGCGTACTCGCGGTTGTTCTCACGCCCTACTCACGGCGTGCTCTCGGCGTCAGCCCTGGCAGAGCCCGCGGCTGTAGTCGAAGGTCGCGGCGGCCTGCGAGTACTGCCACTGCGGGGCGAGCAGCTGGGCGTCCAACTGCGCGGCGGCGCTGCGGTTCTCGACCACGTAGCCGAAGTCCTGCAGCCAGGCCGGGTAGAGGTTCTTCGAGCCGATGAAGAACGCCGAGCCGTCGACCGAGACCAGCTTGTGGTGCAGCGCGTACGGGTGCCCGTCGGCCCAGGTCGACGCGGACGCGGCGCGGAACGGGGCGAGTTGGAGGTTCCGGCACATCGCCGTCCGGGCCTGCGCCGGGTCGCCGAGGCGGGCGGTGAGCCGGGCCGCGAGGGTGTCGCTGATCTCGTTCAGGGACTTGATCTGCGAGTAGCCGCCGCTGCCCACCGCGCCTCGGTTGCCGGGGTCGCTGACCACGATCCGGACCTTCACCCCGTCCGCGAGCTTGCCCGCGAGCAGGTCGAAGAGCCGTGCGTCGTAGCGGGGCATCGGCGGGCAGGTGCCGGTCACGTCCTGCTGGGAGATGTCGATCCGGCTGCCGGCGCCGGCGACCAGCGCGCGCAGCGCGTTCTCCTCCGGGTTGACGGTCTCGTAGCCGGGGTCGTCGTTGGTGCGGTCGCGCAGGGCGATCGGGCCGCACTTGACGTCCTCGACGCCACCCACCGGGTCCGGGCGGTAGCCGGAGGCCGGGTCGCCGTCCCGGATCCCGACGCCCAGGCCGCCGACCGCGATCACCGGTACGGTCCCGGTGGCGGGCACCTGCCCGGCCGCCGGGTTGCGCCGCCGCTCCAGGTCGGGGGTGCAGCCGGCGCCGTTGGAGGAGGCGAACCACGCGGCCGAGAACACCCCGCTGTTGCGGCAGGTCCAGTCCCACAGGGTGTCCAGGTAGGCGCCGGCGGAGGCGGCGGCCGGACCGTTGAGCGCGAGGTCGACGTCGGTCACCGGATGGGCGGTGTCCAGGTAGTCGCCCTTCCAGTTGTTGATCCCGCCGGTGATGACGCTCTGCCCGTCCACGACCAGCAACTTGGAGTGGTTCCAGGAGAACGCGGTCTTCGCGGTGGTCATCGAGGCCACCTCGACGGTCACCCGGTCGGCGGCCGAGCCGAGCCGGGCCACCAGGTCGTCCCGGTACCGGGACGGCAGCGCGGTGATGTTGAGCAGCGGAGCGGCCCCGGCGAGGATCCGCACGTGGGGCGAGTTCCCGGCGGCCACCGAGGCCTTGAGGCCGTCCACGATGGCGTCCTGGAACCCACCGTCCGGGAACGGGGCGAGAGTTGATATGTCGACGGTCCGGGTGGCCCTGCCGATGTTCTCCCGCATCTTGTCCAACAGCCGCTTCGTGCCGCCTCGTTCGGCGCAGGAGGCGTCCCCCCAGCACCCCGGCGTCTGCAGCAGCCACCCGCCCGGATCCCCGGCCGGCGCGTCCAGCCGGTTGCCCGCCGTCCGCTGCCACACCACGCCCTCCAGCCCGGGCGACACCTGACGCAAGGCCCGTTCCACCGCGTCCAGATGCGGAGTGGCATCGCCCTGCGCCACCCCCGGCGCGGGAGCCGGATCGGCGAACGCGGGAGCGACGGGGAGCACACCGACGGCGGCGGCGAGGGCCAGCGCGGAACCGGCCAGACGGCGGCCGGAACGGCGGGACTGGTGAGAGAGCACGTACGAGTCCTTCATGCGGGGCCGGGGACGTTCACCCGGACGACACCGATAAATTACCTCAAAGTAACCTGATATGCCGTCATGGCCCCATCAATCCCGGCGAACCGGCCTGACAGCCGCTCAGCGCCTCGGTGGACTTTGCTCGGACATCACCGAAGGGCACGCACATGGACAGGGAGTCGCGGCAGAGCGCCGTCCCGGCACTCACCGGACTCGGCCGACGCCACGGCCACCGCGACCGGGCGGACGCCGGCCACCCCCTGGCCACGGCCGCCCCCGCCCTCCGCCCTCCGCCCTCCGCCCTCGGAACGCGGAACGCGAAAAAGCCGGGGCCGACGCACCAAGTGCGTCGACCCCGGCTCCTGCTGGTAGCGGGGACAGGATTTGAACCTGCGACCTCTGGGTTATGAGCCCAGCGAGCTACCGAGCTGCTCCACCCCGCGTCGGTGAACCCAGCCTATGCGACACCCCGGCGAAAACGGAAATCGGTTTCCCACCGCCCCCCGCGCCCCGCCCCACCCGGGGCCACCGACGGTCAGCCGCCGGGGCCGGCCCGGGCGGACCCGGACCGGCCCCGGCGGCGCGGCGGGGTCAGCAGATCCGCGGCAGCTGCTCGCCCATCGGCAGGTCGACCACCCGGGTGCCGCCGAAGCCGGTGCGGGCGACGACCATCCCGGGGTGGTCCTGGACGCACTCGCCGATCACCACCGCCTCCGCGCCGAGCGGGTGGGCCCGCATGGCGGCCAGCACGGCGTCCGCCTCGCCGCGCGGGACGAAGGCGACCAGCTTGCCCTCATTGGCGATGTACATCGGGTCCAGGCCCAGGACGGCGCAGGCATTGGCCACCGGCTCCGGGACGGGCACGGCGCGTTCGCTGAGCACCACGCCCACCCCGGCGGCCGCCGCGATCTCGTTGAGCGCCGCCGCCAGGCCGCCCCGGGTGGGGTCGCGCAGCACGTGCAGGTCGCGGGTCGTCACGAGCATGGCCTCGACCAGCCCGCCGAGCGCCGCGCTGTCGCTGCGCACCTCGACCCCGAACTCCAGCCCCTCCCGGACGCTCATGATCGCCACCCCGTGCAGCCCGATCGGCCCGCTGACGATCACCACGTCGCCCGGGCGGGCCCGCTGCGGCCGGATGTCGACCCCGGCCGGGACGAGCCCGATGCCGGCGGTGTTCAGGTAGACGCCGTCGCCGTGCCCGGCCTCCACCACCTTGGTGTCCCCGGTGGCCACCTCCACCCCGGCGGTGCGGGCGGCGGCGCCGATGGCGCGCGCGATCCGCTCCACCACGGCCAGCTCCACCCCCTCCTCCAGGATGACGCCGCAGGACAGGTAGGCCGGCCGGGCCCCGCTCATGGCCAGGTCGTTGACGGTCCCGTTGACGGCGAGATCGCCGATGCAGCCGCCGGGGAAGAACAGCGGCCGCACCACGTAGGAGTCGGTGGAGAAGGCGAGCCGGGCGCCGCCGAGTTCCAGCACGGCGGAGTCGGCGAGGCCCGCCAGCGCCGGGCCGCCGTACGCGGGCGCGAAGACGTGCTCGACCAGTTCGGCGGACATCGCCCCGCCGCCGCCGTGCCCCATCACCACCCGGGGGTGGTCGCGCAGCGGCAGCGGGCAGCTCCAGCCGGAGAAGTCCGGCGCGTCGGCGTCGGTGAGCAGTTCGGTGTCAGCCAACGGGGCTCGCCTCCTGGACGGGGCCCGGCGTGCTCAGCCGCCGGTAGAGGTAGTACGCGGCGCAGGCGCCCTCGCTGGAGACCATGGTGGCGCCGAGCGGGGTGCGCGGGGTGCAGACGATGCCGAAGGCCTCGCACTGATGGGGCTTGAGCAGCCCCTGGAGCACCTCGCCGGCCCGGCACTGGGCGGGTTCGCTGGTGCGGATGCCCGTGACGTCGAAGCGGTGCTCGGCGTCGTGGTCCCGGTAGCGCGGGGAGAGCCGCCAGCCGCTCCGGGGGATGACGCCGATGCCCCGCCAGGCCCGGTCGGCGACCTCGAAGACGTCCTCCAGCATGGCGCGGGCCGCCGGGTTGCCCTCGGGGCGGACCGCCCGGGGGTAGGCGTTGTCGACGGTGTGCTCCCCGCGCTCCAGCTGCCGGACGGTGCGCCGGATGCCCTCCAGGATGTCCAGCGGTTCGAAGCCGGTGACGACGATCGGCACCCGGTGGCGTTCCGCGAGGGCCGGGTACTCGGCGGTGCCCATCACGCTGCACACGTGCCCGGCGGCCAGGAAGGCCTGGACCCGGCAGTCCGGGGACTCCATGATCGCCTCGATCGCCGGGGGCACCCGGACGTGCGAGACCAGCATGCTGAAGTTGCCCAGGCCCTGCTTCCGGGCCAGGTGGACGGCCATGGCGTTCGGCGGGGCGGTGGTCTCGAAGCCGATGCCGAAGAAGACGACCTCCCGGTCCGGGTTCTCCCGGGCGATCTTCAGTGCGTCGAGCGGCGAGTACACCACCCGCACGTCGCCGCCCTCGCTGCGGACCCGGAACAGGTCGCGGTCGGTGCCGGGCACCCGCAGCATGTCCCCGAAGGAGCAGAAGATCACCCCGGGCCGGGCCGCGATCGCCAGCGCCCGGTCGATCACCTCCAGCGGGGTGACGCACACCGGGCAGCCCGGTCCGTGGATCAACTCGACCTCGTCCGGCAGGAGTTGGTCGATGGCGTGCCGGATGATGCTGTGCGTCTGGCCGCCGCACACCTCCATCAGCGCCCAGGGCCGGGTGACCGTCGCCCTGATGTCCGCGAGCAGGCCTTCGGCCAGCTCGGGGTTGCGGAACTCCTCCAGGTACTTCACCGCTCGACCTCCTCGACCACCGCCGCCGTCTCGACCGCCAGCGCCGTCTCGGCCACCGCCGCCGTCCGGGCCGCCGGCTCCCCGGCCGCCGCCTCCCAGGGATCGCCGAACTCCTCCTGGAGCAGCCCGAGTTCCTCGAACAGCGCCAGCGTCCGCCGGGCCGACTCCTCGTCCAGCCGCTGCAGCGCGAAGCCCACGTGGACGATCGCGTACTCCCCCACCGCCAGATCGGGCAGGTACTCCAGGCAGACGTCCTTGACCACGCCGCCGAAGTCCATCACCGCCATCCGGGTCCCGTCCCGCTCACCGATCTCCGTCACCCTGCCGGGCACCGCCAGGCACATCCGCTCTCACTCCTCCCGGGCGGCCGACGACCGGCCGGCCACCATCAACTGGCCGAGCGCCAGCCCTCCGTCATTGGGCGGCACCCGGCGGTGCCGCAGCACGGTGAAGCCGTCCTCCCCGAGCCCGCGGGCGCAGGCCGAGGAGAGCAGCGCGTTGGCGAAGACGCCGCCGCTGAGCGCCACCGTGGTGGTGCCGCACCGGTCCCGGGCGGCCGCGCAGACCAGCCGGACGGCCTCGGCGACCGCCGTGTGGAAGCGCGCGGCGACCAGCCCGGCCGGCGCCCCGGCGGTGACGTCCGCCACCACCCCGGCCAGCACCGGCCCGGGGTCGAGGATCCAGCCGTCCCGCTGGGCGACCAGCGCGAAGGCGTAGCCCTCGGCCGGGCCGAACTCCACGGCGGCCGCCTCCAGTTCGATCGCCGCCTGGGCCTCGTACCCGGCCCGGTGGCAGACCCCGGCGAGCGAGGACACCGCGTCGAACAGCCGGCCCATGCTGGAGGTCTCCACACAGTTCAGCCCGCGCTCCAACTGCCGCTCCAGCAGCCGGAGTTCCTCATCCCGGCAGGCCCGCACCGAGGGCAGTCCGGCGGCCCAGGGCAGCCCGGCGGCGCGCAGGTGGGCGAGCGCCGTCCGGTACGGGCGCTCGACGGCGGCGTCACCGCCCGGCAGCGGCACATAGCCCAGGTGGGCCAGCCGGCGGAACCCGTCGTAGTCGGCGAGCAGCAGTTCGCCGCCCCAGATCGCGCCGTCCTCCCCGTAGCCGGTGCCGTCGAAGGCGACGCCGAGCACGGGCCGGCCGCCGTCCAGGCCGTGTTCGGCCAGCACGGCGGCGATGTGGGCGTGGTGGTGCTGCACCCGGCGCACCGGCCGGCCGGCGGCGGTGCGCTCGGCGTGCCGGACGGACCGGTAGCCGGGGTGCCGGTCGGCGACCAGCAGTTCGGGCCGCACCCCGCTGACGGTGCCGAGCTGTTCGACGGCGCGGTCGAAGGCGCGCAGCGTGGCCAGGTCGTCCATGTCGCCGATGTGGCCGGAGAGCCAGGCGTAGCCGTCCCGGGCGAGCGCGAAGGTGTTCTTGAGGTCCCCGCCGACCGCCAGCACCGGCCGGACGGGTACGGGCAGCGGGAGCGGCAGCGGCGCGTAGCCGCGCGAGCGCCGCAGCGGCAGCTGTTCGCCGTCCACCACCCGCACCACCGAGTCCTCGCACGGGACGTTGATCGGCCGGTCGTGGGTGAGCCAGCCGTCGACCAGCGGGGCGAGCGCGGTGAGCGCCTCCCGGTCGTCGGTGACGATCGGCTCGCCGGAGAGGTTGGCGCTGGTCATCACCAGCAGGTCCGGCCCGGGGGCGGCGAGCAGCAGGTGGTGCAGCGGGGTGTACGGGAGCATCACCCCGAGGTCGGGGCTGCCGGGGGCGACGGCCGGGAGCTGCGCCGCGAAGCCGCCGGGGCGGCGCAGCAGGACGATCGGCCGGACGGCTCCGGTGAGCAGTTCCCGTTCGACCGGCCCGACCGGCAGCAGGCCCTCGACGGTGGCGAGGTCCCGGGCCATCAAGGCGAACGGCTTGTCACCGCGCCGCTTGCGCCGGCGCAGCAGGGCGACGGCCGCGGCGTCGCGGGCGTCGCAGGCGAGGTGGTAGCCGCCGAGGCCCTTGACCGCGAGGATCGCCCCGTCGGCGAGCATCCGCCGGGCCTCGCCGAGCGCGTCCTCGCCACCGAGATCACCGAGGCCGCCGACGCCGCCGAGGCCGCCGACGGGGACGGTCAGGGCGAGTCGTGGTCCGCAGGCGTGGCAGGCGACGGGCTGGGCGTGGAAGCGGCGGTCGGCGGGGTCGGTGTACTCCCGGGCGCAGTCCGCGCACATCGGGAAGCCGGCCATGGTGGTGCCGGCCCGGTCGTAGGGCAGGCCGGTGACGATGGTGTGCCGGGGGCCGCAGTTGGTGCAGCTGATGAACGGGTGCCGGTGGCGCCGGTCGGCCGGGTCGGTGAGTTCGGCCAGGCAGTCGGCGCAGGTCGCGACGTCGGGCGGGATCAGGGTGGCGCGGGGCCCGTCGGTGCGCGAGGGGGTGATGGCGAACCCGGTGGCGCCGGTGGCGGCGAGCGGCGTGTGCTCCATCGAGGCGACCTGGGCGAGCGGCGGCGCGTCGGCGGTGATCCGCCGGCAGAAGGCGTCCAGCGCGGCCGGGCTGCCCTCGACCTCGGCGAGCACGCCCTCACCGGTGTTGGTGACGCTGCCGGCCAGTCCGAGTTCCCCGGCCAGCGCGAAGACGAACGGCCGGAAGCCGACGCCCTGCACCAGGCCGCGGACGGCGACCCGCCGCCGTTCGCGGGCGGGCGCCGTCACGGCGTCTCCGGCACCGCGTGATGGTGGTGACCCTCCTGCGTGTGCCCCGACCGCACGTGCCCCGACTGCGCGTCCCCCGACCGCACGTGCCCCGCATGCACGTCCCCCGCATGCACGTGCTGCCCCGACTGCGCGTGCCCCGCGTGCGCGTGCCCGCCGTGCTCCTGCCCGGCCGCCATCACCGGCCGGTGCGGCACGCCGCCGTCCAGCACGCCCAGCGCCCGTTCCAGCAGCGCGCCGACGCCGTGCCCGCTGCGGGCCGAGGTCCGCACCACCTCCACCCCGGGGTTGACCCGCTGGACGTTCGCCAGGAACGCCGTCTCGTCGAACTCGGCCGCCGCGGCGAGGTCCGCCTTGGTCACCAGCACGAGGTTGGCCAGCCCGAACGCGGTCGGGTACTTGAGCGGCTTGTCCTCCCCCTCGGTGACGGAGGCCAGCACCACCCGCAGCGATTCGCCGAGGTCGTAGGAGGCCGGGCAGACCAGGTTGCCGACGTTCTCCACGAACAGCAGCCGGCAGTCCGGCGGCAGCCAGCCGTCCAGGTGGCCGGCCAGCATCCGGGCCTCCAGGTGGCACAGGCCGTCGGTGAGCACCTGCTTCACCGGAGCGCCCGAACGGGCCAGCCGCAGCGCGTCGTTCTCGGTGGCGAGGTCGGCGGTGAGCGCGGCGACCTCGATCCCACGCCGCCGGGCGAGCCCCAACTCGGCCTCCAGCAGGGCGGTCTTGCCGCTGCCGGGGCTGGAGAGCAGGTTGACCGCGACGGTCCCGCGGGCGGTCAGCGCGGCCCGCAGTTCGCGGGCGCTGTCGTCGTTGCGGGCGAGCACCGCCCGGCGCAGGTCGACCGTGTGGCCGCTCTGGCACATCGGCTTCAGCCTTTCTGTTCGGCCGGGACGCCGGGGCCCCGGGCCCACTCGACGTCGAGGATCTGGAGCTCACGCCCGGACAGCAGCTCGACGCCGGCGCCGGTGCGGCAGTCCGGGCAGCCGAGGTCGGGCGGCATGCCGACGGCCCATTCGACGGCGCAGGGGGCGCAGCGGGCCCGCGCCGGGACGGCCTCGGTGTCCAGCACCGCGCCCTCCACCAGCGTTCCGGCGCAGGCGAGTTCGAAGCAGAAGTCGAGGGCCTCGGGCACCACGCCCGCCAACTCGCCGACCTGCAGCCGGATCCGGGCGACTCCGGGGGCCCGGTGTTCGCGCGCGGCCGTGTCCACCTGCTCGACCACGGCGGCGGCGATCGACATCTCGTGCATCGGTCCCTTCCCACGGCGGGCGGCAACGCGCCCCATTACAGGGGGCGGTGGGGGGGGGGGGGGGGGGGAGGGGGGGGAGGGGGGGGGGGGGGGGGGGTGGTTTTGGGCCCCGTCAGTGTACCACTCCGTGGGTTTATGGTATTTCGGGGGT
>NZ_JBVIFM010000008.1:134258-159281 GCF_055571335.1 Kitasatospora sp. NPDC030952
TACTCAGGGAGCGAGCCCCTTCTTTCGTTTTCTGGTTAAAGGCCCAGAAAAAGAGGAAACGTTCCCCCTGGGGTTGCGGGGCCCACCGCCTTCTTTTTACCCCCCTCTTTGGTTTTCCCCCCCCCCCCCCCCGCGTCCGGGGCTGCACCGTTCGCAGCAATCCGCGGCTCACATCCGCGAGATCTTCAGGTACCGCCGGATGTCCGGCAGGCTCTGCCAGACCAGCGCGCCGATCCCGGCCAGCAGGGCCGCGCAGAACAGTTTCCTCAGCATGGTGTCGTCCTCCTCTCGAGCTCCGCACTCGACGGCTCCGGCCGCACCGCCTCCTCGACGGCCTCCAGCACCGCCTCCTCGACGGCTTCCAACACCGTCCGGACGGCCTCCTCCACCGCGGCGGCGACCGGGGCGCTCAGCCCGATGCCCTCCTCCAGCGAGGCCGGTTCGCAGCCGACCACCAGCACCCGCGCGGGCGGCTCGCCCCCGGTGCCGGCGGCGAGCGTGGCGAGCAGGCCGAGGACGGCGTCCGGGCCCATCCGGTGCCCGTCCAGGACGGGCACCTCCAGCGGCTCGGCGGCCGCCTCGATGAGGTAGACGGTGCCGGGGGCGCCGCCGCGGCAGGTGGCGTCCACCAGGACGGCGGTCCGGTAGCCGTCCAGCAGCCGGTAGGCGAGGTCGACGCCCCGCACCCCGACGTCGACCAGCTCCACGCCCTCCGGCAGCGGGTGGGCGGCCAGCCGCCGGACGGTCTCCACGCCGAAGCCGTCGTCGCCGAGGAAGAGGTTGCCCACCCCGGCGACCAGCACCTTCCCGCCGGTCATGACTCCTCCAGCGGGGTGACCTCGTCGGGCTGGAAGTAGCGGAAGCGCCCCTGGGCCCGCCACAGGTCGGCCCCCGGGTCGTCCTCCACCGTGACGGCCAGGTGCACGGAGCCGTCCACGTCGTGCAGGACGGCCTCGACGACACCGGTCCGTCCGTCCAGGAAGAGGTCCTGGGCGTCGGTGCGCCGCCGGCCGGGCCGCAGCACGACCCGGCTGCCCGCGCCGACCGACCGGCCGTCGACCACCACCCGGTCCCGTTCGGGGTCGACGTCCGGGTCGCCGCCCGGGTCCCACCAGGGCTGTTCCGGATCGGAGCCGCCGGTGATCTCGCGCAGCCCGCGGACGGCGCCGTGGAGGCGTTCCAGCACCTCGGGCGGCATGGACTCGGCCAGGTCGATCACCGCCCCGGCCCGGTCGTCGGTGCCCCGGGCCTCACGCTTCTCCTGGTCGGTCAGGGCCGCCGTTCGCAGCGCCAGGATCTCGTCGATCTCGGTGGAGTCGTAGAGGGTGCCCAGGCTCTCCGGGGCGATCCTCGGGTGGTCCTCCAGGATGATCGGCGAGGACAGCATCACCTGGTACCCGCCGTCCGGCCCGGCCAGGACGGGCCAGGTGCGCTCGTTGCGGCACCGCCCGACGGCCGCGCGGGCCCACTCGGGCGGATCGGTGACCGAGAGGAACCGGCCGTGCTCCAGCCCGAGCAGCAGGTGGGTGGAGACCAGCGAGCGCGGCAGCGCCTCCTCCCGGCCGTCCTCGCGGCGCGGCGTCCAGGGGGAGGCGTTCTCCACCTCGGCGGTGAGCCGCTGCGCCCGGTAGGGGCCGGGCAGTTCCTCGATCCGCAACCGCACCAGCCCGTCGACCTGTTCGCGCCGCCGCACCAGCCGGCCGACGGCGCTGCCCTGCTCGTGCACCAGCTCGGTGCCGCCGACGCCCGGCAGCCGGAACCCCCGCTGCACCCCTGCGCCGGCCAATTCGTCGACGGAGAGCAGGAGTTCGATCCGCTCCTCGACGCCCTCGTCCCATTCGACGAGCACCCGGTCGGCGAGTTCCAGCCGTTCCACCGGCTCGAACCCGCCGGTGGCGGTGGCCCGTTCGACGGTGCGCCGCTGGACCCGCAGGAAGCGCAGCTCGACGGCCAGCCGGTCGTCCTGCCGGGCCTCCATGACGCACTCGGTGCGCTGATGGGAGTGCTCGCCGCCCTGCCTGGTGTACTCCGGCGGCACCAGCACGCCGAACTGCCAGCGCAGCCGGTTCTTGGCGGCCGACGCCCGGTACGGGTAGAGCACGTAGCCCTCCAGCAGCACCGCGTCGGCGATCTGCCGGGCGGCCGCGAAGCCGCGCTCGATCCCCTCGGGGAAGGTCTTCACCGGGCGCCCTCCTCGACGGCCGCGGTCGCGAGCAGGGCGCGCACCGTCGCCTCCCAGGAGGGCAGGGCCCGTCCGGAGCGGTAGGCGAGCAGGTCGTCCAGGACGTCCTCGGGCAGCCGCAGCCAGCCGCAGCCGGGGAAGTGCTGGTCGACGGCCTCCCGCCAGACCCGTACCGGCATCCGCACCCGGGCCTCCCGGTCCCAGGGCACGGGGGTGACCTGGAAGCCGCCGGGGCCGGCGAAGGCGGTGCCGGAGAAGAGCAGCAGCAGCGGCACCTCGCCGTCGTCCAGCGCCCGGAAGTACCGGGCGCAGGCCACCTCCAGGTCGTAGCTGCACGGCACCACCAGGTCGGCCTCGGTCTCCCCGGTGAAGCCGGGCACCAGCAGCGGCACGGTGGCGAACTGGATCGGGTTGAGCGTGGTCGCCCAGCGCTCCCGTTCGCCGAAGAGGTCGGCCAGCCGCTCACCCTCGGCGTCGGCGTAGGGCCGGCGCACCGGTTCGATCCGCAGCTGGCACTGGAGGGCGAGGGCGTGCACCCGGGTGTCGGCGGGCGCCGTGATGCGCAGCCGGAACACCAGGGTCGGCCCGGCCGCGTACGGGTCGGAGCGGACGCCGACGCAGCTGAAGCCGAGCGCCGTCATGCCGTCACCGCCGCCGGCAGGGGGCGCGCCCGGTCGGCCAACTGCCCGAAGAACGCGTCGAGTTCGGCGCGCGCCTCGGCTCCGCCGTCGAAGCCGTGCCAGCACCGCCGGAGCCGGCCGACCAGCTCGTAGCAGAGGTCGATCGGCACCAGGTAGCAGTCGACCCGGCCCTCGGTGCGGCGCAGCAGCAGCGCCTCCACGTCCGGTTCCAGGGCGGCGGCCAGCCGGCTGCCGCCGAGGGCGCGCTGCCAGGCCTCCTCGTCCACCTCGCTCTCGGTGGCGCCGGCCGGCCCGGGGTAGAACGCGAGCAGCCGGTCCAGGACGGCGTTGCGGAACAGGAAGACGGTGCCGACCGGGACGCCCAGCACCGACCAGACCCGCTCGTCCACCTCGCCGTCCGGGTCGACCAGGCAGCGCTCGGGCACGGTGCGGTAGCGCCCGCCGGCCGCGCCCGGCTGCTGGAACAGCAGGCCGCAGGCCGTACAGGTGCAGGCCAGGGCGCGCTCCTCGACGTCCACCAGGTGGCGGTGGCCGGGCGGGAGGTCCCGGCCGCAGAGGCCGCACTGCTCGGGCCGCGGCGGGGCCGGCTCGCGCAGCCGGCGCAGCAGGGCGGTCCCGTCCCGGGAGACCCTGCGGGTGTTCACCGCGCCTCCGCGGGCTGCGGCGGGCGGGTGCCGATCTGGAGCAGCTGGGGGGAGCGCTCCAGCTCCAGGGCCGTCACCTCGGGGGCGTGGCAGGCGAGCGCGGCCTCGACCTCCGGTTCGCCGCAGCCGCAGCCGGAGGCGGTCCGGCGCAGCCGCAGGGTGCCGGTCGCGGGTTCGTAGCCGAGCACCTCGATCCGCTCCGGCAGGCCGGCGAGCGCCCGGTCGATCCGGGCGGTCAGGTCCTCGGGGTGGAGGTCGTGCAGGAGCAGCAGCCCGGCCACCGCCGGGTCGTCCAGCATCCGTTCCAGGGCGGGCGGGGGCAGCGCGGGCACCAGCCGGGCCAGCCCCTCGCCGTAGAACTCCATGAGGTCGCGGACGAGTTGCTCGCCCGCCTGCTCGGCGCCGCTGCCGGCCAGCGCGTCCAGGGCCTGCTGGATCCGCAGCCCGGTCTGTTCGGCCGTCATGCGGTGAGCCCGCTCAGGCCGGTGGGCACGTGCATGGTCTTCAGGGTGCGCCCGTTGCCGACGTACATGTGCACGCCGCAGGGCAGACAGGGGTCGAAGCTGCGCACCGCGCGCATGATGTCGATGCCCTTGAAGTTCTCCGGGGAGTTCTCCTCGAAGATCGGCGTGTTCTGCACCGCGTCCTCGTACGGGCCGGGCGTGCCGTAGCTGTCGCGCACGCTGGCGTTCCACGGGGTGGGCGGGTACGGGTGGTAGTTGGCGATCTTGCCGTCGCGGATCACCATGTGGTGCGAGAGCACGCCGCGCACGGCCTCGGTGAAGCCGCAGCCGATCGACTCGTCCGGCACCTCGAACCGCTCCCAGGTCTGGCTGCGCCCGGCGCGGACCTCGTCGAGCGCCTTCTCGGCGAAGTGCAGGGCGGCGGCGGCCGCGTAGGCCTGGAAGTAGGTGCGGGCGCGGTTGCGCTCGATGGCGTTGCTCCACTGCGGGATCTTCCACTCGAAGGTGACCTCGGGCTTGGTCATCGAGCGGGGCAGGTTGATCTGGACGCTGTGGCCGGTGGCCTTGACGTAGCCGATGTCGACCAGCCCGGACAGCGCGGTGGACCACAGCCTGGCGATCGGGCCGCCACCGGTGTCGAGGGCGAGGTGGTCCTTGCCGTCGAACCAGCGCGGGGACATCACCCAGCTGTACTTGTCGTCGAAGTTGCGCTTCTGCGGCTGGGGGATGGTGTGCTGGTTCCACGGGTGCCGGGGGTCGACGGGGTTGCCCAGCGGGTCGTGGGTGACGAACAGGTCCTTGCCCTGCCAGTCCTCGTAGTAGGAGCTGCCGAGCAGGATCCGGATGCCGAGGTTGATCTGCGTCAGGTCGTTGGTGACGAGCTTGCCGTCCACCACCACGCCGGGGGTGACGAACATCCGCCGCCCCCAGTCCGTCATGTTGCGGTACGTGAAGTCGCAGTGGTCCGGGTCGTTGAGGCTGCCCCAGCAGCCGAGCAGGACGCGGCGCCGGCCGACCTCCTCGTAGCCGGGGAGCGCCTGGTAGAAGAAGTCGAAGAGGTCGTCGTGCAGCGGCACGACCTTCTTCATGAACTCGATGTAGCGCATCAGCCGGGTCAGGTAGTCGGTGAACAGCTGCACCGTGGCGACGGTGCCGACGCCGCCGGGGTAGAGCGTGGAGGGGTGCACATGGCGGCCCTCCATCAGGCAGAACATCTCCCGGGTGTAGCGGCTGACCTGGAGCGCCTCGCGGTAGAACTCGCCCTCGATCGGGTTGAGCGAGCGCATGATGTCGGCGATCGTCTTGTACCCGTGGTCGCCGGCGTGCGGGGACTCGGTGCGTTCGGCCAGTTCCAGGACGCCCGGGTTGGTCTCGCGGACCATCTTCTCGCAGTAGTCGACCCCGACCAGGTTCTCCTGGAAGATGTTGTGGTCGAACATGTACTCGGCCGCCTCGCCGAGGTTGATGATCCACTCCCCCAGGTGCGGGGGCTTCACGCCGTACGCCATGTTCTGGGTGTAGACCGAGCAGGTGGCGTGGTTGTCGCCGCAGATCCCGCAGATCCGGCTGGTGATGAAGTGGGCGTCGCGCGGGTCCTTGCCGCGCATGAAGACGCTGTAGCCGCGGAAGACCGAGGAGGTGCTGTAGCACTCCGCGACCCGCTTCTGCTTGAAGTCGATCTTCGTGTGGATGCCCAGGCTGCCCACGATCCGGGTGATCGGGTCCCACGACATCTCGGTCAGGCCGCTGCCGTCGCCGGCCGCCCTGGTCGTCGGTGTTGCCATCGTCTCTGCGTGTCCTTGTCTACGGGGTCTGCGAGTTCTACGGGGTCTGCGAGGTCCGCGGCGTCTGCGAGGTCCGCGGGGGCGGCGGGTTCTGTGGGTTCTGCGGGGTCCGCCGGCCGGGCCGGGGTCCCACGAGGGCCGCACACCGGGGCGGTGTGCGGCCCTCCCCCGTCACCAGGGCGGGCGGTAACCCGTGGTCAGGTGGCGGCCGGTGCGGCGCCACTTCGGTTCCTTGTCGACGGTCTTCTGGGTGATCGCGCGCAGCCGGCGGATCAGCGTGCCGTACGCGCTGCTGGCACCGGTGGAGACCCGCGAGCCGGGCGGCGGATCCATGAAGGGCATGAACTTGTCCGGGAAGCCCGGCATGGTGCAGGCGATGCAGATCCCGCCCACGTTCGGGCAGCCGCCGACGCCGTTGATCCAGCCGCGCTTGGCGACGTTGCACTTGACGACCGGGCCCCAGCAGCCGAGCCGCACCAGGCACTCGGGGGTGCCGTAGTCGGTGGCGAACTGGCCCTGCTCGTAGTAGCCGCCGCGGTCGCAGCCCTCGTGCACGGTGGCGCCGAACAGCCAGGCGGGCCGCAGCTTGTCGTCGAGCGGGATCATCGGCGCGGAGCCGGCCAGCTGGTACAGCAGGTAGGTGAGCGTCTCGGCGAAGTTGTCGGGCTGGATCGGGCAGCCCGGCACGCAGACGATCGGCAGCCCGGCCTTGGACTTCCAGTCCCAGCCGAGGTAGTCCGGCACGCCCATGGCGCCGGTCGGGTTGCCGGCCATCGCGTGGATGCCGCCGTACGTGGCGCAGGTCCCGATCGCGACCACGGCGGTCGCCTTGGGAGCGAGCCGGTCCAGCCACTCACTGGTGGTGATGGGCTGTCCGGTGGCGGGGTCGTCGCCGAAGCCGCACCAGTAACCCTCCTTCTTGATCTTCTCGTTGGGGATGGATCCCTCGACGACCAGGACGAACGGCTCGATCTCGCCGCGGTCGGCCTTGAAGAACCACTCGACGAAGTTGTCCGCGCCCTGGACCGGGCCGCACTCGAAGTCGATCAGCGGCCAGTGCACCGCGACCTTCGGCAGGCCGGGCAGCGCGCCGGTGACGATCTCCTCGATGCTCGGCTGCATCGCGGCGGTCAGCGAGACGGAGTCCCCGTCGCAGCTGAGGCCGGCGTTGATCCAGAGAACGTGCACCACGTCGGTGTCGGTTGTTGCAGCACCCATGAGGATGCCTCCTCGGGGATGGGAGCCGGACGAAATGGCTCGGACCCAGTCATAGCAACGGTTCGGACGGCCCGCCGGTCCGCGCGTCCGGCGGGGCCGCCCCTCGCGCGCAAGCCCGGCGGGGCCGTTCGGGTCAGCGCGGGGCGAGCAGCCCGGCGGGCACCGGGCGCTTGCGCACGAACGCGGACCGCAGCGCGTGGTACGGCGATTCGGGTGCGAAGAACTGCCGGCGCATCACCGCCAGCTCCTCCTGCCGGTACGCGTCGAGCGGCTTGACCCGCTCGTCGGCCTCGCGCGCGGCCTTCTTCGCCGCGATCCGGCGCTGGGTGGCGGGCGAGGACGCCAGCAGCCCGGCCAGCCGGGCCGCGCCCGCGCCGAACTCCGCCGGCCCGCCGTCGAGCACCCGGTCGACCAGGCCGATCCGCTCGGCGGCCGCCGCGGACACCGGGAGCGCCTGGCCGGTCAGCCGCTCGGCCTCCGCCGCGCCCACCCGGCGCGGCAGGGTGTACGTCCAGTACTCCGAGCCGTACAGGCCCATCAGCCGGTAGTGCGGGTTGAGCACCGAGCCGCGGCGGCACCACACCTCGTCGGCGGCCAGCGCCAGCATCACCCCGCCGGCCGCGGCGTTGCCCCCGAGGGCGGCGACCACCAGGCGGTCGGTGGTAGTGAGCACCTCGGCGACCAGGTCGTCCATCGCGGTGATGTTGGCCCAGGACTCGGCGGCCGGATCGGGCGCGGCCTCGATGACGTTGAGGTGGATGCCGTTGGAGAAGAAGTCCCGGCCCCCGCCGAGCACCAGCACCGAGGTCGGCCGGCCGAGGGCGAAGCGGTACGCCGCCAGCAGCCGGCGGCAGTGCTCGGCGGACATCGCCCCGCCGGGGAAGGAGAACCGCAGGAAGCCCACCGGGCCGTCCTCGCGGTAGCGGATGTCGGACCACCCGGGCCGGTCGCCGTCCTCCGGCATCAGCGGGGCCGGGCGCTCCGGCAGGGGAGGCAGCAGGGCGCCGAGCGCCGTCACCGCGGGGAGCTTGACGGTCGCCGGGCCGCCCGGGGTGCGGCGGCGGCGCAGTTCGGGGAGCCACACTGCGCCGTTCGAGGTAGCCCGGCAGACGGCGCCGGCCCGGGTGGCGAGCAGCTCGCCCGGGCGGCCGCGCAGCCGGGGCTCCGGGTGGCCGCCGTGCAGGAACCACTCGGCGCCGCACAGCTCGTCCAGCACCCCGGGCTGGGAGTCCGCGGCGCGGAGCCGGCGCAGCACCTCCTCGGTGGGGTCGGCCGCCCAGTCGATCCGGCGCTCCTCCTGGCGCAGCGGCGGCCGGGTGCGGACGGTCGCCCGCCAGCCGGGGCCGTGCTGGGGCTGGGGCGCGTGGGTGCCGGAGGCGACCCGCTCCACGGCGAGCAGCGCGGCCGCCACGGCGGCGTCGGAGACCTCGTTGCGGTACAGGTCGCTCTTGCCGCGCGCGGGGAGCCGGCAGGGCGCCCAGGCCCAGACCGGTCCGGCGTCCATCTCCTCCTCGGCCTGGAGCACCGTGACGCCCCACTCGGTACGGCCCTCCTGGACCGCCCGGTCGAGCGAGGACGGGCCGCGGTCGCCCGGTGGGCCGGGGTGGACGATCAGACAGGTGAGCTGCGACCAGACGCTCCGCGGGATCGCGGTGCGCAGCATCGGCGCGAGCACCACGTCCGGCCGCAGGCGGTGCACCGCTGCCGTCAACTCGTCTTCTTCACCGGCCAGTTGGACGTCGACCCGGTGGCGCCGGTCGCGCAGTTCGGCGTGCAGCCGCTGGCTGAGGCTGTTGAACGCGCTGGCGAGGAGCAGGATCCGCATGTCCGCCTCCGACGGTGAGGGCCTCCGGGAACCCGGCGATCATCACCTCCGGCCCGTCCGGCCCCGGGCCCGTCGCTCCCGCCGCGCCGCCCGTTCACCCGGGCGGCGGGGCGGAAGAGGAGGAGCCCCGCACGACGACGGGCTTCCCCACCAACGGCGGCCCGTTCTTCGTCGAGTTCCTGTGACCCGCACGGTGCTCGGCGGACCCTAGAGGCGGCGCGGGCGGGGGGCGGACAGCAGGACGGTGAGCGCCACCAGGGCGACGCCCTCGGCCCAGGCGGCGAGCGTCTTGTCGGCGAACCAGAGCGGCTCGTACATGTCGGGCAGCGGGCCGAGGGCGCCGACGTCGACGTAGCGGTAGAGCAGCAGCGCACCGAGGCCGGAGGCCGCGACCAGCCAGGCGAAGAGGTCGCCGCTGCGCCGGCGCAGCAGCAGGACGAGCAGCACGGCGAGGCTGGCGGCGGCGGCCTCGGCGCGGAACAGGGTGCCCTGGCTGAGGGTGTCGCCGACGGCGTCGTAGCGCTCGGCGAGCCGGGCGTGGACGGCCGCGTCCACGGCGAGTCCGGCGGCCGCGACCAGGCGCAGGACCAGGTGGACGACGCGGTGGCGGCCGGGTAGGAGGGTGGCCACGGCGGCTCAGCCGACGGTCAGGGTGCCGTGCATGAACGGGTGGATGGTGCAGATGTACGGGTGGGCGCCGGTCTGCTGGGGCACGGTGAAGGTCGCGCTGGCGCCCGGCTGGATCGTCCCGGTGTCGAAGGACTTGTCGGCGGCGGTGAGGGTGTGGGCGACGGAGTCCTGGTTCAGCACGGTGACGGTCTGGCCGGGGCCCGCGGTCAGCGCCGCGGGCGCGAAGGTGAAGTTCTTGATGGTGACCTGGAGGGCGCCGGCACTGGCCGCGGTGCTGGTCTCCGCCGGGCTGGTCATGGCGGGGCTGGTGGCGGCGGGGCTGCTCACGGCCGGGCCGGGCGCGCTGCTCGTGGCGCCCTTGGACGGCGTGCCGGAGCTGGAGCAGGCCGCGAGGGCGGCGGAGAGCAGCAACGCGGCGGCTGCCTGGAGGGGCCGGGGGCTGGTCACGTGGGGGCTCCGTTCGGGAGGGGTGCGCCGGCGGGGGCGGCGCGCTTTCCAGCGTGCTGCGGTACGGGCCCGGCGCGGCCAGGCCAAGACCGCCGGACAGCCCGTCGATTCATTCGTACGAGTGAAAGCGCCGACCGTCGAGCTGACACCAGGCGGACCGTACGACCGGGCGATGCGGGGGAATTGTGGAGATTCCTCCCCCGGACGCTGCTCCTCGACGCACCGGGTAGGCGCCCCGGGTAGGCCGGGCCACCCCCTCGCCCGGCGCGTCGCGATTGCAGGAGGCCGAACCGATGCAGCTGTCCACCGTCCGCCCGGTGCCCGTCACCTTCCCCGACAGCGCGGAGCCGGACGTCCCGGTCGACGCGGAACTCCGCTTCGACTCCAGCCTCCCGTACGCGGCCTGTCTGGCGTTCCCGCTGACCCCGTGCCGGTGCACCGGGGACGGTGCCCGGGTGGCCTGGTACTTCAGCCGCGAACTGCTCAACGAGGGCCGGCTCGGCCCGGTCGGCAGCGGTGACGTGCGGATCTGCCCGGGGCTCGAGGGCGAGGTCCTGATCACGCTGCGCGGGCCCGTCGGCCGGGCCCTGGTCAGTGCCCCGGAGGACCTCGTCACGGCGTTCCTCTCGGACTCCTTCGCCCTGGTGCCCGCCGGATCGGAGTCCGACCACCTGGACGTGGACGCCGCCGTCGCCCGGCTGCTCGCCGCCGACTGAGCCCGGTGCTGCGGTCCTCCGTAGAATCCACGGGCCGGACCGCCCGTACCCACCGTCAGGAGACCGCGTTGACGCCCCGCCCCGGACCGGGTGTGCTCACCCACCTGGAGTCCCTGCTGCACCAGACCCCCGCCGACCGGAGCGGGGCGCTGTGGCGGCTGGCGGAGGAGGGGCGCCAGCTGGACGCCAACATCGTCCGGCTGCCCGCGAACGCCGAGGTCGCCGCGCACGTGGAGCCGAACCTCGACGTGCTGGTCCAGGTGCTCGGGGGCAGTGGCCACCTGGAGACCGACAACGGCCGGCAGGCCCTCTCCCCCGGTTGCACCGCCTGGCTCCCGCACGGCGCCCACCGCGCCCTCGCCGCGGGCGAGGACGGCCTGATCTACCTCACCGTCCACCGCCGCCGCCCCGGCCTCACCGTCCGCCCCGCACCGGCCGGGTAACGGGGCGACAACCGGGCGGGTGGCCTGGCGGGTGGCCCGGCGGCGCGGGGCGACAGGTCAGCGGGTGGGCAGCGGGAGCCGGGCGGCGGAGGTGCCGGGGCCGGTCGGGCCGGGGAGTTCCCGGCCGTGGTGGCGGCGCAGTTCGGCCTCGGTGAAGCGGCCTGAGCGGCCGTGCCAGTCCAGGTTGCCGGCCATGAAGGTCCGCAGGTGGCGGACGTGCCGGTCGACGGCCTGCCGGGCGGCCGCACCGAGCCTGAAGTCCTCGCACAGGACGGGCAGTTCGGCCGACACCAGGTGCTCGAACTGGTCCAGCCGGACCTCGACGAGGTGCGCATCCGGAGAGTTACTTGACAGGCTCAACCTTTCAGGCCTAGCGTCGTCGCGATTGTTTCAGCTGATGAAAAATTGAGACCGCAAGCCATCGGGTGCAGTCCGGCCCGGGGGCGCCGCGAACCCGTAGCACTGGAGACAGCCCTCATGACCCCGCTGGACCACGGCGCCGCCGTCGCCGCCGAGACCGCCCGCTTCGTCGCCGCCGTACGGCAGGCCGACCTCACCCTCCCGGTGCCCGGCTGCCCGGACTGGACGCTCGCCGACCTCGTCCGCCACACCGGCAGCGCCCAGCGCTGGTTCACCGCACTGCTCCACCAGCGGATCCAGGAGCGGCCGCTCAGCCGGGACGTCGACCTGCGGCTGCCCGAGCGGGCCGAGGAGCTCCCGGACTGGCTGGCCGAGGCCGCCGAGCAGGCGGGCGCCGCGTTCGCCGAGGGCGGTCTCGACGCGCCGATGTGGGCCTGGGGCGCCGACCAGCACGCCCGGTTCTGGGTCCGGCGGATGCTGTTCGAGACCCTGGTCCACCGGGTCGACGCCGAGACCGCGCTCGGCCTGGCGCCGGAGATCGACCCGGCCCTCGCGGCCGACGGCGTGGCCGAGTTCCTGACCAACCTGCCCTTCGCCACCCCGTTCGCCCCCGGCACGGCCCAGCTGCGCGCCGAGGACCGGACCATCCGCTTCACCCGCACCGACGGCGAGGGCGACTGGCTGGTCCGGCTGCGCCCCGACGGCTTCGGCCTCGACGAGACCGCCGCGGCGGCCGACGCCACCGTCCGGGCCTCCGCCGCCGACCTGCTGCTGGTTCTCTACGGGCGGCTCGACCGCACCGCGGCCGGCGTCGAGCTCGCCGGGGACGAGGAGCTGCTGGCGCACTGGTTCGCCCACTCCGCCTTCTGAGCACCGCCGGGCACCAGGGCATGAAACCGGCCGGACCGCTACCGGTCCGGCCGGTTTCGTCGTCACAGCGCGATGGCGGCGGGGAGGTCCGGTAGTTGCCCCCCGCCGAGCGGTTCAGGCGGTCGCGGCCAGGGTGCCGTCGAAGGTGGCGGCCGCCAGGCCGAAGGAGAGCGTCATCCCGATCCCGGAGGTGACCGAGAGGACCCGCGCCCCCGGCGCCAGGTCGCGCACCAGCAGCGGGCCGCGCGCGCTGCTGGCGTAGACGCCCTGCCAGCGCTCCAGGATCCGCAGCTTCGGCACGCCCAGCACCCGGGCGACGGCGTCGCTCAGCAGCTCGTGGGTGCGCTCGTCGACGAACGGCGGGGTGGTGGCGTCGTAGTGGTGCGAGTCGCCGATCAGCACGGTGCCGCCCGGCAGCCGGGTGAACATCACATTGGCGCCGATCTCCAGCAGCTCCGCGCTGTGGCCCAGCACCTCCTCCCGCAGCCGGGCGGCCGAGGACTGGGCGGTGAAGGCGTCGTAGCGCAGCATCGACGTGGCCGTCAGCACCGCGGAGTCGGTGCGGAACGCGGCCGGGGCCTCGGCGCGGGCCATGGTCAGCCGGCAGCGCTGGACCTCGTGCTCCTCGGCGAGCTCGGGGAAGAGGTAGTCCACGTCGTGGCCGACGCAGACCAGGATCCGGTCGCCGTGCACCGGACCGCGGGTGGTGTGCACCGTGCCGGACTCGACGCCGGTGACGGCGGTGCCCCACAGGACCCGGCCCTGCGGCTGCTCGGCCACCCAGCGGGCCAGCGCGGGCGCCGCCTCACGCGGGTTGACCCGCAGGTCGGCGGGGAGCAGCGCGCCGCCCACCAGGTCGCCGGTCGCGCCCTCCGGGCGGCCGAGCGCCGCCGCCGTCTCCGCGGCGGTGCGCAACCGCACGGCGTCCGCGCCGCGTTCCGCGCTCAGCTCCTCCAGGACGGCCGCCTCGGTCGCCGACCGGGCCACCACCAGGGCGCCGGCCTCCTCGGCCCAGAAGCCGGCCGCCCGGGCGGCGCGCAGCCAGCCGGAGCGGGAGCGCCGGGCGAGGCCGAGCAGTTCGCCGTCCTGGGCGGTGATGCAGCAGTGGCCGAAGTTGCGGACCGACGCGCCGACCGGCTGCCGGTCGCGCTCCACGACGGTGACGGACAGTCCCCGGCTCAGCGCCTCGAAGGCGTGGGCCAGGCCGACGATGCCGGCGCCGACGATCACCACGTCGCTGCGGCCGGGCGTGCCCGGGGTGCGGGGGTGGGATGCGGTGGTTGCGGTTGCGGGTGCGGTGCTGCTGCTCATGGGCCCAGCTAAGGGGCTTCCCGGAGCCGCAGTCAAGAGATGTATGTACAAGTTACCGTCTGTTCACCCGCATGACGATCACCGGGGGCGCCTGAGTGAACAGGAGAAACCGCAGGTGGACCGGGGTTGAGAAGTTCCGACCCGGGGTGTCATAGTCAACTTGTGAAGACAAGTGAGGACCTCCCTCTCCACCAACGGCTCGGCGCCGAGTTCCTGCGCCGCATCGAGTCCGGCGAGTGGCCCGAGGGCAAGCCGGTGCCCAGCGAGTCGCAGCTCTGCGCCGAGTTCGGCACCTCCCGCGGCCCGGTCCGCCAGGCCCTGGCCATGCTGCGCAGCGCGGGCAGTCTGGTCGGCGGGCGCGGCAAGCCGCCCGTCGCCCACCGCACCACGCCCTCCCAGCCCTTCGGCACCTTCCTCTCCTTCACCCAGTGGGCCCGGGGCATCGGCCGCGAGCCCGGCCAGCGCACCGTCGAGGTGGCTCGTCGGCGGGCCACCCCCCGGGTGGCGGCCCGACTCGGCCTGGCCGAGGGCGAGCCGGTCGTCGAACTCCTCCGGCTACGGCTGCTGGACGGCGTCCCGGCCATGCTGGAGCGCTCGACGTTCGTCCAGGAGGTGGGCCGGATCCTGTTCGACTTCGACCCGGACACCGGCTCGGTCTACCAGGAGCTGCTGCGCCGCGAGGTCGACCTGCACCACGCCCGGCACACCATCGACGCCGTCGCCGCCGGGCCGCAGGACGCCGAACTGCTGCGGATCGCCGCCGGGGACCCGCTGCTGCGGGTGCGCCGGCTCACCACGTCCGGCCAGGGCGTCCCGCTGGAGGACGCCGACGACCGCTACCTGCCGGCGATGGCCACCTTCACCGTCGAGAACACCGTCGAAGGCCGTACCGTGATCGGCCGCTACCGCACCGAAGAGGACTGACACCGTGATCGAGCTCGCCGCCCTGGACATGGCCGGTACCACCATCAACGAGTCCGGCGCCGTCTACCGTGCGCTGCGCACCGCCGTCGAGCGCAACGGGGTGACCGTCGCCGAGGCCGACCTCCAGACCTGGATGGGCACCGACAAGCGCGAGGCCATCGCCGCCCTGGTCCGCATCGGCGGGGGCACCCCCACCCCCGAGCTGGTCGAGGAGAGCTACCGGGCGTTCGCGGAGTTCCTGCGCGAGGCCTACCGCAGCAACCCCCCGCAGGCCATCGAGGGCGTCGAGGAGGCCCTGACCGAGCTGCGCCGGCGCGGCATCAAGGTCGCGCTGACCACCGGGTTCAGCGACGACGTCGCCTACCCGCTGCTGGAGTCGCTGGGCTGGTCCACCGGCGAGGGCGGCAACCTGGACGCCGTGGTCACCTCGGACGAGGTCCCCCGCGGCCGTCCGGCGCCGCACATGATCCACCGGGCGATGGAGAAGACCGGGGTGATCGACACCCGCCGGGTGCTGACCGCCGGCGACACCGTGGTCGACGTCGAGGCCGGCCGCAACGCCGGGGCCGGGGTCGTCGTCGGGGTGCTGACCGGGGAGCTCGACCGCGCCGACTTCGACGGCCACCCGTACACCCACGTGCTGGCCGGCGTCACCGAGATCCCCGGCCTGGCCGAGGCCCGGCGGACGGTCTGACGGCACCACCGCCGCGGGCCGGGTCGCCGTCCGGAGACCCGGCCCGCGGCCGTGCGGAGCCGTCCGGTCCGGGCCCCGCCCGGCAGGCGCGGAGGCGGCGGGAAGAGGCGGCCGGAAGAGGCGGCGGGAAGGACGCGTCAAGAACGCCGCCCCGGACCCCCCGCCCGGCGCGTCGCCCGGGCCGACGCGCTAGCCTGGACGGCTTCCGCACCCCGAGGTCCACCGAGGAGCACAGCGCCGTGTCCGACAGCTTCGCGCACCTGCACGTCCACACCGAGTACTCGATGCTGGACGGGGCGGCGAAGAACGGCAAGCTGTTCGCCGAGGCGGAGAGACAGGGCATGCCCGCCATCGCGATGAGCGACCACGGCAACATGTTCGGCGCGTACGAGTTCTTCCACTCCGCCGCCAAGACCGGGGTGAAGCCGATCATCGGCATCGAGGCCTACGTCGCGCCGGCCTCGCGCTTCCTGAAGAAGCAGGTGTTCTGGTCCCCCGGCGGCCAGCGCCCGACCGGCGCCGACGGCGAGGGCGGCAAGGACGTCTCCGGTGGCGGCCGCTACACCCACATGACGATGTGGGCGCAGAACGCGACCGGCCTGCGCAACCTGTTCAAGCTCTCCTCGCTCGCGTCGATGGAGGGCTACTACATGAAGCCCCGGATGGACCGCGAGCTGATCGCCGCCAACGCCACCGGCATCATCGCCACCACCGGCTGCCCCTCGGGCGAGGTGCAGACCCGGCTGCGGCTGGGCCAGTACGACGAGGCGGTCAAGGCGGCCGGCGCCTACCAGGACATCTTCGGCAAGGAGAACTACTTCCTGGAGCTGATGGACCACGGCCTGTCCATCGAGCAGGACGTCCGTGAGGACCTGCTGCGGCTGGCCAAGCAGCTGAACATCCCGCTGCTGGCCACCAACGACTCCCACTATGTGACGGCCGACCAGGCGGACGCCCACGACAGCCTGCTCTGCGTCGGCGTGGGCAAGAACAAGGACGACCCGAACCGCTTCAAGTTCCAGGGCACCGGCTACTACGTGAAGACCGCGGAGGAGATGCGCGAGCTCTTCCGCGAGCTGCCGGAGGCCTGCGACAACACCCTGGCGATCGCCGAGCGGGTCGAGTCGTACGAGGAGGTCTTCACCTACGTCGACCGGATGCCCCAGTTCGACGTGCCCGAGGGCGAGACCCAGGCCTCCTACCTGCGCAAGAAGATCGAGGTCGGGCTCAAGCACCGCTACGGCGACAGTCCGAGCCAGGAGGTGCTGGACCGGATCGAGCTGGAGATGGGCGTGATCACCCCGATGGGGTTCGACGCCTACTTCCTCGTGGTCGCCGACATCTGCCAGTACGGCCGGGACAACGGCATCCCGGTCGGCCCGGGCCGTGGTTCGGCGGCGGGCTCGATGGTCGCCTACCTCACCGGCATCACCCAGCTGGACCCGCTGGAGCACGACCTGCTGTTCGAGCGCTTCCTCAACCCCGAGCGCATCAACCCCCCGGACGTCGACATCGACTTCGACGACCGCCAGCGCGACCAGATGGTCCGCTACGTGACGGAGAAGTACGGCGCCGCGTACACGGCCCAGGTGAACACCTTCGGCACGATCAAGGCCAAGGCGGCCGTGAAGGACGCCAACCGCATCCTCGGCTACCCGTTCGCCATGGGCGACCGGATCACCAAGGCGATGCCGCCGGACGTCATGGGCAAGGGCGTGCCGCTGGCCGACCTGTTCGACGAGAAGCACTCCCGGTACAACGAGGGCACCGAGATCCGGGCGCTGTACCAGAACGAGCCCGACGTCAAGAAGATCATCGACACCGGCCGGGGCATCGAGGGCCTGATCCGCGGCACGGGTGTGCACGCCGCGGCCGTCATCCTCTCCTCCACCCCGCTGCTCGACCTGATCCCGCTGCACATGCGGGACAAGGACGGCGTGATCATCACCGGCTTCGACTACCCGTCGTGCGAAGCCATGGGCCTGATCAAGATGGACTTCCTGGGTCTGCGGAACCTGGGCATCATCGACCACTGCATCAAGATCGTGAAGGCCAACCGGGGCGTCGACGTCGACATCGAGAAGATCCCGATCGACGACCCCACCACGTACCAGCTGCTGGCCCGCGGCGACACCCTGGGCGTGTTCCAGCTCGACGGCGGCCCCATGCGCGCCCTGCTCAAGCTGATGAAGCCGACCGAGTTCGCCGACATCTCCGCCGTCTCCGCGCTGTACCGGCCCGGCCCGATGGGCATGAACTCGCACACCAACTACGCGCTGCGCAAGAACGCCCAGCAGGAGATCATCCCGATCCACCCCGAGCTGGAGGAGCCGCTCAAGGACGTCCTCGGCCCGACCTACGGCCTGATCGTCTACCAGGAGCAGGTGCAGCGAGCCGCCCAGGTGCTGGCCGGCTACTCGCTCGGCCAGGCAGACCTGCTGCGCCGCGCGATGGGCAAGAAGAAGAAGGAGGTGCTGGAGAAGGAGTTCGTGCCCTTCCACGCGGGCTGCAAGGAGCGCGGCTACTCCGACGAGGCCATCCAGGCGGTGTGGGACGTCCTGGTCCCGTTCGCCGGCTACGCCTTCAACAAGTCGCACTCGGCCGCGTACGGCCTGGTCTCGTACCAGACCGCCTACCTGAAGGCCAACTACCCGGCCGAGTACATGGCGGCGCTGCTCACCTCCGTCGCCGACGACAAGGACAAGATGGCCGTCTACCTGGCCGAGTGCCGGCAGATGGGCATCAAGATCCTCTCCCCGGACGTCAACGAGTCGGTGGTCGACTTCACCGCCGTCGGCAGCGACGTCCGCTTCGGTCTGAAGGCCGTCCGCAACGTCGGCGTGCCGGTGATCGAGTCCCTGGTCGCCACCCGGGAGGAGAAGGGCAAGTACACCTCCTTCCCCGACTTCCTGGACAAGGTCGAGCTGGTGGTGTGCAACAAGCGCACCGTCGACTCCCTGGTCAAGGCGGGCGCCTTCGACTCGCTCGGCCACACCCGGCTCTCGCTCAGCACCGTGCACGAGAACGCGATCGACGCCGTCACCGGGGTGAAGAAGCAGCAGGCCATCGGACAGGACGACCTGTTCGGCGCCCTGGACCTGGGAGACGACGCCGGCCCGGGCATCGGGCTGGACTTCCAGCTCACCGACAACGAGTGGCCCCGGCGCCAACTCCTCGCCCTGGAGCGGGAGATGCTCGGCCTGTACGTCTCCAGCCACCCGCTGGACGGCGCCGAGCACATCCTGTCCCAGAACCGCGACACCTCGATCGCCGAACTCCTCGGCTCCGGCCGCTCCGAGGGCGAGGTCCGGCTCTCCGGCCTGATCACCGGCGTGGACCGGCGGATCAACAAGGCGGGCAACGCCTGGGCGATCATCACCCTGTCCGACCGCGACGGCTCGGTCGAGGTGCTGTTCTTCCCGGCCACCTACAACCTGATGGCCGAGCAGATGATCGAGGACAACGTGATCTCGGTCCGCGGCCGGCTCAACGAGCGCGACGGCTCGCTGAGCATCTTCGGCCAGGAGATCACCACCCTGGACGTCTCCTCCGCCGAGCTGGGCACCAAGCCGCCGGTGCAGATCACCGTCCCGGTGCACCGGATCACCCCGCAGACGGTCGCCGAGCTCAAGCTCGCCCTGGAAGCCCACCCGGGCGATGTGCCGGTCCGGCTGCTCACCACCAACTGGGACAAGAACACCCTGTACGAGCTGGGCTTCCGGGTGAACCCGGACAACGGGCTCGCCTCGGACGTCAAGACCCTCCTGGGCAACCGCGCCTGGGCGGGCGCGGCGGTCCGTGCCGTGCCCGAGCAGTCCGCCGGCCGGTAAGGCGCCGCCGGGTACCGACCGGGGTGGGGCGCAGCGGCGTCCCGCCCCGGGTCCGTTGCATCCCCGTTCCGTCGTGTCCCCATTCCGTCGTGTCCCGGGTTCGTCGCGTGCCGGTTCCGTCGTGCCCGGTCCATCAGATGAAAACGGATATCATTACGGCGCAGGTGGTGGATCGCGCCGGTTCCATTGCCAATCCAGATGGACATGACAGACATTGGCGGAACGGGGACTGCGCATGCGCACGGACACAGCGGGAGTCGGAATGCCGGTGGACGCGACCCTGGCCGGGGCCTGGGTGGAGCGCTGGGAGCGCCAGCAGGAGCGCTACGCGGTGGAGCGCGAGGAGCGGTTCACCGTCATCGTCGACGTGGTGGAACAGGTGGTCGGCCACCGCGAGCGCCCGCTGATCGCCGACCTCGGCTGCGGCCCCGGCTCGCTGTCCGCCCGCGTCGCCGACCGGCTGCCGCACGCCGAGGTGATCGCGGTCGACATCGACCCGCTGCTGCTCGCCCTCGGCCGGGCCGGACACCCCCGGGTCACCCGCTGGGTGGAGACCCTGATCGGCCGGCCGGGCTGGATCGAGGACCTCGGACTGGACCGCCCGCTGGACGCCGTGCTCTCCTCCACCGCGCTGCACTACCCGCCGCCGGAGGCCCTGCTGCGGATCTACCGCGACCTCGCGGGCGCGCTGAGCCCCGGGGCCGTCCTGGTCAACGGCGACCACCTCGTCCCCGAGGAGCCCTCGCTCGCCGAACTCGCGCTGGCGATCGGCCGGCGCCGCTCCCAGCGCCGGGGCCTCGGCGGGGAGGAGGACTGGTCGCAGTGGTGGGCCGCCGCCGGGCGGATCCCCGAGTTCGCCGAGCTGCTGGCGGCCCGGGAGCGGCAGCTGCCGCCCAGCGAGAGCGGCGACAACGGCCTGTCCGCCACCCAGCACGCCGACCTGCTACGGGTGGCGGGCTTCCGCCAGGCCGGCTCGGTGTGGCAGTACGGCGCCAGCTCGGTCCTGGTCGCGGTGCGCTGACCCCGGAGCTGACGTGATTTCAACTCTTGATTGTCACAAGTGGATTGAGTTCTTTCGCATGGACACAGTCTTTGCGATGGTGTGACAGAAAGTCCTGTTGAATCAATGTGAAAAAAGTTACCGTTTCCCTCGGTCGGCGACGCCCACCGCGGTGAGATCCGTGTGCGCCGGACGACCGCACGCCGACCTCCGACGGGAAGCAGATTCGCCGATGCGGCCCTCACCGCTCTATCTGGAACCACGGCTGGAGCCGCGGCTCCGATCCCTCCTGGAGACCCCCGACTTCCTGCACATGCTGGTCGACGCACTCGGGTCACCGCTCAACCTGCTGCTGCCCGAACAGATCGTCGACAACCTGGCCCGCTTCCGGGCCGTCTACCGCAAGCACCACCTCACCGGCCGGATCCACTTCGCCCACAAGGCCAACCGCTCCAGCGCCCTCGTCCGGCGGCTCGCCGCCACCGACGCCGGGCTGGACGTCGCCTCGCTCGGGGAACTCCAGCACGCCCTCGGCGCCGGCTGCACCCCCGAACGGATCATCGCCACCGGCCCCAAGAGCCGCGAGTTCCTCTGGCTGGCCGCCCGCACCGGCGCCACCGTCCACCTGGACTCCCGGGCCGAACTCGACGACCTCGCCGAGCTGGTGCGCAAACACGCCCTCCCCCGGGTGCCCGTCCTGCCCCGGCTCTCCGGCTTCCACTCGCCGGGCACCACCGTCCTCACCCGGCCCAGCCGCTTCGGCTCCCCCGTCGGCGAACTCGACGAGCTGCTCGACGCCCTCGAACGCCACCGGGACGCCGTCGAACTCACCGGCGTCGCCTACCACGTGGACACCACCGGGGTGACCGAGAAGGCCGTCGCCCTGGAGGCCTGCCTCCGGGTGATGGACGAGTGCCACCGCCGCGGCCTGCGCCCGCGCACCATCGACATCGGCGGCGGCTTCGGCGTCAACTACCTGGCCCACGCCGCCCAGTGGGAGCAGTACACCACCGAGCTCACCGCCGCCGTCCTGGGCCGGCGGCCCCCGCTCACCTGGCAGGGGCACGGCTACGGGCTGCGCAACGAGTCCGGCACCCTGCGCGGCGCACTCGGCCTGTACCCCGCGCACCGCCCGGTGGCCGCCGAGGCGTACCTGGACGAACTGCTCTCCCACCGGGCCCCCACCCTCGGACGGCCGCTCGGCACCCTGCTGCTGGAGCACATGTACGACCTCACCGTCGAGCCCGGCCGGGCCCTGGTCGACCAGTGCGGGGCCACCCTCGGCCGCGTCCTGGAGGTGCGGCACACCCCCGACGGCGACTGCCTGGTACGGCTGGAGATGAACGCCCGGGACGCCAGCCTGGAGGACCACGGCGTGCTGATGGACCCGGTGCTGATCCCCCGCCCCGGCGCCCCCGCCACCGCCACCGCCACCGCCACCGCCACCGCCACCGAGCCCGTCGCGGTCCACCTGATGGGCAACCTCTGTCTGGAGGCCGACCTGATCACCCGCCGGCTGGTCTTCCTGCCCCGCCTCCCGGCCCCCGGCGACCTCCTCGCCTTCGCGAACACCGCCGGCTACCTGATGGACTTCAACGCCGGCGGACCGCTGCGGCAGCCCGTCGCGCGCAAGGTCGCCGCGTACCGGCAGGACGGCGCCTGGCACTGGCGCCTCGACGAGCAGTACTGGCCCCTCGACACCACGGGGGCCGCGACGGACCAGGGGGACGGACGGGCATGAGGTACGACAGCATCACCGACGCGATCGGCGACACCCCGCTGCTGCGGATCGACCCGGCGGTGACCGGCCTGCGCAACATCGACCTGTACGCCAAGCTCGAACTGCTCAACCCCTTCGGCTCGGTCAAGGACCGCGCCGCCTGGAACATGACCCGCGAGGCCCTCCCGGCCGCCGTCGCCCGCGGCGACACCATCGTGGAACTGTCCAGCGGCAACACCGCCAAGGCGCTCGCGCTGATCGCCGGCATGCACGGACTGCCGTTCAAGAGCGTCACCAACCGGATGAAGGTCCCCGAGATCAAGGACCTGCTCCTGCTGCTCGGCGCGGAGATCGAGGAACTGCCCGGCCGCGCCGAGTGCCTCGACCCGACCGACACCGACGACCCGCTCACCCGGATCCACCGGATGCTCTCCGAAGCCGAATCGGGCTACCTCCACACCGACCAGTACTACAGCCCGCTCAACCTCGACGCGCACCTCACCGGCACCGGACCGGAGATCGTCCGCGACCTCGACGGCCGCGCCCCGGACGTGTTCATCGCCTGCGTGGGCACCGCCGGTTCGTCCACCGGCGTGGCCACGGTGCTGCGCGCCCACAACCCGGCGGTCGAGGTGGTCGGACTGGTCGCCCACAAGTCCGACTTCATCCCCGGCATCCGCACCATCGACGAGGTGCACGAGGTCGGGCTGTTCGACCCCGGCACCTACGACCGCATCGAGTCGGTGACCGCCGACCAGGCCATCGACGGCATGCTCACCCTGGTCCGCCGCTGCGGCCTGCTGGCCGGGCCCACCGGCGGCGGCGCGTACTACGGCGCGCTGCGCCATCTGCGCGCCCTGGAGGCCGAGTTGACGGATTCCGACGAGCGCCGGACGGCCGTGTTCATCGTCTGCGACCGGGTCGAGAGCTACCTCGGCTACCTGCGCGACCGCCGGCCGGAGCTGTTCAACCAGCCCGCGCGGCCCAACTCGCCGTCCACGCTGACCGAGGCCGAGCTCGACGCCGCCCGGATCCTCGACGTGGACGCCGCCCGCAAGTGGATCGCCGAGGAGCGCCCGCTGGTGATCGACCTGCGCGGGCCGTTCGCCTACGCGGCCCTGCACATCGAGGGCTCGATCAACATCGTCGACGAGCTGTTCGAGCAACTCCTGCACGGTGGACTGCCGTTCGGCGCCCGGCAGCCCGTCCTGCTGGCCTGTCCGGTCGGCGAGAAGTCGGTGCGGTACGCCGCCCTGCTCACCCGGATGGGACACCGGGACGCCCGCAGCCTGGCGGGCGGCATCATCGGCTGGCGCGACGCGGGCGCACCGCTGGTCCGGGACTGAACGGGGTGACCGAGATGCGCACGCTCGAAGAACTCGACTCCTGGCACCGCGAGTTGCGGTCCCAGTTCCCGATCATCACGGCCGATCCGGAACAGGCCTACCTGGACAGCGCGGCCACCTCACAGAAGCCCCGGGCGGTGCTCGACACCGTCCAGCGCTACCTCACCACCGCCAACGCCAACGCCGGGCGCGGCACCTACACCTGGGCCAACGCCACCACCGCCCTGGTCGAACGCACCCGCACCCGGGTCGCCGCCTTCCTGGGCGACCCGGACCCAGGACACCCCTCCGGCGTCCACTTCACCAGCGGCACCACCGAGGGCCTGCGCACGGTGGCCCGGGACTGGCTGCCCCGCCACCTGCGCGACGGCGACGAGATCATCGTGCCGTTCGCCGACCACCAGGCGAACGCCCTGCCCTGGCTGGAGGCGCAGCAGTTGCTGGCCGAACGCGGCACCCGGATCCGGGTCCGCGAACTCCCGTACGACCCGGCCTCGCACGACTACGACCACCGGGCGCTGCCCGCACTCGTCACCGAGCGGACGGCGTTCGTCGCCGCCACCCACGTCCACCACGTGTACGGCGGCGACATGAACGTCCACCGGATCCGGGCCGCCGTCGGCCCGTCCGTCCCGATCTGCCTGGACGCGGCGCAGAGCGTCGGCCACCTGCCGGTGGACGTCACCGCCCTGGACGTCGACTTCGTGGTCTTCTCCGGCCACAAGGCACTGGCCCTGCCCGGTACCGGCGCGGTCTGGGCCCGCAACACCCGCGGCCCGGAGTTCCGCCCGGGCGGCTGGAGCGGCACCCCCAACACCTGCGGCATCGCCGGCCTGGAGGCCGCCCTGGACTGGCTGGACGCCGCCGGGACGGACCGCATCCGGCGCTGGACCACCGCCCTGGCCGCCCGGCTCACCGACGGCCTGCGCGACTGCGACGCCTACCGGGTCCTCGGCTGCCAGCAGAGCCTGGCCGCCGACTCCCCGGTCCAGCGCCGCGAGGGCATCGTCACCTTCCGGCACCGCGGAATCCCCTCCAACGACCTCGGCTTCATCCTCGCCAGCCACGGCCTGATGGTCCGCGCCGACGGCCACTGCCAGGCCCGGGCCGGCGAGGCCGACAGCTCGGTGCGGGTCAGCCTGCACGCCTACAACTCCCCCGAGGAGATCGACCGCCTCCTCGCCGTCCTGCGGAAGCTGTAGCACCGACCCGGGAGAGGACGACCGGCGGCTCCTGGCGGGATCTTGGCGACCTACGGCGTTCACGCCACTCGTGGAGGAGGGCCCGGGGATCGGAGGATGGAGCCGTCGCCGAGCGGGGAAACCCGGAACGGCGCGCCGAACCCCACCCGACCAGTAGGAACACGAGGCACCCGATGTCCGCCAGCGCCGTCCTGAACATGCCCGCCGCCACCCCGACCGAGGCCGCCGCCCACTACGCCGCCCGGCTCGCCTTCGAGGCGGACGTCTCCGACGTCCACGCCGACCTGGCCTCCGGCGCCCCCGGCGTGGTGGTGGTCGACACCCGCAGCGAGGTCGCCTGGAACCAGGGCCACATCCCCGGCGCCGTCCACCTGCCCACCGCGCGGATCGCCGAGCTCGCACCGCAGTTGATCGACCCGGCCACCCAGACCGTGGTCACCTACTGCTGGGGCCCCGGCTGCAACGGCGCCACCCGCGCGGCCCTGGCCTTCGCCCGCCTCGGCTACCCGGTCAAGGAGATGCTCGGCGGCTTCGAGTACTGGGTCCGCGAGGGCTTCGCGTTCGACACCGCCACCGGCACCGAGCAGCGCCCCATCGACGACCTGACCGCCCCGCGCTCGGGCATCTCCTGCGCATGCTGAACCACCCCGCGTGGGCGGGGGGGAACCCCCCCCCCGCCACACCCACCCACCCGCCCCCGCTCTCCCCCCCCTTTGCCCCCCCCACCCCCCTCCCACGAGCCCACACAAAAAACACCCCCCCCCACCCCCCC
>NZ_JBVIFM010000008.1:159291-316827 GCF_055571335.1 Kitasatospora sp. NPDC030952
GGTAAACGACTTGCCCTCCCTTTGTTGGGGCCCTCCTTGGTCGTGGCAACCCCCCCCTTGGGGGGGGGCCCCCCCCCCCCCCCCCCCACGCCGACCGACCTGCCCGCGCTCGCCCGCCTGTGCGCCGCCCACGCCGCCTTCGAACGCGCCGACGCAGAAGCCGTACCCGCCGACCTCGCCGTCCGTCTGGAACCCGCGCTGTTCTCGGCCGAGCCCCGAGCCTGGTGCCTGGTGGTCGACCACGACGGCGAACTGACCGGCTACGCCAGCTACTCCCGGGAGTTCTCCACCTGGCAGGCCGCCGACTACGTCCACCTGGACTGCCTCTTCGTCACCGAAGCCCACCGGGGCGGGGGCTGGGGGCGCGCCCTGCTCGACGCCGTGACGGACGCGGCAGCAGCCCTGGGCGCCGCAGAGGTGCAGTGGCAGACGCCCGACTGGAACGCCGACGCCATCCGCTTCTACCACCGTGTGGGAGCCCAGGCCCGCCCCAAGGTCAGGTTCTCGCTCGCCACCCGCCCGACGGCTCAGCCGCCCAGCTCGTACCGGACGTAGTCCGGGTGGGCCGCGCCGAGCTCGATGTGGTGCTCGTCGAGCCCGTTCACGATCCGCAGGCGGTCCCCGCCGAACCCGGACTCCACCGCCTCGGACCACATGACGCCGCAGTCCGGCGCCCCGACCCGGACGGCCCCGCTGTCCGTGTTCCCGGCGCAGGTGCAGGGGTACACGCTGGTGTCGGCCGTGGCGCGGCCGAACTGCACTGCGCAGTCAAATGACTGATGCTCCGCGTGCGTCGGACCGGGGACAGTGGGCGTCGACGGCCGGAGGGCGCTTCGCCCCGGCCGTCCGTCCCCCCATGGTTCTCTCTTCCAAGGAATCCCCATGTCTTCCATCCGCGCCAAGTGGCGCATGGCCGCCGTCACCGCGACGACCGCACTCGCCGTGATGATGTTCTCCACTTCCCCGGCGTCCGCCGCGGTGTTCGGCGAAAGCACCACGTGGGCCAGTGAGATCGAGGACAACGTCCCCGTCCGGGCGAACGGCTTCATGGACGAGGCCCGCGCCGACAACGGCGATCTCCTCCAGGTGTGGCGCGGCTACGACAACCCCGGCATGTACATCGCGCTGGACCACGGCCGCCCGATCCGCATGGCCGGCGAGACCAATGCCAGCCCGCAGATCGTCTACATGGGCGGGGCCCAGTTCGTGCTGTTCCACACCGGCACGAACGGGTTCATCTTCTACATGGTCCTCACCGTGAACCAGGCCAACAACGGCCAGCGCTACCTGCGGTTCGGCGCCTGGCAGCAGGTCCCGAACAACGCCCAGACCAACAACGGCCGCCCCGTGGCCATCGCCGCCCTGCCCCACAACAACGTCGCACTGGCGTTCCACGGCGCCAACAGCGATGAGATCTGGAGCATGACCTACTACGTCCCGAGCAACCTCTGGGGCGACCCGACCCGCGTCCCCGGCGCCACCAGCCAGTCCTCCCCGGCGCTGGCCTACAGCCCCGCCAACGGCCTGCTGCTGATGGCCTACCGGGGGCTGGACAACCGGGTGAACGTCATCCGCACGTACTTCCCCTTCGCCAACTGGTTCGGGCGGTCGATCCTCGACGGCGTCCAGACCGACTCGGAGCCGGCCATCGCCATGGCGCCGGCCGGCTGGGGTCAGGTCGCCGTCCGGCAGCAGGGGTCGGGCATCCTGTACCTGGAGGACGTCCAGGACACCGGCGGGCACGGCGACTGGAGCCGCGAGGCCATCGGCTTCGCCTCGGCGTACGGCCCGCGGCTCATCATGGACGCCTTCCGGGCCTACCTGGTCGCGACGAACTTCAACGGTTACGTCCAGTGGAAGCAGTCCCGCCAGTACTGAGCCCGATCGGCGGCCCGTGGCCGACGCCCGGGGCGTCGACTACGGGCCGGCCGGGTGTCAGCCGTCGTTCTCGGCGGAGGGGATGTAGGCGCCGGGGACGTCGGCGGGGGCGTGGATGGCGTTCTCGCCCGGGTAGGGCTCGGTCCAGTTGTGGGTCTGGTACCAGGTCAGGTGGTTCATCTGGGCCGGATTGGCGCGGTCGGGCGCGGCGTTCGGGCCGGTCAGGTGCTGCTGGGACCTCCAGGTGTCCCACTGGGCGGCGACGCCCTGCTCGGCGGCCGGCGGGGCGGCGGTGACGGGCGCGGCGGCCGCGGTGCGGTCCTGGGCGCCGGGGACGTCCACGCCGCAGGAGGGCGGGGTCTTCAGACCGTCGGTCAGCGAGGTGCGGTTGGGCACCGCGGTGAACGGGGTGTAGTCAGGCTTGTCGGTGAAGGCGGTGGCCATCGGGGTGGCCGCGCTGTCCTTCTGGTTCATCGGGTGGATCCCGAGGATCTGCTCGATGGTGCGGACCATGGTGATCTGCGAGTAGTACCGGCTGTCGACGGCGCCGTGCTGAGCCCAGGGGCTGATGATCTGGATCGGGGCGCGGTGGCCGTCGACGTGGTCCAGGCCGGCCTGGGAGTCGTCCTCGACCACGAAGATCGCGGAGTCCTTCCAGTACTCGCTGTGCGAGATCTCCTGGACGATCCTGCCGACCGCCAGGTCGTTGTCGGCGACCTGCGCGGCCGGGGCGGCCGGGCCGCCGGTGTGGTCGCTGGACAGCCACAGCATGTTGAGGTTCGCCGGGCCGTTCTGCTCGAAGTCCTGCTTCCAGATCTGGTAGCGGTACTGGTCCGGGACGTCGAGGTCGAACTTGGGGAAGCCGGGCACCGACGCGTCGTTGAGCGAGGGGATCGGCGAGGAGGAGTTGAGCGGGTAGGCGGTGTCGTCGCCGGTCGCGTCCATGTTCTTGGCGTCGCAGTACAGGTTCTGCCAGTTCGCGCCGTCGGGCTTGGTCAGGAACTGGTGGAACTCGCCGAAGTCGCGCACGTCCTGGCCGACCGCCTGGGCGCCGGTCCACAGGAAGCCCGAGCGCTGGTGGCCCAGGGCGTCGTCCTCGGTGTCGTAGCTGCGCTCGTACTCGCCGGCCGAGGACTCGGTGTACTCCGGATTGTCGGCCTGCATCAGCCAGTTGTGGCCCTCGGCGGAGTTGGTGCCGATGTCGTAGGTGTTGTCGTAGAGCCCGAACTGCTTGGCCAGCGCCTGCTGGTTGGGCGTCACGTTGGCGCCGAACTGGGCGAGCTTCGGGTCGCCGTTGCCCTTGCCGATGTCGCCGAAGACCTGGTCGTACGTCCGGTTCTCCTTGACGATCATGAAGACGTGCTTGATCGTCGACGGGTCGCCGATCCGGGCCGGCACCGCGACCGGCTTCGCCTTGCGCCGGTCGGCGGTCTGGACGGCGCCCTTGGTCCAGCCGTTCTGCCGGAAGACCTTGTCGGTCTGGGAGCGGATCTCCTTGTCGCCCGGGAGGGTGAACCAGGTCAGGCTGGAGGTGGTGTCGTGGGTGTTGTGGGCGCCGGTGGAGTTGGGGCGGCGGGCGTCGATGCCGCGGGTGTTGGAGACGACCACCTTGTTGCCGACGGTGGTGACCTCCGCCGGGAAGTAGTCGGTGGGCAGCAGGCCGACGTAGCTCACCGGCTCCTGGGCGCCGGCGAAGCGGTACACCGCGACGGCGTTGGCACGGCCGAGGGTGACCAGCAGGCGTCCGTCGTCGGTGAGGGTCACGGCGGTGGGCTCGTAGCCCACCGAGGCCTCCGGCCAGGGCTTGGTGGAGATCCGCTGCACCACCTTGTCCCGGGCGGCGTCGATCACGGACACCTGGTCGGAGGAGGTGTCCGCGACGAAGACCGTCCCGTTCTTGGCGTACACGGCCGTCGGGTGCAGGCCGACGTCGATGCTCCCGACAGCGGCGGACGGGTTCGAGAGGTCGATCACGCTGACGGTGCCGGAGGTCGCCGCGCCGGTGTCCGGGTCGGCCGGCACCTGGGTGCCGTAGGAGTTGAGGGTGTCGTCGTCGGGGGTGGCGGCGCGCCCGCCCTCGTTGCTGACGTACAGCTTGTGGCCGACCTGGGCGATGCCGCGCGGCGCGGTGCCGGTCGTCCAGCTCTGGCCGAGCTTGCCGGTCGCCGCGTCGATCGCGACCACCCGGTTCTGGCCGTTGACCGCCGCGTAGACGGTCGAGCCGTCGGCGGAGAACACCGCGCCGGAGGCCAGCGCGTGCTTGTCCCCGTCGGCCGGGATGGCGATCTTCACCGGGTCGGCCAGCGAGCCGTCGGCGTTCACGGTGAACCTGGTGTAGCCGTCGAGCTGGCCCAGCCACAGCTGCTTGCCGTCGGGCGAGTAGACCGGGGCCTCCTGGCCGACCGAGCCGTCGGTCAGGTGGAGGTCGGCGGTCTTGGCCTTGCCGGCGCGCTGCTGCACCTTGTTGGTCCTGAGGTCCACCACGACCAGCGAGGCGTCGCCGTCGGCCAGCGAGGCGGCCAGGTGGGTGCCGTCCGGGCTGACCCGGGAGCCCATGATCTTGCCGTTGTCGATGACCAGCCGGTCGCCGTACGGGGCGATGTACTGGTCGCTGGATATCACCTGGCCGTCGGCGGTGACCTGGCCGACCTGGTCGGTGCCGAACTGGTGGGTGGCCGCGAAGGCCGTGCCGGTGGCCACGGCCACCGCCGTGATGCACGCCGTGGCCAGGGTGGCCCGGCGGCCGGCCCGGCGGCCGAGGAGCGCCGGGTGCTCCTTCTGGTCACGTCGACGACGCGTTACCTGCATGGCGTCAGCCCTTCGTTGTGATCGGTTGCGCGGAGTGGGTGCGTTGCGGTGCAGTGCGTTGCGTTGCAGTGCGTTGCGTTGCGGTGCGGTGCGGCGGGAGCCAGGTGCGGGCCGGCCGGTGCGGTCAGTCCGTCGAGGAGTCGAGCAGGTCGATCCGGCCGTCGAACTGCCACAGCGGGTTCGGGGCGTCGCCGGTCGCGGTGTGCACCAGGAAGTAGCCGTTCACTTCCTTGGGCCCGTCTCCGTCGGCCATCACCCGCCCGTCCGAGGCGACGTCCAGCTGGTAGATCGCGGTCCCGGGGGCGGTCGTGCCGGGCAGGTGCCAGGTGACCACGCAGCGCCAGTCGTTGCCCGGGCCCTCCGGATCGACCTGGCCGTCACCGCGGTTGCAGTCCGCGCTGACCCGCAGGTCGGCCTCGGTGACGGCGGGGCGGTGCAACTGCTCGGTCTGCAGCCGGTAGAGGTGCGCGAACACGGTGGCCACCGACCGCTGCACCTTCGCCTGGGTGATCCCCGACCCGGTCGAGGGCGCGGCCACCGCGACCGCGCCGGTGCCCAGCGCGAGCAGCCCGGCCAGCGGCAGCACCCCGAAGGTGAGCGCGCGGCGCTTCTCGCCGTCCTCGCTGCCGGTGGTGAAGTCCCGCCGGACGAACAGCCGGTAGGCCGCCGCGGTCGCCACCGCGGCCCACACCAGGCTCACCGCGACGGCGATCAGCAGCTCCGCCGGCCGGTTCGGGTCGGCGAACAGCCCGTTCCAGGAGACGAAGACGTAGCCGGGCAGCGCCAGCCGCAGCGCCACCGGCAGCGGCAGCGTCTGGGCGAGCTGCATGGCGACGGCGGACAGTGCGGGGACGAGCAGGCCCATCGGGGAGCGGCCCAGGACGACGGAGCCGAGCAGTCCGAGCGCCGCCAGCGCCAGCGTGGGCGCCAGCGCGGCCGCCCAGGCCAGCAGGACGCTCGTGGCGGCGTCGGACGGTGCCAGCTGGTGCCCGTCGACGCCGACCAGCGGCTGGTTGCCGACCGCCGCCAGCCCGCCCGCCGTGCCGGAGGCCACCAGCCCGGCGACCAGCAGCACGATCACGGTGGCGCTCGCCAGGGTCTTGGCGAGGAAGATCCGCCGCGGCGAGCGGACCGCCACCAGCAGGTGCCGCCAGGTGCCGAGCCGGTCCTCGGCGGCAAACACGTCGCCCGCGACCACGGAGGTCAGCAGCGGCAGCGCCCAGGAGCCGGCGAAGCCCAGCACCACCAGCGGGCCGGCCCAGCCGGTGGCGTGCATCCAGCGGCCGAACAGGGTGTCGGAGGGCAGCGTCCCCTGCTGGGCGACCGCGGCCACGAACAGCCCGGGCAGCGCCCAACAGGCCAGTACCAGCAGCCGGATCCGCCACTGCGAGACCAGCTTGACCAGCTCGAAGCGGTACACCCGGCCCACCGGGACCCGACCCGCCCCGGGCGCGGCGGCGGCACCGGCCACCGCCTCCCCGGCCATGACCGTGCTCATCGCCCACCCTCCTGCTGCTGCTCGGTGAGGGCGAGGTACGCGGCCTCCAGCGGCGACACCACGGGCGCCACCTCGCGCACCCGTACGCCCTCCTGCACCATCGCGGCCACCAACTGCTCGACGGCCGGCCCGGCGGCGCGCACCACCAGCGCCTCCGTGCCGCGCCACGCTCCCGCGTCGTCCACCACCCGCACGCCCGCGGTGCCGTCGGCCACCCGCCGGGCGGTCCGCAGGTCGGAGGTGAGCAGCCGGTGCTCCAGCTCCCGGGTCCCGGCCGCCAGCTTGCCCAGCGGGCCGGAGAAGCGGACCCGGCCGGTCGCGAGGATGGTCACCTCGGAGCAGAGCGCCTCCAGGTCGTCCATCCGGTGGCTGGACAGCACGATGGTGACGCCGCTGTCGGCGAGTCGGCGCAGCGCGCCGTGGACGTGCTGCTTGCCCGCCGGGTCGAGGCCGTTGGAGGGCTCGTCGAGCACCAGCAGCCGGGGTTCGGTGAGCAGGGCGGCGGCCAGGCCGAGCCGCTGGCGCATGCCCAGCGAGAAGCCGCGCACCCGGTCGTCGGCGACGTCCGTCAGCCCGACCTCGGCGAGCACCTCGTCGATCCGGCCGGGCCCGGTCCGCAGGCCGCGCAGCGCCGCCAGTGCCGCCAGGTTCTTCCGTGCGGTCAGCGAGGGGTACAGGCCCGGCCCGTCGACGAACCCGGCCACGCCGTCCGGCGCCGCCAGCGCCCGGCCGACCGGTCTGCCCAGTACCTCCAGCTCGCCGTCGTCGGCGACGGCCAGCCCGAGCAGCAGCCCGAGCAGGGTGGTCTTGCCAGCACCGTTCGGCCCGGCCAGGCCGTGGATCCGGCCGGGCGGCAGCTCCAGGCCGACGCCGTCCAGCGCCACGACGTCACCGAAGCACTTCGTCAATCCGCTTGCCCGTACGGCAGGTTGCGTGTCTTCCATGGCTCCTTCTCGCAGTCCCCCAGGGAAAGTAGGGGCTTGACGGGGCGGAGTCAGGAGCGGGCGGTTGAACACCGGTGGAACAGCGGAGGGCCGGCCCTCCGGAGGTCGCCGGAGGCCTCCGGCGGCCTCCGGACGGGCGGAGGCCGCGTGCGACGGCGGGTGCGGGAGGTGCCAAGGGCCTTGCAGGTACGGAGAGTTCGACCCGCTCGGACGGCTCGGACGGCTCAGACGGCTCAGACGGCTCAGACGGCTCAGACCGTGATGGTCTGGTACTCGGTGTAGGTGCCGAGGCCGACCGCGCCGTACTCGCGGCCGATGCCGCTGGCCTTGAAACCGCCGAACGGGCCGTCGAAGCCGATCGAGGCGCCGTTGACGGTGACGGTGCCGGTGCGCAGGCGGCGGGCGACCGCCAGCGCGTGCTCCTCGTCGGCGGACCAGACCCCGCCGGAGAGGCCGTACTCGGAGTCGTTGGCGATCCGGACGGCGTCGTCCTCGTCCTCGTAGGGGATGACCACCAGGACCGGGCCGAAGACCTCCTCCTGGGCGATCCGCATCGAGTTGTCGACGTCGGCGAAGAGCGTCGGGGTGACGTAGTTGCCGCGTTCCAGGCCGGCCGGGACGTGCGGGCCGCCGGTGACCAGGCGGGCGCCCTCCTCCACGCCGAGGGCGATGTAGCGGCGGACCTGCTCCTGCTGGTCCCGGCGGATCATCGGACCGATGAAGGTCTCCGGGTCGGCCGGGTCGCCGACCTTCAGGGAGTCGATCAGGTCCTTGAGCCGGGTCACCACCTCCTCGTAGCGGCTGCGAGGGGCCAGGATCCGGGTCTGGGCGATGCAGGACTCGCCGTTGTTGAGCAGCGAGGAGAACTTCAGCCCCGGCACCGCCCGGTCCAGGTCGGCGTCGGGAAGGATCACCGCCGCGGACTTGCCGCCCAGCTCCAGGCTGACGCGCTTGAGCTGCTCCCCGGCGATGGCGGCGATGCGCCGGCCGGCCCGGGTGGAGCCGGTGAAGGCGATCTTGTCCACCTGGGGGTGGGACACCAGGTACTCGCTGGTCTCCCGGTCGGCGGGCAGGACGCTGACCACGCCCTCGGGCAGCCCCACCTGCTCCAGCAGTTCGGCGAGGAAGCCCATGCTGAGCGAGTTCTCCGGGGAGACCTTCAGCACCACCGAGTTGCCCGCGAGCAGGGCCGGCAGGATCTTCGAAGTCGCCGAGGAGAAGGGCGAGTTCCACGGGATCACCGCGGCCACCACGCCGATCGCCTCGCGGCGCACCACGCTGCGCACCGGCGAGGCCGGGTCGGAGGGGACGAGCGTCTGTTCCCAGCCGAATTCCTCGGCGGCCTTCAGGTAGGCGTTGGCCTGGCGGGTCAGGCCGGGCTGGCCGGCCCGGGTGAACCAGCCGGCCGAGCCGTTCTCGATGGAGATCAGTTCGGCGATCCGCTCCGCGTTCTCCTCGCGCAGCGCGTTGAAGCGGCGCAGCACGGCCACCCGCTCCAGCGGAGGGGTCTCCCGCCAGGTGCCCCGGTCGAACGAGGCCCGGGCGGCGGCCACCGCGCGGTCCACGTCCGCCGGACGGGCCTGGGCGGCCCGGCCGAGCAGCGTCCCGTCGTGCGGGGAGCGGATGTCGAGCAGGTCGGCCCTGCTCGGAGTGGTCCAGGCGCCCGCGATGAACAGCCGGTCGTAGATGATCACGTGCTTCTCCTTCGGATCCTTCTTCCCCGAACGAGTGTGACGCCCCCTCAGCTAACCTGTCAAGCAGGTTATGTAGCGAGGTGCACGGGACGGCTCCCTGGGCGCGAACCCCCGACAAAACCAGCATGGTTGCGCGCCAACGCCTTGACATGCCCGAAAGCCCCGCCCGATACTCGTCACCAGTTAAACCGGTGACACCGACAGCGGGCTCACCGGACGATCACTCATGAGGGGACAGCACCATGGCAGTCAGCTACACCGGAACGGTCGTCGTGACGGGCGAGGGCCGCAACGGCGGGCGGGTCGCCTCCAGCGACGGCAACCTCACCACCTCGCTGGCCATCCCGAAGGAGCTGGGCGGGGCCGGCGGCGCCACCAACCCGGAGCAGCTGTTCGCCGCCGGGTGGGGGGCCTGCTTCCTGGGGGCCGTCCGCCGCGCCGCCGCCGACCGCAAGGTGCGGCTCACCAGCACCTCCGTCGCGGTCGAGACGACCCTCACCCACGGCGACGACGGGGAGTTCGGCCTCAGCGCCGTCCTCAACCTCGAACTCGGCGGCGTGGACCAGGAGACGGCCGCCGAACTCGGCCGGGCCGCGCACCGGATCTGCCCGTACTCCAAGGCGACCCGGGGCAACATCCCGGTGACCGTCAACGCCACCGCGGTCACCGGCTGACGCCACCGCCCGCCCCCGCTGACGCCATTGCCGTCGCTGCCGCCGTCGCTGCCGTCGCCGGAAACACCGAATCCCCCGCCCTGGGGCGGGGGTGCACGGTCGGCGCGCCGGTTCTCAGTCTTCGGCGGCGCCGTGCTGGCGCGCCCGGTAGCTGGCAGCCTTGACCCGGTTGCCGCAGGTCCGCATGGCGCACCACTCGCGCCGGTGGCCGCGCGAGCGGTCCAGGTAGACCTGGGTGCACTCCGGCCGGGCGCACTCGCGCAGCAGGTCGGCGTCGTCGCCGCCGAGGATCTCGACGGCCTCCCGGGCCAGGGCCGCGAGGCCCTGGGAGACGGAGCCGGTCCTGGTCGCACCGGTGGCCTGCAGGCGCAGCGTCACCGGAAGTCCGGCCGCGTGCCGGTTCAGCTCGGCGATCGCCCGGGCCGGCATCGGCTGCCCGTCCAGCCGGGCGGCGACCAGCGCGTAGATCGCCTCGCGCAGGTCCACCGCGATGTCGAGGTCGGTCTCATCGGCTTCGGGGCCGCCGTCGAGCATCCCGGACTCCACGAACCAGGCGTCCAGCTGCTCGGGGGAGGCCAGCTTCTCCATCGGCGCGGCGTTGCGGCGGGCGCGCAGCGTGCCGACGAAGTCGAGGGGGAGGGTCCCGCAGGGGAAGGCGTGCATCACGTCACCATACTGACCAGTCACCCCGCCAAGTGCAATGCCCGGGTCCCCCGGAGTCTCTTTCGCCGTCGGCGCACCGTGTCGCCGCCGCCATCACTGCCCAGACCAGTAACGTCCAGCCCGGCTCGGCTCCCCGAACCGGTCCCCGCACCTCCGGAAGGAAACTCATGATCGACAGGCGCAGCTTCCACAGGACCCTGGGGCTCGGCGCCGGGGCGGCCGCCCTCTCGCTGACCGGGCTGCCGGGCGTCGCCGGCGCCGCGCCCGTCCCGGCCGGCTCCGGCCCGGCGCCGGTCGTGCCCGCCCTCACCCCCGGCACCCACACCGCGTTCCCGGTGCTCAAGCAGGTCACCGCCGGACTGCTCGACGTCGGCTACGCGGAACTCGGCCCCACCGACGGGCCGGTGGTGCTCTGCCTGCACGGCTGGCCGTACGACATCCACAGCTTCGTGGACGTCGCCCCGCTGCTCGCCGACCTCGGCTACCGGGTGATCGTCCCCTACCTGCGCGGCCACGGCAGCACCCGCTTCCTCTCCTCGCGGACCGTCCGCAACGGGCAGCAGTCGGCCATCGCCCGGGACATCATCGCCCTGCTGGACGCCCTGCGGATCGAGCGCGCCGTGGTCGCCGGCTTCGACTGGGGCGCGCGGACCGGTGACATCCTGGCCGCCCTGTGGCCCGAGCGGGTCAAGGCCCTGGTGTCGGCGACGGGCTACCTGATCACCAACCGCGACGCCCAGCGGAACCCGATCGCGCCGGTCACCGAGCGTGCCTTCTGGTACCAGTTCTACTTCGCCACCGACCGCGGCGAACGGGCCATGCACGACCCGAAGCTGCGGCACGACCTCGCCCGGGTCGTCTGGCAGACCGCCTCCCCCACCTGGAACTTCGACGACGCCACCTTCGAACGCAGCGCGGCGGCCTTCGAGAACCCCGACTACGCCGCGATCGTGATCCACAACTACCGCTGGCGGCTGGGCCTCGCCGACGGCGAGCGCCGCTACGACCACGACGAGCACCTGCTGGCCCGCAAGCCCACCATCGGCGTGCCGACCATCACCCTCGACCCGGCGTTGGATCCGTTCACCCCGGCGCCCGGCGACGGCTCCTCCTACCGGGCCATGTTCACCGGCCGGTACGAGCACCGGGCGCTGCCGGGCGTCGGCCACAACCTGCCGCAGGAGGCCCCAACGGCCTTCGCCCAGGCCGTCGTCGACGCCGACCGGCTCTGACCACGACGGGTCGACGGACGCCGACGGCCCCCGCCGGCCGCCCGTACGCCTCGCGCCGGAAAAGAACGGCGCGAGGCGAAGCGGACTGCTACGCTGGCGAACGACCTACCCCCTTCCGAGGAGTGCAGCAGACATGGCGGGTGACGACGACATCTCCGGGTGAGTCCCGGGCTTGACGGCCGTTGCGGGCGCAGGGCGCCCAGTGCAGCGGTCGGATTCGTCGCACCCAGTCCCCCTGTCTCATCCGGGCCGGACTCGTCTCCGCCCATTCACTTCCAGGTAGTTCACCCATGTCTTCTGCGTCTTCCGCGTCCATCGTCGCCTCCCAGCTGTCCTTCTCCTGGCCCGACGACACCCCCGTCTTCCAGGACCTCTCCTTCGCCGTCGGCACCGGCCGCACCGGTCTGGTCGCCCCCAACGGCTCCGGCAAGAGCACGCTGCTCAAGCTGATCGCCGGTCAACTGCGCCCGAACGCCGGATCGGTGACGGTCAGCGGCACCGCCGCCTACCTCGCCCAGGACCTCCCGCTCACGGCGGGCCTCAGCGTCGCCGAGGTGCTCGGCGTGGCCCAGGTGATCCGCGCCATCGACGCGGTGGAGTCCGGGGACGTCGCCGAGGAGCACTTCACCACCATCGGCGACGACTGGGACATCGAGGAGCGCAGCCTCACCCAGCTCGACCGCCTCGGCCTCGGCGGACTGGGGCTCGACCGCGGACTGGGCACCCTGAGCGGCGGCCAGATCGTCCAACTGGGCCTCGCCGCCCAGCTGCTCAAGCGGCCCGACGTGCTGCTGCTCGACGAACCCACCAACAACCTCGACCTCGGCGCCCGCCACCGGCTCCACGACGCCCTGGCGGACTTCAACGGCTGCCTGCTGCTGGTCAGCCACGACCGCGCCCTGCTCGACCGGATGGACCGCATCGCCGAACTCGACTCGCACGACCTGCGCCTCTACGGCGGCGACTTCACCGCCTACGAGCAGGCCGTGCAGGCCGAGCGGGAGGTCGCGGAGAAGAACGTCCGCAACGCCGAGCAGGACCTCAAGCGGGAGAAGCGGGAGATGCAGCAGGCCCGCGAGCGCGCCGAGCGCCGGGCCGGCAACGCCGCCCGCAACCTCAAGAACGCCGGGCTGCCCCGGATCTTCGCCGGGAACATGAAGCGCGGCGCCCAGGAGTCCGCCGGCCGCTCCGGCCAGGTGCACGCCGCCCGGGTCGACGAGGCCAGGACCCGGCTCGACGAAGCCGGGCGCGCGGTGCGCGACGAACAGCGGCTCACCCTGGACCTCTCCGAGACCAGGGTGCCCAGCGGGCGCGACCTCTTCATCGGCGAACAGCTCCAGGTGGTGCGCGACGGCCGCCCGCTGTTCGCCGAGGGCGGCGTCGACCTCACCATCCGGGGCCCCGAGCGCATCGCCCTGCACGGCGGCAACGGGGCCGGGAAGACGACCCTGCTGCGCCTGCTGGTCGGAGACCTCACCCCGGACGACGGACAGGTCAAGCGCGCCGACGGCCGGGTCGCCTACCTCTCCCAGCGGCTCGACCTGCTGGACCAGGACCGCACCGTGGCGGAGAACTTCGCCGCGGCCGCCCCGGAACGCCCGGAGGCCGAGCGGATGAACCTGCTCGCCCGCTTCCTGTTCCGCGGCGCCCGCGCCCACCTGCCCGTCCGGGCGCTCTCCGGCGGCGAACGGCTGCGCGCCACCCTGGCCTGCGTGCTGTGCGCCGAGCCCGCGCCCCAACTGCTGCTCCTGGACGAGCCGACGAACAACCTCGACCTGGTCAGCGTCGGGCAGCTCGAAGGCGCCCTGAACTCCTACCAGGGCGCGTTCCTCGTGGTCAGCCACGACGAACGCTTCCTGTCCGGCATCGGCGTCGACCGCTGGCTGCACCTGGCCGACGGCAGGCTGCTGGAGACCGGGGCCCCGGCCTCCTGAGCCGAGCGGCGCTCACCCGCCCCCGGACTGCGCCGGACGGCACCGGACCGCGCCGTTCAGCGGCGTGGCAGCCGGGGGGCGGGGGCGCCGGCGGAGCGGAGCCTGGCCTCGGTGAGGGCGGTCAGCCGGGCCGCGGCCGGGGCCTGATCCTCGCGGTGGTGGTCGATCAGCCGGTACTGGGTGGCGGCCCGGCTCCAGGCCCGCAGGCTGTCGGCGTCCCCCAGGAGCGCCGGACTGGCGAGCAGCCGGTCGGCCATGGCGGTGGCGAGTTCCTCGATCCTCGGATCGTCCGGCTCCCAGCTCCCGGCCTCCCAGGCGCGCATCGACAGCTCGACGAACTCCGGGTCGGCCAGCCGGTGTTCGAGCTGGGCCAGGAAGCCGTCGAAGCCGACCGGCACCAGCACCCGGGCCAGGACCAGCGCCTCGCGCTGCGCGGCCACGTACGCGGGGGCGAAGCCCAGTTCGGCCATCCGCTCCAGGACGGCGCAGGCGCGGTCGGGCAGCAGGGCCCGGTCGCCCTCGGCGAGCCGGCGCAGGGTGTCGAGGCGGGCCGACAGCTCGGCGATCCGCTCGGCCAGCCGCCGTTCGACGTCGGCCAGGGCGGCGGCGAACGGCTCGGCCTCGGCGTCCAGCAGCGGCCCGACCTCGGCCAGCGGCACCCCGGCGCCCGCCAGGGTCCGGACCTGCACCAGCCGCAGCAGGTCGTCCGAGCCGTACCGCCGGTAGCCGGAGGCGTCGCGCCGTGGTTCGGCGAGCAGCCCGTGCTCGTGGTAGTGCCGCACCGTCTTCACCGAGACGCCGACGAAAGCCGCCGCCTGACCGATCGTGACTCCGTTCATCATCCGATCAGCTTCTCGTGTGCTCGGCTCCGACCGCTACCCGCCCCCGGCCGGAGTTCACCGGTCAGTTCGCCGGTCAGTTCACCGGCCAGCTCGCCGGTCAGCTGGCCGGTCAGCTGGAGAACACCGCGGCCACCAGGCGCTGCTGGGCCTCCTGGAAGGCGGGCGCGAGGGACATCTCCGGGTCGTCCACGTGGTTCATGGCGGCCGTCAGGATCCGGCTGCCGTCGGCCGAGCCGTACATCAGCGCCGCCGAGCCGATGGTGGCGCCGTTGTGGTGGTAGACGGTGCCGCCGGCCGGGCCGAGGTCCTGGGCGAACAGCCCGAGGCCGTAGCCGACCCGCTCCTCCGGCCTGCGCATCTCGGCCAGCAGCTCGGCGGGCAGCAGCCGGCCGCCCATCAGCGCGGAGAAGTAGCGGTGCAGGTCCCGGGTGGTCGAGATGAGGTCCCCGCCGGCCGCGACCCAGGACGGGTCGTGCCGGGTGACGTCGACGATCCGCTCCCGCTCGCCGTCCTGGTAACGGTAGTAGCCGTGGTGGTGGGGTTCGGGGACCGCCGGGGAGAAGCCCGGCGCCACCGTGCCGGTCATCCCCAGCGGTGCCAGGACCAGCCGCCGCAGCTCCTCGGCGAAGGAGCGGCCGGTGACCCGCTCGATCACCAGCCGGGCCAGCACGTAGTTGGTGTTGGAGTAGCTCCAGCCCTCCCCCGGCGCGAACCGCAGCGGCTTGGACAGCGACAGCCGCACCAGCTCCTCGGGCGGGTAGCTGTGGAAGCGGTCGTCCACCCAGGCCTTGCCCTGCCACGGGATGCCGGGCACGACCGTCCCGTCGTCCAGGAGTTCGCCGGTGTGGCTGAAGATCCCGCTGGTGTGCTGGAGCAGCATTCGCACCGTGATCCGCCGGTCCAGGCCGAACTCGGGCAGGTGGTCGGCGACCGGGGCGTCCAGGGCGGTCCTGCCCTCGGCCACCAGCAGCAGCACCGTGCTCGCGATCAGGCTCTTGGTGCTGCTGCCGATCCGGAAGTGCCCGTCGGTCAGCGGCTCGGCGGCGGAGCCCAGTTCGCGGGCACCGGCGCTGCCGGCCCACTCGCCCCGTTCGTCGCTCACCCGCAGCTGCACCCCGAGGAAGCCGGCCTCGACGAGCTCCTCGATCGTCCGGCGCAGCTCCGGCCGGTCCTGCGCCTGGCCCGAACGCTCCGTGTGGGTGGTGGTGGTCATGATGCTCCTCGGTGATCCGTCGTCCCCGGACCGCTGTCCGGCTGCTGAGACGAATCTCCACCCTGCCCCTGGGGCGGGCTCAAGCGTGATCCAGCTCACAGAGGTGGGCGCCTCACATGGGTGGGCGCCGCCCCCGCGAACCGCGGCGACGGCGCCCGTCGGCACCGGACGGATCAGCCGGTGACCTCGATCGTCACGTCGTAACTGCGCTGGTCCGGCGAGCAGTTGAGGGCCTCGCCGCAGGCCGTCCGGGAGGCGGTCAGGTGTGCCGTGCCGGCCGCGCGGGCGGCGAAGGAGGTGGTGACGGTGCCGCAGCCGCCGCCCGGACGGCAGGAGGGGGACGGCGAGGTGGTCGGGGCGCCCGCCGGGGAGACCACGCCGGGGGCGGAGCTGGCGGCGGCGGACCAGTAGGTGCCCTGCAGGACGACCGAGACGGTCGCACCGACGGCGACCTTCACGGTGGTGTGGTTGGCGTGCTCGTCGGCGGTCACGGCGGCCGTCGTGGTGGTCACGGCCGTGGTGGTGGGCGCCGGGCCGGAGGCGGCCGTGGAGGCGCTGGTGGAGCCGCAGCCCGCCAGGGCCAGCAGCGCGGCGGCGCAGGTCAGGGCGAGGGCGGCGGGTCTTCTCGGAGTCACGGTGGTTCCTTCGTGCCGGGGTGGGAAAGCGGTACCGGTTCGACGCACCGGGCGCCGGATCGGATCCCCCCGAATCCGGAGAAAAACACACCGGGGCGGGCGCGAGGCCCACCCCGGTGCGTTTCGGCGAGGCGATCGTCAGGAGACGGTCACGTCGTCGTAGTAGGTGTAGGTCGGGTCACCCGCGTAGTTGTCGTCGTGGTTGCTCAGGGTGAGCGTGTACGAGTGGCCCGGGGTGACGGTGGCCGTCTTGTTGGTCCAGGTCCCGGTGGTGGTGCAGGTCTTGGCGAGGACCGTGGTGGTCGTGCCGGTGGTGTTGTCCTTCAGCGTGGCGGTCGCCCAGTCGTAGGTCACGGTGTCGTCGCAGATGTTGCTGTACCAGAAGGACAGCTTGCTGGAGCCGGACGGCGCGGTGAAGGTCTGGGCGACCGAGGAGTCCCCGGTCGGGTTGGTGGAGCCGACCATCGCGCCGTAGCTGCCGCTGTGCGCGGCGCCCGTGGTGGCGGAGGTGGAGCCGGCCGTGGTCCAGCTGCTCAGGTTGCCGGCCTCGAAGCCGCCGTTGACGACGGCGTTGCCGCCGCCCGAACCACCGGACTCGGTCCAGCTGAAGGTGGTGCTGCCCGCGGCGCCGGTGGTGTCGGTCGCGGTGACCGTCACGTTGGCGGTGCCGGCGGCGGTCGGGGTGCCGGAGATCAGGCCGGTCGAGGAGTTGATCGACAGGCCGGCGGGCAGGCCGGTGGCCGAGTAGGTCAGGGTCTGGCCGGTGGCCGAGTCACTGGCGTGGATCTGCAGGCTGGCCGCGGTGCCGACGGTGCCGGACTGGTTGCCCGGGTTCGTCACCGTGACGGTGTTGGTGCTGCCGCCGCCGTGGTTGAGGATGGCGTGCGTGATCGCGCAGGAGTTGGTGTCGTTCGACCAGCTGGCCTGCTCGGCGAAGGTGCCGTAGGAGCCGAAGGAGACGTTCGCGGCGCCGCCGGCCGAGCCGGGCTGGATCCAGGCGCACTCGTCGGAGTTCTCCTGGCCGTTGTACGAGCTGCCGGACACGTGGTTCGTCCAGCCGCCGGCCGGGTTCTGGTCCGACATCATCTCGTGCCACTCGTGGCCGAGGGTCATCGTGAAGCCGTCCAGCGTGCCGGGCGAGTTGACGAAGCCGACGCCGCAGCTGCTGCCCTGGTCGATGTTGTACGGCTGGTTGGAGAAGGCGATGTCGCCGTACGGCGAGTTGGCCGCGCCACCGTTGAGGGTGGTGTCACCGTTCCAGTCGTGCCAGGCGCAGTACCCGGTGCTGGGGTTCTGGTAGTCGTCCGGGTTGGTGCCGTGCGGCGACAGGACGATGTAGTACGCGTCGCGGTTGGCGGCGGCAGTGGTGTTGCCGAAGTGGCCGGCGGCCTTGACGGCCTCCTGGGCCAGCTGGTTGCCGGTGGCCTGGGCGGGCGAGGCGGCCGCGTTGTCGTACCAGACGCCGGAGAGGACGCCGCCGCTCTGGTACGGGATGAAGTTGGCGTTGGACGGGCAGCTGACCGCGCCGGAGGCGACGTTGGGGCCGTCGCACCACTGGGTCAGGTCGGCCGACCAGGTCTCACCGTTGGTGCCGATGCCCTTGAACATCTGCTGGGTGGCACCGGCGGCGCCGGCCGAGTCGCCGGAGAACTTGGCGTTGCCGTTGGCGTCGGTGCTCTGGGTGCCCCACTGGGTGCCGTAGAAGATCAGGTAGACCTTGGAGTGGCCGCTCTGCACGCCGATGCCGTCGACACCGCCGCCGTAGGACAGCGTCTCCTGGCCGGTGGCCGCCGCCTGGTTGTGCTGGGCGAGCCACTCCTTGTACTTCTTCTGCTGCTCCTTGCCCAGCACCGCGCCGTGGCGGTACGGGTGGCCGGTCTGCGGGCTCCAGGGGTTGAACTCGTTGTTGACGCTGCCCGAGGAGCTGGATATGGACTGCGCGGAGGCCGGCGCGGCCGCACCGGCGAGGCCGGCCGCGGCGAGCGCGAGGGACGCCACGCCGGTGAGCGCCGCGTACTTCGCGCGCCGCATTCTGTGGGAGTGACCCATGGGGTGAGGGTGCCTCTCTCGATACCGATCGTCCGTACGGCTGGGGGGCCACGAACGATCCCTTTGTGGGGAAGGACCAGACAGCGCATTCCACCGAACGCCGATTCCGTTCTTTCTTCCGGACAACCGGAATTGACGGTCTCTCGGTGGGGTGTCTGCTTGGGGATGAAGGAAAGCAGGTTTGATGAACGCAGGTCAACGGCCTAGGGTAAGGAAAGATTAAGAACGGCATCCGGGCAGCTGAAGGGCCTGATCGACGCTCTCTCCGAGACCCTCGGCATTCACTGAATGCCACTCAGAAGACTGTTTCCGCATTCAGTGAAACGTCACCAATTCAACATTCCGTTACGGCCCTTCCCGGACTGCCGCTACAGTCGGCCCCCGGCGCTGTCCGAGGACAGCCGCTGCGCCAGGTACACCGGGACCACGGACAGCAGCACCAGCACCGCGGCCACCACATTGACCACCGGCGCCTGGTTGGGCCGCGCCAGGTTGGCGTAGATCCACACGGGCAGGGTCTGGACGCCCGGCCCGGCGGTGAAGGTGGTCACCACGATCTCGTCGAAGGACAGCGCGAACGCCAGCAACCCGCCCGCCAGCAGCGCCGACCGCACGGCCGGGAAGGTGACGTGGCGGAAGGTCTGGAAGGTGTGGGCGCCGAGGTCCGCCGAGGCCTCCTCGGCCGAGGGCGACGTCCGGCGCAGCCTGGCGACCACGTTGTTGAAGACCACCACGATGCAGAAGGTGGCGTGCCCGATGATCACGGTGAGCAGGCCCAGGCCGATGCCCGCCGGGCCGAGCACCGTACGGAACGCGGCGTTGAGCGCGATGCCCGTGACGATGCCGGGCAGCGCGATCGGCAGGATCACCAGGAAGGACACCGCCTGCCGGCCGAAGAACCGGTGGCGCTGGACGGCGAAGGCCGTCAGGGTGCCCAGGACCAGCGCCACCAGGGTGGCCCCGGCCCCCGCCCGCACCGAGGTGAGCAGGGCGCTGCGGGCGCCCTCCGACTGCCAGGCCCGTACCCACCACTCGGTGGTCAGTCCGGTCGGCGGCCAGGCGAAGGAGCGGTCCCGGTTCAGCGAGTTGAGCAGCACCAGCAGCAGCGGCAGGTACACCACGGCGAGGCCGGCCACCATGGCCGCGCGCAGCGCGATCCGGGCACGGCGGGAGAGGATCACGGGGGCCTCCTCCTAGAGGGAGTCCAGGGCGCCGGTGCGGCGCACGGCGAGCAGGTAGCCGACGATCAGCACCACCGGCACGCAGGACAGCGCGGCGGCCAGCGGCAGGTTGAGCGTCACGTTGTCGGCGATCGCGGTGCCCAGCACCTGGGTCTTCCCGCCGACGATCCGCACCGTGATGTAGTCGCCCAGGCTCAGCGAGAAGGTGAACACCGACCCGGCGAACACCGAGGGCAGGACCTGCGGGAGGACCACCGAACGGAAGGTCCGCCCGGCGGAGGCGCCCAGGTCGGCCGAGGCGTCCAGCAGGTTGGCCGGCAGGTTCTCCAGCCCGGCGTAGACCGGCAGGATCATGTACGGCAGCCACAGGTAGGCGAGCACGACGATGACCGCCGTCGTACCGTACCCCGGGCTGGACACCCCGAACGGGCGGCCCAGCCAGTCGAGTACGCCGCCCTGGCTGAGGATGACCCGCCAGGCGTAGGCCTTCACCAGGTAGCTGGCCCACAGCGGGGTCAGCACCGCGACCACCAGCAGCTTGCGGGTGCGCGGCCGGGCGATCCGGGCCAGGTAGAAGGCCATCGGGAAGGCCACCACGGCGTCGATCACGGTGACGGCGGCGGCGATGCCGAGCGTGCGCAGGGCGATCGTCCGGTAGACCGGCTCGGTGAGCACGGTGTGGAAGTTGGCGGTGTTCCAGACCCGGACGACGTCGTAGGTGAAGTCGTCGACCGCCCAGAACGCGGACAGCAGCAGGACGGCGAGCGAGCCCAGGTAGGCCAGCACCAGCCAGGCCATCGGCGCCGACAGCAGCAGCGCCAGCCGCAGCCCGGACCGCCGGTGCAGGACGGAGGCCACCCGCCGTACACCGCCCCGCCGTTGCGGCGGGGCGGCGGTGTCGGAGAGGTCGGTGGTGTCGGAGGGGTCGGAGGGGTCGGAAGTATCGGTGGCCGTCATCAGCCCTTGATCTCGGTCCAGGCGGACGTCCAGGCGGCGTAGTCGGTGCAGGCCACCGTGCGGCCGTCCAGGCAGCTCTTGACCGGGGTGGTCCAGTAGTAGACGTCCTTCCAGTAGGCCTCGTCGGCGGCGTGGAAGGTGGCGCAGAAGCCCTTGTCCGTCGTGAGGTCGCAGGCCTTGGCGTTGGCCGGGGCCTCGCCGAACCACTGGGCGACCTGGGCGTTGGCGGTCGGCGAGACGATCCAGTTCATCCACTGGTAGGCGCAGTTGGGGTGGGCGGCCTTGGCCGAGACCATCCAGGTGTCCGACCAGCCGGTGGCGCCCTCCTTCGGCAGCACCGCCTTGACCGGCGCCTTGTCGGCCTGCGCCATGTTGGCGATCACCTGCCAGCTGGTGCCGACCACGGTGTCCCCGGTCTTGAAGGAGTTCTCCGCCTTCTGGAAGTCGCTCCAGTACTCGCCGATCGCCTTGTGCTGGGTCTTCAACAGGTCGACGGCCGCCCTGAGTTGGGCCTGGTCCAGGGCGTAGGGGTTCTTGATGCCCAGCTCCGGCCTGGTCTTCATCAGGTACAGCGCGGCGTCGGCGATGTAGATCGGCGAGTCGTAGGCGGTGACGTGGCCGGAGTGGTCCGAGGCGCCGTCGAAGACCACCCGCCAGGAGTCCGGTGCCGGGGTGACCTTGTCGGTGCGGTACATCAGCAGGTTGGCCCCGCGGCCGTGCGGGATGCCGTACATCTGGCCGTTCACCGAGTTCCACGGCTGGTTCTTCAGGCCTTCGAAGACGTCCGGGTAGTTCTGCACCAGCGCGGTGTTGACGGGGGCGACGTCGCCGGCCGCGATCAGCCGCAGCGTCGCGTCGCCGGAGGCCGAGACGGCGTCGTACTGGCCGGTCTTCATCAGCGAGACCATCTCGTCCGAGGTGCCGGCGATCTTCGCGTTGACCTTGCAGCCGGTCTGCTGCTCGAAGGGGTGGACCCAGTCGACGCTCTTGTCGTCCGAGCCGTCCTCGGCGTAGCCGGCCCAGGCGACCAGGTTGACCTGGCCCTCACCGGCGCCCAGGGACTGGAGCATCGGCAGCTTCGGCGGGTTCAGGCCGTGCGAGCCGGTCGTGCTGCCGGAGCTGCCGCCGCTGCCGCACCCGGCGAGCAGCAGGGCGGCGGCGGCGGCCGCGGTGCGGGCGATCAGGGGGAGGCGCATACGAGGTGCTCCGATCTTCGGGGAGGGGGCGGGATGCCCGGTCTTCGGGGAGGGGGCGGGATGCCCGGTCGTCGGGGAGGGGGCGGGATGCCCGGTCGTCGGGGAGGGCCGGGCGCCGTGGGGTCAGGAGCCGACGCGGACGGTGTGCTTGCGCTGCCAGGCCAGGACGACGTCGGTGCCCCGGTGGCGCAGCACGTCGGCCGAGCCCTCGTCGAGGTTCTGCCGGACGGCGGTCAGCCGCCCGCCCGCCTCCAGGTCCACCAGGAAGCGGGTGTGGCCGCCCGCGTAGACCACCTCGGCCACCCGGCCGGGCGCCGACAGCTCGTCGGGGCCGGCCGGGTCGTCCGGGTGCGCTATCCGGATCTTCTCCGGCCGGACGCTGAACAGCCCGGCCTCGCCGACCACTTGCTCGGCCGCCGCGCCGTCCAGCAGGTTGGAGGTGCCGACGAAGCCGGCCACGAAGGCGGTGGCCGGGTGCTCGTACACCTCGGCGGGCGAGCCGACCTGTTCGATCCGCCCCGCGTTGAACACCGCCACGCGGTCGCTCATCGTCAGGGCCTCGTCCTGGTCGTGGGTGACGAACACGAAGGTGATGCCGACCTCGCGCTGGATCCGCTTGAGCTCCACCTGCATCTCGTGCCGGAGCTTGAGGTCGAGCGCGCCGAGGGGTTCGTCGAGCAGCAGCACCTTGGGGCGGTTCACCAGCGCCCGGGCCAGCGCCACCCGCTGGCGCTGGCCGCCGGACAGCTGCGCCGGGCGCCGCCGGTCGAAGCCGTCCAGCCGGACCATCGCCAGCGCCGCGCGCACCCGCTCGGCCCGTTCGGCCTTGGGCACCCGGCGGACCATCAGGCCGTAGCCGACGTTCTGTTCGACCGTCATGTGCGGGAACAGCGCGTAGTCCTGGAACACCGTGTTGACGTCCCGGTCGAACGGCGGCAGGCCGGTGACGTCGGCGCCGCCCAGCAGGACCCTCCCGGCGGTCGGCGCCTCGAAGCCCGCGATCATGCGCAGCACGGTGGTCTTGCCGGAGCCGGACGGGCCGAGCATCGCGAAGAACTCGCCCCCGCCGATCTCCAGGTCCACGCCGTCGACCGCGCGGACCCGGCCGCCGTCGAAGGTCTTGGCCAGCCCCTCCAGCCGGACGGTGCCGGGGGCCGGGGCCGGTCGGGGCGGACGGTCGTGGCTGCTCAACTCCATTGGCCCTTCTGGATTGTGTGACAAGCGGGAGGCCGGACGGGTCGTCCCGGCCGGTTCGCTCGGAACCCTAGGGAGGGATCACCCCATCCGGCTATGGACGCCCGCACGGTCTTCCGCCGCCGCGTTGTGCGGCGCTACAGTCCGGCGCATGCCGGTGACGCTGCGCGATCTGCTTCGGGAAGAGGGCCTCGGCCTGCGACTGTGCACCGGCACGGCCGGGGTCGAACGCGTCGTGCGCTGGGTCGCGGTGACCGAACTCGCCGACCCCTCGGAGTGGGTGACGGGCGGCGAGCTGCTCCTCACCACCGGTCTGCGGCAGCGCACCGCCGCCGCCCAGACCGCCTTCGTCCAGCGGGTGGCGGACGCCGGCGTCGCGGGGATCGGCTTCGGCACCGGGCTGAGCCACCCCAGCGTCCCGCGGGCGACGGTGGCGGAGGCCGAACGGCTGGGCCTGGCGGTGCTGGAGGTCCCGTACGAGACGCCGTTCATCGCGGTGAACCGGCTGGTCGCCGAGCGGATCACGGCCGAGGCCCACAGTGCGCAGCGGCGGCTGGTCGACCAGCACGACCTCCTCGTCCAGGCCCTGGTGAGCGGCGAGGGGTTGGGCGCCCTGCTGCGGGTGCTGCGCCGGGCCTGCGGCTCCGGGGTCGCGGTGGTGGACCGCCACGGGGTGGTGCTCGCGGCATCGCCGGAGCGGGCCGGGGCGCTGCTCGGACCGCCGGTCGGGGAGCCGGTCGGATCGCCGCTCGGGCAGGGGGTCGGGCAGGGGGTCGGGCAGGGGGTCGGGGCGCCCCGAGCGGTCGGGGCCGCGGCCGTGGACGGGCCCGGCGGCGGGGTGCTGCGGCTGCCGGTGCGGGTCGACGGGGTGGTCTCGGCGTTCCTCTGCCTGCGCTCGGCCGGCCCGGCGGCGGACGTGCTCCCGTACGCGGCGCGGCTGATCGGCCTGGAGCTGGCCCGCCGTCAGGCGTACCTGGCCGGGCGGCGGGAGCTGGTCGGCCAGGTCGTCGAGGACATCGTGCGGGACGTGATCACCCCGACCGTCGCCGAGCGCAGGCTGGCCGCGTTCGGGCTGGACGCCAAGGGTGCCCACCGGGTCGTCCTGGGCCGGCTGGCACCGGAGGACGAGCGTGCCGGGGACGGCTCCGGGGAGTGTGCCGGGGAGCGTTCCGGAGGCGGGCGGCCGGACGGCGGCCCGGAGGCGGAGCGGCGCCTGGCCCGGCTGTCCTGGCAGTCCGCGGGCCGCCCGGACTCCCCCGAGCCGGTGCTCACCGCCGTCGTCAACCGGTACCTGGTGGCGGTGATCCCGGCGGCCACCCCGGTGGAGGAGCCGGCCCGGCGGTTCGGCGCCGCGCTGTCCGGCCTGGACGCCCGCGCCTCGGTCGGCATCGGCGGCTGCTACCGGGGCGTCGACGGGCTGCGCCGGAGCTGGTTCGAGGCGCGGGCGGCCCTCACCAAGGGCCCCGGGGTGCACGGCGGCGACCCGCTCAACCTGCCGCGCCTGCTGCTGTCCACCCCCGACCTCCCGCTGAAGGAGCTGGCCGCCGAGGTACTGCGCCCGCTCACCCGGTTCGACGAGGCCAACCGCGCCGACCTGGTCGCGACCCTGCACGCCTACCTGGCCGCGGACTGCTCGGTCCAGGCGGTCGCCGACCGGCTGTACGTCCACCGCAACACCGTCCGCTACCGGCTGGACCAGATCGAGCGCCTCACCGGCCGTTCGCTGCAGTCCATGCAGGACCGCTTCCAGCTCTGGCTGGCCCTGCTCGCCGCCCACCCGGAGCGCCAACCGGCCGTCCGGCAGCCCGACTGACGGCCGATCGGGTGACCGGCTTCCCGCCGGTCTCCAGCCGGTCACCTACCGCGTTCCCGCCGGCTTCCCGCTGGGTTCACCCGGAAGGGTGAGCGCTCGGTGGTGTCGGCCGGGAGCCGGATGGGAGGGTGGGACGCCCGCCCGACAGCAGGCAGCGAGCGATCGGAGCCGACCGTGAAGCCAGCGCGAAGCCGCAGTCGCGGTCGCGGTCGCGCCGGAACGGGCCACGCGCTCGTGCTCGGTGCGGGCATCGGCGGCCTGTGCGCCGCCCGGGCGCTCTCCGGGGTCTTCGAGCAGGTCACCGTCATCGAGCGGGACACCCTCCCGGCGACCTCCGGCGTCCGCCGCGGGGTTCCGCAGGGGGCGCACGTGCATTCGCTGACGCCGGGCGGCGCGGTGGTCCTGGAGGAGTTCTTCCCGGGGTTCGTCGCCGAGTTGGCGGCCGGGGGCGGCACCCTGGCCGGGGCGCTGGACGAGCTGGACATCGTGTTCTTCGGCTCGCGCCTGCGGCAGGAGCCGCTCGGCCGGGTGCTCCAGGTGAGTCGCCCCTTCCTGGAGGACCGGCTGCGCGAGCGGGTCTGCGCACTGCCCGGCGTCAGCCTGCGGTCGGGGCTGGAGGCCATCGCCCCGATCGCCACCGGCGCCGCCGGGGTGGGCGGCGCGGCCGAGGTGGGCGGGGCCCGGCTGGCCCGCCCGGGGGAGCCCGACTCCGTCGAGGCCGTCGAGGCGGACCTCGTCGTGGACGCGATGGGCCGCGCGGGCCGGGGCGCGGCCTGGCTGAGGGCCCTGGGCTACCAGGAGCCGCCCGCCGCACGCCTCGTCGTCGGCGTCGGCTACGCCAGTTGCCGCTACCGGGTGGCCCCGGGCGCGCTGGGGCCGGCCAAGGGCGTGCTGATCGGCGCGACCCAGGCCCGCCCGCGCGGCGCCGTCCTCACCCAGCAGGAGCACGACGCCTGGGTGCTCTCCCTCTACGGATTCGGCAAGGACAACCACCCGCCGGGTTCGCCGGAGCGGTTCCTCGACTTCGCCGAGGACCTGCTCCCCGCCGCGGCGTGGGCCGGACTCCGGGCCGCCGAGCCGATCACCGGGATCTCCTCCTTCGGCTACCCGGCCTCCGTCCGCCGGGACTTCCACCGGCTGCGCCGGCTCCCCGACGGCCTGATCTCCACCGGGGACGCGCTGTGCAGCCTCAACCCGATCTACGGGGCGGGCATGACGGTCGCCGCTCTGGAGGCGAAGGCGCTCCGGAGGTGCCTCCGCGACGGCGTGGCGGGCCTGCCCCGGCGGTTCTACCGGGAGGCCGCGCGGGCCGTACGGCTCCCGTGGCTGTTCTCCACCATGGCCGACCGGTCCATGCCGCAGGTCCCCGGTACCCACGCCGCCGTCGCCGGCCTGCTGGCGAAGTCCTTCCGGGCCACCATGCGCGCGGCGGCCGAGGACGCCCGGGTCGCCACCGCCGTCTGGAACGCCGTCAGCCTGACCGGCTCCCCGGCGGAACTGGCCCGGCCACGGGTGATGGCCGCCGTGCTGCGGCACTGGTCCCCCGGCGCCGCCGCCCGTACCGGCGCCTGACGCCGCACCCCGCACCCCGCGCCCCGAACCCGCACCCGCACCCGCACCCGCACCCGCACCGTCGGCGTCATTCACGGAAAGGACCGATTCTCATGCCGGACTTCGACGAGAGCGAGCGGAGGGCGTTCGTCGAACGCTGGATCACCATGTGGAACTCCCCGACGGCCCCCAGCGACGCCATGGCGTACTACACCGAGGACTCCGTGATCGAGGACAAGGCCTTCGATCACACCTACCGGGGCCACCAGGAGCTGCACGAGTACTTCAGCCGGGCCGGACAGCTCTTCTCCGACATCCGCTCCGTCAGCCTGGGCGTGCTGGTCGGCCCCGCGCACGCGGTGGCCCACGTGCGGTACAGCGCCACCATCCGGGAGCCGTTCCTCTGCCTGCCGGAATCCAGCCGCGGACAGCGGTTCTCGCTCTACCTGATGAGCCTGCTGGAGTTCGCCGAGGACGGCCGGATCGCCCGGACGGTGGACGCGTACGACCGCACCTCGGTCCTGCAGCAGCTCGGCGTCCTGCCCGCCACCGCCCTCTCGCAAGCCCCCTCCGACACACCCTTCTCCGCCACGCCGTCGTCCGGCTGAACCCTCCCGCGCGCGACCGATCCGACCCGCCCCGACCCGCCCCGACCCGGCTCACCGCGCCCGCCCGCGACGCCCCCGACCCAGCTCAGGGGCGTCTCAGGGGCAAGGTCAGGGGCGGTCCCGCTGGCGCCCGACCGGCATTCGGCCCTAGCTTTCGGTGCGGCGCGGGTGATCAACACCCCCGCCCGACTCCACCGAACGAACAGGCGAGCGAGTGTTCCGCAACAGAGCTCTACCGGTACGGGCTGCCCGCCCGGCCTCCGACAGCGCGACGGCGAGCGGAGGTGACGTGGTCCGGCTGATCGACGTGCGCAAGACGTACCTCCGCGGCGACCACCGGGTGCGGGCGCTCGACGGGGTCGACGCCGGCTTCGCCGCGGGCACCTTCACCGCCATCATGGGCCCCTCCGGCTCGGGCAAGTCGACGCTGCTGCAGTGCGCGGCGGGCCTCGACCGGGTCGACGCGGGCGAGGTCCTGCTCGACGGCGCGCCGGTGCACCGCCTCTCCGAGCGCGCACTGACCGAGCTGCGCCGCGAGCAGATGGGCTTCGTCTTCCAGTCCTTCAACCTGATACCGGCGCTGACCGCCCGCCAGAACGTCGAGCTGCCGCTGCGGTTCTCCGGGCGGCCGCTGGACCACGCGGCGATCGACCGGGGGCTGGCCGAGGTCGGCCTCGCCGAACGCGGCGAGCACCGGCCCGCCGAGCTCTCCGGCGGCCAGCAGCAGCGGGTCGCCATCGCCCGGGCGCTGGTGACCAGGCCCAAGGTGGTCTTCGCGGACGAGCCGACCGGCGCACTGGACTCGACCACCGCACGGGAGGTGCTGGCGCTGCTGCGCGGCGTCGTCGAGGAGCACGGACAGACAGTGATCATGGTCACCCACGATCCGGTGGCCGCCTCGTACGCCCACCGGGTGGTGTTCCTCGCCGACGGCCGGGTGACCGGCGAGCTGCTCGAGCCGACGGCCGAGACGGTGGCGCTGCGGATGGCCGCACTGGAGCCCGGCGGCAACGGTACGGACCGGCTCGGCGCCACGGACCGGCTCGGCGCCACGGACCGGCGCAACGGTGCCGACGAGCTCGGCGGTACCCGCCCGTGCTGAAGATCGCCGTAGCCACCCTGCGCCACCGCCTGACCGGCTTCCTGGGCGCCTTCCTCGCCCTCGCCCTCGGCACCACGATGGTCGGCATGATGACGCTGACCCTGGCGGCCACCTTCGGCACGCCGCACCCCGGGCCGCAGCGCTTCAGGGAGGCCCGGGTCGTGGTGGCGCCGCTGGGCTTCGAGGGGAACCCGATGAAGGCCCCGGCCGTCCTGCCGCCGGAGGTCGTGGCGAAGCTGACCGCCGCCGGGGGCGCCACGGCCGACCGCAGCTTCCCCGTCCGACTGAGCCCCGGTTCCGCGGACACCACCGGGCACCCGTGGTCCTCCGCCGCCTTCGCGGGGTACCGGCTGACGGCCGGGCGCGCGCCGCAGGCCGCCGACGAGATCGCGGTCGGCGGCGGCGACCGCTCCCTGATCGGGCGCCAGGCCGAGTCCGTCACGGCCGACGGCGCCGGCCACTACCGGGTGGTCGGGGTCACCGACGCCCGCTGGTTCGAGGACGCCGTGTTCTTCACCGACTCCGAGGCGCAGCGCCTCTCCCCCGGTGTCAACGCCCTGGTCACCGACCGCGGCCCGGAGCAGCTGTCGGCCCTGTTGCCCGGCGAGCGGGCCGTCGTCCTCACCGGCCGGGACCTGACCGGGATCGACCCGGACTCCAGCGGCGGCGCCGAGGCCCTGGCCAACGCCCAGGCGATGGCGGGCAGTACGACCGGACTCGCGCTGTGCGTGGCGGTCTTCGTGGTGATCGCGACCTTCGCCTTCGCCACCGAGCAGCGCCGCCGCGAACTCGCGCTGATGCGGCTGGTCGGCGCCTCGCCCCGGCAGGTGCGGCGGATGGTGCTGGGCGAGGCGCTGCTGATCGGCCTGGCGGCCGCGTTCGTCGGCTGTCTCCTCGCCCCGCTGGGCGCCGTGCCGCTGCACTCCTGGATGCTCGACCACCACGTGGCACCCGGCTGGTTCACCATCCCCCTCAACCCGCTGCCGCTGCTGGCCTCCTTCGTCGTCGGCGTGGCCGCGGCGCTGGCCGGCTCGGCCGCCACCCTGGTCCGGGTCTCGCTGATCCGGCCGGTGGAGGTGCTGCGGGAGAGCGCGGTGGAGCACCGCGGGATGACGCCGGTGCGCTGGCTGCTGGGCGCCGCCATGCTGGTCGGCGCGGTCGTCGCGGGAGTGGTCATCGCCCGCACCGAGCCGTACCTGGCGGCCAGCGCCCGCAAGTACGAGACCGTCCCGGTGCTGTACGTCGGCGCGGTCGCCCTGCTGGCGCCCGTTCTGCTGCGGCCGGTCACCCGGCTGCTGACCCGTCCGCTGCGCGCCTCGGCGAAGGCGGGCCCGCTGCTGGTGCGCGAGAACATCCTCACCTCCCGGCGGCGTACGGCCGCCACGGTGGCACCGATCGTGGTGGCGGTCGGGCTGGTCGGCACCCTGCTGACGATGCAGAAGTCCGGTGACGCCTCGGCGCTGGCCCGACAGCGGCTGGAGGTGCACGCGAGCGGCGTGGTCGTCCCCGGCTCCGGCCCCGGCTCGGGGATCGACGCCCGGACGATGGAGCGGCTGGCGGCCGTCCCCGGGATCAGGGTCACCCCGGTCACCACGATGAACGTCCGGATCGGCACCGCCACCGACGAGCAGCTCGACTCGCTGACCACCAACGTCGTCCCGGCCGCCGCGCTGGGCGGCGCCTTCACCCCGCCCGTCCGCTCCGGCTCGCTCGCCGCGCCGCCGGAGGACTTCCTGGTCATCGACGAGCACGCGGCCCAGTCCGACGGCCTGTCGGCCGGGGACCGGGTGGTCGCCCTGCTGCCCAGCGGCGCCCGAGCCCCCGTCGTCATCGCGGCCGTGGTCGCCCGCGGCCTGAACGGCGACGACGCCTACCTCTCCTCGGCCCTGACCGGCGCCCTGGCGCCCACCCGGGTCTACCTCGACTCCCGGACGGGCCCGGGCCGCCCGCTCGACGAGCAACAGACGGCCGCGGTGGACCAGGCGCTGGCGGGCTCCGGCGCGCGCGTGCTGACCTACGAGGCCTACCTGGCCGCCCAACGCGACCACGCCGCCGAGCAGACCGACAACGCCGCCGTGGTCGTCCTGGGGATCGCCCTGGCCTACGCGCTGATCGCGGTCGCCAACACCCTGGTGATGGCGATGGCCGGGCGGCGCCGGGAGTTCGCCCTGCTCGGCCTGGCCAGCGCGGCGCGCGGCCAGATCGTGAAGGTGGCCGCGGCCGAGTCCGCCGTCGCGGTGGCCGTCGGCACCGTGCTCGCCGCCCTGGCGACCGGCCTCGCCGCGGTCACCCAACACGCCTCGCTGGACCGCCTGGTGGCCGGGGCGCCGACGGTGATCCCGTGGCCGCAGATCCTCGCCACCATCGCCCTCTGCGCCCTGGTCACCCTGGTCACCGCCGCGGGCGCGACCGGCCGGGAGACCCGGCACCGGGCCGTCGAGGCCGCGGGCGTCAGGGAGTAAGCCCGGGCCCGACCGGTACCACGTCACGGCGAATCCCGCGACATCCCCCGTCGATCGGCCTCCCGGCCCCGGTCGTTCTCCTACGATCGGGGCCACAACGGACGCCAGAGACGGGGTTGGTTCGCCATGACCGATCAGAGCAGCGGGATCGACGAGTCGAAGCCGAGCATCGCCCGGGTCTACGACTACCTCCTCGGCGGCAGGGACAACTTCGCCGTCGACCGGGCGATCGGCGACTACTTCCTCCGCGATCTGCCCGGGTCGGTGGAGATCGCCCTCGCCAACCGCCGGGCCCTGGTCCGCGCGGTCGGCGCGATGGCCGACGCCGGTGTCCGCCAGTTCATCGACATGGGCAGCGGGCTGCCGACCGCCGACAACGTGCACCAGGTCGCCCAGCGGCACGACCCCACCGCCCGGGTCGCCTACGTCGACCAGGACCCGACCGTACTCGCCCATGGCCGGGCCCTGTTGGCCACCGACGACCGCACCGCCCTGGTCCAGGCGGACCTGCGCGAACCGGAGTCGGTCCACGACCACCCCGAGGTGCGGCGCCTGATCGACTTCGAGCAGCCGGTGGGCGTCGTCTTCAGCGCCGTCCTGCACCACCTCAACGACTCCGAGCGGCCCGCCGAGCTGGTGCGCTGGTGGGCGGAGCGGGTACCACCGGGCAGCCTGGTCTACGTCTCCCACTTCCGCTCCGGCGCGAACGAGGAGACCAGGCTCTCGGAACGGAAGCTCCAGGACAGCTTCGGCCGCGGCCGCTGGCGCACCGACGAGGAGATCCTCGGCCTGTTCGGCGACCTCGACCTGCTCCAACCGGGCCTGGTCCCCTGCCGGTTGTGGCGTCCGGAACCTGCCGATGGCGAAGTGACCTCCGACGAGAGCGACTTGACGGTGTGGGAGCGGCTGATCTGCTGCGGACTGGCCCGTCGGCCCTGACGCCGCTCCGGGCCCTGACGCCGCTCCGGGCCCGCCGCCTCTGCGGGCGGTCGATCCGTCCGGCGGGAGGCGGGCGCCGGACGGCCCGCGCCCCGGGCTCGTAGCGAGGCACCGGGGCGCGGGCGATCGGCGGAGGATCGGCGGGCGATCGGCGGGCGATCGGCGGGCGGTCGGCGGACGGTCGGCGGATGATCAGCGGGCGGTCAACGGCGCTGCAGGGACTTGACGTTGTCGCCGAAGGTCCAGCCCTTGGAGCCGTCCCAGTTGAGCGACCAGGTCATCAGGCCCTTCAGCCCGCCGCCGAAGGCGTTCCAGGCCTGGCCTACGGAGCCCGGGTCCAGGTAGCCGCCGCCCGCGCCGGGCTGGGCCGGCAGGCCGGGCACCTGCTTGTCGTAGGGGACCTTGACTGTGGTGCCCTGGATGGTCAGGCCGTTGTTCAGGCAGGTGGTCTGGACGGTGAAGCCCTGCACGGTACCGGCCTGGTAGGAGTCGCCGGAGCAGCCGTACATGCTGCCGTTGTAGTACTGCATGTTCAGCCACCACAGCTGCCCGTTGTCGGCGTACTTCTTGATGATCGGCAGGTAGGCGCCCCAGATGGAGCCGTAGGTGACGCTGCCGCCGGTGACGTACGCGGTCTCGGGGGCCATGGTCAGGCCGAAGCCCGCGGGCATCTGGGCGAGCACGCCGTCGATGATGCGCATCAGGTTGGCCTGGGAGGGGGACGGCGTCCTGATGTCGCCGCCGCCGGAGAGGCCGGTCTCGATGTCGATGTCGATCCCGTCGAAGTTGTACTTCTTGAGGATCGGGACGACGGTCGCCACGAAGCGGTCGGCGACGGTGCTGGAGCTGAGGTCGATGCCGGCCGCGGCGCCGCCGATCGACATCAGGATCGTCGCGCCGGCGGCCTTGGCCTGGCACATCTCGGCGGGGGTGGCGACCTTGACGTTGCTGTCCATGCCGTCCTGCCACAGGACGGTGCCGTCGGAGAGGATCACCGGGAAGGCGGCGTTGATGACGTTGTAGCCGTGGGCGGCGATCCGGCTGTCCGTGATGGGCACCCAGCCCAGGCCGGGGTGCACGCCGTTCGAGGCGCCGTCCCAGTTCTCCCAGTAGCCCTGGAGGACCTTGCCGGACGGCCGGGGCTTGGTGGGGCAGGTGTCACCGGACGGCGGGGTGGTGGGCGGCGTCGTCGGCGGGGTCGTGGGAGGCGTGGTGGGCGGGGTCGTGGGCGGGGTCGTGGGAGGCGTGGTCGGTGGGGTGCTGGTCGGGGTGGCGGTCGGCGTGGGGCTGCTGCCGCCGGGGCCGGTGAGCGAGACGTCGTCCGCGTAGTACCCGGGCTGCCCGTACCAGCCGTGCAGGTAGACCGTCACCGAGGTGGTGCCGGGCCCAGTGGTGAAGCCCACGCTGAGCTGGCCGTAGGAGGCGTTGCCGGGCGCCCAGGTGGACGGGTCGCTGCCGCCCCCGGTGCCGGTGGCGCCCAGGTAGACGTAGCTGCCCTGGACGTAGGCGCTCAGCGTGTACTGGGAGTTGGGCTGCACGCTGACCGTCTGGCTGCACTGGGCGGTGTCCTGGCCGGTCGGGGTGGCCTGGAGCGCGGCGGCGCCGGAGTGCACCGGGCTGCCGACGACGGCGGCGGTGCCGCCGGAGCAGGTCCAGCCGGCGAGCCCGCTCTCGAAGCCGGGGTCGGCCACCAGGTTGGGGGTGGCGGCGCCGGCCGTGACGGAGCCGGTCACCGCGAGGCCGGCGCCGATCAGGGCGACGGTGCTCAGCCCGGCGAGGGAGCGGGCCAGGACGGTCGAGCCGGGCCGGGCGCGATGGGCCGGCTGCGCCTGCGACGCGCGTTCCAGGCCCACCCGGCGCGGTTCGCCGCCGGGGCGGCCGGGTTCCGGGCTCGGGTGGAAACCGCCCGACGGGCGTGGGGTGCGCGACCTCCGACGGAACATGCTGTGCTCCCTTCCCGCCGGGCGCCAGGGACTTGACCGACGCGTGGGGGCGTGCCGCCCGGCCGTGGGTGAGGTGGGGACATGTGGGGCTGTGCCGGACGGGATCGTAGGAGGGTGGGCCGGGTCGGTCAATAGGTCTGGACCATTTAAGGTCTGGACCACTTGCGAAGAACGCCCCCGGGCACCACCGACGCCGCGGTGCGGCTCACGCCCGGTGCGGCTCGGCCGGTGTTCCGGCTCCGGCCACCGCCCACTGCAGCAGGAAGCGCAGGCCCTCGCCGGTGGGCGAGTCGGGATCGGCGGTGTAGGCGACGAGTTGCTGGTCGGGCTGGGTGTCGACGGTGAACTGCTGGACGTCGAGGGTGAGAGCGCCGGCCAGCGGGTGGCGGTAGGTCTTGGTGAGCTGGTGCGGCCCGCGTACCCGGTGGTCGGCCCACCAGGTGCGGAAGTCGGCGTCCCGCGCGGTCAGTTCGGCGATCATCGCGGCGAGTTCGCCGTCCTCGGGGTGGCGCCCGGCCTCCATCCGCAGCACCGCGACGCAGTCCTGGGCGGCGAGTCGCCAGTCGGCGTACAGCGCGCGGTAGGCCTCGTCGAGGAAGGTGAGGCGGATCAGGTTCCGCTCGTGGGCGGCGAGGGCGCCGAAGTCGGTGAGCAGGGCCGCGGCGCCGCGGTTCCACGCCAGCACGTCCATCCGCCGGTTGAGGACCATCGCGGGGACGTCGTGCATGGCCGCGAGCAGCCGCCGCAGCTGCGGGTCGACCTCCGGCTGCCCGGGCCGGACGGCGGTCGGGGCCGGGGTGGTGTCGGCGAGGGCGAAGAGGTGGGCGCGCTCGTCCGGGGCCAGCCGTAGCGCGTCGGCGAGCGCGCCGAGGACGGGCCGGGAGACCCGGCGGGTGCGGCCCTGTTCGAGCCGGACCACGTAGTCGACGCTGACGTGGGCGAGTTGGGCCAGTTCCTCGCGGCGCAGCCCGGGCACCCGGCGCAGCCGGCCGTCGTCCGGGAGGCCCGCCCGGCCGGGGTCGAGGGCGGCGCGGCGGGCGCGCAGGAAGGCACCCAGCTCGGTGCCGCCGTCGGTGGCCTGGGTGTTCTGGGATCGCATGCCCCCAGTCTCCCCCGGCGGGCGGGTGCCGTGCCTGGTACTGGCGTGCATAGGCAGCGCTGTCCCTGGTCCGGCGCCACCCGACGGGGCGACGGTGGTGGGGCGGCCGAGACCCGGTGCCGCCGGTCCGCCACCGTCACCGTGCGGGCCGCCCCCATCCTCACCCCGGAGCGTGCGATGCGTACCGAAGTCACCTTCCCCAGTGCCGGCCTGACCCTCGCCGGTCACCTGTACACCCCGGATGCCGGGCCCGCCGGCCCGCGCCCGGCGATCGTCGTCGGGCACCCCGGCACCGGCGTGAAGGAGCAGGCCGCGGGGTTGTACGCCCGCCGGCTGGCCGCGCGGGGCTTCACGGCCCTCGCCTTCGACGCCGCCTTCCAGGGCGAGAGTGAGGGTCTGCCCCGGGGCCTGGAGGATCCGGCGCACCGGGTCGAGGACCTGAAGGCGGCGGTCTCCTTCCTCACCACCCGCCCCGAGGTCGACCCCGAGCGGATCGGCGCCCTCGGCATCTGCGCCTCCGGCGGCTACGCGCTGGCCGCCGCCCCGACCGACCGGCGGATCAAGGCGGTGGCCACCGTCAGCGCCGTGGACATCGCCCGTCAGTTCCGGCACGGCGCGGACGGCGGCCAGCCGCCCGCCGTCCTGGAGGAGTTGCTGGCCGCGGCGGCCGCGGCCCGTACCGAGGAGGCCCGCAGCGGAGTCGCCGCGACCTTCCCGGTCTTCCCGGCGAGCGAGGAGGAGGCCCGGCTGGGCGGTCCGCACGTGCACGCGGGCTGGGAGTACTACCGCACCTCCCGCGGTGAACACCCGCGCTCCGCGAAGGAGTTCACCTGGTCCAGTGTCGACCGGATCGCCGGCTTCGACGCCTTCGCCGCGCTGCGGCTGCTGGCACCGCGCCCGCTGCTGATGGTGGTCGGCCGCGAGGCGGTGACCGGGTGGATGAGCGTGGCGGCCCTCCGGGAGGCGTCCGGCCCCGCGCGGCTGCACTGGATCGACGGCGCGACCCACACCGACCTCTACGACCGGGACGAGTACGTCACCCCGGCCGTGACGGCCGTCGCCGACTTCTTCGACACCCAGCTGGCCGTGGCCGGCTGAGCTGCCGCCGGGCGGGGCGGGGACCGGCTCAGGCCTCGATGTTCTCCAGGTCGGCGAGCAGGCCCGGGTGCGTCGGCTGCCAGCCGAGCACGGCGCGGGTGCGGGCGGCGGAGGCGGGCTGGTCGGCGGCGAAGATCGGTCCGAGGGGGCCGTACTCCTCCTGCGGCACCGACGTGACGGGCAGGCCGAGCCGCCGACCGATCACCCCGGCGATGTCGCGCACCGCGTCGCCCTCGTCGGCGACGGCGTGCCAGGCGCTTCCGGCCGGTGCCTTCTCCAGGGCGAGCCGGAACAGCACGGCCGCGTCCCGCGCGTGGACGGCCGGCCAGCGCTGCGCGCCGTCCCCCGGGTAGCCGGCGACGCCGGTGCGGCGGGCGATGTCGGTGAGCAGTCCGGCGAACCCGCCCCGACCCTCGTCGTGGACGGTGCGCGGCAGCCGGACCGCCGAGCTGCGCACACCCTGCGGGGCGAGGTCGAGCACCCGGGTCACCGAGCGGCTGCGTCCGCCGACCGGCCCGTCCAGCGGCAGCGGGTCGTCCTCGGTGGCTGCGCGCCCGGCCACGTGGGGCGTGCCGGACGCGGTGACGAGCGGCTTGCCCGTGCCGGCGAGGGCGTCCCCCAGGGCGGCGAGCGCGGCGCCCTCCTCCGCGATGCCGCGGGCCAGGGCCTCGGGCGAGCTGAAGTCGTTGCTGAAGGCGAGGTGGATGACCCCGTCCGCCTGCTCCGCTCCGGTGCGCAGCACCGCGAGGTCGGTGAGCCCGCCGCGGAGCACGGCGGCGCCGGCGGCCTCGGCCTGCGCCGCCGAGGCGTCGGAGCGGGCGAGGGCGGTGACCGAGTGGCCGGCGGAGAGCAGTTCGGCGACGACGGCCGAGCCGATCAGGCCGGTACCGCCGGTGATGAAGACGCGCATGACGACCTCCAGGGAGTGATGCGACAACCGTCCCATCACTGTACCCATGATGCGACCCTTGTCGCATCACCTAGGATGGTCGCATGCCTAGATGGAAGCCGGACGCACGACAGCGCCTGGTCGCGGCCGCGCTCGGCCTCTTCGCCGAGCAGGGCTACGACGAGACGACGGTCGCCCAGATCGCCGAGCGCGCGGGGCTCACCCGGAGCACCTTCTTCCGCCACTTCGGGGACAAGCGCGAGGTCCTGACCGCGGGCCAGGAGACGCTGAGCCGGCTGCTCGCCGAGGGCATCGACACCGCACCCCCGGACGCGACACCGCTGACCGCCGTCGCGGCCGGCCTGCAGCGCGCAGCGGGCGGGATGACCGCGTTCAACCGCTCGCTCGGCCCACTGCTGTCCGCGGCGGTCGAGGCCAACGAGGAGCTGCGCAGCCGCGAGGCCCTGAAGCACGTCGGCATGGCCGCCGCGATGGCCGAAGCGCTCCGGCGCCGGGGCGTCCCGGACGCCGCGGCCCAGGTGGCGGCCGAACTCGGCCTGCTCGCCTTCAAGCACGGCTACACCCGCTGGGCGGACCCGGCCCGCGACGAGGCCCCCGGCGAACTGGCCGACCTCACCCGGGCCGCGTTCGACGAACTCCGCGCGGCCGCCGCGGAGCTGCGCTAGCGGGCTGGCGGGCTGGCAGGCTGGGCCCGGGTCGGTCGCCGGGGTCGTCGGCGCGGTGGCCCCGCGGGCGGACCAGGGCGGTCCCGGTCCCGCCCGGGCGCCCTCAGAGCAGCGCCGCTCCCGCCACCGCCGTCGCCGCGAGCACCACGGCGATCAGCACGTGAACCAGCAGGCCTCGACCCTCCGAGCGCCGCTCGGCCGCCGGATCGAGGGTGACGATCCCGCGCGTGGTCATGGGGCCGATTGTGCACGTCCTGGGCGACGGCCGACAGGCCTGTGACCCACACCTCCTCCGGCGTCACCGGCTTGACGGGTGACGATGCGTCATGGAACTCTGGCGTCACCGGTCAGAACAGTTACTTCGTGATGAGGACACCACCATGGCAGTCGTACGGTTCCAGCTCGTCTCCACCCTCGACCCGGCCGGCGTCCTGGCGGTGCTGACCGACTTCGGCCCCGCCCGCGCCGGAACCTGGCCGACCATCGACGCCGAGCACTTCGAGGTGCACGCCCTCGGCGACACCTGGGCCGAGGTCACCGAGGGGACCGCCACCGCCTGGGAGCGCGCCCGCTACGACTGGGAGCCGGGCGGCGACACCGTCACCGTCACCACCCTCGACTCCAAGCTCTTCGGCCCCGGCGGCGGTTGGGTCTTCCGGATGACCCCCGAGGGGGACGGCACCCGGGTCGACGTCCAGCTCACCCGCGAGCCCCGGCACCTCAAGGGCCGGATGCTCGCCGCCCTGCTCCCGGTCGCCGGGCCCGGCGCCCTGCGCAAGTCCTTCGCCGGGCCACTGAAGACCAGGTGAGCCGCCGCCCGGCCCGCGCCGCCCGACCCCGGGCCGGGCGGCGCGGACACCCACGCACCGACATCACCTGCCCAGCAGGTGACGCAGGCGGCGTTCCGCGCCTGCTACAGTCGCCGTGACCCTTCATCACATTCATCGAGGAGCGGCAGACATGGCGGGTGACGACGACATCTCCGGGTGAGTCCCGGACCTGACGGCCACCGGCCGGCGCTTGAGCAGCGCCGCCGAAGTGGTCCGCCTCGTCGTCCCCCTTTCCCCCCGTCTGCCCACGGCACCCCGCCGGAGAGCGCCGCGCCCACGGCGTGAGCCTCCGGCCCGCCACCGGCCCGTGCCCGGAGGCCCGCGCCCCGCGGCCCGGACACCGCCCACCTCGGAAGGACCCCCGTGCTCCAGCACGCCCTGCTCGCCCATGACGTCGTCCGCAACCTCGGCGGCCGGCGCGTCCTCGACGGCATCAGCCTCACCGCCTCCCCCGGGCGGCGGATCGGCCTGATCGGCGAGAACGGCGCCGGCAAGTCCACCCTGCTACGGGTGCTCGCCGGCACCGACGAACCCGACGCCGGCACCGTCTCCCGGCCCGCGGACCTCGGCTTCCTCCACCAGGAACTGCCCTTCCACGCCTCCGCGACCATCGCCTCCGTGCTGGCCGACGCGCTGCGCGAAGCCCGCCAGGACCTCGCCGAACTCGACCGGCTCGGCGCCGAGATCGCCCGCACCCCGGAGACCGACCCCGGCCACCCGGCACTCCTGGACGCCTATGGCAGGCGGCTGGACCAGGCCGCGTTCCGGGAGTCCTGGGACGCCGACCGCCGCGCCGGCCTCGTCCTGGACGGACTGGAGCTCGCCGCTCTCGGACCCGACCGTCCGCTCGGCTCGCTGTCCGGCGGCCAGCGCGGCCGGCTCGCCCTGGCCGCGCTGCTGGTCCGACGGCCGTCCGCACTGCTGCTGGACGAACCCACCAACCACCTCGACGACTCCGCCGCCGAGTTCCTGGAAGCACAACTCCGCGCCCTCCCCGGCACCGTGGTGGTCGCCGCCCACGACCGGGCCTTCCTCGACGCCGTCTGCACCCACTTGATCGACCTCGACCCGGCGGTGGACGGGCCGGTCCGCCACGGCGGCGGCTACAGCTCCTACCTGGCCGAGCAGCGCGCCGAGCGGGACCGCTGGGAGCGCCGCTACACCGAGGAGCAGCAGGAGTTGGCACAGCTGCGGCAGTCCGCCGGGGTGACCGCGCACCTGGTCGCACCGGACCGCGGGCCGCGCGACCACGAGAAGATGGGCTACGGCCACCGGGCCGGCCGGGTGCAGAACCAGGTCGCCCGCCGCGTGCGCAACGCCACCCGGCGGCTGGCGGAGCTGGAGCGCGCCCAAGTCCCCGCACCGCCCCGCCCGTTGTGGTTCGCCCCCGGCGCCCTGGCGGTCGCGACCACCGAGGAGCACCGGCGGCCCCTGGTGTCGCTCCGGGACGTCCGGGTGCCCGGCCGGCTAGCGCTGGGCGACCTCGACGTGTCGGCGTCCGACCGGCTGCTCGTCACCGGCGGCAACGGTACGGGCAAGTCGACCCTGCTCGCCGTGCTCGCCGGGCACCTCCCCGCCGAAGGCTCCGTGCACCGGCACCCCGGGCTGACGGTCGGACTGCTCACCCAGGACACCGCGTTCGACCGCGCCGACCGCACCGCCCACGACACCTACCGGCTGGCGCTCGGTCCGGCACGCGCCGAGGCGGTGCCGCTGGAGTCCCTCGGTCTGCTGCCCGCGACGGCCCTCGACCAGCCCGTCGGCCGGCTGTCCGTCGGCCAGCGCCGCCGACTCGCGCTGGCCCTGCTGGTCGCCTCCCCGCCCCGGCTGCTGCTCCTCGACGAGCCCACCAACCACCTCTCCCCGCGGCTGTGCGACGAACTGGAGGAGGCCCTGGGCCCCGGCCCGGGCGCGATCGTCCTCGCCAGCCACGACCGCTGGCTGCGCCGCCGCTGGCAGGGCCGCGAACTGCGGCTGGCGCCCGCACCGGTAGTAGCGGACGGGTACTCCGTCACCGGGCGCTGACGCCGACGGATGGACGAGCGCGACGCTCGCCGGGCATCGACCCGGCATTCCGTGCGTACCGTGCCGGAGTTCCCGTCGGCCGGGGCGGCCGCCACCGCCCCGGCCGACGAACCGGCACCCGACCGAGATTGGGCGACCATGTCTGCCACACCCCGAGCACTCAGGCCGGAGGACGCCGCTACCCGGGGTGCGGGGCCAACCCGCCTCCGCACCCCCGGGTACCGTCGGTCAGGCCTGGACGACCCGGTAACTCCCCATGGCCCAGGGGGTGTTCGACTGCGCCAGCGAGCCGGTGCCCCACGGGACCGCACCCGTACAGCCGGGGCCCGGGTACAGCACCACGGACGCCGAGCCGTTGGCGACCTGGACGGAGCGGACGGGCGCCGCCAGGGTGTGGCAGGTGCCGAGGTCGCCGAGGTCGACGGCGGTGACCGTCCCACCGCCACCGGTGCCCGTGTACAGGTGGGCGCCCGGCTGCAGCGGCGGCCATCCGGCGGCCTGGGCGGATCCGGCGCCCAGACCGATGCCCAGACCGATCAGGGCCGCGGCCACCGCCGCGGCAGCGGCCGAGCCGCGGAGCATCGCCTTCGAGGTGAACATGTGTGAACCACCTTCCGTGGGTGTGCCGATGGTGCCGGTACGGCGGCCGGCGACGGGGGACCGGACATGTCCACCGCCCCTACCGCATGACTCCACTGTCCCGCCGCAGTCGTGCCGGCGGCATCGGTCGAATGACTGCGATCAGTGGTGCGCACCGGTGGGACGGACGCCCCGAGCGGCCAGCCAGCCGAGCACGTGGTCGGCCACGGCCCGCCAACCGCTGTCCACGACGAGGGAGTGGCCCCGGTCCGCGAACTGCTTGAGGTCCGTGGGCGCCGTGCAGTCGCCGTACAGCCGGTACACGGCACGGGTCACCGAGTCGGGCACCAGCCGGTCCTCCTGGCCGGACACCAGCAGCAGCGGGCCGCGCCGCGCGTTGGCGGTGTCCACCAGCGCGCTCGGGCTCCGCGGGGCGCCGTCGCGGTCGGCGAGGTCGGTGAGCAGGCGGCGCGGGGCGGGCACCGCGAACCGCTCGTACAGCCGCTCGGCCTCCTCGGCGCTGACGGCGTTGGCGAGGAACTCCCGGAAGCGCGCCCGGGAGAGCGGCGCCGGGGTGCCGCCCGGCCCGGTGGCGGGCAGCGGGACGCCGTTGACCGGCGCCGGCGCCAGCGCCACCGCGGCCCGGCCCAGGCCGGCCCCGAGCAGGTGCTGGGCGACCAGCCCGCCGACCGCGTGCCCGACCAGCACCGGCGGGCGCGCCAGCGAGCGGACGACCTCGGCGTGGTGCTCGGTCAGCTCGTCCAGGCCGGTGTCGGGTACCCCGTCCGGGTGTTCCCGCGCCCGCCGGGCGGTGGCCGCCTCGCCCGGCCAGCGCGCGGTCCGGGTGGGGTACCCGTGCCTGGCGAAGCGTTCCGCCCAGGCGTCCCACGACAACGCGTGCAGGTCCGCGCCGTGGATGAACACGACGGGGGTACGGTCCACGGCTGGTCCTCCGAGCAGGGTGAGGGGGCGGCTCCGGCCCGCCCGGTCTCCGGTCCCGTGCCGGGCGCCGGGGGCTGGGCCGACCCGACTGTGCGGCCGGGGGGCGGGTGCGGGGATCGGTCGGATGACGCTGCCCGCCGTGGCCGCGGGGGCATGGCGTTCAGTCATCCGACCGTCGGACGGGGCGGGTTCAGCGCACCAGCGCGGCGACCACGTCCCGGACGACCTCGCGGCGTTTCGCCCGGTCGTCGAGGTCCACCACGGCGAGCAGTTCGGGGGCGGTGGACGGCCACAGCATGGCCAGGTGGATGATCACCGCGAACAGGACCCGGGGCTCGAACCGGTCCGTCAGCACGCCCCTGACCTGGGCGTCGGCGAGCACGGCGATACGCCGGCGGACGTCCTCGACCCCGAGCGCGTTGGGCGGTGCGCTACCGTACTCCATGCGCTGCCAGGTGATCAGCCGGGGCAGTTCCGGGTGCTCGGCGTAGATGTCGCCGAGCCGGGCCGCGACCTCGGGGAGATCGGTCCAGTCGGACGGCAGGCTCGTGATGATCTGTTCGACCGCGCCCTGCCAGACCGCTTCGAACAGGCCCGCCTTGCTCTTGAAGTAGTGGTAGATCTGCGCCTTGTTGCTCCGCGCCGCCTCGGCGATCCGGTCGACCCGGGCTCCGTTCAACCCATGGGCGGCGAACTCGGCCCGCCCGGCCGCGATGAGTCTCTGTCTGGTGGCTTCGGCGTCGCGCTGCATGCGCCGACCCTAGCTCAGAGCTGACTAACCACTTGGTTGACAGTCTGATCATCGTCCGGGTCTAATCAACCAACCAGGTAGTTGAAAGACGTACAGCCGTGCCGGGTGCGGTCTCCCCCGGCGGACCGAAGGCTGCGGCGATCCGCTGACCTGCAGATCAATGGGGAGGGAGCAGGGTCATGGGCACAGCCATGCCGATGCTCGGTCGGGACGGCGAGCGCGCTCGGCTGTCCGAGTTCGTCCACGCCGCAGGAGGGCAGACCCTGCTCCTCCGGGGCGAGACCGGGGTGGGCAAGAGCGCCCTCCTCGACTTCGCCGCCGAGCTGGCCGCCCGGGAGGGCCTGCGCGCGATCCGGGCCACCGGGGTCGAGGCGGAGACGGAGCTGCCGTACGCGGGACTGCACCAGCTGCTCTACCCGCTGCTGCCGCACGCCACCGCGCTGGACGACGGCGCCCGCGCCGCCCTCGACGCCGTGTGCGGGCAGGCCGGGGGCACCCCGCCCTCCGTCATGACGCTCGGCATCGCGGTGCTCGGCCTGCTGTCCGCGGCCGCCGCGCAGCAGCCGCTGCTGCTGGTCGTGGACGACGCCCAGTGGCTGGACGACTCCAGCGCGGCGGTCTGCGGATTCGTCGGCCGCCGGCTGACCGGCAGCCGGCTGAAGCTGCTGCTCGCCGTCCGCGCCGACCTCACCTCGTGCTTCGACACCGCCGCACTCCCGGAACTGGCCGTCGGCCCCCTCACCGACGGCGACGCCGCCCTCCTGCTGGACGGTCACCACCCCTCGCTCGGCGAGCAGCAGCGCCGCGCCGTCCTGGCACAGGCCCAGGGCAACCCGCTGGCCCTGCTGGAACTGCCCGCCCACACCGCCCTCCGGTCCGGCGAGCCGGCCACGGCCGATCCGCACGCCCTGCGCGGCGCCTCGGCGCCCCACCGTCTCCAGCACCTCTACGGCACCCGGCTGGCCGACCTGGACGACACCGTCCGGTCCGAGTTGCTGAAGGGCGCCCTCGACGGCGTCGCGGCCGGCCGGGGCGACGGCACCACCCCCTGCACCCGGTACCGGATGCGCGACGCCGAGGCGGCCGTCGCCCGCGGCCTGCTGGTGATCGAACCCGCCACCGGCGACTTCGCCTTCCGCCACCCCCTGGTGCGCTCCAGCGTCGTCCAGCTGGCCACCCCCAACCAGCGCCGCGAAGCCCACCTGGCGCTGGCCCACCTCCACCGGAGCGACCTCGAACGCCGCGCCGCCCACCTCGCCGAGGCCACCCTGGACCCGGACGAGGAGGTGGCCGCCGTCCTGGAGGCCGCCGCCGAGTCCGCGACCCGGCGCGGCGGCGCGCTCACCGCCGTCAACTGGCTCACCCGCGCGGCCGAGCTGAGCGAACACCGGACCGACCGCTCCCGGCGGCTCGGTGACGCCGCGTTCATCGCGGCCCACGCCGCCCGGCTCGGCCACGCCCGCAGCCTCGTCCTGGCCGACCCCGCCCCCGACGCCCACCACTCCCCCGCCTCCGTGCTGGCCTCCGGCTACCAGGCGCTCTACCACGACGGCGATGTGCGCTCCACCCACCGGCTGCTCGCCGCCGCGATCCAGCGGGCGGGCGCCGCCGGGGCCGGGGCCGGGGCCGACCGCGCGGTGCTCGACCGGCTGGTCACCCTGCTGCTCGCCACCAGCCAGTACGCCGCCGACCGCACCCTGTGGGAACGCACCCACGCGCTGCTCGCCTCGCTCGGCGAGCGGGTCAGCGAACGGGCCTGCCTCTACAGCTCCACCTGGAGCGACGTCGTCCGGCACGGCGCCGGCTGGGCCGGGCCGGTGGAACTCGCCGCGGCCGGCCTGCCGGGCCAGGAGCCCTGGGACGTCGCCCGCCTGGCCGTCTCCGCCTACCACCTCGACGTCCTCAGCCCGCTCCGCCCCCACCTGCAGCGCACCGTCCACCGCGAGCTGGACACCGGCGCCGTGTCCACCGGCATGGTGATGCTGCACCTGATCATGCTCGACCAGACGGCCGTCGGGGACTGGGAGGCCGCCGAGCGGACCGGAGAGCAGGCGCTGCGCCAGTCCGAGGAGCACGGACACGAGCTGTTCGCCCAGCAGACCCGCGGCTACCTCGCCCAACTCGCCGCACTGCGTGGACGGACGGACTCCGCGCGCGAACTCCAGGCGGTGGTCGACTCCTGGGCCCGCCCGCGCGGCATCGGCTTCCTCACCCAGCTCGCCGACGCGGTCGGCACCACGGCCGCGCTCAGCGACGGCGACTACGAGAGCGCCTACCTCCAGGCCATCGGCATCACCGCGCCCGGCACCTTCCAGCCCTACGCCCACCAGGCCTCCCGCACCCTGCTCGACCTCGTCGAGGCCGCCGTGCACACCGGCCGCACCGAACAGGCCCGCGCGCACGCACTCGCCGCCCGGGACGCCGGACTGCCCGCCGTCTCGCCCCGGCTCGCCCTGCTCACCAACGGGGCCCTGGCCATCACCGCCGAGGACGACACCGAGGCCACCGAGGCGTACCGGCGCGCCGAGTCCCACCCGGCCGCGAACCGGTTCCCCTTCGAGCTGGCCCGGATCCGGCTGGCCCACGGCAGCCGACTCCGCCGCGCCCGGGGCGCCACGGCAGCCCGGCCGTTCCTCGCCACCGCCGCCGACGCCTTCGAACGGCTCGGCGCGGTCGCCTGGGCCGCGCGGGCCCGGGACGAACTGCGGGTCAGCGGGGTCCCGTCCCGGACGCCGACGCGCACCGCACCCCCGCTCACCTGGCAGGAGCGCCGCATCGCCGACCTGGCCGCGGGCGGCCTGACGAACAAGGAGATCGGCGAGCAGACCCGGTTGTCGCCCCGTACGGTCAGCGCCCACCTGTACCGGATCTTCCCCAAGCTGGGCATCACCACCAGGGCCGCCCTGCGCGACGCCCTGATCAGGCTGGACTCGGCCTCCCCCGGCGGCCCCGGCATCCCCGCGCAACCGTCCCGGCGGGGCCGGGCGGCGGCGGGCCGACTGAACCCGGTCGGGGGCGGGTAGATCACCGGCCGTCCACCAGGGAGGGAGTCCGGATGTCGCTGACGCTGACGGGTACCACGGTGATCGCGCTGGAACAGCGGACACCGAACTCCCGATGTCCGCCGTCCCCGCCCTCGGCGCCCACACCGACTCCGCCCTCCGCACCCTCGGCTACTCCGACGACCGCATCGCCGCCCTCCGCACGAGCGGAGCCCTGGGCGCCCAGGGTCTGACCGGCGCGGGCCATCGGGCCATGTGGCGTACAGACAAGGTCAATTGACTGCCAGTCAACTATCCTGCGTGACCGGATACCTGGATACGACGGGGGCTCGCATGGGATCGGCCGGGCAGGGTGGAACGGGAAGTGGCCCCGGCCCGAGCCGAGTTCAGGGCGACCGGAGACGCGCCGGGCCGCTCGTGGTGCTGCGCGGGTGGCTCGGGCTGGTCTCGGCTCTCGCGGGGCTGGTGGTGGTCGTGCTCGGGGTCCGGTACGCCGGGGAAGGCGCCCCCGGCGGGGTGGACGCCCGGGTCCAGGACGCGCTGTACGGGGTGGAGCCGCCGTGGCGGTCCCTCGCCCGGACGCTGGACGCACTGGGGGAACCGGCGGGCGCCGGGTCTCTGGGGTTCGCCGCCGTGTCCTGCTGCCTGCTGTTCCGGCGGCCACGTGACGCGGTGTTCGCCGCGGTCGGCATCGGCCTGCCGGTGGTGGCGGCGACGCTGCTCAAGCACGTGGTGGGGCGCACCGTCCACGGCGCCGAGAACCTGTCCTACCCGAGCGGGCACACCGCCTTCCTCACCGCCGTCGCCCTCGTGGTGGCGCTGCTCGTGCGCGGCCCCCGCGCCCTGCCGGTGCTGGCCGCGGCGGTGGTGGCCGGGGCCGCGATGGGCTGGGCGCAGGTCGCCCTGGGCGCGCACTACCCGACCGACACCCTCGCCGGCTGGTGCACCGCACTGGCACTGGTGCCGCCGGCCGGGTGGCTGGTGGACCGGGCGGCCGACCGACTGGCGGGCCGGTCGGCCGATGACGTTCGGCCCGAGCGGAGTTGACGTCACGTCAGACGTACTGCCGGAACACCGGTTTCACCGGCCGTCCGCCCAGCCAGGGGGTGGGGTCGCCGGCGTCCAGGGCCTTCCGGTAGACGGCGCAGGCCCGGCCCACCACGTCGACGGTGTGGTCGATGTCGTCCTCGTCGAGCGCGCTGCTCACCACGAAGGACGGCGCCAGCACCCCGCCCGCGAGCAACTGGCGCAGGAACAGGGTGCGGTACCGCTGGGACGGCCGGCCCAGCTCGTCCAGGGTGGCGAAGACCAGGTTGCTGGCCCGGCCCCGGACCACGACGTGGTCGGCGACGCCCATGCCGGCGGCGGCCGCGCGGACGCCGGCGGCCAGGCGCTCGCCGAGGGCGTGCAGGCGGGCGGTGACGCCCTCCTCGACGTAGGTGGTCTGCACGGCCATCGCGGCGGCCAGCGCGTGGGTCTCCGCGCCGTGGGTGGTGGAGAGCAGGAACACCCGGTCGCCGGAGTGGCGCAGCCCGCCGTGCTCCATCAGGTCGCGGCGCCCGGCCAGTGCGGAGACGGCGAAGCCGTTGCCGAGCGCCTTGCCGAAGGTGGAGAGGTCGGGGGCGACGCCGTAGAGGCCCTGGGCGCCGGCCGGGGACCAGCGCAGGCCGGTGATCATCTCGTCGAAGACCAGCAGGCAGCCGTGCCGGTCGGCCAGTTCGCGCAGGCCGGCGAGGTAGCCGGGCGGCGGCTCGCGGTGGCCGGCGGGTTCGAGGACCAGGCAGGCGATCTCGCCCCGGTGCTGGGTGAGCAGTTCCTCGGTGCCGGCGAGGTCCCCGTAGCGGAAGGCCGCGGTGAGTTCGGTGGTGGCGGCCGGGATGCCGGCGGACATCGGGGTGGTGCCGATGAACCAGTCGTCGACGGAGAAGAACGGCTGGTCGCCGCAGACGGCCACCCGCGGGCGCCCGGTCACGGCGCGGGCGAGCCGCACCGCGGCGGTGGTGACGTCGGAGCCGTTCTTGGCGAACTTCACCATCTCGGCGGTGGGCACCGTCTCCAGGAAGCGTTCCGCGGCCTCGACCTCCACGATGGACGGCCGGACGAAGTTGCCGCCGCGGTCGATCTCCCGCCGCACCGCCTCCAGCACCCGCGGGTGGGCGTGGCCGAGGCTGACCGACCGCAGGCCGGAGCCGTACTCGAGGTAGCGGTTGCCGTCGACGTCCCACACGTGGGCGCCGCGGCCGTGGCTGATCACCGGGGCCAGGTGCTCGGGGTACTGGTCGTCGCCCTTGGCGTAGGTGTGGGCGCCGCCGGGGATCAGGGCGTGCAGCCGCTCGTTGGCCGCCCGGGAGCGGGGCAGCCGGAGCTCGTCGCGGTCTTCGGGGTTCATGTCGGCCTCACCGCTCCTGGTGGCGCAGGGCCTCGGCGAGGCTCGGCGCCTCGCGGTCCCGCTCGGACATCGAGGTGGCCGGCAGCGGCCAGGGGACGGCGAGTTCCGGGTCGTCGAAGGCGATCGTGACGTCCTCGGCCGGGTCGTGCGGGCGGTCGATCCGGTACGAGACGTCGGCGGTGTCGGTCAGCGCCTGGAAGCCGTGCGCGCAGCCGCCCGGGACGTACACGCTGGCCTGGGTGTCGCCGGAGAGCTCGAAGTGGGCCTGGCCGCGGTGGGTGGGCGAGTCCGGCCGCAGGTCCACGACGACGTCGAAGACCCGCCCGTACGAGCAGCGCACCAGCTTGGCCTCCCCGGCGCCGGAGCGCAGGTGCAGTCCGCGCAGCACGCCCCGGACGGAGCGGGAGAGGCTGTGCTGGACGAAGGCGTCCGGGTCCAGGCCGACCGAGCGGAGCACCTCGGCGTCGAAGGTGCGGCAGAAGAAGCCGCGCTCGTCGGCGTACGGGGTCGGCTCGAAGAGGTACGCGCCGGCGATCGCCGGGACTTCGGTCACCTTCATGAAGTCTCCTGGGAGGCGGGGACGGGGGCGGGGTCGGAGGTCGGGAAGACGGCCGCGGTCAGGGCGGCGAACTGCCGGTCCAGGAGCCGGGTGGCGGCCCGGTTCCGTTCGGCGAGGGTGTGCCGGGCCTCGGCCGAGCGCCGCTCCAGGGCCCGGAACTGCTCGATCAGCCGGTCGGCGTCGACCTCGCGGGCCGGGTGGCAGTGCTCCCCCAGGCCCATCCGGTCCATCAGGGCGTCGCTCTTGGCCGCGTAGCTCAGGGCGAGCGTGGGGGTGCCGGTCTTCAGCGCGCAGACCAGGTTGTGGTAGCGGGTCGCCACCACGGTGTCGGCGGCGGCGGTCTCCCGCATCAGGTCGGCCAGGGAGGCCGGTTCGGCGGCGGTGACCAGCGGTGAGCCGACCGCTGCGCGGATCGCGGCGACCACCGGCAGGTCGACGTCGTCGCCGATGAGCAGCCGGACCGGCCGGCCGTCCTCGACCAGCGCCCGGACGAAGCGGGTGGTGCCGTCGAGGTAGCGCCGGTGGATCCGCTCGGCGCGGGCCCGGTCGTCGTTGCCGCCGTGGAAGGCCATCACGCCGACGCAGACCGTGCCGGGGACGGCCGGGGAGGCGCTCGCGGCCGGGGTGGGCAGGGCGAAGGCGAGGTCCGGGTAGACCTCGTCCCGTGCGGTGTCCACGCCCATCTCCCGCATCGCCTCGCGGGACAGCGCGTCCCGGTACGAGCGGTACCCGGCCAGCCGCGCCGACCCGCGCACCAGGGCCCGGACGGCCCGGTCGCGGATCGGGGCGGCGCCGACGCCGACCAGCGCCACCCGGGTGCCGAACAGCCGGCCGGAGGCGCAGAGCAGGAACAGCGCGTACGGGAAGCCCCAGGGCCGCAGCGGCAGGGTGGCCTCCAGGACGCCCATGCCGGGCACGATCACCACGTCGTGCCGGCGCACCCAGGCGGCGGTGCGGACGGCGTCGACGAGTTTGCCGAAGCCCTTGCCCGCGATCGCGCCCGCCCGCGAGGCGGTGCGGTACTCCCCCCGGTACCAGTGCAGCCGGGTCGCGGGGATCCGGTACCGGGCGGTGACGGCCGCCGGTCCGCCGCAGAACGCGTCCACCCGCGCCTCGGGGTGCTCGCTGCGCAGGTAGCCGAGGACGGCCTCCAGCGAGCCGTCGTTGCCCAGGTTACCGGCCCCGAGCAGCCCGAACACCCCGACCCGCGGCGGGACTTGAGCCGGGGCTCGGTCCGGGAACGTCATCCCCGCCTCCGCTCGCGCCCGGCCACCAGGGCGTCGACGGAGACGGTGGTCCGGCCGGGCTCGACCGGGGCGCGGTCCTCGACCCGCTCCCCGGCGCCCGGCCGCGCCCGGCTGGTCATCCAGGCGGCCAGGTGGCGGTAGCAGGCGCGCCGGTCCGCCGGGGAGAGCGGCGCCCGGCGGATCGCCGAGGCGAAGCCCCAGGCGTACTCGGCGAGCAGCCGGGGCGTCGGGTGCAGCGGGCCGGCCCGGCGCGGGTCCAGGTTGACGCAGCGGGAGCGCTTGGAGGGGTTGGCCCGCTCGGCGCGGGTGGGGTGGTCGCGGCGGAAGTAGAGCAGCTCCGGCACCTGGTGGAAGGGCCCGTGCAGGGTGATCTCGGCGACGAAGGTGCGGTCCGCGTGGTGGTAGCTGTCGTGCGGCTTGACCCGGCGCAGCACGTCGGCGCGCATCACCCCGTAGAAGTCGTCCCCGCCGGGCTCGAACAGCAGGCTGCGGAAGCGTTCGGGGGCGGACGGCGAGTCGGTGGTGAGCCCGTACTCGTAGGGGACCTTCAGCTGTCCGTGCTCGTCGATGACGGCCTGGCCGGAGTGGGCGAGGACGACGTCCGGCCGTTCGTCCAGCGCCGCCACGCAGCGCTGCAGGAGGTCCCGGGCGTAGAGGTCGTCGTGCGACGCCCACTTGAAGAGTTCGCCGCGGCACTGGGTGAAGGCGTAGTTGTGGTTGGGCGCGGCGCCGATGTTCCGGGGCAGCCGGAGGTAGCGGATCCGGGAGTCCCGGGCGGCGTACGCCCGGCAGATGGACTCGGTCGTGTCGGTCGAGGCGTTGTCGGTGATGACCAGCTCGAAGTCCTCGTAGGTCTGGCCGAGCAGGGCGTCGAGCGACTCGGCGAGGTACTCCTCGCCGTTGAAGACCGGCAGGCCGATGCTCAGCCGGGGAACGGTGGTCACGGTGTCCTCACTTCGGGGATGGGGGCGCTCGTTTCGGGGCCGCGGTGGCGTTCGCGCAGGGCGGCGCGCAGTTGGAGCCACCAGACGGCCGAGCCGCAGCCGGTGGCGGCGGCGACGCCCCAGGCCGAGCCGACCGTGCCGGCCGCGGCGGCCCCGCCGAGCCCGCCGGCCAGGTAGCAGGCGGAGGCGAACAGCTGGCAGCGCACGCTGCGCCGGGCGGCGGCGAGCGCGCGCAGCCCGGCCGCGGCGCCGCTGCCGAGGCCGGCGCCGGCGACGCCGAGGGTGGCCGGCACGATGAGCGGGGCGGCGGAGTGCCAGACGTCGCCGAGGACGAGCGGGCCGGCCTGGTCCGGCAACAGCAGCAGGGCGGCGCCCCAGAGCAGGGCGGCGCCGGCCTGCCCGCCGCCCAGCAGGAGGCAGAACCGGCCGAGCCGCTGCGGTGCCTGCCGCAGCACCCGGGCCGCCTCGGCCACGGTGACCAGCGACAGCCCCATCAGCAGGGCCAGGAACGGGCCTTGCAGCAGTTCGGCGCCCCGCACCGCGCCCACCGCGCCGACCCCGGCGATCGCGCCGAGCCCGTACGCCCGCAGCTGGCCGGCTCCGCTGAGGCTGACGTTCTCGACCAGGTAGCGGCTGCCGAGGTCGCGCTGTTCGCGCAGCCAGCCGCGGGCCTGGGTCACCCGGGGCCGGATGCCGGACTGGAGGAAGCCGTACCCGGCGGCGGCCGCGGCGGCCGCGCCCCAGGCCAGCAGGAAGGCGGCCACGGTGCCCACCCGGGCCGCCACGACCATGGCCGGGACGAGCGCGACGCCCTGCACCAGGTCGTTGGCGAAGGCCTTCTGCCCGGCGCCGGCCGCGAAGAAGGCGAACCGCCGGGAGTCCTGCAGCAGCAGGGCGGGCAGGGCGAGGCCGAGGCAGGCGAAGGCGGGGCCGACGTCGCCGCCGAGGCCGAGCCCGACCAGCAGGCACACCGCCCCGAGGGTGCCGCCGACGGCGAGCGCGGCGCCCGAGGAGCGGGCCGCGGCCGCCCGCCAGACGGCCTCCGGCACACCGCTGAACCGCACCACCAGCGGGTCGGTGGCCAGGCCGCGGGAGACGTTGAGCACCACGCCGTAGGTCAGCCAGGCGAGGCTGAACACGCCGAAGGCGTGGACGCCCAGTGAGCGGGCGACGTAGATGCCCACCGCGAAGTTGATCATGCTGGAGACCGCCTGGTCGGCCAGCCCCCAGGACAGTCGGCCGAGGACACCCCGCTCGGCGGGCCGGGCCCGCTCCGCCGCGTCGGTCGACTCCTCCGTCCGCACCCCCTCGGTGGTCATCGGCGTCACGCCTTGATCAGCCCGGCGCCCCGGAGGGCGTCGGCCGCGACGGCGACAGTGTCGAAGGGCAGTCCGGAGCGCTCGGCGACGTCCAGCAGACCGTGCTCGCCGTCGGAGAGGCTGAGCACCCAGAGCATCGCCAGCTGCGCCTGCTTGGCGTCGCTGCGCCCGCCGAGCGAGTCGTACAGCCCACGCCGGCCCAACTGCGGTTCACCGTAAGGGCTGAGGTTGAGGTAGCGCCGGTTGCGGTCGAGCACCGCGAAGGCCTCCCGGCAGACGGCGAGGGTGTCCGCCATCGCCTCCGGCGTGACGAAGTCCGGGTTGTCCGCCGAGGTGTGGTACTCGGGGTACCCGGCGTACGGGGTGCGGCTGAGCGAGCCGACGCCGAGGTCGAAGCCGGGCGAGCAGAACTGCCGCTCGTCGTAGCCGTACGGGGTGAACTCGGTGATGCGGTGCGGGCGTTCGGAGGTGGACAGGACGTGCCGCAGCACCCGGTCGATCTCCGCGTCGCCGCGCCGGCTCCGCTTGTACGTCAGGTCGCCCCGGTCCCCGGCGCAGGCCAGCACCAGGCCGTGCTTGACCCGGTCCACCCGCTCGGCGTTGCGGGCCAGCCAGGTGATCGCCCCGATGGTGCCGGGGGCGAACAGGAACCGGTAGGTGTAGTACGGCGAGCGCTGCGCCAACTCCCGTGCCAGGAAGACCGCCACCGCGATGCCGGCCAGGTTGTCGTTGGCCAGCGAGGGGTGGCAGACGTGGCAGGAGACGATCACCTCGTCGGCGACCTGCCCGGGGACGACGTGCTCCGCGTAGGTCAGGTGGCCGTCGGCGAGGGTGGAGTCGATCCGCACCTCGTAGTCGCCGTCCGGCATGGCGTCCAGGGTCTCCTGGGCGAGGCAGAAGCCCCACGTGGGCGTGTAGTAGCTGGTGCGGTACGGCACCCAGCCCGGGTGCTCCGGCAGGGTGTGGAGGTGCTCGCGCAGCTCGGCCAGCGGCAGGGTCGCCGCCACCGGCACGCTGTAGCCGAGCACGTGCAGGCTGGACGCGGCGAAGTCGACCACGCGCCGGCCGGTGCCGTCGGCGATGTAGGCGTCCCGGATGTTCCACTCCTGGGGCACCGTCCAGTCCAGCACCCGCGTCCCGGTCGGCACCTCGTGCACCTGGAGCGGCAGGTACTCGCCGACGATCTCCAGGGTGGCCCGCACCCCGTCGCCGGTGATGCTCCGGCAGAGCGGGTACAGCCGCTCCACCAGGGCGTGCATCTCCTCGCCGTCCGTGGTCACCGGCGCCACCGCAGGGTCTCGTCCACGGCGCCCGCCCCGGTGGCCTCGCGCAGCACCGCCAGCCGGGTGAAGCGCCGCTCGAAGCCCTCCCGGGTGAGCCCGAACGCCCGGTAGGCGTCGGCGAGTTCGACGGCGCCCTGCTTCACCGTCCACGCGCAGTCGAAGCCGGGCAGCGCGGCGCGGACGCGGGAGAAGTCCACCCGGTAGGAGCGCGGGTCGGCGCCGTGCTCCCCGGTGATCACCACCTTGGCGCCGTCCACCGCCTCGGCGACCTGCTCGGCGATCTCGGCGACCGTGACGTTGTTGACCTCGCTGCCGATGTTGAACGCCCGGTCGTGCACCGCCTCCCGGGGCGCCTCCAGCGCGGCCGTGAAGGCCCGGGCGATGTCGGCGGCGTGCACCAGCGGGCGCCAGGGGGTGCCGTCGGAGAGCACCAGCACCTCGCCGGAGAGCAGCGCGTGGCCCACCAGGTTGTTGAGCACGATGTCGGCGCGCAGCCGGGGCGAGTAGCCGAAGGCGGTGGCGTTGCGCAGGTAGGTGGGGCTGAAGTCGCCGTCGGCCAGCGCGTGCAGGTCGTCCTCCACCCGCACCTTGGACTCCGCGTACGGCGTCACCGGGCGCAGCGGGGCGTCCTCGGTGACCAGTTCGTCGCCGCCGGCGGCGCCGTACACGGAGCAGGTCGACGCGTACAGGAAGCGCCGCACCCCGGCGTCGCGGGCCAGCTCGGCCAGCCGGACCGAGGCGTGGTGGTTGATGTCGTAGGTGAGGTCCGGCGCCAGCGAGCCGAGCGGGTCGTTGGAGAGGGCGGCCAGGTGGATCACGGCGTCCACGCCGGCCACGTGCTCGGCGGTGACGTCGCGCAGGTCCACCCGGTGGCCCGGCGGGTCGGCGGGCGCCGGGCCGAGGACGCAGTCGGCGAACAGGCCGGCGTCCAGGCCGACGACCTCGTGTCCGGCGGCGGCGAGGACCGGGGCCATCACGGTGCCCAGGTAGCCCTGGTGTCCGGTCAGCAATACGCGCATGGTTCAACCCCCCAGGTTGAGAGTGATCTTGGTGACGTCGAAGGCCTCGGCGTAGCGCGCGTGGCACTCGATGCCGCGGATCCGGGCCAGCCCGAGAAAGGCCTCCCGGTCGTACCAGGGCCGGTGCCGCTGCGAGGGGTAGTGCTCCTGCAGCAGCCGCGCCTTCCGCTCGGCCGTCTCCGGGGAGAGCGGCTGGTAGGCGGTCGGGCGGCCGAGGTCGGCGTCCCACTTGACGATCTCGTAGCCGAGCACCAGGTGGTCGCGGAAGGCGGTGGTCACCAGACCGGCCAGGCCGCGGTGGTCCTGGTGGGCGTCCGCGGTGCGCGGGGCGAGCAGCAGGTCCGGCTCGGTCCGGGCGCGCAGCTCCTCGACGGCGGCCTTGGCCTCGTCCCAGTGCGCGGGCAGTCGGCCGTCGGGCAGCTTGAGGACGGTCAGCCGCAGGTCTGCGCCCGGGCAGAAGGCGGCGAGGGCGGCCCGCTCCTCCTGTTCGCGCTCGCTGCCGCCGCCGGAGAGCACCAGGGCGTCGACCCGCAGGCCGGGCCGGGCGAGGCACAGCGTCAGCAGGGTGCCGCCGGCGCCGATGGCGATGTCGTCGCAGTGCGCCCCCAGCGCGGCGATCCGGTCCGGGCGGCCGGCGCCGAGCCGGATCACGAGGTCCTCACCCCGGCCCCGTCCCGCTCCCAGACGGCCCACGGGCGGTCGCCCTGGGCGTAGGCGGCGTCCAGCGCGGCCCGCTCCTTGACGGTGTCGGTGGGCTTCCAGAAGCCCCGGTGCCGGTGGGCCACCAGCCGGCCGCGCTTGGCCAGTTCGGTGCAGCCGTCGGCGACCAGGTCCCCGTTCTCCGGGATGTGGTCGAAGACCTCCTGGCGGAGCACGAAGTAGCCGCCGTTCTCCCACAGCGGCAGTTCGCTGACCGCGGTGATCCCGCCGACCAGGCCGTCCTCACCGAGGTCCACGCAGTGGAAGGAGGACTGCGGCGGCACCACCATCATCGAGGCGCCGGCGTCCCGCTCGGCGAAGCGGTCGATCATCTCCGGCAGCGGGGCGTCGGTGAGCACGTCGGCGTAGTTGGCGAGGAACATCTCGTCGCCGTCCAGGTGGTGGCGCACCCGGCGCAGCCGCTCGCCGATCGGCGACTCGATGCCGGTCTGCGCGAAGGTGATCGTCCAGGAGGAGATGTCGGTGGACAGCAGCTCGGTCCGGCCGCCGCGCAGCACGAAGTCGTTGGAGGTGGTCTCCTCGTAGTTGAGGAAGAAGTCCTTGATGTGGTGGGCGCCGTAGCCGAGGCAGAGGATGAACTCGGTGTGCCCGAAGTAGGCGTAGTAGCGCATGACGTGCCAGATCAGCGGGCGCGGGCCGACCATCGCCATCGGCTTGGGCACGTCGTCGGCGGCTCCGCTGCGCATCCGCAGCCCGTAACCGCCGCAGAACAGGACGACCTTCACGGCTTCACCTCGACGATGCTGAGTTCCGGGATGGGGAAGACCAGACGGCCGCCCCACTCGTGCACGAAGGACAGCTGCTCGGTCAGTTCGGCCCGCAGGTTCCACGGCAGGACCAGCACGTAGTCCGGCCGGTCGGCGGCGATCCGCTCGGGCGGCAGGATCGGGATGCGGGTGCCCGGGGTGAACCGGCCGTGCTTGTAGGGGTTGCGGTCGACGGTGTACGGGAGCAGGTCGGGCCGGATGCCGCAGTGGTTGAGCAGGGTGTTGCCCTTGCCGGGGGCGCCGTAGCCGACCACGGACTCGCCGCGCTCGGCCGCCTCGACGAGGAAGCGCAGGAGGTCCCGGCGGACCTTGGCCACCCGGGCGGAGAACTCGGTGTACCCGGACAGCTCCTGGAGCCCGGCGGCCTTCTCCCGGTCCAGCACCTCGGCGACCCGCCGGCCCGGCTCGCCGGCCGCCTCGGCCGGGCGGGCCCACAGCCGGATGGAGCCGCCGTGGGTGGGCAGCAGCTCGACGTCCACCAGGGTGAGTCCGCCGCTGGCCAGGGCCCGGGCCGCGGAGGCGACCGTGTAGTACTGGAAGTGCTCGTGGTAGATGGTGTCGTACTGGTTCTCCTCGATCAGGGTCAGCAGGTGCTGCACCTCGACGGAGACCCAGCCGTCGTCGGCGACCAGGGCGCGCAGGCCCCGGGTGAAGCCGACCACGTCGGGGATGTGGGCGTACACGTTGTTGGCCACCACCAGGTCCGCCGGGCCGTGTTCGGCGCGGACGTCCGCGCCGGTGGCCGGGTCCAGGAAGGCGGTGCGGGTGGGCACGCCCGCCTCGCGCGCGGCGGCGCCCACGTTCACCGAGGGTTCGATGCCGAGGCAGCGGATCCCCCGGTCCACCACGTGCCGCAGCAGGTACCCGTCGTTGCTGGCGACCTCGACCACGAAGGCGTCCGGGCCCAGGCCCAGCCGCTGGACGGCCCCGGTGACGAAGGTGCGGGCGTGCTCCACCCAGGAGGTCGAGTAGGAGGAGAAGTAGGCGTACTGGGTGAAGGTCTCCTCCGGTGTGATCAGCGGCGGGATCTGCGCCAGCCAGCAGTCGGTGCAGACCCGCAGGTGCAGCGGGTACGCCGGCTCCGGCCGGTCCAGTTCGTCCGCGGCGAGGAAGCTCTCGCACGGCGGGGTCGCCCCCAGGTCGACGACGCTCCCCAGCGCCGTCGAGCCGCAGAGTCGGCATCGTGTCATCGACTGCTCCCGTTCCCGCCCGCGCGGGTGCCCCGCCGCGGGTCAGCGTGTCCGTTCCCTGCCGGCGGCGCGCCGTTCGCGCCGCCGGACCGCCGCGCGATCGCGCCGCGGTACCCCTCCACCAGGCGCTCCAGCCCGACGGCCGGACTGAAGCCCTGCTCGTACCGGCGCCGGGCGGCCCGGCCCAGCTCCCGGTTGTGCGCCGGATCCGCCGTGATCCGGCGCAGGCAGGACGCCAGGGAGGCCGCCTCGCCCGGCCGGTGGAGCAGCCCGGTCACCCCGTCCTCGACGAGTTCGACGAAGGCGCCGTGCCCGGCGGCCACGGCCGGGACCCCGGCCGCCATCGCCTCCACCACCACCAGGCCGAAGGCCTCCAGCCAGGTCGAGGGGGCGACCACGGCGACCGCCCGGGCCACGGCCCGCCGGCACTGCTCCTGGTCGTACAGGCCGACCTGGCGCACGTCCTCGCGGCCGGCCGCCCAGGCCCGCACCTCGGGCTCCAGCGGCCCGGCGCCGGCGATCACCAGCGGCACGCCCACCCCGCCGTCGGCGGCCAGCTCGTCCCAGGCGGCCATCAGCAGCCGCACGCCCTTGGCCTCGGCGAGCCGGCCGAGGTACAGCAGGTGCTCGCCCGCACCCGTGCGGCCGATGCCCGGCTCCGGCACGAAGTTGTGCTTCACCGTCAGCCGCTCGGCCGGCATCCCGGCGCCCACCAGGACGTCGCGCTGCGCGGCGGAGATGCAGAAGAACCGCTCCACCCCGGACCGCCAGCGCCGCCGGTTGAGCGCCAGGCTCAGCGCCGGCGGCACCGTCGCCAGCCGGGAGCCGCGGTAGCAGCCGTGCCGGACGGCGGGCAGCGGCGAGCCCCCGACGCACTCGGTGCACGGCCGGCCGTCCCGCTGCAGGGTGCCCGGCGGGCAGACCTGGCCGTAGTTGTGCAGCGTGGCGACGACGGGCACGCCGGCGTCGGCGCAGCCGGCCAGCACGGCGGGCGACAGCAGCGGGAAGACGTTGTGGACGTGCACCACGTCCGGCCGTTCGGCGCGCAGCCGGGCGGCCAGTTCCGCGCGGACCGCCGGGTTCCACGGCACCAGCAGCGGCACCGCGACCTTGCCCGGCAAGGACTTGGCGGCGATGTCGTCGCTGCGCCGTTCGAACAGCCCGACCCGGTGGCCGGCCTCGCGCAGCAGCGCCACCTCCTGGTCGACCACCTGGTTCTCCCCGCTCGGCTGCGCCGAGGCGTAGCGGTTGTGCACCACCAGGACGTGCATGTCAGGTCACCTCCGTTCTGGGGTCCGGAACCCGGTGCGGGACGCGGGCCGGGAGGGGCAGGGCCGCGGTGGGGGCCGTCAGCAGGGCGGCGGCCACGGTCAGGTGCAGCAGGTACGGCGAGGCGTCGCCCAGCCCGGCCTCGGTGTAGGAGGCGATCGCGCAGTAGCTGATCAGGAAGATCGCGCAGGCCCGTGCGAGCGACGGCGGGCGCAGCAGGGCGACGCCGCCCAGCACCAGGATCATCGCGGCCACCAGGGCGACGCCGGCCAGGCCCTGTTCGTTGTAGACGGCCAGCCAGCTGTTGTCGATCGGCAGCCCGCCGAAGGACTTGTCGCCCAGGCCCTTGCCGAACAGTTGCTCCAGGGTCGTCCGGGGCGCCGCCAGCAGGGCGTCCCAGACCTTGGCCCGGCCGGTGAGGTTGGAGAAGTTCTCCTGGCTCTGTCCGCGCAGGAACCAGGCCTGGAGCAGCGAACCGAGGCCCACCGCGGCCGCGGTGGCGCACAGCACCGCCCAGCCGAAGAACCGGCGGGCGGCGGCGCTGGTCAGCAGCAGCGAGCCGATCGCCAGCGCCAGTCCGATGATCAGGCCGAGGGTGGCGGTGCGGGTGTGGGTCAGCGCCAGCAGGACGAGCGAGGGCACGATGACCGCGGCGGCGCTCCTCCCGGTGGTGCGGCGGCCCAGCAGGAGCAGCACCGTCAGCCCGGTGATCACCGCGGCGTACTGGCCGATCTGCGGTGGGGTGAGTGGCCACAGCGCGCCGACCAGCCGCCCGCCGTAGACGTCCGGGAAGGCGGCGCCCGGTGAGATGACCAGCCCGGCCGCCACCGTGGCCAGCACCGCGAAGTACATCCGGACGTGGTGCCGGACGAACCCCTCGCCGTCGTCCCACCAGCGGCTGAGCAGCCACAGCGTGCCGACGAACAGGGCCAGTCGGAAGCAGCGGAACAGCGCGCCGGCCCCGGACTCCAGGGAGGCGCTGGAGATCACGCTCAGCACCAGCAGCAGGGTGAGCAGCAGCAGGTGGGCGCTGGGCCGGATGCGCAGCCGGAGGTTGCCGAGGAGGGCCAGCGCGAAGGCGGTGACCAGCGCGCCCATGGTGACCATCTGGATCAGCGAGCGGGGCAGCGGGATGACGGTCTGCGCTCCGGCCGAGCCGAGGGTGTTGAGGATCAGCAGCCCCCAGCACGCGCCGACGGCCCTGGGGCGTGTCTCGTCCCGGTCCACCTCAACCACCCGCCCCCGGCCGCAGGGTGCTGCCCGTGTCCTGCCGGTACGGCGTGGCCTGCCACTGCCCGAAGTCGACGGTGCGGCTGGGGTCGTGGACGACGAAGCTCCACGGCCCGGTGTAGCTGTTGTCGTGCCAGCGGTTCTGCTGCTTGCCGGTGATCGCGTCGGCCACCGGCTGGCCCTTGTACGGCGACCAGTCCGGGAAGGTCCCGTAGTTGGAGAGCACGGCCATCCGGCCGCAGTTCACCGTGCAGCCGACGACGGACGGGTCCGTGGTGAAACGGTTGTCGTGGATGTCCACCCGCTGGGTCTTCCAGCGGCAGTCGTCGTAGAGCGGTGCGGTGGCGATCGCCGGCTGGGCGCAGCGGGCGGTGTCCTTCACCAGCAGGGTGCAGTCGCCGGAGGAGGTGTTGGCCGGGCTGTTGCAGAACCGGTCGGCGTTCTCCCACAGGGTGATCCCGGACCAGTTGTCCTCCAGCAGGTTCCGGTCGATCTCGATCTTGTCGGTGCGGGCCGGGATCCGCGGCTCGCCGCCGGACTCGGACAGGTAGACGGCCGGATAGGGGAAGTTGTCGCCGCGGTCGGCGGCCCGGCGGCCCTCCACCCAGTCGTTGCGCCGGATCGTGTTGCCGGCGATGACGGCGTTGTAGCTGGTCTCGTAGATCAGCGCGGCGCCGTCGTTGGCCTCCAGGACGTTGTCCTCGATCCGGAAGTCGTTGTTGTTCGTGTCCGCCCACAGCCCGGTGCCCCGGTTGTCGTGCACCCAGTTGCCGCGCACGTCGGCGCCGTTGACGGCCCAGAACTTGACGCCGCCGGTGCAGCCGCAGCCCGGCTGCCTCTGCTCCCACTGGTCGGTGTCGTTGCCGGTGATCTCGTTGCCCTCCAGCAGCAGGTCGCTGACCGGGGCGCCGGTCTTGTAGGCGTTGATGCCGTACTGCCCGTTGCCGCGCAGGCAGCTGGCGCGGACCCGCTGGTGGGCCCCGGCCATCAGTCCGGCCCCGGAGTTGTCCTGGATCGTCGTGTGCTCGATCACCCAGCCGTCGGCCGAGTCGTGGTTGACCACGCCCTCGTTCTGCGGCGCGACGAAGCCCTGCACGGTCAGGTAGCGGATGGTGACCTTCGCGGCGCTGCCACCGAAGGCGTACTGGTTGGTCCGGCCGCCGTCCAGCACCGCGCCGGGTGCGCCGAGGTAGCTGTCGCCCTCCTTGGGGAGGACCTGGGCGTAGCGGTCCGCTTCGAGCCGGTGCGTTCCCGGCTGGAGCCAGAACGTGGTGTTCGGGGGGCTGTTCCTGGTCTTCGCGGCCAGGTCGCCGACCACCGCCGGGTCGACCGTCACCGCGCCCTCCGGCGCGCTCGCCGGCCCGGTCCCGGGGGCGGCGCACACCCGGGCCACGGTGACGGGCCCGGGCGGCGCGCTGGTCGGCTTCGCCGGGGCGCCCGAGCCGCTGGTGCAGCCGCCCGCCAGCAGCAGGGCGAGCGCCGCCACCGCCGCCCTTAGGGCGTGTCTTGCGGATCCTTGCCGGGGCCGCGACGCCGGGGCACGCCCTGGATGCCGCCTTCTGATCCCCACCTCCGCCCCCTAGCCCCGGAACCCGAGCACGGTGGTGAACCCCTGCGCGCCGTCGGCGAAGCCGGTGCCGACCAGGGTGGTGGCGGGTTCCTTGCGGCCGAAGCCGGCCGAGTACCAGCCCAGCGGCGGTTCGCTCTCGCCGCGGTGGGTGCGCCAGGTCAGCTCTCCGGGCAGCTCCAGCACCGCGGAGCGGTCCTCGCCGTCCCTGGTCCAGGTCAGCACGGCCCGGTGGCCGGTCAGCTCGGCGGTGACTGCCGGGCCGAGGTGGAAGGCCAGCCGCGCGGCCGCCCGGCCCGGGCCGCGGACCTCGTCGACCACCCGCAACTCCCGCTGCTCGGCGTCCAGTTCGACCCGGCGGCGGTGCACGGCGGGCCGGTAGCCGTCGTGCTCGGCGCACCAGCGGGCCACCCGCCGGTCGGTGGTGTCGGCGACCAGCACCTGGCTGCGGGCGTGGCCCGTCCACAGGAACGGGCCGCCGGAGACGGACTGGTCGGCGCCGTCCAGTTCCAGGGTGTTGTGGCCCAGGGTCGAGCGGAAGTAGCGCCGCCAATCGGGCTGCCCGTGGTAGCAGTACGTCCCCGGGTCGGCGAGCACGTCGACGCCGTCGTGCCGGACCTCCAGGGACAGCGCGTCCGCGTGGGCGTGCGCGGCGATGGACAGGAAGCCGTGCGGGCCACCGTCGCAGCGGCACCAGATCTCCGCCTGCCCCCCTTCCGCCGGGCTGCGCAGCACGGTCAGGCCCGCGTCGGCGAAGTGGGCCGGCCGGCGGGCCGGGCGGGTCACCCTGCCGTCCTTCCCGTACGGCCGGAGCAGCGCGGCCAGCAGCGGGGTGCGCACCTCGGCGGCGGTCACCGCGGGCCACCAGTCGAGCCGGCCGAACACGGCGGCCCCGGTGGCCAGCTGCGAGGCCCAGCGGTCGGTGCCCGCGCCGTCCAGGACCAGGCCGTGGCCGTCGTCGGCGTCCCCCTGGCGCGGCGGCCGCAGCCGGGCGTCGACCACGGCCGCGAGGGCGTCGGTCATCCGCAGCAGCACCAGCCGGACGGTGGTGGGGACGGGCACGGCGGCGGCGTCCGCCTCGGCCAGCGCGGCCAGGCCGAGTTCCAGCACGAGTCCGTGGTACTCGCTCGCCAGTTCGCGGTTGAGGCCGGAGGGGAAGGTGTTGCCGCGCAGGTGGCGCTCCAGCGAGCGCAGCGCGTCGGAGCGCCAGCGTGCCGAGGCGGGGAACCAGTCGAAGGCGCAGGCCGCGGCGAACTGCCCGGCGGCCTCGGCGATCACATGGTTGTTGGCGGAGGAGCCCCGGCTGGGGAAGGCGGCCAGCCAGCGCTGGTGCTGCCGGATCTGCTCCAGCGCCAGCGGGTTGGACTCGAACAGCCCGGCCGCGCCCGGCCAGCCGTCGAGCAGCCGGCGGATCCACACCCAGGACAGCAGCCGGATGCCCAGCTCGATGCCGCTGATCCAGTGCACCCCGCGCAGCGGCGGGTTGGCCGCCCACCAGGAGCGCAGGTGCTCGGCGACGCGCTCGGCGTAGCGCTCGTTCCCGGTGACGGCGTAGGCGGCGGCGAGCACGGTCAGGTACTGGTGCCGGGAGGGCTCCCAGATCTGCTTGATGTCGCCGACCGCCTCCTCGTCCCGGTACGGCAGGTCGAAGGCGTAGCCGTCGGGGGCCCGGCGCCCGGTCTTCGGGTCGTACCACCAGTCCGGGGCGGCCAGGTCGTCGCGGCGCACGCCGAAGAACTCGCCGTGGCCGTCCATCAGCCGGTCCGCCTCGGCGATGAGGCGCTTGACGGCCGCCGGGGGCACCGCGGCGAGCGTCCCGGCGGGCAGCACCGCGGTGAACCGGGCGCCGGTCACCGCCGGGCCGGGCGGCGGCGCCGAGCGCCAGCGCCGCCGGCGCACCGCGTCGCCCACCCGGCCGCCGATCTCCCGCGGCCCCATCCGGGACAGCCGGCGCAGGTACCAGCCCGGGCTCATGCTCATCGCGTCCTCGCCAGCGTCACCGGGGCGCCGCCGGCCAGGCCGGACCGGACGGCGAGGGTGGCCGCCGTGGTCGCGACCAGCGACTCCAGCGGCACCGGCATCGGCCCGCCGGTGCGCACCGCCCGGACGAACGCGGCCAGTTCGGCGGACTGGCCCTTGTCCCGGGCCTGGGGCAGCCGGGAGCTGACCCACCGCTTGCGGCCGGCCGTGCCGTCGAAGTACACCGAGGCGCGGACGAAGTCGTCCAGCTTGAGCACCTTGCCGTCGGCGACGAGGTCCAGGGTCTCCTTGGGGAAGCCGGGCGCGCCGGTGGTGAGGTAGCTCAGGGTGGCGGTGGAGCCGTCCGGGTAGCGCAGCACGATCTGCGGGTCCTCGTTGCCGGACGGGGCGACGGCGTAGACCGAGACCGGGTCGGCGTCCAGCAGCCAGCTCGCGGTGTCGATGAAGTGCCCGCCCTCGCCGGCGAACCGGGAGCCCTCGGTGTCCTGTCGCAGGTACCAGCTGCCGTGCTGCAGCCGGCCGGCGTTGACCAGGTAGCGCAGGGCGGCCGGGCCGGTCCGGGGGCCGAAGCGGTTCTTGGCCTCGCGCAGCAGCGGCGCGAAGCGGCGGTTGAAGCCCACCTGGAGGCGGTCGTTGCCGGACTCCGCCACGGCGGCGAGCACGCCGGCCAGTTCCTCCTCGGTGAGGGCCAGCGGCTTCTCCACGAACACCGCCTTGCCGGCCAGCAGCGCCCGCCTGGTCAGTTCGGCGTGCGAGCTGTGCCGGGTGACCACGAACACCGCGTCGACGGCGTCGTCCCCGAGGACGGCGTCGAGGTCGGTGGTGGCGTGGGCGAAGCCGAACTTGCGCTGGGCGTTGGCGCCGGACAGCGCTGTCGTGGTGACGACGGTGGACAGCGTGACGCCCTCGCGCCCGGCCAGGTGCGGCAGCAGCATCGAGGTGGCGTAGTTCCCGGCGCCGACGAAGGCCAGCCGCACCGGCGAGCCGGCGGGCCGGGTCGCGCCCCCGGCGCCGCGGGGCACCGCGGGCACCGCCACCTCCGGGGTCCGGACCGGCTCCTCGCCGGTGGCCCCGGGGTACCGGAACAGCACCGCCACGGCCTTCAACTCGCCGTCCTTGAGCCGCCGGTAGGTCTCCACGGCGTCGTCGAACTCGGCGATGTGGGAGATCAGCGGTTCCACGTCGACCCGGCCGCGGGCGGCGAGGTCGAGGAAGCAGGCCAGGTTGCGGCGCTCCGTCCAGCGCACGTAGCCGATCGGGTAGTCCCGGCCCTCCAGCTCGTACTCCGGGTCGTAGCGCCCGGGGCCGTAGGAGCGGGAGAACCGGACGTCCAGCTCCTTCTCGTAGTACGCGTTCCACGGCAGGTCCAGCCGGCACTTGCCGATGTCGATCACCCGGCCCCGGTCCCGGGCCAACTTGGCGGCCAGCTCGACGGGTTGGTTGCTGCCGCCGCCGGCGGCCAGGTACACCTGGTCCACGCCGTGGCCGTCGGTCAGCTCGGCGGCGGCGTTCTCCACGGCCGCCGAGCCCGGGTCGCCGCAGGCCACCGCGCCCAGCCGCTCGGCGAGTTCGCAGCGCACCGGGTCGGGGTCGGCCCCCACCACCCGCACACCGGCGGCGGTGAGCAGCTGCACCACCAGCTGGCCGATCAGCCCGAGGCCGATCACCAGGGCCACCTCGCCGAGCTGCGGCTCGCCCTGCCGGACGCCCTGCAGGGCGATCGACCCGACGGTGCCGAAGGCGGCGTGCCGCGGGGCCAGGCCGTCCGGCACCGGGGTGTAGAGGTTCCTGGGCACCCAGTTCAGTTCGGCGTGCAGCGCGTGCTCGTTGCCCGCGCAGGCCACCAGGTCGCCGGTCTTGACGTCGTCGATCCCGACGCCGACCTGCTCGACCACCCCGCACAGCGAGTAGCCCAGCGGCGTGTAGGAGTCCAGCTTGCCCATCACCTTGCGGTAGGTGGCGGGCAGCCCGTTGACGGCCACGCTCTGCATCACCTTGGCGACCTGGTCCGGCCGGGAACGGGCCTTGCCCAGCATCGACATGCCGGCCTCGGAGACCTTCATCAGCTCCGTCCCGGTGGAGATCAGCGAGAAGGCGGTGCGGACCAGCACCCCGCCCGGCTTGCACCCCGGCACCGGCACGTCGAGCACCGACAGTTCGCCGCTCTTGTAGTTCTGCACAACCTGTTTCACCGGAAGTCCCCTTGTTCCTCAGCCTGTTCGTGGTGGAGCGGACGTCGCGGCCTCGGGCCCTATCCGGAGGTCGCGCCGCGGTACCAGTACTCGAGGGTCAGCACGTGCCACAGATGCTTGGAGAAGTCCCGCTGTCCGGCGGCGTCCTCGGCGACCATCCGGGCCAGCGCCTCGCGTCGCAGGAAGCCGGAGTCGACCAGCAGCCCGTCGTTCACCACCTCGCGCACCAGCGGCGCGAGGTCCCGGCTCATCCAGGCCCGCAGCGGGGCGCTGAACAGGCCCTTGGGCCGGTAGACGATCTCCCGGGGCAGCACGGAGGTGGCCGCCTCCTTGAGGACGGCCTTGCCCTGCCGCCCGACGATCTTGCGGTCGCCGGGCACCGCGAAGGCCGCCTTCACCACCTCGACGTCCACGTACGGCACCCGCACCTCGGTGGACGCGGCCATGCTGGAGCGGTCGGTGTACGCGAGATTGAGGCCCGGCAGGAACATCCGGGCGTCGGCCAGGCACATCCGGTTGACGAAGTCGTCGAGGTCGTTGTCCCGGTAGACGTCCGCGTGCTCGTCCAGCACGTCCTGGACCGTCCCGGCGAGGTCCGGGTCGACCAGGGCGAGCAGCTCCGCCCGGTCGTACATGGTGTAGCTGCGGCGGAACGCCGTCTCCTCCGGCAGGTCGGCGAAGGAGAGGAAGCGCTTGGCGAAGCGCACCGAGCGGTACCCCCGGCGGGCGGTGGCGACCGGCAGCCGGTCCACGGCCGCGCCCAGCCCGCGCCGCAGCGGCCGCGGGACGCGCTGGTAGCGCAGCGCCAGTCGGTTGGCCAGGTGCTTGCGGTAGCCGGCGAACAGCTCGTCGGCACCCATCCCGGAGAGCAGCACCTTGACCCCGGCCTCCCGGGCGGCCGAGCAGATCAGGAAGGTGTTGATCGCGGCCGGGTCGCCGATCGGCTCGTCCAGGTGGTACGTCATCCTCGGCAGCAGGTCGAGCACGTCCGGGGCGATCTCGATCTCGTGCAGGTCGACGCCGAACCGCTCGGCCACCCGGCGGGCGTAGCGCAGGTCGTCCGGCATCGCCTCGAACCTGGCGTCCTCGGCGCGGAAGCCGATGGTGTAGGCGGAGATCCCGGGCTTGTCGCGGGCCGCCAGGGCGGTCAGGTAGCTGGAGTCCAGGCCGCCGGACAGGAAGGTCGCCACCGGGACGTCGGAGAGCAGGTGACGCCGGGTCGACTCCTCGACGACGGCGGCGAGGTCCGGCCGCTCGCCGGCCCGGGCCCGGTCCCGGCCCTCGGCGGCGACCTCCCGCAGGTGCCAGAACCGGCCGCGCTCCACCCGGCCGTCCGGCCGGCACCGCAGCCAGCTGCCCGGCGGCAGCTTCTCCGCCCCGCGGAACGCGCAGCGCGAGTCCGGCACCCAGTAGTAGAGCAGCGAGGCGACCAGCGCGGCGTGGTCCACCTCCAGCGAGCCGCCGGTGGCGGCGGCCAGCGCCTTGAGCTCGGAGGCGAACACCAGGCCCCCGCCGCGCCGGACCAGGAACAGCGGCTTGATGCCGAGCTGGTCTCGGGCGAGCACCAGCTCACCGGTGCGCTCGTCGAAGATCCCGAACGCGAACATCCCGCGCAGCCGGGGCAGGCAGTCGGTGCCCCAGCGCCGCCAGGCCTCCAGCAGCACCTCGGTGTCGGAGGTGCCGCGGAAGCGCACCCCGGCGGCGGTCAGTTCGGCGCGCAGCTCGGGCGCGTTGTACAGCTCGCCGTTGTACGTCAGAACGAGGCCGTTCCTGGCCATCGGCTGGGCGCCGGTCCCGGAGAGGTCGACGATGGCCAGCCGGCGGTGCCCCAGCTGCACCTCGCCGTCGCCGACGGGGTGGCCGTAGCGGCCCGCGCCGTCCGGGCCGCGGTGGGCGAGGGTGTCGGTGAGCAGGTCGGTCACGGCCTTGCCGTCCGGCCAGCGGTACGTGCCCGCGATGCCGCACATGTGCTACCTCGCCTCCTGGTCGCTGTCGGGGACCCTTGAGGTCCACCTCGGTAGTCGTTCCGTCCGCCGCCGGCCCGGCAGGCTCCGGGTCGGCCGGTCGCCCCGGCCGCGCGGCGCGGTGTGCGGGCCGTCCCACAGGGTGCCGTCGGTCCGGTCACGCGGATCGGGGTCGATCAGCACCACGCCGAGGACCGGGATGCGCTGCTCCGCGAGGCGGCGCGCCACGGTGTGCAGCCAGGCGGCGCGGCCGTGCCCGGCCCGGACCACCAGCACCGTGCGGGTGCCGAGGTAGCGCAGGTCGGTCCAGGCCGTGCCGGGGGCGACCGAGCCGACCCCGAGCCGGCGTTCCGGCAGGGCCACGGCCGAGGCCTGCTCACCGCCGATCACGGTCGGGCCGCCCGGTTCCGGGCGGCGGTCGGCGAGCTGGGCGCCCGGCAGGCCGTCCACGACGGCCACCGGCCCTTCCGCCGACAGCTCCCCGGCGAGGTCCAGCGCGATCGCCACCGTGCTGTGCGCGCAGCCCAGTTCCAGCAGCGACACCGCCTCCGCGGAGCCGCGTACGGTACGGGCCAGGGTCGCGGTGAGCCTGGCCCGGGCCGCCCTGGCCCGGCGCGACAGCCGGCGTCCGGCCGGGCGCCGGGGCACCCGGTTCAGCTCGGCGATGACCGAGGCGCCGAGGTTCGCGGCGATCTCCCGGCGCAGCACCGGGCGGTCCGCGACCACCGCGCCGACGGCGGCCACCGCGATGCCGAGGACCAGCCCGAGGACGGCGCCGATCCCGCCGTCGGTGGCGGCGGCGGTGGGCAGGGACTGGGGCACCGCGCGCGCGGCGTCCACGATCCGGGTACCGGCCACCAGCCGGGGCGCGCCGACCTGCGCCTCGGCCGCGCGCTGGCCGAAGTCGGTGATCCGGGAGGTGAGTTCGGCCCGGCTGGCGTAGAGCGACTCCAGGTTCGCCGAGGCGTTCGGTCCGCTCTGCTGCGCGCCGTCCCCGATCTCCTTGTTGACCTGGGCGAGTTGGTCCCGCATCCGGTCGCGCTCGTCGAGCAGGGCCTTGGCCTGGGCGTCGGCGGCGTCCTGGAGCCGCTTCACGTGGTCGGCGACGAACGCCTCGGCCAGCGCCTCGGCCCGGGCCCGTGCCTCGGTGTCGCTGCGGCCGGTCGCGGTGATCTGGAGCAGGTTGTTGGTGAGGCCGAGGCCCGTGTAGTCCCGCATGAAGTCCTCCGGCTTCTGCGGGGAGCCGAGGGCCTGGAGGGCCTTGCCGGCGATGCCGGTGGTCTGCAGCAGGGCGACGTCGGTGCGGATCAGGGTGCCGGGGTCGTTGGGCTGGTCCGCCTCGTGGGCGACCAGCACCTTGGTCACCGCGGTCGGCGGCGGCGGCTTCAGGACGGCCACGGCCGCGCCGAGCAGCAGGCCGACCAGCGCCAGGGCGCACCAGAGGCGGCGCCGGCGGCGCACCGCGACCACCAGGGCTTGGAGGTCCAGCAGCGGCGGGGCGGGCGGCGGCTCCGCGGTCGTGCTCGTCGTCACCCCGACCCTCTCCCCGTGTCCTCGCCGACCGCGAGGGCCGGCGTGGCGGCCTCCGGGTCGTGCTCCTTCCCGACGGGCGGCGTGACGGCCCCCTGGTCGCGGTCCTCCGCGACGGGCGGCGTGGCACCGTCCCCGGCTGTCCGGGCCCGCCCGGCGCGCCCCGGGCGGGCCCGGACCGTGCCGGCCAGCACGATGCCGAGCAGTTCGTGCCCGGCGTCCAGGCACGCCCCGCCGATGCCGGTCAGCTCCCCCGCCGTCCGGCTGCCCGGGCTGAGCACCACCACTGCGCCGGCCTCGTCCGCGCGGTCCGGCAGCAGCGGCCGGTGTGCCGCCACCCCCACCACCCGCAGCGGCGGCTCGTCCCCCGCCTCGGCGAGGAGCTGCTCGGCGGCCCGGCGGGCCGGCTCGTCGCCGTCCGGGACGACGACCAGCAGCCTTCGGGGGCCGGGCAGTTGGTCCCGCAGCCGGTCGCACACCCGCCGGTAGCGGAGCCTGCGGCCGGCCTCGTCGCCGGAGTCGTACGGGACGGGCAGGTCCCAGCGGGTGTCGATGCCCAGCAGCCGGCGGGCCAGGGCCCTGGGGCCACCGCCCCGCAGCCGCCGGGCGGACCGCTCGGCGGGGACGTCGACGGCGCCGAGGACGGTCGCGCCCAGCGCCGCGGCGATCTCCGCCCCGGTGCGCGGCCGGCGGCTGGTCCGGGCGGCGGCGAGGTGGCCGATGACGGCCAGCAGGACGGCCAGCAGCGCGCCGGCGGCGATGAGTTCCGTCCGGGTCGGCGGTGCCTGGGCGGACGGCCGGGCGGCCGCGCCCATGACGACCAGGTTGGCCTTGTTGGCGCCCGGGTCGACCTGGTCCAGCTTCTTGATGGCGTCCTGCAGGGAGGTGCGCAGCTTCTCCAGCTCGGTGCGGGTCTGCACGCTCTCCACCGTCCGCCCCGGGTCGACCGAGGCCGCCAGGTCGGTGATCCGGCGGCTGGCCTGCACCACCAGCTGCCGCAGCGCCTCGGGCTGCGACGCCTCCGGGTCGCTGCCGTCGCCCGCGACCCGGGCCGCGAACGTGACGAACTGGTGGGCCACCTGGTCGGCGAGCTGCTGGGCGCGCTCCGGGGTGTCGGCCGTGCCCGAGATCTTGACGATGTTGCCGTCCGCGGCCGTGGCGCTCACCCGGTCCTGCAGCTCGGTGCCGCTGACCCCGGGCCAGCCGAGCGAGGCGGCCGCCTGGTCGAGCACCACCGAGCTGGTCGCGATCTCCGCCTGGGTCAGCAGCTCGCGGTCCTGCCACACGCCCGGCAGCAGCACCGACGCGGACGTGGTGTAGCTCGGCGGGAACAGCAGCGAGGTGCCGTAGCCGGCCAGCGCCCCCACCAGGGCGAGGACGGCGAGCAGCCGCCAGCGCCGGCGGAGGATCCGGCCGACCGCGGCCAGGCGTATCGTGTCGTCGCTCAACGGGGCGGCCTTCTGCGTCCCCGGGCCGGGCGGCCCGCAGCTGCCGGGGCGCCGTCACCGCAGGCGGCGGCGTAGGCGGCGAGCAGCGCCCGCTGGGAGTTGCGCCAGGCGAGCGGCCCGTTGATCCGCTCCTGGCCGAGTTTGCCCATCCAGGCCCGCTTCTCCGGGTCGTCCAGCAGCTGCGCGACCAGCCCGGCGAACGCGGACTCGTCGTTGGCGGGCGCGTAGAGGGCCGCGTCGCCGGCGGAGACCCGGGCCTCGCGGAGGTCGAAGGAGACGATCGGGCGGCCCATCACCATGTACTCCAGGACCTTGTTCATGGTCGACACGTCGTTGAGCGGGTTGCGCGGGTCCGGGGACAGGCAGACGTCCGCGGTGGACAGGTAGCGCACCAGGTCGGCGTCCGGGACGCGCCCGGTGAACTGCACCTGGTCCGCGAGCCCGAGCCGCCGGGACAGCTCCACCATGGCGTCGAAGGTGTCCCCGCCGCCGACGAACACCGCGTGCCAGTCGGTCCGGCCGAGTTCGTCGCGCAGCTTGGCGAGCGCCCGCAGGGCGTAGTCGACGCCGTCCTGGGGGCCCATGACGCCCAGGTAGCACAGCAGATGGGGCTTGCCGCGCTTCAACTCCGGCTCGGGCGGCACCGGTCGGAAGCGGTCGGTGTCGGGCGCGCTGCGCACCACGAAGACGTCCTCGGGCCGGCGGCCGCCGCGGCGCAGCGCGACGTCCCGGTAGCTCTCGTTGGTGGCGAGCACGATGTCCGCGGCCCGGTAGGTCCGGCGTTCCAGCGCGCACACGGCGCGGTAGAGCAGGTCCTCGCCGCGGTCGAACCGGGAGAGGTACAGCTCGGGCACCAGGTCGTGCTGGTCGAAGACGAAGCGCGCGCCGCGCCGCTTGAGCCACAGGGCGGGCAGGAACAGCAGGTCGGGCGGGTTGCAGGCGTGCACCACGTCGACCGCGCCGACCTTGCGGGCCAGCCTGGCCGTGTGCCAGAGCGCGGATCCGTACTCCTGGAGGTAGCCGGCCGGGCCGCCGGTGGCCGCGCGCAGGGGGTAGCGGTGGATCCGCACCCCGTCGATCAGCGCCTCCGGTTCGGTGTCCCGCTTGCTGCCCTGCGGGCAGATGACGTGGACCGTCCAGCCCGCGTCGCGCAGCGTGGTGCACTCCTGCCACACCCGCCGGTCGAAGGGGACCGAGAGGTTCTCCACCAGGATCAGCGCGCGGCGGCCGCGCCCGTCGCCGCCGGCGGTCTCGTCGAACTCCGCGTCACCAAGCAAGGCCCGTGTACCCCGGTTCGGCCCGGCGCGCCTCGGCGTCGGGGAGGCGGACGAGATCGACGATCGCCGGACTGCCGCCGTGCGGCAGGACCGACAGGACGGCCGGGTCCTTCGTCCCGACCACGCACACCTCGGCGTGCTCCAGCACCTCCTGGACGGAGTCCGTGAGCAGTTGGGCGAGGTGCGGCAGCCTGGTCTCGATGTACTCGCGGTTGGCGCCGAGCAGCCGGGACAGGTTCACGTTGGGGTCGTGGATCCGCAGGTCGTAGCCCTTGCCGAAGAGCTGCTCGGCCAGCTCGACCAGCGGGCTCTCGCGCAGGTCGTCGGTGCCCGGCTTGAAGGACAGGCCGAACAGGCCGACCCGGCGCTTGCCGGTGCGCTCGACCAACGCGACCGCGCGCTGCAGGTGTTCGGCGTTGGAGGGCAGCACGTGGGAGAGGATCGGCACCGCGACGTCGGCCCGGTGCGCCGCGTGGACCAGGCTGCGCAGGTCCTTGGGCAGGCAGGAGCCGCCGAAGGCGAAGCCGGGCCGCAGGTAGGCGGGGCTGATGTTCAGCTTGCGGTCGGCCAGGAAGACGTCGATCACCTGGTGCGAGTCCACCCCGAGGGCCTGGCACACCGCGCCCAGCTCGTTGGCGAAGCCGATCTTGAGGCCGTGGAAGGCGTTGTCCGCGTACTTGATCGCCTCGGCCGTCGGGACGGGCACCCGGAACACCGCGCCGGGCAGCCCCTCGTAGAGTTCCTCGACCACGTCGCCGCTCGCCGGGTCGAGTTCGCCGATGACGGTCTTCGGCGGTTCGAAGAAGTCCCGCACGCTGGTGCCCTCGCGCAGGAACTCCGGGCTGACGGCCACCCCGAAGTCCACTCCGGCGGTGCCGCCGGTGTGCTTCTCCAGGATCGGCACCAGCAGGTTCAGGCAGGTGCCCGGGAGCATGGTGCTGCGGAACACCACGGTCTGCCGCCCGCCCCGCTCGGCCACCGCGGCGCCGATCTGCTCGGTGACCCGCTCCAGGTAGTCGGTGCACAGGCTGCCGTTGGGCTCCGAGGGCGTGCCCACGCAGACCAGCGACACCTCGCTGCCCATGATCGCCTCGCGGACGTCGGTGGTGGCGCGCAGCGCCCCGCTCGCCACCACCTCGGCGATGAGTTCGCCGATCCGCTCCTCGACCACCGGGGCCCGGCCGTCGTTGACCAGGTCGACCTTGACCTGGTTGACGTCCACCCCGATGACCTCGTGGCCCAGGCTGGCCAGGCACGCGGCCGACACGCAGCCCACGTAACCGAGCCCCAGGACACTGACCCTCATGACCCGTTCCTCCCCTCGGGCAGGCCCTTGTGGCCGGCCGTCCGCACGCCGTCCGTCCGGACGGCGCCCCCACCCATCAGTAGGCCCCCTGCCCCTGGAGCACGGCCCGCAGCGTCTTCCAGAGGATCACCGTGTCCAGGGCGAGCGACCAGTCCTCCACGTACCGCAGGTCCAGCCGGACGGCCTCCTCCCACGGCAGGTCGCTGCGCCCGCTGATCTGCCACAGGCCGGTGAGCCCGGGCTTGACCAGCAGCCGCCGCCGGATGTCCGGGCCGTACGCCGCGGACTCCTCCGGCAGCGGGGGCCGCGGGCCGACCAGTGACATCGAGCCGGTGAGCACGTTGACGAGCTGCGGGAGCTCGTCCAGCGAGTACCGGCGCAGCACTCCCCCGACCCTGGTCACCCGGGGGTCCCGGCGGAGCTTGAACAGCAGGCCGGCGCCCTCGTTGCGGTCCGCCAGCTCGGCCCGGGCCCGATCCGCCCCGGGGACCATGGTGCGGAACTTGACCAGGGTGAACGGGCGGCCGTCCTTGCCGACCCGGTGCTGCCGGTAGAGCACCCCGCCCCGGCTGTCCGCCGCCACCAGCAGGGCGACCAGCAGCATCAGCGGGGCGAACAGCACCAGCAGGACGGCGGCGCCCAGCCGGTCGACGACCTCCTTGACGGCCCGGGGGCCGCCGGTGAAGGCCGGCATGCTGACCCGCAGCATCGGGATCCCGAGCACCGCGTCGACGTGCAGCCGCGGGCCGGCCACCTCCATCAGCACCGGGGCGACCACCATCTCGGCGTCGCCGCCCTCCAGGTTCCAGGCCAGCCGCTGCAGCCGGTCCGGGGTCCAGTACGGGTCCGGGGTGACGGCGACGACCCGGTAGCCGTCCCGGCGGACGTGGTTGGCCACGTCCGCCAGTCGGCCGACGACCGGCACCCCGTCCAGCCGGTCGGCGCCCCGGCCGAGGGTGTACGGCGTGCACACCGCCTCCACCCGCCAGCCCAGGTGCGGGAACTTGCGGGTCCGGGTGATCAGGTCGCGCACGGTGGCCGGGCTCCCGGCGGCGAGCACCGGGCGCAGGCACCGCCCCAGGTTGCGCTGCTTGTGCAGCCACAGCCGCTGCAGGTACCGCTCGGTCATGGTGACGACCGTGATCGCCGGGATGGCGACGAAGATCCAGAGCCTGATGTTGTGCGAGCCGAGGGCGATCCCGCCGAGCGCCAGCACGACGGCGGCCGCGAAGAGCGAGCGCCCGAGCCGGCGGAACTCCTCGGCGCCCTGACCGAGCACGGCCGCGGCCCACGCCCGGCTCGTCGCCAGCGCCCCCAGCACCAGCAGTTCGGTGCCGAAGGCGAGGATGCCCCACTTCTCGTGCCAGTTGGCCGCGTCCCGGACCCCGAAGAACCCGCCGATCGCCGCCACCACGAAGGCGGTGGCCGCGGTGTCGCTGATGATCACGGTACGGCGGTACCGCTGCTCCCAGTCGCTCTCGGACCGGCTGATCGTCCCGTTCGCCACCGGGCGCCTGCGCGCCGAGGGCAACGGGCCGGCTAACTCTCCCTCCCCCTGCTCCACATCCCCCTTCAACTCACCGCTGGGTTCGACGTGTTCGCTCCACACGGTTCCTCCCCCCAGGAGGCTCGCGCCCCTGCCCTGTCCCTCCCCGGGAGACCCCGCCTCCCGTGTGCCGCGCTGTTCCTGACCGCCGGGAGACCCCTTCCCGGCGAATGGCGAATGGCAAATGGCAAATGGCGAATGGCGAACGGCACGTCGCAAACGGCGAATCGGCTCGGTGCAGCGCTATCTGAAACGTCCCACCCGGGCAGCGGCGGACTCGCTCGTCCTGCCGGATCCCCTGGGTGCGCGGGAGACCGTCGACGACTGCGCCCCGCACTCGTGGCCCCGTCCCGGGCCAGGATGATCACAGTCCGTCGTCACCCCGCTTCCGTCCGTGCGGGGCGAAAATCAATGTAGAGCATCCGGGCCGCCCAATGAGGGGGATGTGTGAAACGCGTGCTCCGAATCTGAACTGCGGGTGATCGAACAGCGGCTGCCCGTGGGCCCGTTGGGGGCGCGGACGGACACCGTGACCTGCCCGTACGGGAGTTCGGCGATCACCGGAACCTGCCGCACCGGGAGATCGATTGACTGATCGTCAGGGTCGTTTTCACGCAACGGTGTTCATATTCGGCCACCCGCCCGGCGACCGCTCCCCGCTCACCCGCTCGGCGGGTTCCGATCCAGGAAGCGGAGGCCCTTCCGGAGGTGGGCGCGCGGGTTGGTGGTCAGGTGGCGGGCCCAGTCGGGCCCGGGCTCGCCCCGCCGGTGGGCGTAGCAGGCCAGCGCGTACCCGAGCATCCGCTCGCTCAGGTAGCCCAGCCGCGAGGTCGACCGAACCCGGCCGTTCCGGGTGAAGTCGACGGCGGAGTTCGCGGTGAACACGCCGAGGCCGAAGTGGACGGTCAGCAGGTCGGTGAGCGGCTCGTGGTCCCGCCGGGCCGTGGTGATCCGCCGCTCGTCCAGCAGGCGGACGTGGCCCAGCTCGTGGGCGACGGTGGCGACCAGCGCGACCGGGCGGGCCGCCAGGCGCCGGTCGATCGCGATCACCGGGCGCCCGCCCTCCCGCCGGTAGGTCCCGGCGGCGGACCGGGACCGGTAGCCGAACCCGAGAGCGTCGGCCATGGCCCGCTCGCCGTCGTCCGGCTCGATCTCGACGGTGAGCCGCTCGGGCGCCACCTCCAGGTACCCGCAGAGCCGGGCGACCACCCCGCGGATGTCCCCCTCGGAGCCCGCGTACGGCCCCGGGAAGAACTCGGCGGTCGGCAGCACGGGGGCCCGGTCCAGCACCTCGCGTCCGAACTCGGCGGCCAACCAGGCCATGGACTCCTCGATCCAGACCCGCTCCTCCGGCCCGACCGGGCACTTGGGTGCGAACAGCGGCATGACCGCCATCATCCACCACCGCCCTCGTCACCCGAGTGCCGGGCCGTACTGGCGGCGGCAGCGCACTGCCCGCACCGTGGTCGGAGGGGCGATCAGCGCAAGGACGGTCAACATGGGCACGAACGACTCCGCACCCCGCGTCGTGGTGGGTGTCGACGGCTCCCCGTCGTCGTACGCCGCACTGCGCTGGGCGATCCGGCACGCCGCCCGGATCGGCGGCGTCGTCGACGCGGTGGGCGCCTGGGAGCCGCCGAGCCACTACGGCTGGTCGGCGCCGGTGGTCGACACGTCCTTCGACAAGGAGCTCGCCCAGCAGCGCTTCGCCGGCGAACTCCGCGACGTGCTCGGCCCGGACCGGCCGGTCCCGGTACAGGAGCGCCTGGTGATGGGCGACCCCTCCGACGTCCTCCTCGACGCGGCCCGGGGCGCCGAGCTGCTGGTGGTCGGCAGCCACGGCCGCAGCGGCTTCACCCGTGCCCTGCTCGGCTCGGTGAGCACGCGCTGCGCGCAGCACGCCGACTGCCCGGTGGTCATCGTCCGCGCGCAGTGACCCTCGCCCCGCCCCCTTGACGCATTGACAGGGCCAGGGCGGGCTCCTAGCGTGGCGCAATCGATTACCCGTGAGTAGGGACCGTTGATGGCCGCGCCCCGCCCGTACGACCTCGTCCTGTTCGGTGCCACCGGGTTCACCGGCGGGCTCACCGCCGAGTACCTGGCCCGGACCGCCCCCGAGGGGTGCCGCTGGGCGCTGGCCGGGCGGGACGAGGGCAGGCTCGCCGCCGTCCGGGCGCGGCTGGCGCGGATCGATCCGCGGTGCGCCGACCTCCCGCTGCTGGTCGCGGACGCCGCGGACCGCGAGGCGCTGCGGGCCGTGGCCGCCCGGGCCCGGGTGGTCATCTCCACGGTCGGGCCGTACCTGCGGTACGGGGAGCCGCTGGTGGCCGCCTGCGCGGAGAGCGGCACCGACTACGTGGACCTCACCGGCGAGCCGGAGTTCGTCGACCGGATGTACCTCCGGCACCACGAGCGGGCGGTGGCCAGCGGCGCCCGGCTGGTGCACGCCTGCGGCTTCGACTCGGTGCCGCACGACCTCGGCGTGCTGTTCACCGTCCAGGAGTTGCTGCGCCGGGGCGGACCGGCGGCCCGGGTCTCGGTCGAGGGCTTCGTCCGGGTCGGCGGCACCTTCTCGGGCGGGACCTTCGCCTCGGCGATGACGGCCTTCTCCCGGCCGCGCGCGATGGCCCGGGCCGCCCGGGCCCGCCGCGCGGTGGAGCCCCGACCGAAGGGGCGGCTGGTCCGCACCCCGGTGGGCTTTCCGCACCGGTCCCGGGCGGCCCGGGCCTGGGCGGTGCCGATGCCCTCGATCGACCCGCAGGTGGTGTCCCGCTCGGCCGCCGCACTGGCGGAGTACGGCCCGGACTTCGGCTACGTCCACTACGCGGCGGTGCGCCGGCTGCCGATCGCCCTGGGCGGCGTCGCCACGGTGGTGGCGCTCGCCCTCGCCGCCCAACTGCCGCTGCTGCGCCGGGCGCTGGGGCGACTGTGGCAGCCGGGTGACGGGCCGGACACGGAGCAGCGGGCGCGCTCCTGGTTCGCCGTCCGGTTCGCGGCGCGGGCCCATGACGGGCGGACGGTCCTGACCGAGGTGTCCGGCGGCGATCCCGGCTACCAGGAGACCGCGAAGATGCTGGCCGAGTCGGCGCTCTGCCTCGCGTACGACGATCTTCCGCCGGTGGCGGGGCAGTTGACCACGGCCGTGGCGATGGGCCGCCCACTGATCAACCGGCTGATCGCGGCCGGCCTCTCCTTCCGGGTGCTGGACACCCCGCCGAAGGCCGCCCCCGGCCGGTAGTGGCCGGGGAGGAAGGTAGCGGCGGTCGCCGCACGCCCCGCCGTCACGCCCCGCCGGTCGGCCTGAGTTCGCGTTCCAGCGCCGCGAGCGCGAAGGTGTACGCGGACATCCGCTGCCAGCGCGGCCGCCCGAACATCACGTCCTCGGACAGCCCGTTGAGCATGGCCACCGACCTGATGACGAACTCGGGAAGGTCCACCTCGACGAACTGTCCCAGCGCCCGGCCCTCCAGGATGACGGCCTCCAGGCGTTCCTCCCAGGCGTCGGAGAGCGCGGTGAGGACGTTCCGGCCGTCGTCGTCGTGACGCTGGGCCAGGACCTGCGTCCACAGCGCGTAGCGTTCGTCGCCCGGCTGGCGGGGCAGGTAGAAGCGGACGTACAGCGCCAGCTTCTCGGCGGGGGACGCGGCCTCGGCCGCGGCCTGCTGGAACCGCGCCCCGAGGTCCGCCTCGCTCCACACCAGGACTTCGAGCAGCAGGCGGTCCTTCTTCCCGAAGTGGTACAGGATGTGCCCGGTGCTCATGCCGGCCCGCTCGGCGATGTCGGACATCCGCACGGCCGCGGCGCCCTTCTCGGCGATGGCACTGATGGCGGCCCGCATCGCCCGGTCCCGCGCCCCGTCGCCGCTGGGCGTGGCCGGCAGGCGCGGCGGCCGCGCGGGCTGGGGCTCCGACATCGCCATGTCCTCGTCTCGCTCTCACTGTCTCGGCTGCCTCGACCAGCCCGACCGGCTCGGCCGTCTCGACCAGCTCGGCCGTCTCGCTTCCGGGCATCTAGATCGCTAGTCTAGACTGAAAATCTAGTCAGCGAGACTGGGGGCCGCACGCCCGCACGATCGCCCGCACGATCGGCCGGACGACCAGCGGTCCGCCCGGCCCACCCGAACAGCCAGGAGGCATCCGCATGACGCGGGGATTCGACGTCGTGGAGACCAACATCGCCGACCTGCGCGCGGCGCTGGAGAAGGGCGAGACCACCGCGGTCGGGCTGCTCGACGCCTACCTCGCCCGGATCGACGCGTACGACCGGCCGGGCACCCCCACCGCGCTCAACGCGATGGTGGTGATGAACCCGAACGCCCGCGCCGAGGCCGAGGCCTCCGACGCCCGCCGCGCCCGCGGCGAGACGCTCGGCCCGCTGGACGGCATCCCGTACACCGCCAAGGACAGCTACCTCGCCGAGGGCCTGACCGCCGCGGCCGGTTCGCCGGCCTTCGAGCACCTCGTCGCCCAGCGCGACGCCTTCGCCATCGAGCGGCTGCGGGCCGGCGGCGCCGTCCTGATCGGCCTGACCAACATGCCGCCGATGGCCAACGGCGGCATGCAGCGCGGCGTGTACGGCCGCGCGGAGAGCCCGTACAGCGCCGACTGGCTCACCAGCGCCTACGGCTCCGGCTCCTCCAACGGCTCGGGCACCGCGACGGCCGCCTCGTTCGGCGCCTTCGGCCTCGGCGAGGAGACCTGGTCCTCGGGCCGGGCGCCCGCGTCCAACAACGCGCTGTGCGCCTACACCCCCAGCCGCGGCGTGATCTCGGTGCGCGGCAACTGGCCGCTGGTGCCGACCATGGACGTGGTCGTCCCGCACACCCGCACCATGGCCGACCTGTTCGAGCTGCTCGACGTCATCGTGGCCGACGACCCGGAGACCCGCGGCGACCTGTGGCGCGCCCAGCCGTGGGTGGCGCTGCCCGCGGCCTCGCAGGTCCGCCCCGCCTCCTACCCGGCGCTCGCACCCGCCGACCCGGCCGCGGCCCGCGCCGCGCTGGCCGGCAAGCGCGTCGGCGTCCCCCGGATGTACATCAACGCCGACCCCGAGGCCGGCACCAACCCCGAGGGCGGCATCGGCGGCCAGACCGGCCGGCGGATCGACACCCGCCCCTCGGTGATCGAGCTGTGGAACGCCGCCCGCCGCGACCTGGAGGCGGCCGGCGCCGAGGTGGTCGAGGTCGACTTCCCGGTGGTGTCCAACTACGAGGCCGACCGCCCCGGCGCGCCCTCGCTGTTCACCCGCGGCCTGGTCGGCCGCGACTTCCTCACCGTCGAGATCGAGGACCTCTCCGCCTGGGCCTGGGACGACTTCCTGCGCGCCAACGGCGACCCGCGGCTCGCCACCCTGACCGAGGTCGACGGCGCCCTCATCTTCCCCAAGCAGGAGGGTGAACTCCCGGACCGCTACGAGGGTTTCGAGGACAGCATCGGCGAGTACCCGCGCTTCGTCCGCGAGCGCCCGTACGCCTCCTTCACCGACATGCCGCACCTCGAGGAGGGGCTGCGCGCGCTGGAGGAGACCCGCCGGGTCGACCTGGAGCTGTGGATGGACGAACTGCGCCTGGACGCCGTGGTGTTCCCCACCGTCGCCGACGTGGGGCCGGCCGACATGGACGTCTCCGAGGCCTCCGCCGAGCTCGGCTGGCGCAACGGCGTCTGGGTCGCCAACGGCAACCTGGTCCCCCGCCACCTCGGCATCCCGACGGTCACCGTGCCCATGGGCACCATGGCGGACATCGGCATGCCGGTCGGACTGACCTTCGCGGGCCGCGCCTACGACGACAACGCCCTGCTGGCCCTCGCCGCCTCCTTCGAGGCGACGGGCGACCGCCGGACGGTCCCGCCGCGCACCCCGCGCCTGCCCGCCGAGTGACCTGACGGCGTCGCGGCACCACCGAGCGCGGTGCCGCGCGTCGTCGCGCCCGCCCCTCCGGGCGGCCTCAGGCCGCCCGGAGGACCCCGAGCAGGCGGGTGACCTCGGCGGCGACCGAGTCGCGGCCCGCGCCGAGGTAGCGACGGGTGTCCACCAGGTCCTGCCGGGCGTCCAGGCAGGCGCGGACCGCGCCGGTGAAGGCCTTGTTGAGGTGGGTGGCGATGTTCACCTTCGTCATGCCGCACTCCACGGCGGCCGCGAGGTTCTCGTCGGCGACGCCGGAGGAGCCGTGCAGCACCAGCGGCACCGGGACGGCACGCCCGAGCGCGGCGATGAGGTCCAGATCGAGGACGGCGTCCCGGGTCAGCATGGCGTGCGAGCTGCCGACCGCCACGGCGAGGCCGTCCACTCCGGTGCTCGCCACGAAGGCGGCCGCCTCGGCCGGGTCGGTGCGGGCCCCGGCGGCGTGGACGCCGTCCTTGCCGCCGACCTCGCCGAGCTCGGCCTCGACCCACACCCCCGCCGCGTGGCAGTGGGACACCACGTCGGCCGTCGCCCGGACGTTGGCCTCGTAGTCGAGCGTCGAGGCGTCGAACATGACGGAGGTGAAGCCGAGCCGAACGCCCTCGCCGACCAGTTCGGGGGAGGTCACGTGGTCCAGGTGGACCGCGACCGGGACGGCGGCGGCCCGGGCGACGGCGAGCGCGGCCTCGCCGATCGGCGCCAGGGCCCCGTGGTAGCGCACCGCGTTCTCGCTGATCTGCAGGATCACCGGTGCTCCGGCGCGCTCCGCCCCGGCGACGATCGCCTCGGCGTGTTCCAGCTGGATGACGTTGAAGGCGCCGACGCCGTGCCGGCCGAGGGCGGCCGGTCCGACGATCGAGCCGGTGGCTACGAGGGGCATGGTGCTCCTTCAGCGGAGGAGGGCGGGGGTGCCGGGTGCACCGGCCGGACCGTCACCTCGCCCAGCAGCCGCTGGTGGTCGGCCGGGTCGAAGCTGCCGGCGAGCGGGGCGAGGACGGTCGCCGCGGCCAGGGCCACGGCGTGGGCGAGGCGTTCGGGCCAGGGAGTGCCGGCCACCAGGCCCGAGGTGAGGGCGGCGACGACGGAGTCGCCGGCCCCGGTCGGGTTGCCGTGCACCCGCTGCGGGGGCCGGGCCCGCCAGTCGCCCTCGGGGCTGCTGAGCAGCAGCCCGCCGGGGCCGAGGGAGACGGCCACGGCCCGGGCACCGGCCGCGCGCAGCGTGCGGGCCCCGGTGAGCGGGGCGACCGGGCCCGCGGTGGCGACGAGTTCGGCCGCGTTGGGCTTGACGAGCGCCGGGCCGGCGGCCAGTCCCGCGAGCAGGGCCGGGCCCTCCGCGTCCAGCACGGCGGGGACGCCCGCGTCGACCGCGAGGGCGACGAGGGTCCCGTACGCGTCCGACGGGACGCCCGGGGGCAGCGAGCCGGACAGCACGACCGCCTCAGCGGTGCGCAGCAGCCGGCGGTACCGGGCGGTGAAATGGGACCATTCGTCGCTACTGACGACGGGCCCGGGCTCCAGGTAGACGGTCGCGTCGCCGGCCGCCTCCTCGACGACCGTCACGGTGCGCCGGGTCGTTCCCCCGATCGGGACGAACTCCTCGCGCAGCCCGGCCTCGGCCAGGTCGGCCCGCAGCAGGTGCCCGGTGGCACCGCCCGCGAAGCCGGTGGCGACGGTGTCGTGGCCGAGGGCGGCGAGCACCCGGGCGACGTTCACGCCCTTGCCGCCGGCCCGCTCGGCCACCGTCCTGACCCGGTTGCTGCCGTGCCGGGCCACCCGGTCCAGGTGGTAGGTGGTGTCGACGGCCGCGTTGAGCGTGACGGTGAAGATCACCGGGCACCTCCGGGGGCGAGGTCGAGGGCGAGCAGCGCGGCGCCCAGGCTGCCGGCCCGGTGGCCGAGTTCGGCCCGTACCAGGCTCGGCGGGGGCCGGAAGGTCAGCCGCTCGGCGAGTGCCCGGCGGAGCGGGCCGAGCAGGTCCTCGCCGGCCCGGGTCAGGCCGCCGCCGAGGACGATCCGTTCCGGGTCGAGCAGGGTGGTGGCGGCGGCCAGTCCGTCGGCGAGCGCGTCGACCGCCTCGGCCCAGACCCGTACGGCCGCTTCCTCTCCGGTGCGTAGCCCCCGGTGCACGTCCTGGGCGGTGGCCGTGGGACGGCCCGTGCGGCGGGCGTACCGGCGGGCGACGGCGGCGGCCGAGGCGACGGTCTCCAGGCAGCCCCGGTTGCCGCAGGCGCAGTGGTCGCCGCCGGGCCGGACGACCAGGTGACCGAGTTCCCCGGCCGCGCCGAGTGCGCCGGTGACGGGCCGGCCCTGGTGCAGGACGGCGGCGGCGATGCCGGTGCCGACCGGGACGAACAGGAAGGAGTCGCTGTCGCGGCCCGCGCCGAGCAGCGCCTCCGCCAAGCCACCGGCCCGGACGTCGTGCCCGAACGCGACCGGTAGGCCGAGGTGTTCGGCCAGCCAGGAACGGACCGGGACGTCGTGCCAGTCCAGGTTGACGGCGCGCAGGACCGTCCCGGTGCGCTCGTCGACCACTCCGGGGACGACGATCCCGGCCGCCACCGGCGGGGTGTCCGCCCGGCGGGCGGCGTCGGCCAGTTCGCCGGCGCAGTCGAGGACGGTGTCGATGACGGCTCCGGGGCCCCGGTCGGCGCGGGTGAGCCAGCGTTCGGACCGGAGGACGGCACCGTCCTCGGCCACGACGGCGCCCTTGATCTCGGTGCCGCCGACGTCCAGGGCGATGACGGTCACGGCTGGGTGAGGATGATCGAGCGGGTCAGGTTGCGCGGCCGGTCGGGGTCGACGCCCCGGGCGTCGGCCAGCGCGACGGCGAGCCGCTGGGCGCGGATCAGTTCGGCCAGCGGGTCCAGGTCGGAGTGCACGACGGTCGCTCCGGTCGCCCGGACCTGGTCGAGCAGTCCGGCCGGCGGCTCGCCGAGGAACCAGACGACCCGGCCGGGGGCGCTGATGCTGACCGGGCCGTGCCGGTACTCCATGGCCGCGTAGGACTCGGTCCAATTGCCCGACGCCTCGCGGACCTTGAGGGCCGCCTCGTGGGCGAGGCCGGTGGTCCAGCCGGTGCCGAGGAAGGTGAACTGCTCGGCGGCGACCACGCCCTCGGGCAGGTCGTGGCGGAGCGCGAGCCGGGCCTGCTCGGGCAGTTCGGCGGTGGCGAGGCCGAGGTGGCCGCGGAGCAGGGCGAGGGTGGTGGTGGCGAACCGGGTCTGCACCACGGACTTCTCGTCGGCGAAGGACAGGTCGACGATCGTGTCGGCCGCGCCGGTGACCGGGGTGTCGAGGTCGCCGGTGATCGCGGTCGTCGGGGTTTCCGAGGCGTGCCGGAGGGCGTCGAGCACCTCGGTCGTGGTGCCGGAGCGGGTGATCGCGAGCACCCGGTCGTAACGGCGGGTCCGCGGGAAGGCGGAGGCGGCGAAGGCGTCGGTCTCGCCGAGGCCGGCGTCCTCGCGCAGGGCCGCGTAGGACTGCGCGATGTAGAGCGAGGTGCCGCAGCCCAGGACGGCTACCCGCTCACCGGGGCGGGGCAGGCCTTCGGGCTTCGCTTCCAGTGCCCGCGACCAGCATGCGGGCTGGCTGGCGATCTCCACGGCGACGTGTGACATGAAAACTCCTGCGCAAAGTTGCAGTGTTCTGCTTGAAGATGAGCACAACATAGACCAATCAATCAGAAATGAACACACGCCATCGACGGGCCGGGGTCCCGTCCGACCGACGCCAGCACGATCGGCTTCCTCGGCGAGCACCTTCGGCTCCACTGCCTCCGGCTCCACTACCCCCGGCTCCACTACCCCCGGCTCCGCTGCCCCGGCCGGCCCGGCACCGCCCGCGAGCAGTGTGGCCGGGGGCGGTGCGGCCGCGGCGGTGCGGCCCCCGGCGCAGCCGATCAGCGACCGTCGCCCGGGTGGTGGACCCTGAGCTCGCCGTAGGCCCGCAGGACGTCGGCCGGGTCGCCGGGCCTGCCCCGCAGGACGGAGTCCAGGAAGGCCAGGCTGGTCGCGGCGACGATCCGCGGGCCCCCGATACGCCCCAGCGAGCCCACGATCGAGGGCACCGGCGGCAGGTACAGCGGGCCGTCCATGAAGGTGAGATGGGCGGCGCCGGGAACGGTGAGCCGGTAACTCGTCGCGGTGCTGGACCCGAGCGCCTCGGTGAGGCGGGGCAGGTAGCGCGGGTCGGTTCCCGGGGTGACGGCCTGGGTGAGCGCCAGCACCGGCTGGGCGAGGGCGGGCGAGGTGGGGCCGTGGGGGTATCCGTCCAGGTCGATGACGGCGGCGAACCGGCGATCCTGCCGGGCCGCCTGCAGCGCGGCGGCACCGCCCATGGAGTGGCCGGCCACCGCGGCCCGGCCGGTGTCCAGGCGTCCGGTCAGCGGGTCGGCGCTCTCACCGTGGTCCAGGGCGTCCAGCCGGCCGAGGACGAAGCCGAGGTCGGCGGCCCGGACCGCCGTCCAGCCGGCCGCCAGCTCCTCGTCCTTGTCCGGGTCGCCGCTGGAGGCGGTCTCGGCGTAGATCGTCCGGCCGTCGGCGAGGACGACGGCGGCGGAGTCGTACGGGTGGTCGAGGGCGGCCACCACGTAGCCGTGGCTGGCCAGTTCCTCCGCCCAGGCGGTGTTCTGGGTGCGCACACCGCCCGAGCCGGGCGAGAACAGCACCACCGGGAACCGCTCACCACCACCGGCCACCGGGGCGTCGAAGACCGAACGGCTGCGGGCCCGCGGGACGCCGTCGACCAGGAAGCCCGGCAGGCCGACGCCGCGGGCCAGGGCGGCGGAGACGGTGCGCGCCTCCTGCTCCGTACGTCCGAGGTACTGGGCCCGCCGCGCCCCGGCCGGGCTCCGCTGCGCGGGGTACCAGAGCTGGACCACGACCGTGCGCAGGTCGTGCGGATCGGCGGTGAAGGTCTCCGGGCGGTGCGGGTCGGTCCACTGCACCACCCTGGTGCCCACCGCGAAAGCGCCGGACGGTTCGGGGAACGCGGGTACCGGAAAGGCCCAGGCGGCCACCGGGCCCGCGGCGATCAGCCCGGCGCAGGCCGCCGACCCCGGCAGCGCCAGCCACCAGCGGGCCCGCCGCACCGACCGGCCGGTGGGGCGTCGCAGCAGCGGGGCGAGGGCGAACGGCAGCGCCAAGGCGGCGCCGGCCAGTACCGGCAGCAGCTGCCAGCGGATTCCCAGCACGCCCAGCACGATCGCGGACGGCACGAGGACCGCCACCGCCGCGATCGTCACGCGCGGGCGGGCGGCGGGGGGCAGCCAGCGCGCCACCACCAGCGCGAGGGCGCCCAGCAGGGCAGGGATCTCCAGGGGGGACATGGGCAGTCCGGCGATGTTCTCGGTCACCCGGCCATGCTCGGCGCCGGGCATGCGCTGCCGCATCGATCACCGGTCGCCCTCGGGTGCGACCGGAGTCGCACTCCGCGGCCGGCCCGCGTGCGACCGGAGTGGCACCCGGGCCCGCCGGGTCCGCCGCCCCGCTGCGACCACGGGAGGTGGCGGGCCTCCTCCTGCGGTCGTACCCCGCGGCGGTGCCCTCCGACGGTGGGCTCATGTGCCGGGCGGGCCCGCGGCCTAGCGTGACAGGGCCGCGGTACGTGTCGGGCGGCGCGCGCGGCGTGCGGTCCCCGTACCCGGCGCGGCTCCGGCCGTCCGCGGTGGTCGCCCCGGGGCGGGGCCACCACTGACGCCGAATCGACAGGAACGCATGATGACCGAAGCGGCCGCGGCACCCGGCCGGGCCCGTCAGCCACTCCGGCGAGGGCGGGGCTCCCGGCTGCCACCGGTGGTGTGGGACTCGCTGCTGCCGGTCCTCCTGCTCCTCAACGTCCTCACCACCCGTGCGCCGCACGAGCTGCCGGCCGCCATCGCGCTCACCGCCGCCCTGACCCTGCCCCTGCTGTGGCGGCGCCGGGCCCCGCTCCCGGTGTTCGGCGCCGTGGCGGGCGCGGCCTTCGTCCAGTTGCTGATGAACGTCCAACTCCCGGCGGACATCGCCCTGTTGGTCGCCCTCCACACGGTGGCCGCGCACTCCGGCCGGCGCGCCACCTTCGCCGCCGCGGCCGTCATGGAGGCGGGGATCCTCCTGGCCTGTCTGCGCTGGGCACCGGACGGCGCGTTCCCGACCCCCTTCGTCGCGCTCACCGCGACGGCCGTCGCCACCGCCGTCCTCGGGCTGAACGCGCGCACCACCCGCGCCTACCTCGCCACCCTGGAGGAACGGGCCGCACGCCTGGAACGGGACCGGGAACAGCGGGCGCGGCTGGCCGTCGCCGAGGAACGGGCGCGCATGACCCGGGAGATGCACGACATCGTCACCCACAACCTGTCCGTCATGGTCGCGCTCACCGACGCCGCCGTCTACGCGCAGCACCGGGCACCCGACAAGGCCACCGCCGCGATGCTCCAGATCTCCGAGACGGGCCGGCAGGCCCTGACCGACATGCGGCGCTCCCTGGGCGTCCTGCGGACCGACGAACCGGACGCGCAGCGCCACCCGCTGCCCGGCATCGCCCAACTGGCCGCCCTCGCCGACCAGATGTGCGCCGCCGGGCTGCCCACCCGCCTCGAAGTCCACGGCGGCCACACCCAGGTACCCGCCACCGCCCAACTCACCGTCTACCGCCTGGTCCAGGAGGCCCTGACCAACGCCCTCAAGCACACCCCCGCCGGCACCCGGGCGACGGTCCGGCTCCAGTGCTCGACCGGGACCGTCACCGTGGACGTCACCGACAACGGCCCCCACCGGCCGCATCCCGCCGCCCCACCACCCGGCCACGGACTCCCCGGCATGCGCGAGCGCTCCGCCGCGTACGGCGGGACGCTGCGGGCCGGACCGCTCCCCGGCGGCGGCTGGGAAGTCCACACCCGCCTCCACCTCGACAGCACGGCGACGGTGCCCGCATGACGATCCGCATCCTGATCGCCGACGACGAAGCACTGCTCCGAATGGCCTTCACCACCGTCCTGGAGGCCCAGCCCGACATGGCCCCGGTCGGCGAGGCCGCCGACGGCGGCCAGGCCGTCCGCCTCGCCCGGGAACTGCGCCCCGACGTCGTCCTGATGGACGTCCGGATGCCCGGCACCGACGGGATCGAGGCGACCCGGCAGGTCATCAAGGCCTGCCCGCAGAGCAGAGTGCTGATCCTCACCACCTTCGACCTGGACGACCACGCCTTCGCCGGACTCGACGCCGGGGCCTCGGGCTTCCTCCTGAAGAACACCAGACCCGAGGAACTGCTCACCGCCATACGCAACATCGCCGCGGGCGACGCGGTGCTCTCCCCCCGGATCACCCGCCGCCTGCTGGACGACCTCCGCCCCCACCTCCCCGCCGCCCGCGGCGCCGCCCACGACGACCGGCTGAACCGCCTGAACCGGCTCAGCACCCGCGAACGCGAGGTCCTCGTCCAGGTCGGCCACGGCCTGTCCAACACCGAGATCGCCGCCACCCTCCACCTCGCCGAGGCGACCGTGAAGTCCCACCTAGGCCGGATCCTGCACAAACTCGAACTCCGCGACCGGATCCAGGCCGTGGTCTTCGCCTACGAAAGCCGCCTCGTCCACCCGGCCTGACCGCACGGCCGGAGCCGGACTCCAGCTCGACCGCGGACCGCCATCGCCCTGAGGCGCCGAGGCCTCTACCTCCGTGCGGCGCCCGGTTCTCGCGCCGGCAGGCCGCGGAGCAGCGTGTCGAGGAACAGGATCGGTTAAACCATCCCGAGCCTGAATAGTCAAGGGGCGCATAGGCGCATTCACCGGAGTGCGCGGAGTGCGCGCATCCGCTCCCGCTCCGCCCCCCTTGCCAGCTGCCACTCCGCCTGACTGAATGACAGGGAATCGCGCGCACCGGTGGTGCTTCCCACCGGGCCGTCGAATCGATCTTCCTCGGACTCCACGGTCGGCTCCGGATGTTGACGGGCCGGATCCTGGCCTCGGGCCCTCCCCGGCGGATCGGTTCCCCGTCGCGCCGGGCTCGGTTTACGGACCGCGGCCGCCCATGCGGACCGCGCCTCGAGCGGCGTGATCACCCATATCCCGTCGTGCGATGCGGATCCCGTCCAAGCCCTTCGCGGACGCACATCCCTGTGTCGGATGGTGATGCCATGCCAGCCCATGCCGAGTCGAATCCGGGCGAGCTCGTCGTCCTGTGCGGTGGCCCGTCCGGGCTGCCTCCGCTGCACCGGATTCCGGACTCCGATGCCGGCTCCTCCCGAGTCGTCGTCACCTTCTACGGACGGCACCAGCACTTCGAGCGCACCTGCGCGACCGTGTCCGTGCACGGCACCCAGGTCCCGGTCTTCCAGTGGTCCTACAGCACAGCGGTCGCGGAATAGGCGACCGGAGAACAGGCGGAGGCACTCATGTCGGCATCGAATGCAGAACCGATCGCGGTGATCGGGATGGGCTGCCGGTTCCCCGGCGGAGTCGGGACCCCGGGCGGACTGTGGCAGTTCGCGGCCGAGGGACGGCACGCGGTCGGGCCGGTCCCGTCCGCGCGGTGGGACGCCCCGCGGCTGGCGGCCCACCACGATCCGGGGCTGCGGGAGCGCGCGGCCGTGGGCTGCTTCCTCGACGGGGACGTCTGGGCGTGGGAGCCCGAGGCGCTGGCCGTGGCACCGGCGGAACGGTGCTGGGTGGACCCGCAGTCGCGGGTCATGATGGAGGTCGCCTGGGAATCGGTGGAGCACGCGGGTATCCCGGTGGACCTGGTACGGGGCTCGCGGACCGGCGTGTACATCGGCACGTACGCGCCGGACAACCTGTTCCGGGAGGTCCGGCCGGTGGAGGACGCCCCCAACAGTCCGTTCCTGTTCGGGAACTTCCCCGCCGGAACAGCGGGCCGGGTCGCGTTCTCGATGGACCTGCGCGGTCCGGTCATGGTGATCGGCACCCACTGCTCGTCGGGCCTGGTCGCGCTGGACGCCGCCTGCGGGGCGCTGTCGCTGCGGGAGTGCGACATGGCCCTGGCCGGCGGGGTCCTGCTGATGCTGTCGCCGCAGACCCACCTGATGGAGGCGCCACTGCTCCTCTCCGCCGGCGGAGCGTGCCGCGCCTTCGACGCCGGGGCGGACGGATACGTGCGCGGCGAGGGTGCGGGCGCCGTGGTCCTGAAGCGCCTCGCGGACGCCCGGCGGGACGGTGACCGGATCCTCGCGGTGATCCGGGGCAGCGCGGTGAACAACGACGGACAGGCCACCCGGATGACCGCGCCGTCCAGCGAGATGCAACAGCGGCTGTTCCGGACCTCCGTCGAGCTGGCGGACATCGACCCCGGGGACGTGGGCCTGGTGGAGGCGCACGGGCCCGGGACCGCGGTCGGGGACCCGATCGAGTACTCCTCGATCCAGGCGGTCTACGGACACCGCGGCCGGGGCCGGTGCGCCCTGGGCTCGGTGAAGACGAACATCGGGCACACCGAGCCGGTGTCCGGGATCGCCGGACTCATCAAGGCCGTCGAGTGCCTGCGGCGCGGGACGATCCCGCCCAACCGGAACTTCACCCGCTGGAACCCCGGCATCGACCGGGAGCAGCGGTCACGGCTCTTCGTCCCGACCGAGCTGACCCGTTGGCCCGTTCCGGGACGTGGCCGGCTCGCCGCGGTGTGCTCCTACGGCGTCAGCGGCACCAACGGGCACGTCATCCTGGAGGCGCCGCCGGCTCCCCGCCGAAGACCGACGGCCGCGCGGAGGAGCGAACCCGCGCCGGGCGCGCGGTTGTTCCTCCTGTCCGGATCCTCCCGGGCCTCCCTCCTGGGCGCGGCCCGGCGCCTGGCCGACTGGGCCGAGGCCGATGGCTCGTCGGTCCCCACCGGCGACATCGCCCACACCCTGGCGCTGCGTCGCCGTCACGCCGAGTTCCGGCTGGGGATCGTGGCCGATGGCACCCGTCGACTCGCGGAGCTGGCAGGCCGGTTCGCGGACGGGTCAGAGGTGGAGGGCGTGGTGAGCGGCTCGCCGGTGCTGCCGGCCGGGCATCCGGGCGCGGTGTTCGTGTTCACCGGCCAGGGATCGCAGTACCCGGGGATGTGCCGGGAACTGCTCGACAGCGACCCGGTGTTCGCCGCTGCGATCGACCGGATCGAGCCGCTCATCCATGCCGAGTCCGGTCTCTCGCTGCGCGAACTCATCCTCCATCCGGAGGAGTTGAAGGGTGTCGACCGTATCCAGCCGGTGCTCTTCGGCGTACAGGTGGCGCTGGCCGCGCTGTGGCGTTCGTGGGGCGTGGAACCCGCCGCGGTGGTGGGGCAGTCGCTGGGCGAGGTGGCGGCGGCCGTGGTCGCCGGGCTGATCAGCCCGCAGGACGGCGTCAAGGTGATCTGCCGCCGCTCCCGGATCCTGGCCCGGATCGCCCACGGCGCGATGGCCTCCGTCATGCTCGGCGTCGCCGACACCCGGGCCGCCCTCGCTGCCGCCGGCGCCGACCGGGTCGACATCGCGGTCGTCACCGCCCCCCGCACCACGGTGGTCTCCGGCGATGCTCAGCAGGTACGCGCCCTGGTCGCCCGCTGGAACGAGGCGGGGGTGGTGGCCCGTCTGGTCGACGTGGACGTGGCCTCGCACTCGCACCAGGTGGATCCGGTGGTGGAGGAACTGCGCGACGCCCTGGCCGATCTGGAGGGAGGTCGGCCCACGACCGTGCGCTTCTACTCCACCGTCAGCGGCGATCCCCGCGATCCGGGCCCGCTGGACGCCTCGTACTGGGTGCGCAACCAACGGGACACCGTGCAGTTCCAGCACGCCGTGGGTGCCGCGCTCGACGACGGCCACCGACTGTTCATCGAGTGCACCGCCCACCCGCTCGCCGCCCGTCCGATCGCCGACACGTCGACGGAGCTGGGCATCGGCGACGTCGTCGCGGTCGGCTCACTGCGCCGCGACGGTCATGATGCCGAAACGTTCCTCACCCACCTGGCCGCCGTCCACGGCGCGGGCTTCGACGGCATCGACTACGCCTCCCGCTACGGCGGCGGCCGCCTGGCCGACGTCCCCACCACGTTCTGGAACCGCACCCGCCACGGTGGCACCGCCCCCGCCCACGCCCTGGTCGCCGCCGGGCTGGCCGGCGCCACCCAGCACCCCCTGCTCGGCGCCCACGTCCACGACCCCGACCAAGGCGGCCGGCACCTGTGGCAGACCCCGATCAGCCCGGCCCGGCTGCCCTGGCTGGACGACCACCAGGTGGCGGGAACGCCCGTCCTGCCGGGAACCGGCATCGCCGAGATGCTGCTGGCCGCCGGCTGCGAGGTCCTGCACACGGACCGGGTCACGCTGAAGGACCTGCGCATCGAGGCGCCGCTGGTCCTCGATCCCGAGCCCGCCGCCGTCACCAGGCTCGTCGAGCGGGACGGCGCACTGTACGGCCAGGTGCTCACCCGCTCCGCCGACGGTGTCGTCGTCCACGCCAGTGCCACGATCCACCCCGCGCCCGAACAGGGGGCGTACCCCCCGCCGAGGGAGGACGGACCGACCGAGGAGTGGACCGACGCCAACCCGGAGGACCTGTACCGCCACTTCCGCGAACGCCACAACGTCTTCCACGGACCCGCCTTCACCGCGATCGACCGCATCCGCCTGAACCCCGACCGCACCCGCGCCGTCTCCGCCCTGCGCACGGCCGACACCGCCCGCGTCTCCGCCGCGGCACTGAGGCTCCACCCCGCCCTCGCCGACGAGTTCGTCCAGACCGCCGTGGCGGCCTGGCTGGCCCACTGCGCCACCAGCCCCGGCCCGGTGGTGGTCGCCGGGTTCGACACCGTCCGCCTCCACGGCCCCACCGGTCACGCCCGGTTCGCCGACGTGACCCTGGAACAGGCGGACGACCTCGCCTGCACCGCCTCCGGCACGCTCACGGAGGCCGACGGCACCGTCGTCGCCACGATCACCGGACTGCGGCTGGCCAACATCACGCCGCCCGAACAGCGCTACGCCGACCGCCTCTCCCACCTCGCCTGGCAGCCCCAACCCGCACCGCCGCTGCCCGCGGCGACCGACCAGCAGTGGCTCGTCGTGTCGCCGGAGAGCGCCCCGTGGGGCGAACGGCTGACCGCCATGCTCCACGAGCACTCGGCCGGCTGCCGGCTGATCCACCACTCCACGGACCGTCCCGTGGACCCCGGCCTGCTGGCCCACGCTCTGGACGACGACGCCCACCCACCGGTCACCAGCGTCCTGCTCGTCCTGGACGCCCCGGACACCGACCCCACCCCGGCCGACGCCCGTCGGGCCGTCCGGCACACCCTCGCCGTCCTCACGGCACTCGCCTCCCGTGCAGCGCCACCGCACCTGCGCGTGGTGTGGCGCGGCGACCGGCCCCTCGCCGCCGCCGGACTGCGCGGCCTCCTGCGCGTCGCCGCCTTCGAGCACCCCGAGATCCAGCCCGGCTACGTGGTGATCTCCCACGACACCCCACTGGAGAACGTCCTCGCCGATCTGCTGACCACCGGTCACATCGCCGAGATCTGCTGGCGTCAGCAGCTCCGCGCCGTCGCCCGCGTCCGGACCGGCCCGCTGCGCCCGGCCCCGGCCCCGGCCGATCCGCGTGTCATCCGTGCAGACGGCAGCTACCTGATCACCGGCGGGCTGCGCGGACTCGGCCTGCTCACCGCCCGCCGCTTCGCGGAACGCGGCGCCCACGGCCTGGTCCTGCTCGGCCGCTCCGCCCCCGGCCCTGCCGTCCGGCGCGACCTGGACTCCCTGTGCTCCGTCGGAGGGGGAACCGTGGTCGAGACGGTCGCCGGCGACGCGGCCGATCCGGACACGATCCGTCACTGTGTGGAACTCGCCTCCGGCATCGGCGAGTTGCGAGGTGTCGTGCACGCGGCCGGCGTCGTCGAGGACGCCGTCCTCACCCGGATCGACGATCCGCTGTTCGATCGCGTGTGGCGCGGCAAGGCCGAAGGGGCCTGGGCCCTGCACCGACACCTCGGTGAGTCGGAGTTGGACTTCTTCGCCCTGTACTCGTCCGTGGCCTCCCTGCTCGGCTCCCCCGGCCAGGGCGCCTACGCCGCCGCCAACGCCTACCTCGACGCCCTCGTCGCCCACCGCCGCGCCCAGGGCCTGCCCGCCACCGGCATCCACTGGGGTGCCTGGTCACAGGTCGGGCGCGGACAGCACCTCGCCCAGCGCGGGTTCGTGATGATCAGCCCCGAGGAGGGCATGGACGCCCTCGAACGCATCCTGGCCGAGGACCACCACCAGGTCGCCTACTCCCCCATCGACCCCCGCCTCTGGACCGCTTCCTACCCCGCTCTACAGACCTCCGTCCTCCTGGCCGACGTCCTCACCGGCACGGCCGACGGCGAACCGGCAGCCACTCCCGTCCTCGACGACCTCCGCGCCGCAAGGACCGCCACCGGACGACACCGACTCCTCACCGACCTGGTCATCGGCCTGGTCCGCGAACTCCTCGGCGGCACCGGCCGCCACATCGGCCCCCACACCAGTCTGGTCCTCCTCGGCCTCGACTCCCTGGGCGCCGTCCAGCTCCAGCAGCGCCTCACCCGCGCCCTGCACACCACCATCGCGCCCGGCGTCATCTGGACCAAGCCCACCGCGGCGACCCTGGCCGACTGGCTGCTCGACGCCATGGCGCTGGACGAAGTCCCGTTGGACGACTCGTCGCGATGACGGTCTCCCCCGCCGATCGCGGGGGTCAACCGGCCGCCCCGGATGGACCGGACGTCCTTCAGCAAGAACAGCGAGAACAGCGAGAACACGGGAGAGTCCCATGACATCCGACCCCGAACGCCCCCTGCCCGAGGGCTTCCTGACCCTCGAAGGGCAGGAACGATTCCTCGACGTCTTCCTGCCCGTTCGCAACCAGGTGCTCCACGACTTCTACCACTCCACCACGAGCGGCCACGAGGCCACGCCAACGGCCCTCCACAAGTGGCGCGCGGCGATCCGGCTGCTGGGCACCCGAGGCGACGAGACCGTGCCGCAGCTGTACCGCCGCTACTACAACCGCCTGTTCGCCACGATCTGGCTGGCACTGAACTGGGGCCCCTACACGCCCGAGATCCGGAACACCGCCGACCGACTCCGGCGCATCCACCTGTCCCAGGTCAACTCCGTGGACACCTGCTGGCGGCCCGCGGTGGAGAGCGCGCCCGCGGACGGACTCCTGGTCGAGGTCGGCACGGGCCTCAGCGACGGATGGGCCCGGATCGCCCTGCTGATGCCGCACGTCCGGATCGAGTCGATCACCATCGAGCGCGACCAGGCCGACATCGGACGCCGCATCGCCGAAAAACTCGGACTCTCCGACCGGGTCCGGTTCAGGGTGGGCGACATCTTCTCCCCGGGAACCGTCCGGGACCTGGCCGGCCGGGCCGACGCCGTCACCGCCATGGGCGTCATCCCGCACTTCCCTCCGCCCCGCAAGGCCGAGGGGCTCCGGGCGATGGCCGCCATGCTCAAACCCGGCGCCCCGCTCCTGATCTTCGACGCCTACCGCACCCGGCCCTTCTCGCCCTTCATGGACCGGGCCCTGATCCGCTCCCTGAGCTGGTACCCGGCCCGCGAGGACTTCCGGAAGGCGTTCGACGACGCCGAACTCGCCCTGCTGCGGTTCGACGCCCATCCGGCCGCGAGCTGCCTCCAGTTCGCGGACGACACCCGCGGCACCGACAGCCTGCGCGAGGAGTTCGGCCCCTTCATCGCCTGGCTGTTCCCGAGAATCGTCAGCGGCTTCATGAAGGGCCTCCTCAAACCGCAGGAATCGGTCTACGTCTCAGCCGTACGACGGTGACCGAGACCGAGACCGAGACCCAGACCACCGTCCTCACGATCCCTCCTCGAGCACAGGCGGTGCCCGCACCATGTCCCGTTCCCGTTCCGGACGTTCGGCGAATGCAGCAAGGACGGCCGTCACGAACCGCCCTGCGACAGCGCGGTGGTGGCGCGCCCCCGTCACCGCGTGGGCCGCGGTCGGGATCGTCTTCCTGGCCGCGGAAGCATGGGTGATGTCCCGCTGGGCCATCGGCGGTGCGCGCTGGTTCCCCGCCGGCTCCTACGGTGCCGGACCCCGGCGCAGGTGGGCCCTGGAGGCCTACCAGGTCCTCAGCATCGCGGGTGTCGTGGCCAGCGTCTGGTGGTCCGTCCTGCGCAGTGTGAGGCGACGGGCCCTCGCCATCGAGACGATGGTGCTCATCGGGTACCTGACCTCGTTCTGGCTCATGCCGGTGGTCAACTACGGCGGCCAGGTGGCCGCCTACAGCAAGTACCTCATCGGAACCGGCGACTGGGGGCCCACCGTCCCCGGCTGGCACGGACCCCCTCCCGGCGCGCACCCCCAACCGCTCTTCGTCGGCTGGTTCGCGCTCGCCGAGGCCATGCTGTGGGCCGCACCCACGCTCCTGGTCCTCGAACGGGCCGAACGTCGACGCCCACAGCTCTCCGGAGCCCGGCTGCTCCTGACCGCCCTCGCCACGGCCATGGCCGTCGAGATCGCCCTCGAACCCGTGATGGTCCTCACCGGCGCCTACGTCTACGCCCGGGCCGTCCCCTGGCTGACCCTCTTCGCCGGCCACTGGTACCAGGTCCCGGTCTACGCGATGGTCATCGCCGCGACGGTGTACGGCGTCATCCCCGCGCTGCTCTGCCACTACCAGCGGCGCCCCCGGGGGACACCCGTCCTCCGGGGCCTGCGAACGCTTCCCCCCTCGACACGCCCATGGGCCTCGCTACTGGCCGTCGTCGGCGTCGCCCAGACCAGCTTCCTGGTGCTGGCCGTCAGCTACGCCGTCATCCCGGCGATCGCCGGCTCCTCCGCGGTGGATCTGCCCCCGCACCTCCGGTAGGCCATCGCACCCGGGCCGGGCGCGAGCGGGCCGGGACGACGGACAAGAATCGAACAGGAACCCTGATGAGACCAGTCTCGGAACACGCCGTGATCATCGGGGGAGGCTTCGCCGGCCTGCTGGCCGCCCAGGTACTCGGCGACGCCTTCGCCCACGTCACCGTCATCGAACGCGACATGGGGCCCGACCCGACGGGCCATCGGCGGGGCGCCCCGCAGGCGCCCCATCCCCACGGCCTGCTGCACCGCGGGATCACCACGCTGGAGACCCTGTTCCCCGGCATCGGTGATGAATTCCAGGACCGCGGTGCGGCCCGGTTCGACTTCGGGCAAGGCGCTCGCATCCTCTTTCCCTCCGGCTGGGCACCGGTGGGCGCCACGGGTGTCCAGCACCTAGCCGGTAGCCGCGCGCTGCTCGAAGGAACGATCCGCCGACGGGTCATCGGCCTGCCGTCCGTCGAACTGGTCCATGGCGTCGTCACCACCCTGCTGTGGGCCGGCAACCGGGCCATGGGCGTCGTCGATTCCACCGGTCGAACGTTCCCTGCCGACCTGCTCGTCGACGCGTCCGGCCGTACCTCGCGGCTCGTCGACTGGCTCGTCCGGGCCGGCCACCCCGCACCACCTGTCGTCCAGGTCTTCGCCGGCCTTTCCTACGTCACCCGCCGCTACGAGGGTGTCCCGCCCGGCGACTGGCACATGTCCGCGGAGCTGACCTACGCTCCTACGATCCAGCGGGGAGGACTCGTCCAGTCCATCGAGGGACAGCAGACCCTGGTCACCCTCATCGGTGCGAACGGGACACGCCCCCCGCACGACGAGCAGGGATTCCACGCCTACGCCTCGACGTTGCGCAACCGCCATCCGGTGGAGTCCATCAACGGAGGAACAGCCATCGGCAGAGCTCACCGCTACGGAGGACTGGACAACCGCTGGAACGGCTACCACAGGATGCCCACCTGGCCGGAGAACGTCATCGCCCTGGGTGACTCCGTCGCCGCCCTCAACCCGATCTACGGACACGGCCTCACCGTCGCCGCCCTCGAAGCCCTGGCACTGCGCAACCTGATGCACCACCACCGACGGGCCGGCTTCGGCAGGAGGTTCCAACGCGAAGCCGCGGACCTCGTCCGCGTGCCCTGGCTGCTCGCCTCGCTCGCTGACACCGCCTGGCGGCCGGAGCACGGATCGAGAGCCATCCGATCGGGCGCCTGGGCCCTCCACCGGATCCTCACCCGCCTCCCTACCCACGCCCGGCTCTACCGCGACCTCGTCAGCGTTCAGAACCTCCTCGCCCACCCCGTCATTCTGGCTCCGGCAACCCTTGGTCAGGTAAGAGAGACACCTTCATGAACCTTCCGCTACACCCTCGACAACTTGGTCGGTGATCGTCGAGATGGTCTGCTCGGACACCTCCGCGCCGTAGACCTCGGCCAGGTGCGCGGAGGTCCCGCTGTGCGTCAGCCCGCGGGCGGACAGCGAAAGCAGCATCGCATCCACCCCTGACAGGCTCCGCCGCCGCTTGCGGACCAGCTACGGCTCGAACGAGCCCTCGCGACCCCGGGGAACCTCGATCTCGACCGGGCCAACCTCGGTCAGCACGGTCTTCGACCGGGTGCCGTTCGCGCGGGCCCGGTCTACCAACTGGCTATCGGGAAGCACCCGCCCAGTGGCTGTCGCGGGTCGAGGGGGCAGATCGGCGCTCCCGGGCGCGCTCGGAGCTCGGACTAGGACGGTGGCGCTGGGCCTGTGGTGACCTGCACCAGGTCCCCCGGCTCGACCGCGCCACCGTGCGCCAACTGCTGCTGGAGGTACAACCGGACCACTCTTCACCTGCGCGCGCACCGCTGTTCTGTCCCGTCCCGCACCTGAACGGGGCTCCATCAAGCGATGGGGTGGGCAGCAAAACGTCGGCCACCGCCCGCTTCCCACGGTCTTCAGCGGTGTTCGGGGTTCTCGAAGTCGAAGCGGCAGCCGGCGTCCCACTCCGAGCGCTGGTTGCCGTGAGCCGGGATGCCGCCCGCGTCCTTCAGCATGCGGGCCAGGTGGAGTTGGTTCCAGGTCATGAAGGTGGTGTTGCGGTTGGTGAAGTCGTTGTCCGGGCCGCCGGAGCCCTCGTCGAGGTACGACGGTCCGGGGCCGGCCTCGCCGACCCAACCGGCGTCGGCCTGCGGCGGGATGGTGTAGCCGAGGTGCTGGAGGCTGTAGAGCACGTTCATCGCGCAGTGCTTGGCGCCGTCCTCGTTGCCGGTGATCAGGCAGCCGCCGACCCTGCCGTAGTAGGCGTACTGGCCCTCGGAGTTGAGGATCGAGGAGCAGGCGTAGAGGCGCTCGATGACCTTCTTCATCACGGAGGAGTTGTCGCCCAGCCAGATCGGGCCGGCCAGGGTGAGGATGTCGGCCGACATCACCTGGGAGTAGATGACCGGCCAGTCGTCGGTCTCCCAGCCGTGTTCGGTCATGTCCGGCCAGACGCCGGTGGCGATGTCGAGGTCGACGGCGCGCAGGACGTCGACGGCGACGCCCTGGCGTTCCAGGATGCCGGTGCTGACGTCGATCAGGCCCTGGGTGTGGCTGCGTTCCGGGGAGCGCTTGAGGGTGCAGTTGATCACCAGGGCGCGCAGGTCGGCGTACGAGGTCGTCGGGTCCGGCACGGGGCCTCCTTGGGGCGGTACGGGAGGCCGGTCGGGTGGCGGCTCCGGGCACAGCTCACCAGGCCGGTCGGCGGAGCGCGCGCGGTGCTGGGCCGGTCGCCTGACGGACCGGGGCAGCGAGGGCTCATCGTGGTCACGTGTCCGGCCTCGTTGCCCCTGTTCGACCGAACGCGCGTTCAGTAGCATGGGCCCGCCTCCTACCGTGGCCCCGAGGGGACGAGTGACCGCCGTGATCACCCTGACCGCAAGCAGCCTGCCCGTCGACGCCGTGGACGCCGTGAACTTCACGGACGTCGTGGACATCGACGTGGACATGGACCTCGCCCTGGCCGGCGACGCCGGCCCGGCGCTCCCGCCCTTCGGTGCTCCGCTGCTCCCGCCGGAGCCCACGCCGCAGGTCATCCAGATGGAGCCGACGCCGCCGCAGGTCATCCAGATCCGCTTCGACCTCGACGGCCCGGTCCTGGCGGAGCCCGCGTCGCAGATCGTGCAGACCTACGTCCAGCTCGACCCCCCGGTGCTGATCGACCCGCTGCCGCCGCAGGTCACCCAGGCGATCGTCGACCTCGTCGACGGACGCGCGGTCGACGCCGCCGAGACGGCCTGAGGCCCGCACCACCCCATGGACTCCGCGCGCCGCTACACCCGGCCCTTCGACCGCTTCCCCTCCCGACGCGAACACGAGGCCCGCTGGGCCGAGTTGACCCGCGCGATCGCCGCCGCCGGCCCGCCCGGCGGTGAACCGGCCGAGCGGCTGGGCGAGTTGACCGTCCTCGGCTCCGGCATCGAGGCGGCCGGCTTCACCCGGGCCGACGAGCGGCTGCTCCGCGAGGCCGACCACGTCTTCCACTGTGTGGCGGACCCGGCCACGGTGGTCCGGATCAACGCCTGGCGGCCGGATGCCTACGACCTCGGCGTGCTCTACGACGACGCCAAGGACCGCTACCTGACGTACGTCCAGATGTCCGAGGCCGTCCTGCACTTCGTCCGCGCGGGGCGGAAGGTCGCGGCGGTCTTCTACGGCCACCCGGGCATCTTCGTGCTCTCCAGCCACCGCGCCGTCCGGATCGCCCGCCGGGAGGGCCACCGCGCCGTGATGCGGCCCGGCATCAGCGCGCTGGACGTGCTCTGCGCCGACCTCGGGGTGGACCCGAGCACCCCCGGCATGCAGACCTTCGAGGCCTCCGACCTGCTGATCCGCGGCCGGCGGATCGACCCGGGCCTGCACCTGGTGCTCTGGCAGGTCGGCATCGTCGGCGAACTCGACTACCAGCGCGCCGGGTTCACCAACCGCCACCTGCCCGTGCTGCTGGACCGGCTGGAGGAGGTCTACGGGCCGGACCACACCGTGGTCAACTACGTCGGCGCCCGCTACCGCGGCCTCGACCCCGTCACCGCCGAGCACACCGTCGCCGCCCTGCGCGACCCCGCCGTGCAACGGACCGTCACCAGCGCCTCCACCTGGTACCTGGCGCCCACCGAGGCCGCTCCGGCCGACCCCCGGGTACTCCGCCGCCTCGGCCTGCTCCGGCCCGGCCAGACCGTCCGCCCGCCCGACGGCCCGCTGCGCGTCATCGACGAGTACGGCCCGCGCGAACTCGCCGCCCTGGACGGCTTCGCCGGGTTCCGTGTGCCGGCCGGCTTCCACTGGCAGGAGGACACCCCCGGCGCCCGCTTCGTGCTCGCCCTCGGCGAGGACAGCGCGCTGCGCGAACGCTACGTCCGGGAGCCGGCCGCGGCCGTCGCCGAGTGGGCGCCACCGGAGCTCGGCGCGGCCGAGCGCGCCCTGCTGGCCCGGCGCGAGGACCTCGCCCTGCAGGCCGCCGCCCGGGGCGTGCGGCAGCGGCCCGCACCGGAGGCGGCCGGGCGGCTGCGCACCCTGCTCACCCGCAAGTCCGAGGCGCGCAAGCTGCTGCGGGACGGCACGGCGGGCTGGCCGTCGATCCGGCAGGACCTCGACTCCGTCCTGGCCGGGGCGCTCCACCCGTGGACGGGCCTGTACGGCACGCCGGACGGCGAGCTGTCCGTCTACCTCCTCGGCCGCGCGGGCGACCCGCCCCGGCACCGGGTCCACGTCGACGGCCGCCGGATCGCCGACCCGCGCTACGAGCGCGGCGTGCTGCGCTGGCGCGAGGCGGACGGCAGCCGCGGCGAGCTGCGGACCGAGTTCGGCCGCGACGGCCGGCGCCGATTGCTCGGCACCGTCGGCGTCACCGGGCGCGCCGTCTGCCTGACGGAGTACCCGCTGCCGGAGACCCCGCCGCTGGCCGACCTGGTCGGCGGGTACCGCACCGCGGACGGCCTGCGCGTTGACGTGGCCCCCACCGCCCCCAGCACGGTCCCGCGCCTGCGGGTCAGTGTCGACGGCGAACCCGTCACGGCCGCGGTGCTGATCGGACCGACGGGCTTCGACGTGGACGGCGTCACCGTCCCGTTCACCCGGGCACTGCCGGACGTCCCGCCGTGCCTGTACGGGGACTACCGGCTGCGGCTGCCCTCACCCCCGGACGGCGGCGGCGGTGCGAAGCTGCGGGTGTCGGCGGAGGGGGTCACCCTCGACGGACAGCCCGTGCCCAAGGCCGAGGCGAGCGGGCGGCGCCTCGGCTGGCAGGACGGACCGGACGCCGTACCGAGCGCCGAACTCACCCTGCTGCTCGACCCGATCACCCTGCACCCGATGCTCTTCGGCACCGGCCGGACGGCGGACGGCGAACCGTTCCCGCTGGTCGGCATGGTCCCGGTCGACGCCGAGGCGGCCCAACGGCTCGCCGAGCGGCCGCAGTTCGGCATCCCGGCCGGCCCGTGGGCCCACCTGACCGCGCTCGCCGCCGAGGCGAGCCGGGACGGCGGGCTGTTCTGGTGGCACGGCTGGGAACAGTCGGCCGCCGCCCTGCGGACCGTCGAGCGCGCCCTGTGGGAGGGCGGGCGATAGCCCGCACGCTGCCCGAGGGCCCGGGGGGGCGGCGGCACGGCGGCGGGGGCCCGAGGCCGGCCGGCCGGTCGGTTCAGTCGGCCCCATGCGGTTCAGTCGGCTCAGTCGGCTCAGTCGGCTCAGTCGGCTCAGTCGGCTCAGTCGGCTCAGTCGTCGAGATCCTCCAGGTCCAGGCCGTGGTCGTCCAGCAGCTCGGCCAGTTCCTCCTCGGCACCCCGGGCCCGCAGGGCCTTTCCGATGAGGATGACCTCCTCCCAGGACTCGTACGGGTCCTCCAGCAGCGCGAGGGCGGCCCGGGCCGCCTCCTCGGCGGCCGCCACGTCACCGAGGCGCAGCTGGACGTGGCCGAGGCCGGTGAGCGCACCACCGCGGCGGTCGGCGGCTTCGGTGGCCGGGTGCGCGTCCAGCAGGGCGAGGGCCGTCCGCAGCCGGTCGGCGGCCTCCTCCAGCCGGCCGATCGCGTCCAGGTGCTCCGCGTAGCCGATCAGGATGGCCACGGTGGGTGAGACGGCCTGGTCGCTCAGGCGGCCCGCGGCCGGTCCTTCGCCGGAAGCGACGGGCGCACCGGACTCGCCGAGCAGTCGGCCGAGGACCGCGCGGGTCTCCCCCAGCAGGTCGGCGAGAAGGCCGTCGACGAGCACGCCGTCGGTGGGCTCGCCGTCGGTGGGATCGGTGCCGGTGGGCTCGGTGTCGGCGTTCGGGTGCTGGGCGAGCGCGGAGCCGAGCGCCGTCAGCGCCTCCTCCTCCCGCCCGGCGGCCGCGAAGCCGCGCGCTGCGCTGAGGGACCAGGTGGCGCCCTCGGTGCCGTAGGCCAGCCACGTGCCGAGGGTGGCTTCGACCTCCGGGCGCGGCGGCAGCGGCGTGGCCGGAGCGGTGTCTCCCGGCTGCTGCCCCCACGGGTCCGCGTCCAGGATGTCGTGCAGCACCCGGATACCGGAGCCGCCCAGGTTGTCCAGGCGTTGGGCACGGGCCAGCAGCCAGCGGCAGGCCGCCGCGTCCACCGCCAGGCCGAGCCGGTCGAGTTCGCGGACGGCCTCCTCGGCGGCCTCCGCGGCCGAGGCGTACTGCTCGTCGGTGAGCAGCACCTCGGCGGCGGCCGCCCTGGCGCGGGCCGCGCCGACCAGGTCGCCGGCGGCCGTCCGGGCCGCGACCTGGTCGACCAGCCGCTGGACGCGCGCCCCGACCCGGGAGTTCAGGTCGCGCTCGAAGACCGACAGCGGTAGGGGTTCGCCGATCGGGCCGGCGGCCATCAAGTCCCGTATTCGGGTGCTCTGGTGGCTGTTGCCGTCGCGGGCGTCGAAGCGCGCCGCGATGGCGAGGGCGCGCTCGCGCAGTTCCACCGCGAGGTCGGCCGCGCGGGCGTCGGGGCGGCGCTTGCCGTCCGCGGTGGGGAAGCGCAGCACCGCTCCGCCGTCGTCGCCGCTCTGCTCCTGGCTCCGGGAGAGGACGGCCACGGCGGCCGCGGCGAACTCCATCTCGGTCAGCGGGGTGCGTGGCCGGTCGAGCCAGCAGAGGTGGCGCTCGATCTGGTCGAGTCCGCGTCCGAGGTTGCCGGTGTGCACGCAGAACAGCAGGTTCAGCGCCAACTCCGCCAGGTGGTGGGGGTTGTCGCGGATCCGCCGGTAGGCGGCGCGGTGCGCCTCGACGGCCCGTTCGCCCAGGCCGGAGCGGACGAACGGCAGCAGCAGCTCGGAGTGGATCAGCTGCGGTTGCTCGGTGCAGCCGAAGATCACCGCGGACTCCCCGACCCGGATCGCCTCAGCGTCCCGGCCGAGCGCCACCAGGGCCCGTACCTGACTGCTCGGCACGCAGCCCGCGCAGTCGGAGAGGGCGTCCCGGCGGGTGAGCGCCATCTCCTCGTAGTAGCCCTGCGCCCGCTCGAAGTCGCCGACGTACTGCGCCGCGTCGCCGCGGTGCTGGAGGACGGCGTGCATGCTGTGGCCGCCCCGGCGGTAGCGCCGCTCCATGTCGTCCAGCAGGTCCGTGCCGCGCTGCAGCGGGATCTCCGGGAACTGGTAGACGCTGGAGACCATCCACTTGAACTGCCACAGCAGGCTGCGCTCGTGCCCGGAGCCGAAGCGGTGCGGCTCCCGGTCGTAGGCGGCCAGACACCAGGAGAAGGTGAGGAAGGCCTTCTCCGGCACCCAGCTGTGGTGGAACACCGAGGTCGCCGACATCCGGACCTCGAAGGCGAACTCGACCAGCCCGAGGGCGTCGGCGTGCCGGATCACCTCCTCCAGCGCGGCGAACTTCGCCGCCCCGCGGGGCATTCCGTGGGTGCTGTTGTAGAGCTGCCGCAGCTCCTGCTCGGTCCGGCTCATCGCGCGCCTCCGGCGACGGCCCGGCCGATCAGGCCGAGGAAGGACTGGTTGAGCGCCGCGGTGTCGGCCGGGCGCAGCGGGTGGTGGCCGAGCAGCAGCGCCTGGGCGTAGAGGCCCTCCAGGCACATGGTCTGGAGTTCCGGGTCGGCCAGCGCGAGGACCTGGCGGGCCAGCGGGTTGCGGTGGTTGAGCACCAGCCGGGGCCTGGTCGGCGCGTCGGCCTGGAAGCTGCCGAGGATCGCAGCCCAGGTGTCGTCCACCTGCTCCCGGGCGCCCTGGACGTCCAGTTGGAAGGCGGTGTCCTCGTCCAGGAGGTAGAGCGAGGGCAGCCCGGACGGCTCGAAGGAGCGGACCAGCAGGTCGCAGCCGAGCCGGTCGAGCACCCGGTCGGCCACGGCCAGGAACGGGGCGATCGCCCGCTCCTCGGCCGCGTCCAGGCGTTGCAGGTGGGTGGTGAGGTCGGCGGCGCGCAGCTGCTCGACCTCCAGGGCGCGGTCCACCGTGGCGAGCCGGTCGATCAGTTCGGCGTCGTAGACGTAGCCGGCGTTGACCACGGCCAGGCCCTGCGCGGCCGCGACCGGCGCCAGCTGCCGGAACTCGTCCAGCAGCGGGGTGAAGCGCAGCAGGCCGTAGCGTTCGGCGAACTCGGTGAGGGTCAGCGGGCCGACGTTGGTCTCCATCGGCCAGAACTCGGCGACCAGGCGCAGCATGGACTCGTCGTGCACGGCCAGCGCCTTGACGCCCAGGTGGTGGACGCGCAGGAAGGACCGCAGCCGGGCGGGCTCCTGTCGGCTCAACCGCACCAGCCAGCCGCGCAGTCGGTCGCCGAGGGTGTCGCGGGTCGCCTCCAGCAGCGAGTCCTCGTAGAGCGCCTCGCGGCTGGCGGTGGGCCGCAGTTCCGAGGTGTCGACGACGCAGCGCACGAAGAAGGCCCACTCCGGCAGCAGCCGCTCCGCCCGCTCGGAGAGCAGCATCTGCTTGAGGTACACCCGGTGCGCGGCCGGGACGGCCGGGTTGGCCGGCATCGGCAGGACGAAGGCCACGCCGCGCAGGCCCGCCTCGGCGGCGGCCACGTCGATCACGTCGAAGGGCGTGAAGCCGAAGACCTCCTCGCAGTACGCCTCCAGGCGGGCCCGGCGGGCCGGCTCGCCCTCGCCCTCGGGGCGGTCCCAGGGGGCGGGGCCGCCGGTGACCGGGGCACCGTCCACGGTGACCGGGTGCGGGAGGCGGGCGCCGTAGTGGGTGACCAGTTCGGTCACGGCCCGGCGGGTGAGCAGGTGCTCGCAGCCGGGCCGGGGCCGCAGGGTGACGGTGGTGCCGGTCTCCGGGCGCTGCTCGTCGGCGGGCGCGGGCTCCACCGAGTAGGCGCCGTCCGAGCGGCCGTGCCAGCGCACGGTGGGCCGGCCGGCCCGGCGGGTGGTGACCTCGATGGCGTCGGAGACCATGAAGCAGGACAGCAGGCCGATGCCGAACTGGCCCATGAACTCGTGCCGGGCGAAGCCGAGGTCGTCGCGCTTGGAGCTGCGCCCGATCGTCGCCAGCAACTCGTGCACCTGCGCCTCGTCGAGGCCGATGCCGTTGTCGCTGATGGTCAGTGAGCCGTCGCCGCTCGCGTCACTGGACGTGAGCTCGATCCGCGCGTCCGGCCACGCCGCGCCCGCGTCGCCCGACTGCCGGGCCGTGATCGCGTCCACGGCGTTCTGCAGCAGCTCGCGGACGTACACCTGCGGGCTGGTGTAGAGGTGGTGGCTCAGGAGGTCGACGATCCCGCGCAGGTCGACGCGAAAGGTTTGGCTCAACGGACTCTCTCTCAGTTCGGGGTCGGGAGCACCCTAGAACGGGGGTGCGACACCGCAAACCGAATATCCGCGCGAGCGGCGTCCGGAGAGTCGAACGGCCGGGCGGCAATCCGACGGCGAGGGGATCACCGCAGGTCAGCGACCTGGTGACGATGAATGGTGCGGACAGGGTAAGGAGCGCGCGCGGATCGTTGGCGCGCCCCCCGAGGCTGGATAGACTCGCCCGCCCGACCGGACGTCAGCTCCCGTTCGGCACCGGAGCGACACCACACCACCCCGGACACCAGGCACCTCCCGCCGACGACCATGGGGGTCTCCATGCAGTTCCGCGCCAGGACGTCACTCGCCACCGCGGCCCTCGTCCTCGCCTCCCTCACCGGCGGCGCCCCGGCCGGCGCGACCACTGCCGGCGCGACCACTGCCGGCGCGACCACTGCCGGCGCGCCGCTCGCCCTGATCTCACCCGGCGATCCGTACGCCGCCTGCGACCTCGCCGCCGACGGCCCCGGCACCAACTCCCCGGCGGCCGAGGACGAACCGTACGCCGCCGCCAACCCGCTCGACCCGGCCAACGCGATCACCATCTACCAACAGGACCGCTGGTCCAACGGCGGCGCCCGGGGCCTGAGTTCGAGCTACACCACGGACGGCGTGCACTTCACCCAGACCGCTCTGCCGTTCACCCACTGCGCGCCGGGCGGGCTGGCCTACCAGCGGGCCTCCGACGGCTGGGTGAGCTTCGGCCCGGACGGCACCGCCTACGCCAGCGCCCTGGTCTTCGACGCCACCACGCCGCGCGGTGCCGTGGCCGCCGCCACCTCGACCGACGGCGGACGCAGCTGGCAGCACGTCACCGAGCTGATCGCCGACGACGACCCGGCGATCACCGACGACAAGAACGCCGTCACCGCCGACCCGGTGCACCCGGGCGTCGCCTACCAGGTCTGGGACCGGGTGGACCAGGCCGCCGGCCCGACGCCGGTCTTCGACGGACCGGGCTACCTCTCCGTCACCCGTGACCACGGCCGCACCTGGTCCCCGGCGAAGCCCTTCGTGATCACCGGCACGACGCCGAACACCCAGACCATCGGCAACCAGATCGTGGTCGATCCGCGGACCGACACCCTCTACGACTTCTTCGACTGGATCACCTTCACCGACGCCACCGCCACGACGGTCAGCGATGTGCATTTCGGCATGGTCAGCTCCACCGACCAGGGCCGCACCTGGAGCCAACCGGTCCGGGTGGCCGCCGACACCTCCGTCCCCGAGGTCGACCCGAACGCGCCGGCCGACGCCTCCAAGTCCCTCCGGGCCGGCGCCGGCCTGCCGAGCGTGGCCATCGACCCGACGTCCGGCGAGCTCTACCTCGCCTACGAGGGATCGGAGTCCACCGGCGGCCGGTACGACGCGATCCAGCTGGTGCACTCCACGGACGGCGGCCGGACCTGGAGCGGTCCGACCCGGCTCAACCAGGCCCCCGGCTCCCCGGCGTTCACCCCGTCCATCACCGTGACCGCCGACGGCACCGTCGCCGTCAGCTACTACGACCTGCGCTACCTCACCCCGGGCAACACCACCACCCTGCCCACCGCCGCCTGGCTGCTCAGCTTCCCGCGCGGCGGCGAGGACAGCCCGGTCGAGCGGCAGATCACACCGGTCTTCGACTGGCTCCAGGCCCCCGACGCCGGGGGCCACTTCCTCGGCGACTACCAGGCGCTGATCAACGACGGCCGCCAGGTGCGCCCGGTGCTGGTGACCGCCAACAGCGCCGCCCCGCTGAACTCCACCGACGTGTACAGCGGCCGCTTCCAGCCCGGCACCCTGCGCAGCCCCGCCGCCGGCGTGCCGAGCGCACCGGCCGCGCACGCCGCGGCGCCCGCCACCACCGCGCGCGCCGTCCAGCACCTGCGGCGCTGAGCCGCACCCGGCGGACGGACGGTGTCCTGCGGCTCGGGGAGCCGCGGGGCGCCGTCCTCGTTCGGGAGGTCAGGCCCGCACCGTCCCCGGCCGGTCCACGGGGGCGACCACCGCCGCCGGATCCGCCGCCGAGAGCTGCCAGGCGGCCCGGCCGAGCAGCAGGCAGAGCGGGGTGTACACCAGCAGGTTGAGCCAGTAGAAGGTGTCCCCCGGGTCCGCCCAGGCGCCGGTCACCCAGACGAGTCCGGCCGCGCCGCGGGCGAGCAGTCCGGCGGCCACCGCCCGGCTCGCCCAGCGCGGCAGGAAGGCGGGCAGCCGGCCGGCCAGGGCCGGCAGTCGTCCGCCCTGAGCCAACACCAGCGCGGCGCCGGAGAGGAGCGTCCCGGCGAGCGGCACCAGCACCTGCGGGGTGAACGGCACCTGGGTGTTGAGCACCAGCTGGGAGAGCCGGACGGTGCCGTCCACCGGCCAGGTCCGTCCGGTGGCCCAGTAGAGGTGGACCAGACCGTCCACCGCCAGCACCGCGCCGACCGCGGTGGCCCTGCCGCGGTTCCTCGTCGGCTTCCCCGTCGACTGCTTCATTGCCGACTTCGTTGCCGTCTGCAGTGCCGACTTCATTGCCGTCTTCATTGCCGACTTCATTGCCGTCTTCATTGCCGTCACCTCGTGGAGTGTCAGGACGCTTGGACACCCGGAGGAGCCCCCCGCCCGACGATCCGTTCCTGTGACGAGGAACACTGCCGCCGGACGGAAACCGCGTGGAACCTTTCGCCCTCCCGAGGCCTCCCTCCACGGACCCCCTCGTTTGCCCGTCGACGGAGAGAGCGGAGAGCGCACCATGCAGGAGCCACCGCCCGGCCTTGCCGAGCTGGTCCGGGCCGCCCAGGGCGGCGACCAACTCGCGGTCGGCCGGCTGCTGGACCTGGTCTCCCCGTACGTCCGCCGGCTCTGCGGCCCGATCGCCCTGGAGGACGGCGCGGACGCGACCCAGGAGGCGCTCATCGTGGTCTTCCGCAAGCTGCGCCAACTGGAGGAACCGGCCGCCCTGTTCGGCTGGGTGCGGGCCATCGCCGTCCGGGAGGCGGTGCGGTACGCCACCCGGGCGGCGCGCTCGCGGCCCGCCGAACTCGGCGAGGTGCCCGCGCCCGGCGACCCCCAACTCGGCGCGGACATCCGCGACGTGCTGTCCCGGCTCTCCCCCGAGCACCGCGCGGTGCTGCTGATGCGCGACCTGGAGGGCCTCGACGAACGACAGACCGCGGCGCTGCTCGCGGTCGCTCCCGGGACGGTCAAGTCCCGGCTGTCCCGGGCCCGGCTCAGTTTCCGAAAGGCGTGGCACCAGTGACCGACACCCCGACGCCGCAGGAGCCGCAGATGCCCCAGATGCCTCCGGTGCCGCTAGAGCCGAAGGAGCCGAAGGAGCCGCAGGAGCCCCAGGAGCCCCAATGGCCCGTCGCCGACTTCGACCCGGTCCGGCGGCTGCACGTGATCGCCGCGACCGCGCCCGGAGCGGCGCGGATCGGCGAGACCGTCCTGGACGCGCCGTTCGAACAGGTCTGGGCGCTCGCCCAGGACCTGGAGCGCACGATGCCGCTGTGGATCCCGGACGTCCGCACGGTACGGCTCTCCGCTTCCGGGCCGGCCGACGACGCGCTGCTCCGAACCGCCTCGCTACAGGCCCGGATCCACGGCCACTCCCGCCTCCGGGCCACCTTCGGCATCGACCTCGCCCCCGGCTGGTGCCTGATGCAGAGCCGCCTGGTCCTCGGCGGGATGGCGGCCCGCCCGGAGTCCGGCCGCACCACCCGCTTCGCCTTCCTCGGCGGCCTTCGCTTCCCCGGGGCGCGCCTGCTCGCCCCCGCGCTGCGCCCGTTCACCGGGGACCCGCTGGCCCGGTTCGCCGCCCTCCTGGACGAGGAGGCCGGGGCGTAACACCCACCACGACCACCGGACCGGCCCTCGGCTTCCACCTGCTGGTCGGCCGTGGACAGGATGCCGTTGACGACGCCGTCCACGTTCCGGCCGCGGGTCGATGCCCGAAGGTCGTGAGGCCGTGCGATCCGACCCGGCATTCCAGGCCCTGTCCGCTCGCTCCGCCGCGCCTCCCAAGGGAGTTGCCGATGGCCCCCTTACCTTGGGGCATGCGCATTCTTGCTGCCTCCGCGGTCGCCGCGACGGTGATCCTCACCTGGGTGGGAACCGCCGTCCTCCCCGCAGCCGCCCTCCCCACTACGACCCGTCCCACCGTGGCCCGTCCCGTCGCCGGTCCGGACCGTCCGGACCGCTCGCTCCTGCCGTCCGCCCGCCCGGGCACCGCACCGGAGGCCGCCGCGTCCCTGCGGGCGGCGCGCGGGCCGCGGTCGGTGGCCTGGCTGTACGGTTCGGAGGTCCGCCGGCTCCCCACCGAGGAGCGCGTGGTCGCGCTGACGTTCAACGCGGCCTGGGACGAGACCGGGCTGGACACCGTCCTCAAGGTGCTGCGACAGCAGCAGGCGCCGGCCACGTTCTTCCCGACGGGCCAGTTCGCCGAGCGCCACCCCACCGCGGTCCGGTCGATGGTGGCGGCCGGGCACGGTGTCGCCAACCACTCCTACAGCCACCCGCCGTTCGCCGCCCTGACCGGCCAGGAGCGCCGGGAGGAGGTCGAACGCGCCGACCGGGCGATCCGCGCCGCCGCCGGTGCGGAGCCGCTGCCGTTCTTCCGCTTCCCCTACGGCGACACCACCCCGGGGCAGATCGCCGAGGTCAACGCCCTCGGCTTCGCGGACGTCGAGTGGACCACCGACACCAACGGCTACCTCGGCACCGCCGGCGGCATGACCGTGCAGAAGGCCGTCAAGCGGGCCCTGGACGAGCTCGCGCCGGGTGAGATCGTGCAGATGCACATCGGTTCGCTCGACGGCCAGGGCCCGGTGCTCGACGCGCAGGCGCTGCCGCAGATCATCGACGCCGTGCACGCCCGGGGCTACCGCATCGTGGACCTCCGCACCCTCCTGAACGCCCCGGCCCCGTAGCGCCGCCGGGCCGGTCGCGGCCACCGTCCCACGACCGGCCCCGCTCCGGCTCACCCCGCCGGCCTGCTCCGTCCCACCACCGGCCCCTGCTCCCGCTCACCCCGCCCCCGCAGCGGGCGGGAGCACCTGGACGTCGGCGGCCCGGAGGAACGCGAGCCGGTGGTTGAAGCGGATGGTGTAGTAGGTGTCCTGACCGACCACCAGGGTCCGGTCGTTCGGCACGCTCCCGTTGATGGTGCGTTGCTGGAAGAAGTCGGCGGGCCGGGGCGTGCCGTCCACCGCGACGTACGCCTGACCGGCGGCGATGGACGCCCGCAGCGGCACCACCGGAAGCGGCTCGATGCCCGGGTACGGGGCGTACGCGGACGCCTCGGGGTAGGCACGGCCGTACACCGGGACCGTCTCCAGCCCCGGTCTCGGTGCGAGCAGCGTTCGAGCGACCGTTCCTCCCCCGGGACCGGACGGTGCGGCGGGCCACCGGTCGCGGCGGGTCCGGCGGCCGCCCGGGTCGAGGAACCAGCACTTCTGCCCGTCGTACCAGATCGCCGTCCAGTCCCCCGTCCGGTCGGCGACCACGTAGCTGGCGCCGGTGACCGCCGTGTCGCTCCAGTCGTCGAGCGCGGCGCTCCCCCCGTTGACCAGCGGGGCGTCGGCGGACGGTCCCGTGTGCAGCCGGACGATGGTGCGCGGCTCGCCGTTCGCGCCCGGTGCGCCCGGTGCGGGCGGTGTGGGCGGTGCGCCTGGTGCGCCCGGTGCGGACGGTCGGCCGGTCTCCTCGGTGGCCGAGGCGATGGTCACGGTGTCGCCAGGGCGCGGCGGACCCTGGTCGGGGCTCGTCGGGAGCGCCGCGCCGAGCAACTCCAGGTAGTGGTCCCAGTCCCAGAAGGGGCCCGGGTCCGTGTGCATGCCGGACACCGCCTCCTGGGTCGGCGCCGGAACCTCCTCGTGGCCGATGACGTGCTGCCGGTCCAGCGGGATCCCGAACCGCTCCGCCAGGTAGCGCACCAGCTCCGCGGAGGAGCGGTACAGCTGCTCCGAGTACCAGGTCGGGCGGTCGGTGGGGAGCGCGAAGCCCTCGTGCTCGATCCCGATGCTGTGCATGTTGACGGTCTTGTTGCCCGAGTGCCAGGCGATGTCCCGCGTGCGCACCAGCTGCACGACATGGCCGTCGGAGGCGCGCACGAGGTAGTGCGCGCTGACCTGCTCGCGCGGGTCCTGGAAGGTGTCCACCGCCGAGGTGTAGCTGCCCTCGGTGTCGTGCACCACGATGTGGTGGATCCGCAGACCGTCCGCCGGCCGGTCGACCGGGTTGTAATTGCCGTACGAGGAAGGGTCCTTGGGATCGATCAGCGCGTACGCGGCGGGCACGAACTCGCAGTCGAGGTGTTCGGGGCACTCGGCGGCCGGCCCGGTGGCTCGGCGCGACGGCGGTCGGGGCCGGTCCGGCGGCACGAGGTCCGGGTCGGCGGCCAGTCGCATCCGGGCACCCTCGGCGGTGGTCCGGGCCGCGCCCGTGCGCAGGGTCTCGAACACCCGGTCCGCGAGCAGGCGGCCGTCGTCGCCGCCGTCCGCTCCCCCGCCGGCCGGGGCGCCCCTCCCGAAGGCCGTCACCGCCCCGTACCAGTCGCCCGGCCCGCCACCTGCCGGGCCCGCGCCGGCACGCCGGTACGACGCCAACAGGGCGGCGCCGCCGCGGAGGTTCTGCAGGGTGTCGCGCCTCAACTCCTCGGCCGGGCGGCCGATCAGCGCGGCCGCGGCGCGCAGCGTGTGCAGCGCGGGCGAGTCCTTGCCCCGGGCTGCCGCGAGGTCGGCGTCGGTCAGGCCCAGGACCCCGTAGTTCCCCGTGGTGCTCGGCCTGCCCTGGTGGGACTCCCAGCGGCTCTCCTGGTAGGCCAGCGCCAGGAGCACTCCCACCGGAACTCCGAACTCCGCTGCCGCCGAGGCGAATTGCTCCTGCAATCGGATCTGTCGGCCGTCGCCCGGCGCTTCGAGGGCCGCGCCCGATGCGACCTGCGGGGCCGTGCAGACGGCGGCGAGCAAAGCGGACAGGACGCCCAGGACGGGTCTCACGATGACAGCCACCACTCCGGTTTCAGCGGACCCTGAAGCTGCACAGCACGTCGTAGTGCTCGCCGCCCGGGCCCAGGACGAGGGTCTGATGGGCGCAGTCCGCCCGGTCGTGCGGTCGGTTCTGCGGGCGAGGACACCCGGCGTGCCGGCTCCGACCGGGCGCCGGGGGCTGACCTCACCCGCGCTCCGGTGGCCCCCAGAGTTCTAACACGCGACCGCGCCCCGCAGAGGTCCGCGGCGTCCCCGCGTGTCGGTCCTGGACGGCCGCCCCGGTGGGCCGTTCGGTCGCCTGCCGTGTCGGGTCGGCGGGGGCGGGCGCGCTCGCCGCACTGGCTGTGGAGGATGGCCGCCATGACGATCGCGCTCCCCTCACCCGTCCGCGCCGCGGGTGCCGTCCTCGCCGCCCTCGCCCTGGTCGCCTGCCCCGCCACCGCCGGGAGCGCCGCCGGCGCCTACCGCCCCGCCCGGACGGCATCGGCCTGGCTGCCCTGGTGGGGCGGGGAGGCCGCCCTGGAGGACGCGCTGCAGCACGCCTCCCGACTCCACACCGTCAGCCCCTTCTGGTACGAGGCCAGCTCCGACACCGCCATCGGCGGCTACTCCGGCGCGGGCGACCGGCGCACCGTGGACCGGCTGCACCAGAAGCGGATCAAGGTCGTGCCCACCGTCATCGAGACCCCCGACGCCACGGCCATGGCAGAACTCCTGGAAGACCCGGCCCGCCGCGCCGCCCACGTCGACGCGCTCATGGAGATCGCCGGGAGCGCCGGGTACGACGGCCTCGACCTGGACTACGAGCGCATGGCCGAGACCGGTGACGAAGGGCTGCGGGAGCGGGTGCGGATCGGCTACAACGCCCTGACCGGCGAACTCTGCGCCCGCCTGCACGCCCGGAACCAGCAGTGCGTCATCACGGTGATGCCCCGCACCCACGACAGCGGAGGAGCCTACGACTACGCGCACCTGGGCCGGGTCGCCGACCGGATCCGCATCATGGGCTACAACCTCCACGACGCGACGGACGAGCCGGGGCCGCTGTCCTCGCTCGCCTGGTACGAGGAGTTCCTCGACTACGCGACCGCCGTCGCGCCCCGCGGAAAGCTGGAGGTCGCCCTGCCCGCCTACGGCTGGGACTGGACCCTCGGCTCCGCCGAACGCGCCAAGCACGTGACCCAGACGGAGGCCGAAGCGCTGCGGCAGGACCGCGGGGCCGACTACGTGTTCGACGAAGTCTCCGGCACACCGCACTTCGGCTACACCGACGGCGGCGGCGCGAAGCACGAGGTCTGGTACCAGGACGCCAGGGGCGCCGCCGCCCACGTCGCGGTGGCGCGGAAGCACGGCGTGCGGAACACCGGCCTCTGGGCGCTGGGGTTCGAGCGGCCCGACCTGTGGACGGCGCTGGCGCAGCCGTAGGCGTAACCGTGGCCGTGGCCGTAGCCGCTGCGGTCCGGTCGGCCCCCGGGTGGCGCTTCGCCCGCTGGGTGGCGAAGGCCGTCCGGTGTGTCCCCGGCCGCGCTCCGGAGCGGCGCGCCCATACTGCGGCAATGACCGTTCACCAGGGCGTGTTCGCACGCCGTCCGCTGCTCAAGGCCGCCGGACTCGCGCTGCCCCAGGTGCTCGGTGCGGGTACGACCGCCGGCGCCGCACGGGCCCTCCCGCCGGCTCCGGGCAGGACGGGGGCCGATGCGCCGGGCGGGACCGGCCGACCGCGCGAGCCCCAGCAGTCGGTGCACGCCGGGCCGATGACGATGGCACTGACCTTCGACGACGGCCCGGGCCCGTTCGCCACCACCGCCATCCTCGCGGTCCTGCGGCAGTACGGCGTGACCGCGACGTTCTTCATGCTCGGCGCCAACGTCGAGAAGTATCCGCAGGTGGCCCGCCAGGTCGCCGAGGAGGGCCACCGCATCGGCAACCACAGCTGGTCCCATCCGCGCTTCGACGGCCTGTCCGCGGCTGCGATCAGGACGGAGATCGCACGCACCGGCGACCTCCTCGCCGCCACCACCGGCCGCCGTCCGGTCCTGTTCCGGGCCCCCGGCGGCCATTTCACCCCGGCCTGCCTGGCCGTCTGCGCCGACCTCGGACTGCTCCCGGTCTCCTGGTCCGTCGACCCCGAGGACTGGTCGAACCCCGGCACCGAGGTGATCGTGGACCGGGTGCTCACCGAGGCCCGGACCGGCTCGATCGTCCTCAACCACGACGGCTGCCTCACACCCGAGTTCGTCCCGGCCCCGGGCGGACCGGCCGACCGCTCCCAGACCGCCGAAGCCGTCCACCGCTACCTGCCACGGCTCCGCACGGCCGGCTACCGGTTCACCGTCCCCGGCGACTCCTGACGCCCGCCTGAGCTCCGCGACGGAGCGGTGCACCGCGGTACCGGACCACGGCGCACCGTCACAGGTCGCCCCGTCGCAGGTCGCAGGCCGGCAGATCAGGGGCGGCGCAGCGCCTCGCTCAGCTGGCCGGCCGCCTCCACCACCGCCTGGGAGAGGCGGGCGCCGGGGTGCCGGGTGAGCCGTTCGATCGGCCCCGAGACGGAGACGGCGGCCACCACCCGCCCGCCCGGTCCGCGGACGGGTGCGGCGACGGAGGCGACGCCGGGCTCGCGTTCGCCGACGGCCTGGGCCCAGCCCCGGCGCCGGACCCCGCTGAGGGCGGTGGCGGTGAAGCGGGCGCCCTGGAGCCCCCGGTGGAGGCGCTCGGGCTCCTCCCAGGCGAGCAGCACCTGGGCGGCGGACCCGGCCTTCATCGGCAGGGCCAGGCCGACCGGAACGGTGTCGCGCAGGCCGAAGAGCCGCTCGGCCGCCGCCACGCAGACCCGGACCTCGCCCTGCCGGCGGTAGAGCTGGGCGGTCTCGCCGGTGACGTCGCGCAGTTGGGTGAGGATCGGGCCGGCGGCGGTCAGCAGGTGGTCCTCACCCGCGGCCACCGACAGCTCGGTGAGCCGCGGCCCGAGGACGAACCGGCCCTGCAGGTCACGCCCGAGCAGGCGGTGGTGTTCCAGTGCGACGGCGATCCGGTGGGCGGTCGGCCGGGCCAGGCCGGTGGCGTCGACCAGGCCGGCCAGGGTGGCCGGTCCGGCCTCCAGGGTGCCGAGGATCGAGGTGATCTTGTCGAGCACGCCGACACCGCTCGTGTTCTCCATGGACGGGTACTCCAGTCTCAGATCCCGTGGCCGTGGGTGGGTTCGGCTCACGGGCGCTCCGGTGGGGATGGGAGCGGGGCGGTCAGCGAGGACGGGCCTGCGAAGCGGGCCGAATGCCTGCGCCGGACACGAGATGGGTACGCGAAAGGGCCGGGGCGGGAAGCGCCCGGACGAAGGACAGCACAGAGAGCACCGTGTCTCCTCATCTTCCCCGCGCCACGTTGGCGACAGGCCGGAGTTGGCACTGACCCCGGACGGCACGGCGCGTACTTCGGACGCCGGGTCGGACGGGGAGTTGCCGGGGCTTCGTAGGGCCGGTCCCTCCACCCCTCTGGATGATTCGCGGAGAACGATACAAGATTTCCCGGGCGTCCCGCCAAACCTTTCCCGCACCTCCACACCCGGAACCCCCGGGACCGCACTCGGAACCCCAGGACCGAACCCCCAGGACCGACACGCCGGGAACGGCGGGACCGGCCGCGCCGGGAACACCGGGAACCTTCGGACCGGCCGCGCCGACGGCCAGCGCCTCCCGGAGCGCAGCGAGCGGCCCGTGACCGCCCGGGACGGTCGGCGGGGCGCCCGGGGCGCCCGGGGCGCGGAAGAATACGACGGGTGACCAGCACTCAGCCGCTTCCCCGGGGCCTCACCGCCCTGATCCCCGACGCCCGCGCCAGGGCCACGCCCGGCGAACGGGCCGCCTCCCAACTCCTGCACCTGCGCGAGGCGACCGTGCCGGTGCCGGTCCTCGCCGCGGCCGCCGAACTGATCGCCCCTCAGCTGCAGGACCCCGACCCGGCCACCCGCGCGGTCGCCACCGCCGTGCACACCCGCCTGCTCTCCGCCATCGAGGATGCCGCGCCGGGCCGGTAGACCCCGCCAGGCCCGGTGACCGCCACCCGACCGAGCGACACCGGCCTCCGAAACCCGCCGGACCGGGGAGTTCAGGCCCGGGCGCCCGAGGCGCGCCGGACGGTGAGCATGTCCTGGGTGTGGCCGATCGCGTAGCTGCCGTCGGGCTGGGCGAAGTGCTCCCGGACGTAGGCGGTGAGGGCGGCCCGGGTGGGGCGGGGGTCCAGGGTGGCGAGGTCGGCGACGTTGACCATGAACTCGGCGACGTCGACGGCCTCGGCGAGGTGGGGCGTGCGGTAGTGGAGGTCGAGGGTCTCCAAGGCGTAGCTGTGGGCCGGGTGGTGGGCGCGCAGGCCGTCGAGGAGAGCGCTCAGGTCGTAGCGCACGCCGGTGAAGTGGGCGGCCATCCTCATGCAGGGGCTCTCGGGGTTCTGCAGGACGACCAGCAGGGTGTCGCCGGGGGCCGTCCACTCGATGGCGCGGGTGACGGTGGGGAGCCAGTCGGGCTCCGGGACGTAGTAGAGCACGTGGGAGAGGTGGACCAGGTCGGCCGGCTCGGACGGCTCGGCGCGGTCCAGCGGTTCGGGGAGGACGACGGCGCCCGGGCAGGCGGCGCCGAGCTTCTCCCGCATGGCGGCGCTCGGTTCCACGGCGATCGTGCGGTCGAAGTACCGGGCCAGGTGGGCGGTGGTGCGGCCGTCGCCGGCGCCGAGGTCCAGCAGGACCCGGCGGTGCGGGAGACCGGTGGCGACCTCGGTCAGCCGGGCGTGGGTCCGGGGCTTCTCGTCGGTGCCGGCGAGGAAGAGGTCGAAGGCCCGCCGGTAGTCGGTGCCGGAGGTGTCCAGCACGCGGACCGGATCGGTGTCGTCCGCCAACTGTTCCATCTGGTGGCCCTCCTGGGGATCGATACGGCTGGGCGCGGATTCGGATGGGCGCCCATTGCAGCCCGCCGCCTCGGTCATCGGGCGCAGGCACGTTCCTGCCCGCATGTTGCGCATACATCAGATTGACTGCCCGTCGTCAATTCACCGAAGGACAATGTCACCTAGTGGGGTGGTTAGCTTTCGTTTTTCCGTAGGTAGTCGAACCGATCCACGATCTCGCGCCTGGTACGAATACGGAACGACAGGAAATGACGACTGAAAAATCCGGAACGGGCGGGGGAGTTGGTACGGATGACGACCAGAATGACGGCGAGGACGGAGACCCGGACGGTCGCCGTGGCCGGGGTCGAGTTCGGCTGGGGCAGTTCCGGCAAGCTGAGCGCGGTGCTGTCCGCCCTCCGGGGCCGCGACGGCGACCGGCTGAGATTCATCGGGCTGGCCTCGGGGCTGGGCAGGCCGGTGCTCGCCGAGCACCCGGTGGAGCGCTGGTTCGACCTGCCGGAGCACCGGTCGGCGGAGGAACTGGTCCGGATCGTCCGGACGCAGCGCGTGCAGGCGGCGCTGGTGGTGCTGGACGGCGGCCTGGCGAAGGCGCTTCGGGCCTGCGGGGTCCCGGTGGTGTTCGTGGACAGCCTGCCGTTCCTCTGGACGGACGGCGACCGCCCCGACCTCCCGTTGGACACCGAGGTCTACTGCGCCCAGCGGTGCGTGGCCCTGCCGCCGGAGGGTGCCCGGGTGCTGGCCGATGTCCACCGGCTCCGCTGGGTGGACGCCGTGATCGCCGACGGCGGAGCCGCCCGCGGCAGCCCGCCGACACCCCACCCCCGGCGCGCCCTGCTCAGCCTCGGCGGGCTGCGCGCGCCCCAACTCACCGACTGGGCCAGCTATCCCCAGCTCGTGCTGCCCGCGGCCCTGGAGGCGCTCACCGCGAGCGGGGTCACCGAGGTGCACATCGCGGGCAATCTGCCCGCCTGGCTGGCCGCGCAGCTGGTGGACTCCTGCGCCCACCCGGCCACCACCACCGTCGGTGCCCTGCCCCACGAGGAGTTCCTGCGCCGCCTCGCCGAGTGCGACGTCCTGCTCACCTCCCCCGGCCTCACCACCCTGCTGGAGGCGGGCCGGCTCGGGACACCCACCATCTGTCTGCCCCCGCAGAACCTCAGCCAGATCTTCAACGGCCGCTTCCACAGCCAGGCGCTGGGCACCGACGCCCGCGTGCGCTGGCCGAAGGAGGTGTTCGACGAGGACGAGGCACTGGCACTGCGCGCCCACGGCGAGGGCAAGGCCCTCGACCTGATCTACGGCGGCATCGCCCGCGCCGCCGACCTCGGCCGCCACCGGGCGGCGACGCCCGTACGGGAGGCCCTGGTCGAGCAGCTCGGGCGCCTGGCCACCGACCATTCCGGCACCGACTGGACGGCGCTGACCAGCGCGGTCGGCACGGCCGGCGCGGAGCAGGTCGCCGACGCCCTGGTCCGACTGCTGGCCGAACGGCCTCCGGGGGCCGCCGATCCGGTCCGCTGATGTGCCCGTGCCGCCGACGGAATCGATCCCAGACGGAAAGGCCCCAGGTGTCCTCGTGTCCCCCACCACGCATCCGCGCCCGCGCTACCTGTTCATCCGCATCCTCGAAGCCTGCAACGCCGACTGCTTCATGTGCGACTTCGCACTCTCCCGCGACACCTTCCGCTTCTCCTCCGCGGACTTCGCCGAACTGCTGCCGAAGGCCCGCGCGGCCGGGGTCGCGTACGTCCGGTTCACCGGCGGCGAACCGCTGATGCACCCGGAGGTGGTGGAGCTGGTCCGGGCCGGCACCGAGGCCGGGATGAAGATGTCGGTCATCACCAACGGCTCCCTCCTCCCCAAGCACGCCAAGGACCTCGCGGCGGCCGGGCTGGCCCAGGTGATCGTCAGCCTGGACGGCTCCTCGGCCGAGACCCATGACACCTACCGCCGCTCCCCCGGCATGTTCGAGGCCGGACTGCGCGGGCTGCGGCTGGCCGCCGAACTCGGCGTGCTGCCCCGTGTCAACACCGTGGTCGGGCCGCACAACTACACCGAAATGCCGGAACTCCAGCGGGTGTTGACGGAGGCCGGGGTCCGCCAGTGGGAGCTGTCGGCGCTCAAGCTGGACCGCACCATCCGCTACCCCGACCCGGACCACGTACGCGCCGTCTGCGACCCGCTGTACCGGGCCGACCCGACGGCCGTCCTGGTCCCGATGGGCAAGCGCTTCTACGGGGACACCCCCGAGGAGCAGTGGCAGTACTTCGAGGACTCCACCCCGCCCCGGGCCTCGCTGCCGCTCTGCCACGTCACCGACGACGTGATCTACGTCGACGGCAAGCGCGGCCGGATGCACGCCTGCAGCTGCATCCCGCACCGGGACGACGGCGACGGCCCGGGCGGCGCACCGCTGCGCGAGGACGGGGTCATCCTGCTGGACACCCCCGCCTTCCGGGCCCACGCGGACCACTTCCGCGACCGCGGCCCGCAGGTGTGCAGCGGCTGTTCGACCACGGCGGCGGGCTACAGCGACGACGTCGCCCGGCTGGGGACGGTGACGCCGTGGCAGTACTGACCGGCGGCCGCGCCGTCCTGCTCACCTGCCGCGAGGAGCAGCTGGACTCCCTGCTCGCGCTGCGCCGGATCGCCGCCCACCTCGGAGACCTCCCCCGACTCGGGCCCGAGGACGCCCGGCGGCCCGACGCCCGACGGCCGGGCGCCGCCCTGGTCTGCGACGACGAGGCGGCCACCGCCCACCTCGTCCGCCTCGGGGTGCCGGTGCTGCACCTGTCCTCGGCCCCGTTCACCGCCGCCGGTCCGCCCGGTGCCCTCGCCCGGGCCCACTGGCCCGACTGGCTGGACCGCCCGCCCGGTGTCCGGCCGACCGGCCTGCTCGCCCCGACCAGGCTGACCCGCAACCGCGACCGGCGCGGTGCCCTGCTGCTGCTCTCGCTCTGGGGCGTCCCCGTGGCGGAGGCGGAGTCCTTCACCGCCGACCGGCTGCCGGCCCTGATCGACGAGGCCGTCCGCCGCACCGGCTGCTGCACCGTCGTCTGCGACACCGCGCTCGACCTGGTCCGCGCCGCGGCCGCCGGCCGGCCCGGCACGAGCGTCGCCCGCGCCGCCGACACCAACGTCGACGCCCGGCACGCCGAATCCGAACTCCTCCTCGCCTCCCCCACCATGGCCGCGCTGGCGCTGGCCCGCGCCCGCCGCGCCCCGCTCTCCTTCCTACCCCCGCTCGGCCCCGCCCAGCGGGCCCTGGCCGGGCAGCTCGCCCAGCTGGTCCCGATCCCGACCCTCGGCCAGACGGGCCTGACGGCACCACCGCCCCCGGCGCCCCCTGCGGGCCCGGCGGACCTGGTGCACCCAGCCGGCCTGGTAAACCCAGTCGGCCTGACCGGCTCAACGGCACCGGTCGGCCCAGCGGCACCAGCCACCTCAACGGCACCGGCCGCCCCGGCCGGTCCCGCCCGCCCTGCCGGTCCCGCCAGCCCGGTCGATCCCGCCGTCTGGCTGCCGCCCTCACCCGAGGTCCAGTGGGCCCCGCTCGGCCCGGAACTGGACGACCTGCGCGGTGCCCAGGCCGTCGCCCGTACCGTCCGCCAACTGCTGCTCGCGCCGCTCTAGTCGCCCGACACCCGCCGCCCCGTACGGAGCCACCGTGTCCCACTCCGCCCGAACCGAACGAGACCTCAGCACCGTCGAACCCCAGCCCACCCCCACCGAGTGGGACGACTGGCGCTGGCACATGCGCAAGCGCATCAACACCGCCGAGAAGGCCCGGCGGTGGATCAACCTGACCGCCGACGAGGAGCGCGCCATCGCCGGGGTGGCCGGCCGCTACCGCTGGAGCATCACCCCGTACTACGCCTCCCTGATGGACCGGGACGACCCGCTCTGCCCGGTCCGCCAGCAGGCCGTCCCGGCCGCCGAGGAGCTGCTGGAGTTCCCGGGCGCCGAGGTGGACCCGGTCGGCGACACCCTCTACCGGCGGACCAACCGGGTGGTGCACAAGTACCCGGACCGGGTGGTCCTGCTGGTCACCGAGGCCTGCCCGGTCTACTGCCGGCACTGCACCCGCAAGTTCCACACCACCGACCTCGAGGGCAGCTACTTCCGCGACGACGAGGGCGGCGCCTACGACGAGGACCTGCGCTACATCGCCGAGCACCCTGAGATCCGGGACGTCCTGCTCACCGGCGGGGACCCGCTCTCCTACCAGGACGGCCGGCTGGAGGAGATCATCGCCGGCCTGCGGGCGATCCCCAGCGTGGAGATCATCCGGATCGGCTCCCGCTTCCCCGTCCTGCTCCCCCAGCGGATCACCGACGAGCTGTGCACCATGCTCGCCCGCTACCACCCGGTCTGGCTGAACACACACTTCAACCACCCCAAGGAGATCACCCCCGAGTCCGCCGCGGCCGTCGACCGGCTGCTGCGCCACGGGATCCCGGTCGGCAACCAGACCGTGCTGCTGCGCGGCATCAACGACGACGTGCCCACCATGCGCCGGCTGATGACCGAGCTGCTGCGGATCCGGGTGCGGCCGTACTACCTGTACCACTGCGACAACGTCACCGGTGTCGCGCACTTCATGACCTCCGTCGAGAAGGGCTGGGAGATCATGGACGGCCTCCTGGGCCACATCACCGGCTTCGGCGTGCCGCAGTACGTCCTGACGACCAAGATCGGCAAGATCCCGGTCTCCCGCCCCTCCTTCACCGAGACGCCCGACGGCGGGCTGCTGCTGCACAACTTCCGCGGCCAGCAGCTGCGCGTCGACGCCGCCACGCACCCGATCACGGAGACCGACGCCCGATGACGCTCCACGACCGCCAAGGCCAGCGCTTCCTCCCGTACGGCGCCAACTACCTCGACTGGCAGGACATGGCGGAGCTGCGGGAGGTGATCGACCACCAGGTGCTGTTCCGCTACCAGACCGAGCAGGAGAGCATGGCCTCCCGGCTGGAGCGCCTGGTGAGCGAACGCCTCGGCGTCGCCCGCACCCTGGCCGTGCACAACTGCACCGAGGCGCTGCGGCTGGCGCTGATCTCCACCCGCCCCTCGGTCGGCGACCTGGTGTACATCCCGGCGGTCACCTTCGTCGCGGTGGCCGGCGCGGTGCTCTCCTGTGGGTTGATCCCGGTCCTGGTGGACGCCGACGAGTCGCTGTCGATGGACCGCACCCTCCTCCCGGCGGACGCCAGGCGGGTCGTCGTGGCCCACATGGAGGGCTCCGTCGCCGCCCTCCCCGAGAACGTGCCGTACGTCATCGAGGACTGCGCGCAGACCCTCGGCGGGCGCTTCCCCGACGGCCGGGAGGCCGGCACGGCGGGCTACGCCGGGGTGTACAGCTTCCACCACAACAAGGTGCTCACCTCCGGCGAGGGCGGGCTGGTGGTCAGCGACGACGAGCAGGCCTGGGCCGCGATGCGTTGCTACCACGACCACGGCTCGGCGCGCGTCCCCGGCCGCTACCCGACCTGGGACCAGGACGCCTACTACGGCGAGAACTTCGTCACCAGCGAGGAGGTCGCCGCGATCCAGTGCCAGCAGTTCCGGCACCTGGACGAGGTGCTGGCCGGCCTGGAGCGGATGTACGGCCTGGCCATGGAGGCCCTGCCCAACCGCACCGACGTCCAGGTGCTCCCGCGCGCCCGGGGCGACGTCAAGGTCAGCCTGCGGTTCCGTTGCGAGTCCCGCGAACTGCGCGACGCCGCGGTGGCCGCGCTCACCGCCGAGGGCATCGCCAACTGGACGCTCGGCAAGTACCTGCTGCCCGAGCACCCGGTACTGACCGGCCGCCGCTCGCTGTACGCCGACGGCTTCCCGTGGAACCTCGCCCCCGAGGGCCGGCCGCTGACGCTCAGCCGGGACGGCTTCGCCCGCACCCGCGACCTGCTGGAGCGCACCCTGTGCGTGCCGCTGTCCCCCGAACTGCCGCAGGAGCAGCAGGCCGTGGCGGTCAAGGCGATCCGGCGCGTGCTGGAGGCGGTGTGAACGCGAACCCCCCGACCCCCGCGAACCCCCCGACCGCCGCACCCCCCGCACGCGGCGCCCCGTCCGAGGCGCCGGTGCTGCTCCTGGTGGACGACCGGCCGTCCTCCTTCACCCGGTACGCGGCCCGCACCCTCCCGGAGCACCTGGTGCTGCTCCGCTTCGAGGAACTGCGCGGCGACCTCTCCGAGGACCACCTGCGCCGCACCGCGCACCTGCCCGCCTTCTGGGTGCGCGCCGACGTGCCCCTGGCCCGGGAGGCGGCGCGCTACCGCGCGTGGGCGGACGGACTGCCCGTACGGCCGAGCACCTTCTGCAACCCGAGCGAGCCGCGCCAGGCCCTCGCCCACCGCTTCGCCGAGCTGGCCGGGCTGCCGCACCTGAGCAGCCGGCAGGTCACCTGGGTGCGCGACAAGGCCGAGATGAAGCAGCGCTTCCGTGAACTGGGCCTGCGCACCGCCGAGTTCGCGCGGGTCCGGACGGCTGCCGAGATCGACTGGTTCGCCACCGCGCACGGCTGGCCGCTGGTGCTCAAGCCGGTGGACTCCTTCGCCTGCGTGGACACCCACCGGCTGGACGGCCCCGGGTCACTGGCCGGCATCGACCTCACCGCCCGGGACTGGATGGTCGAGCAGTTCCTCAGGGGCACCGAGTGGGAGGTCTGCGCGATCATCCACCGGGGCGAGGTGCTGGACGCCTGGCCGAGCGCCATGCCCTGCCGCCCGCTGGACATCGTGGACGGCGCGATGAACGCCAACATCAGCGTCGGCACCGACGAGGCCCCGCCGGTCGACCTGCGCGCCCTGGTGCAGCGGATCGTCACCGGCATGGGCATCGACCACGGCTACGCGCACATGGAGTTCTTCCTGATCGACGGCCGGCTCTACGCCGGGGAGATCGGCCTGCGGCTGGCCGGCTGCGAGATCCCGGCCAACCACGGGCACGCGTACGGCTTCGACGTCTTCGGCGCCACCCTGGACGTCTACCGGGGCATCCGCCCGGCCCTCCAGTACCGCCGCCGCCAGTGCGCCGGGGACCTCCTGCTGCCGCTGCCGGGCTCCGGGACGGTCCGGCGGATCACTCCGACGGAGGAACTGCTGCGTGTCCCCGGGGTGGTCGAGGCCGTTCTCAAGGTCGGTGTCGGCGACGCGGTGTCCGCCCGGCGGGCCTCACACAACGCGTCGGGGTACGTCCATGTGGTCGGCGCCTCGATCGAGGAGGTGGAACGGCGGATGCGCGAGGTACTCGGCGCGTTCACCATCGAGCTCGGCCCGGCGACGGACGGCCGGACGACTGACGGCCCGGCGAAAGACCGCCCGGCGACAGACGGCCCGGCGACGGACGGTCCAGTCACGGACGGTCCGGTCACGGACGGCCCGTCAGTCGAGGGCGCTACAGCCGCGGGCCCGACCCGGTGCGGCACAGCCGACGGCGACGCGGTCACGGGCGGCGGCGCAGCCGGGAGCCCGGCGATGGAAGGCGCCCGGTGAGCGACACTCCGACCGACGGGACCGCACCCACCCCCACGCCGCCCACGCCGCCCACCCAGCCGAGCCCGCCGACGCCGGACGGCGACACCCTGGCCCGCCGCCTCGGCGCGCTGCTGCGCCGCCCGCACGTCCCGGCCGTGGCCGGGTGGAGCGTGGTGTCCCGGCTGCCGGTCTACCTGATGTCGCTGGCCACCGTCCTGGTGGTGCGCGAGCAGGGCGGCAGTTTCGCCCAGGCCGGGCTGACCAGCGCGCTGTACACCGCCGGGTTGGCGGCCGGCGGTCCGCTGGTCGCCCGGCGGCTGGACCGCACCGGGCGCCGGCCCGTACTGCTCGCCACCGGCCTGCTCTACCCGACGGCCCTGACCGCGTTCGCCTGGGCCACCAGGCCGGGCAGTTGGGCCCAGCTGGTCGTCGTCGCCCTGGCCGGGATCGCCCTGCCGCCCGCCAACGCCTGCATGCGTTCGCTCTGGGCCCGCCTCCCGCTGGCCGACAGCGAGCGGGACACCGCCTACCTGTGGGAGGCGGTCCTCGCCGAGGTGCTGGTGATCGGGGCGCCGCTGATGCTGGCCGCGCTGATGCTGGCCGGGTCCGCCGCGCTGGCGTTGACCGTCGTGGCGGCGCTCGGCGGCACCGGCGCGCTCGGCCTGGCCCTGGTCCGGCTGCCCAGCGGGACGGACCCCGCGCCGTCCACCGGGCGCCGAGACCTGCTCGGCCCGCTGCGCAGCCCGGCCATGCTGGCGCTGACCGCCGTGATGGCGGCCTGCGCGGTGCCGATCGGGCTGCTCACCCTGGCCATCCCGGCCTTCGTCTCCGCCCACGGGTCCCCCGGCGGCACCGGCGCGGTCTACGCCTGCTGGGGCGTGGGCAGTGCCCTGGGCGCCGTCTGGCTGGGCCGCTCCCAGTCCGACGTCCCGGCGCCGGTGCGCTTCCCGCGCCTGGTGCTGGCGTACGCACTGGGCACCGGTCTGACCCTGGCCGCCACCTCCCAGCCGCTCCTGGCGCTGGCGCTGGCGGTCGGCGGCGCACCGATCGCGCTGGTGTCGGCGGTCGAGATGACCCTGGTCGGCGCGGTGGCGGACGGCCGTTCGCTGGCGGAGGCCTTCACCTGGGCCTCGCTGGCCACCGTGCTGGGCGACGCGGCGGGCCAGCAGACCGGGGGGCTGCTGGTGGAGCCGCTCGGGCCGCGCGGGGTGTTCGCCCTCGCCTTCGGCACGGCGCTGGCGGCGGCCGTCCTGGCCTTCGCCTGCCGCCCCCTGCTCTCCCGCACGACCGCCACCATCGGCACCACCGCCACCATCGGCACCACCGCCGGGGTCGACGCCGACGCCGTCGCACCCGCCCCGGTGGGAGCCGCCCCCGAGCCGGAGCGCACCACCTGACCATGCGACCCACCCGCCCCGCCCGTCCCCGAGGTCCCCGAGGTCACCGACGATGAAGTCCGCAGTCCCGCTGTTCCGGCCGGTCAAGTCCGCCCAGTTCCCCACCGCCGTCAAGGAGTTCCTCGAGGTCATCGAGGTCCGCGACGTACCCGACGGGGCACAGGTCCCCGTCCCGGTCGAGGGCCGGGACGACCTCGCGCAGAGCGTCGAACTCGCCGCCCGCCTCTACACGGCGCTCCAGCGCCCCCGCCCCCTCGACCACGGCGTGCTCCTCGGCGCGGAGCAGCTCCCGGACGGCCTCGCCGACCTGGTCCGCCCGCTCGCCGACAACTGGCTGACCGAGGAGCAGCTCGCCGACGCCCCGGCCTTCCTGCGCGACCACCCGGGCGGGCTGCTGCTGGTCGGCTGCTACGACCGGCTCACCCTGGACCCGGTGCGCTCGCTACTGCTGGCCACCTACCGCACCCGCACCCACGCGCTGACCCTGCTCAGTGGGCGCGACGCCGCCTCACTGGCCTGGAGCATCGCCAAGCAGTACGCCCTTCCGGACCCGGAGGTGGCGGCGCTGGGCCTGTTCACCGACACCGACCGGCCGCCGCACCTGCCCGGAGTGCAGGTCTTCGACGACCGGGACTTCGAGCGGGTGGACATCCAGTCCGCGATCCTCGGCAGCCGCTGGCGCAAGGTCGCCTTCCAGGGCCACGGCAAGGACGACAGCGTCAACCTGGGCGAGTTCACCATCTGCGGCCTCAACCCGGCCGCGCCCGCCCGGCCCGGACTGCTGGGCCCGCGCTGCGCGTACGGGCTGCCCTGCTACAAGCCGGAGGACAAGCTCGTCCCGCTGCACCGGGTGCCGGCCGTGGAGGTGGTGCTGAGCGCCTGCAACAGCGGGCCGCTGGCCGACCTCGCGCTCTACGATCCCAAGTACCAGCTGCTGCTCAACGCGCTGGACGGCCCGGCCCGTACCGTCGTCGCGGCGGTCTCGGTGCACGATTCCGACCGGCCGGAGAACGTCGCCTGGATGCGTTCGGCGCTGGCCGGCGGCGACACCGTGGACACCCTGAACGCCAGCCTGGCCGGCTCGCACCCGTACCCGGCCTTTCTGCGCTTCGGGCTCCCGGACCGGGCACCGGCGGCAGCCCCGCCCGCCTTCGCCGAGCACCGCCCCGATCCGCTGCTGCTCACCGTCGGGCACCGGCTGACCGCCCTGCTCGGCTCCGAACTCCTGCCGCACAACCACGCGTTGCGGCCGCGTCTGACCAAGCTGGCCCGCAAGGTGGATCTCTGGGTGGCGCGCCCGACGCACCTCGCCGACCAGTCCGCCGAGGAGGTCCGAAGCTCGCTCACCGCCGACCTCCAGTCGCTCGACCACGTGATCGCCGGGCAGGTCGCGGCGAACCCCGAGGACGAGCTGATGAACTACCCGGCGCACTTCGGCGACCGCAGCTCGCTCGATCCCGAGGTCCGCGAGGTGACCTGCCACTGCGGCCGGCCCTCCCAGGAGTTCACCCGGCGCGGCCTGCTGCCGAACGTGCTCGACACCACCTGCGCGGTCTGCATGCGCTGCGGGGACGTCACCTTCCGGCTGCCCGAGGCGCCCGCCCTGCTCGCGTACGGCGCGGACGAGGTCCGGCAGGGCGAGGTGCTGGAGGTGCGCGCCGTCCTCACCGCCCCGCGCGGCGGGCCGGTCCGGCTCGGCCTGTTCGTCCCGAGCTACCTGCGCGAGGAGGCCACCGTGGAGCCTGAGTTGGCGAAGGTGCGGGCGGTCGCCGGCCAGCCGCAGGACGTCCGCTTCCGGATCCGCTTCGCCCCGGACACCGCCCCGCAGGCGTACTACTTCACCGTCTTCGCCGTCCAGGACCTCGCCGTCTCCACGGCCCGGCGCCACTTCGGCGTACTGCCCCGCTGACCCCCGACCCGAGGACAGTGCCATGACCACCACCCCCGCCACGCCTACCACCCCCAGCACTTCTGCCACTCCCGCCACCACCACGAGTCCCGCCTCCCCCACCGGCAAGCCGGAGATCCGACTCATCGAGCAGAACGGCGAGGTGACCCTCAGCATCGGCGGCGAGCAGGCCATGCAGGCCTGGGAGCGCGACCTGATGTGGGCCAGCGCCGACCTGCTGTGCGAGTACGGGCAGGACTTCTACGAGGTCGGCCTCGGCCTCGGGCTGTCCGCCCTGCGGATCGCCGGGAACCCGGGCACCCGCAGCCACACCGTGCTCGAACTCTTCGACGAGGTCGAGGAGTTGTTCCGGGCCCAGCACCCCGAGCTGCCCGCCAACCTGGCCATCGAGCGCGGCGACTTCTTCCGCCGGATCTTCGAGCTGCCCTCGGAGAGCGTCGACGGCATGTTCTTCGACCCCGCCCTGGACATGGAGGTGTGGACCGACACCGAGCTGTGGGCCCGCACCATGCCCGAGGTGGTCCGGGTGCTGCGCCCCGGCGGCGTGTTCATCCCGTTCTTCAGCACCAAGCCCGAACTGCGCTGGCAGTACACCCCGCACTTCCGCCGGATCCGGGTCGAGCGCCACCAGTACACCGCGTACGACACCACCGAGTACACCTACGGCACCAGCGGCGACGCCTACATCCAGTGCTTCCTGAAGGACTGACCGCCATGACCGAACGCACCGGCGCCACCCCGCGCTCCCTCTTCCTGGCCGGCCCCTTCATCCAACTGCTCGACCCGGCCACCGGCGAGATGCCCGCCGACGCCCGGGCCCCCTTCGACCTGCTGATCAAGCACTTCGAGGCCCAGGACATCGCCGTCCACAACGCCCACCGCCGGGAGGCCTGGGGCGCCGAGCTGATGCGGCCCGAGCAGTGCACCGCGCTCGACCAGGACGAGATCCGCAAGGCCGAACTGTTCGTCGCCCTGCCCGGCTCGCCGGCCTCGCCCGGCACCCACATCGAGATCGGCTGGGCCAGCGCCTTCGGCAAGCCCATCGTGCTGCTGCTGGAACGCGGCCGGGAGTACACCTTCCTGGTCCAGGGCCTGCACACGGTGGCGACGGTCGAGGAGGTGGTCTACACCGACCTCGCCACCGCGCTGCCCGCCGTCGACCGGGCGGTCCAGCGGGTGCTGGCCCGGCACCGCGACTGTCCCTGACAACCCACCCGGCCCCAACCACCCCACCACCGACAGGAGTTCACGGCGTGCGACGCCCCCTCCCGCTCTTCGCCGTGCTCGCCGTGCTCCTGTCGGTGGCCGCCGCCCCGGTAGCAGCCGCCCCGGTAGCGGCGGCCCCGGCCGCCCCGGTGATCCCGGTGCCGCCCGGCCTCGCCGCCGCCGACCCGGCCCACACCCCCGGCACCCCCGGCACCCCCGCCGACCCCACCCGCACCCCCGGCGCCCCCGTCTACACCGTCGACCTGCGCAGTGACGCCACCGGCGCCCGCTGGCGCGGCCATGAGCGGATCACCTTCACCAACACCTCGCCCGACCCCCTCCAGGAGCTGTACCTGCGACTCTGGGACAACTTCCGCGGCGGCTGCGCGACCCCGTCCGTCCGGATCACCGGGCTGGACGGCTCCCCCGAAGTCGACTGCACCGCCCTGCGCGTGCCACTGGCCCGTCCGCTGACCCAAGGCGCCACCGCCACCGTCGAGTTCGACCTCGCCATCGACGTCCCGGGCGGCATCGACCGGTTCGGCCGGGACGGCGCCTACAGCTTCGTCGGCAACGCCCTGCCCGTCCTCGCCGTCCGCGACGAGGCGGGCTGGCACCTGGACCCGTACAGCCAGCTCGGCGAGTCCTTCTACGGCCTCGCCTCCGACTTCGCCGTCACCCTGGACCACCCCACCGACGTGCTGGTCCCCGCCACCGGCACGGCCGTCGACACCCCCGGCGAGCCGGGCCGCACCAGCACCCGGATCGGCGCCCGGAAGGTCCGCGAATTCGCCTGGGCCGCAGGGCCGTTCCACCGGATCGAGGGCCGCTCCGCGAACGGCGTCCGGGTCTCCGTCTACTCCGTCGCCAACGTCACCGCGGACGACGCCCGCGCGATGCTGGACCTCTCCCTGCGCACCATCGACGACCACTCCGCCCGCTACGGCGCCTACCCGTACGGAGACATCGCGACGGTCCTCGACGACGCCTTCGAGTTCGGCGGCATGGAGTACCCAGGGTTCGTCCTGGACCGGATCCGCCCCTCCGCGGTGGTCCACGAACTGGCACACCAGTGGTGGTACGGCATCGTCGGCGACGACCAGTACCACGCCCCCTGGCTGGACGAGTCCTTCGCCGAGTACGCCATGGACGTGGAACTGGGCAGGACCAAGGAGGGATGCACCGCCGCGACCCCCTTCCAGGGCGCCGACGAGCGCCTCACCGACCCGATGAGCTACTGGGACACCCACCCCGACCGCTACGAGGCCGTCATCTACGACCGCGGCTCCTGCGCCCTGCACGAACTGCGCCGCCTGATCGGCCCGGAGACGATGTCCGCCCTGCTGCGCGACTACGCCCGCGCGCACTGGTACGGCGTCTCCACCACCGCCGAGTTCAAGGCCGCCGCCCAGGCCGCGACCCCCGTCGACCTGACCCCGTTCTGGCGCGAACACCGCATCGACTGAACCCGCCCCCACTCCGTTAATCGGTGGCCACGCCCGTCCACCGGCTCCTACAGTGTCCGCCGGATCAAGGACGTTCAGGGAGCCGGACATGCGTGTGCACTACCCCCGGACGCCGCATCTCCCCTGGTCACCGGGGGCGGCGGCGGACGACGTACGGACGGGGGACGTCTCCGGCCTGGCCGGGGCGGAGGTCGTCGTCACCGAGAAGCTGGACGGCGAGAACACCACGCTCTACGCCGACGGCCTGCACGCCCGCTCGCTGGACTCCGCCCACCACCCGTCCCGGGCCTGGGTCAAGGGCCTGCAGCACCGGATCGGTGCCCGGATCCCGGCCGGCTGGCGGATCTGCGGCGAGAACCTGTTCGCCCGGCACTCCATCCCGTACACCGACCTGGACAGCTGGTTCTACGGCTTCTCCGTCTGGACGGACCAGGACCACTGCCTGGGCTGGGACGACACCGTCCGCTTCCTGCGCCGGCTCGGCGTCCCCGCACCCCGGGTGCTCTGGCGCGGCCGCTACGACGAACGGGCCCTGCGCGCCCTGCGGTTGGACCTCGACCGGCAAGAGGGCTACGTCGTACGGACCGTCCGGGGCTTCCCCCGGGCCGAGTTCGGCGAGCGGATCGCCAAGTGGGTCCGTCCCCAGCACGTCCGCACCGACACCCACTGGATGCACGCCGCCGTGGTGGAGAACGGCCTCGGCCCCAACGCCCTGCTCTGGGAGGTGCGTTCGGGCCGATCGCCGGAACTCCCGCTGCTGGCCGGAGCCCTGGGCGTGAGTGCAGACGAACTCGTCGCCAGGCCGGAGGAGTTGGCCGAGGTCTCGGCCCGGCTGGACGAACTCGGCCGCACCGGCGACGCCCGGCTGGCCGGCGTCCTCGCCACCGCGCTGCGCACCGCCCCCCGGGACCCACTGGCGACCCTGCCCGCACTTCAGCCCGCACTTCAGCCCGCACTTCACGCGCCGCAGCCCGCGCCTCAGCTCGCACCCCGACTCGCCGACCGGCTCGGCCTGCCGCTGGCCCGCCGGGTCGCCGACCTGGTCGGCCTCCACCCCGGCCTCCACCAGCCGTACCCGGACGAGGAACGCCGCACCGGACTGGTCCGGCTCGCCGGAGCCGCCGACCTCGGCGTGCTGCACGCGGTGGCCGCGGCCGTCGCCCCCGGGCCGGCCGAGCGCGAACAGGTCGCCTGGTCCGCCCTGCACGCCGAGGACGCCGGGCTGCTCGAAGCGGACCCGCTGGCCTGGCTGCGCACCGGCCTGCGCGAGGCCCTCGCCGACCTCGACCCCGTCGCCGCCGACCGCTGCTGGGCCCAGGCCCGCGAGGCCTACGCACTCGGCCGGATCAGCACCGTCGAGGAGGCCGTCGCCGCCACCTGGCGCTGGCGGGACGGCCGCTTCCCCCGGCTGGTCCACCTGTGCGGCCCGTCCGGCAGCGGCAAGAGCAGCTTCGCCGCCACCCTGCCCGGCGTCTCCGCCCGGATCAGCCTGGACGACCTGCGCGCCGCCAACGGCTCCCGCGCCGACCAGCGCCACAACCCCGAGGTGCTGCGCACCGGCCTGGCCCGGCTGGACACCGCCCTGACCGACCCGGCCGCCACCGTGGTCTGGGACGCCACCTCGCTCAACCGCGAGCAGCGCTCCCACGTCCACGGCATCGCCCGGCGCCGCGACGCCCTGCTCACCCAGGTGGTGCTGCTGGTCGGCGAGCCGGAGCTGCTGCGCCGCAACGCCGTCCGCCCGCACCCGGTACCGCCCGAGGTGCTCACCGCCCAACTGCACCGCTACCGCCCGCCCCACCCCGGCCAGGCGCACCGCACCTGGTACGTCGGCCCGGGTGGCACCGTGGAGGACACGGCGGGCATGCTCGACTCCGAGGAGGACTGATGCGCCCCATCGAACAGGTCTGCCAGCGCATCCGCTGGGACGCCCGCTTCGACCCGGCCCGGTTCACCCTGGGCGTGCGCCAGCGCGACGACCGCACCAAGCGCGTCCCGCTGGAGGCCTTCGCCGCCTCCGGCGAGATCCCCTGGCACCGGGTGCACTGGGTCGAGGCCGACGGCGTCGTGGTGTGGGACCGCACCACCGGCGTGGACCTCCTGGACACCACCACGGCCGGGCACCGCACCGAACCGCGCCGGCTGCCCTCCCCCTTCTTCACCGCCACCACCCCGTACGCCTGGCGGCCGGACGTCGGCTGGGGGCCCGGTGCGGCCGACACCACCGCCACCGGCGGGGACACCCTGCGCGTGGTCACCTGGAACATCCTCTGGGACCGCTACGACGGCGACCGGATCGACACCGCCCGCCGCCGGCCGCTGCTGCTCGCCGAGCTGGCGGCCGCCGACGCCGACGTCATCGCGCTCCAGGAGGTCGAGCCGGCCCTGGTCGTCCAGCTGCTGGCCCAGCCCTGGGTCCGCGAGGGCTACACCCTCGGCGCCGACCCGGCCGGCCGCGACGTGCCCGAGTACGGCCTGCTACTGCTCAGCCGCCTCCCGGTGCTGGAGGCCGGCCGGCACGTGCTGGGCCCGCACAAGGCCGTCACCGCCGTCACCCTCCGAACCGCCGACGACACGCCGCTCACCGTCGCCGCCGTCCACCTGAGCAGCGACCACTCGACGGACGGCCCCGCCCGCCGGCAGGCCGAACTCGCCCGGCTGGCCGAGGGACTGGCCGGCGTCGAGGGCGAACTGCTGCTGCTCGGCGACTTCAACGACGCCCGCTCCGGGCCGGCCGGCCCCGCCGCCGCCCTCGGACTGCGCGACGCCTGGAGCGAGGTGCACGGCCCGGCCGACGACACCCCCACCTTCGACCCGACGGTCAACCCGCTCGCCGCCGTCTCCTCGCTCACCGGCCGGCCCGGCCGGATCGACCGAGTCCTGCACCGCTCCGACCGGGCCCGCCCCACCACCGCCGTCCTGCTCGGCGACCGGCCGACCACCGACGGCCTCCACCCCTCCGACCACTACGGCCTGGCCGTCGACCTCGCCCTCGGCGGCGCCCACGCCCCGCAGACCCTCGACGCCGCGCCCACCGCCCGCACCGCCGTCGCCTGGCTGCCGCCCGAGGAGCTGTGGCCGCCGATCCAGCGGCTGCGCGCCGCGTACGACCCCCAGCTGCACCGCTGGCCCCCGCACGTCAACCTGCTGTTCGGCTTCGTTCCGGAGTCCGAGTTCGACCGCGCCCTGCCGCTGCTCGGCGCGGCCGCCGCCGAGGTCGCGCCCTTCACCGCCCGGCTGGAGGGCGTGCACACCTTCGGCCACCGCGAGGACGCCACCATCTGGCTGGACCCGGCCGCCGCCACACCCGAACCCTGGGCCGCACTACGGCACGCCCTGGAACGCCGCTTCCCCCGCTGCCGCGGCCGCGGTCTCGCCGAGGGCTACACCCCGCACCTGAGCCTCGGGCGCAGCGACGACCCCCAGCGGGTGGCCGCCGACTGCGCCGCCCGGCTGAGCGGCCTGGACGCCCGGGTCGGCGAGCTGGTGGTGCTCTCCCGGCGGGGCGACGAGCCGATGCGCCCGCGTGCGGTGGTCACCCTGGGGACGGGCGAGGTGCGGGAGCTGCCGGAGGAGCCTCCGGCGCCGCCGCGCCCCGAGTCGGCCGAACGTACCTCCGGCGCAGCCGAGTTGGCCCGGCTGGTCGCCTCGGCACTGCCGGAGGCGGTGGTGCACACCGTCGGCTCGCGCCGCTTGGGCTGCCAACTGGACGGTGGCGACCTGGACTTGGTGGCGGCCCTGGCCGGTCCGGCCGACCTGCCCGGGGTGCTGGCCCGGGTCGCGGCCGCCCTGCCGCAGGCCCGCCGACTGCGCGAGGTGCGCGGCGCCCGGGTGCCGGGGCTGCGGTTCGAGGCGGACGGGCTGACCGTCGACCTGGTCGTGGTGTTCACCGGCGCCCTCGACCCCGCCCAAGCGGTGCCCCGACGCGCCGAGTTGGGCGAGGCGGCGGCCGTCGCGCTGAGCGCCGTCACGGACGCCGAGGCGATCCTCTCGGCGCTCGGGGACTCGGCCCTCGGGGACTCGACGCCCGGGGGCTCGATGCTCGGGGACTCGATGCCCGGCGGCTCGATGCCCGGGTACTCGACGCTCGGGGAGCGGCACGCCCGGTTCGTCCGGCTGGCCCGGCAGGTCAAGTCCTGGGCCCGGGCGCGCGGCCTGGACGGCGCGCCCTTCGGCCAACTGCCGTCGCTGGCCTGGTCGGTGCTCGCCGCCCGGACTATCCTCGACGCCCCCGACACCGCCCCCGACACCGCCGCCGGGGACGACCTGTTCCAGCGCTTCACCGCGACCTGGGCCTCCTGGGACTGGCGCCAACCCGTCAGCCTCACCGGCGAGTTCGGCGATCAGCAGCCGGCCCCGCTGACCGTCCTCACCCCCTCCGCCCCCGTCCGCAGCTGCACCACCCAGGTCGGCCCGGACACCCGCGATCTGCTCACCGAAGAGCTCTACCGCGCCTGGGAGCTCACCACCACGAGCCCCGACCCGTGGCCCGCCCTGCTCACCCCACCCCCACTGCACCGCCGGCACGCCGCCTGGGCCGTGGTCACCGTCGACCCGGACTCCACCGGCCCCGCCCGCGGCCGCCTGCGCGCCCTGCTCACCGCGCTCGAAGAAGCCGGCGCCACCCACCTCCACGCCTGGCCCCAGCCCTACCGCACCCGCGACGGCCGGACCCACTTCCCGATCGGCCTCGGCCCCACGCCACTCCCCCGCGCCCGGCTCACCCCCGTCGCCACCGCCTGGTCCCGCGGCCTGCCCGGCGTCCACGTCGAACACGTCGAGTGCGGCGCCGTCCCGACCCTGCCCCGCTGACGCCCGCCCGCCTCTTGGTGGTCGCGATGCGGGTGCGGCGCCGGGGACCGGAGTAGCGACGCGGAGGGCCCCGCACGAAACCAGGAAGGTCGCGGGTTCACGTGCAGGGCCGCTCACGGGGTGTCGGCCGTCAGACTCCGGTCAGGGTGAACGTACCCGTACCGTCCTGCCTGCCGCCGGAGTACTGGCGGATCAACTCCCCGTCCGCGTACCGGTCGTAGCCCATCATGGAGCCGGTGTACTTGTTCTGCACACCGACCTTCGAGCTGCCGGGTACGTCACGGTAGATGTAGAACCGCTGGAGGTCGTCCTCCCCGCAGTTGGCCGTCGTCAGGTAGGCCTGCTCCTGGTTGGCGGTGTTCGCCGGGATGGTCGCGCATCCGCCGTTGCCCCAGTTCCACAGGGACGCCTCGAGCACCCCGTTGTTCTCCGTCACGTTGCACAGCCGCCAGTTGTCCAGGTGGGCGCTGAAGAACGTGGATTCGCGCAGGCGGATGCCGTCGTTGGCCAGGAGCGGTGCGCTCCAGTTCAGGGGCTTGCCGGGGACGTCGATCCGGTAGGCGCCGGCCTCGCAGTTGAGAACGGCCTGCGCGCTACGCACGGTGGCCTTGGACTGCTCGACGGACGTGCCGTCAGCGAGAGCCGGGCTCTGCACAAGGCCGTCCGGCTCCTGCTTCGCCGTCGGCGCCACCGCACCCGCCGGGCGCTCGGCCTTCGCGGCGGCCGAGCCGCAGTCGAGGAGGCCTTGCGCCTTGGCCATGATGCTGCTGGCGGGCACCTTGTCCTCGCAGCGCACCGCGCCCTCCTCAAGGGCGGTGAAGGTGGTGAAGCTGCCGCTGCCCGGCCCCTTGATCCACTTCAGCGCCCAACTGCCGTCACCCTGTCGGACGCGGTTGCAGTTGAGGCTTCCGTATGTGCCGGTGACCTTCTTGGTGCCCTTGTAAGCGCCGTAGTAGCCGGGCTGGTTGAAGTTCCACGTGACCGAGTTGGACTCGCTGCTGGTGGAGGTGAAGTCGACTTTGACGGCCAGTCCCAGGCTCGCGCCGACGCTGCCGAGGGTCTCGACGGCGAACTTGCCCTCGACGCCGCCGTTGAGGCCGACGGAGACCGAGATGGTGGTCTGAGTGCTGGTGGCGACGGTCTGGGTGCCGGTCGTGCCCGCGGTGACGTACCAACCCTTGAAGTGGGTGATGGTGGGAGACACTTCGGTGGTCTGGATGTACGGGTGGCGCGTGCCGAGGTCGGCCACCGTACAGGTGTCGCCGGGCGCGGGTGCCTGCGCCGTCGTGGTGGTGGGTGCCGCAACAGCCGGTGAGGCGACGAGGCCCATGGCGGTGACGGCCATGGCAGCCGCCGTTGCGGTCACCGCCATGAGTGATGTTCCGGTGCGGCTGACGGGTCCTATGGGGCGCATCAATGCCTACTTCCCACTGGTCGTGTACATGCCTTGTTGAGGGCGAATGTAACCGCCACCGGGGTGGTGGCGTGAGGCCGGAACTGGCCACACATGATGACGGAGAGGCCTGTTCCCCCCTGGCACAGACCCGTTGGCGAGCCAGTTCGTCTCCAAATGAACCCGTACGTCACCGAACCCGGAGGACCACCCCCTGAAACACGTCAGGCACCTGCCCACGGTATCGGCCGCACTCGCGCTGACCGCAGCCCTACACCGGAAAGTCGTTTCCACCCGTCACGCGTACTGCGTGCGACACAACATCGTGTACGAGCTCGTCAACTCCACGTACGAGGCGATCGGCATCGCTACGCGCACGATCACAGCCACGTCCCAGCCGAGCCCCTCCATTGCGCGGCGACAGGCGAGCAGCTCCGACTTCGCCGGCTCGATGCCACCCCGTCCCGTGGCCGACAAGCATGTCCGGTCACGCGCCGGAGGGATCAAAAACTTCTCTTGCGCAGTTTTCATTGCGCAACTTTTCTTTCGGACCTACCGTAGGGCCATGGACCAGCCGAACCCCCCGCAGCACGCCGAGACGGAGCGGATCACCGACCTCTCCCGACTCAAGGCCTTCACCAACCCGCTGCGCATGCAGCTCTACCGGCTGCTCTACGCCGCCGGCACCGCCACCGCCTCCCAGCTCGCCGAGCAGGTCGACCAGGCGCCGTCGCTGGTCAGCTACCACCTGCGCAAGCTCGCCGAGCACGGCTTCGTCACCGAGGCGACCGGGCAGAGCTCCGACGGGCGGGAGCGGTGGTGGCAGGTCTCCTCCGAGGAGGGCTGGGGCTTCCGCGAGTCCGACCTGACCGGCACGCCGGAGGGCGCGGCCGCGGTCGGCGCGGTCACCCGGGGGCTGGTGGACAACCGGGCCGCCCAGTACCGCACCTACCTGGACCAGGGCGCCGCCTGGGGCGCGGAGTGGACGGACGCCGCGTTCACCTCCGAGTGGCTGCTCGACCTCACCCCCGCCGAACTCGCCGAACTCGGCGAGGAGTTGCAGGCCATCGGCCGCCGCTGGCGGGAGCGCGGCAAGGCGGCGCGGGCGGCCGGGGGCACCGGGGGCCGCGAGCACGTGTCGGTCCACCTGTACGGCTTCCCGTTCCGCCCCTGACCCGGCAACCGATGCCCCGGCCGCCGACGACCCAGCCACCGACCGACGGGAACCCGCCATGACCACCCTGGAGACGACGCCGGCCACACCCGCCGCCGCCCCCGCCCACCGCGACGCCAACGTCCTGCGCTGGCTGGCCGCCTACACCGCTTCCCTGGTCGGCGACGGCGTCTACTTCCTCGCCCTCGGCTGGTCCGCCCAGCGGGCCGCCGGGCCGGCCGAGGTCGGCCTGGTGATGGCCGCGGGCGCGCTGCCCCGGGCGGTGCTGATGCTCGGCGGCGGGGTGGTCGCCGACCGCTTCGACCCCCGCCGGGTGATCCTCTGCAGCGACACCCTGCGCTGCCTGCTGATCCTCGGCGTCGCGGCCGTCATCGCCCTGACCACGCCCGCCCTCTGGCTGCTGGTGGCGGTCGCCCTGGTCTTCGGCGCCGTGGACGCGCTGTTCGTCCCCGCCGTGGGCGCCCTGCCGCCCCGGATCACCGGCCCGGACCAGCTCGCCCGGGTCACCGGCCTGCGCTCGCTCGCGATGCGCCTCGGCCAGATCGCCGGCCCGCCGGTCGGCGGCCTGGCCATGGGCCTCGGCGGCCCGGCCGTCGCCTTCACCGTCGCGGGCGCGCTGTTCGCCCTCTCGCTGCCGCTGCTGCTGTCGATACGGATCCAGCCCCTCGATCCGGCCCCGGTCTCCGGCACGGCCACCGAACTCACCACCCCCCGGGCGGACTTGGCGGACGGCCTGCGCTACATCCGCCACCACCGCCTGCTCGCCCCGCTGGTCCTCACCGGGGCGGTCTGCGAACTCGGCCTGACCGGTACCCTCAACGTCGGCATGGTGCTCCTCAACGCCGAGCGCGGCTGGGGCCCGTCCGGCTACGGCCTGATCGTCGCCTGCTTCGGCGCGGGCGCCGCCGCCAGCGCCGCCCTGCTCGCCGTCGCCGGCCGGCTGCCCCGGGCCGGCCTCACCATGGCCGTGACCCTGCTGCTGGGCAGCGTCGGCGCCGCCGCCCTGGGCATGGTCCCCGCCCTGTGGTCCGCCGCCGTACTCGCCGCACTGGTCGGGCTGAGCGCGGGCGTCTTCGGCAGTCTGGACGGCGCCCTGATCCAGACCACCGCCGACCCGCGCTACCTCGGCCGGGTCACCTCCGTGGCGATGCTCACCATGGTCGGCCTCGCCCCGCTCAGCTACCCCGTGGTCGGCGCCGCCATCGGCGCCTGGGGCGCCGCCCCGGTCTTCGTCGGCTGCGGCGCCCTCTCCTGCCTCGGCGCGCTCTACGCCCTGGCCTCCCGGGCCGTGCGAGAGGCCGAACTGCCCCGGCGGTAACTCCATCGCACTCAGCGTCACTTGACCATGCGGAACTCCGAGTACCCGAGCCATGCGGTCAGGGACTCCAGGTCACCGACGCGGCTGTACCAGCGACCGCCGCCGAAGGTCGCGTACGGCAGCTCTGCCCGCACGCGGGCGTCAACGGTTGGCCGGCGGCGCCGACAAGCCCTCAGGCGCCGTCCGGCCGCCCCGCCGAGCGGGCCTCCTCCTCCAGTTCGGCGATCGTCTCCTTCAGCCAGGCCCGATCCGCGCGGCTGGTGACCGCGGCGAGCGTGAGCATGCCCTTGCGGAACCGGTCGCCGGTCTCGGCGGCGCGCAGCGGTCGGCCGTCGGCGTAGAAGTAGCCGGCGGGCCGGTCCATGAACTCCAGGCGGCGGCGCAGGACTCGGGCCTGGTCGCCCGGGTCGGGCAGCCGGCTGAGGAAGGCCAGCAGGACCAGGAAGGAGTTGCGGTCGGTGATCTCGACGTCGGCCGGTTCGCGGAGCCTGCGGAGCAGTTCGGCGTGGCCTTCGGGGGTGAGGGAGAGCACCTGGCGCGGGGTGGCGCCGCGGTCGCCCGGCTCCGCGTCGGCGGCGAGGTCGTCGCAGCGGACGCCGTCGGCGTCGAGGGTCAGGGGCCAGGAGCGGCCCTCGGTCGCGTGCAGGTCGATGGTCGCCGGCTTGAACGGCCAGGGGACGGTCGTCGCCGAGACGGTCGTCAGGAACTCGTCGACGCCCTCGACCGCGACGTCCGTCGGCAGCGGCTCTGCGGCTCCCTGGGTGAGCTGGACGTCATGGGTGTGGACGGCGATCTCCTGGATGCGGTGCCGGGCCACGGCTCCGCTGGTCTCCGGGGCCTGCGAGCGGCCCCACCACGTCCAGCAGCCGCGGTCCGGGCCGGCCTCGCGCATCGCGCATCGCCGCGAGCATGAGCTCGGTCGACTCGGCGAGCCAGGCGTCCAGGGCTCCGCGGTCGCGGGGCGCCGTCGGGGCCGGCGCCGAAGTCGTCCTGAAACTCCGGGCACTGCTCGCCACATGGCGACCCGCGACCCGCCCAGGCCACCGGCACCCGATTGGCCTGCGACACCCGCTCCGTCCGGCACTAGCCTCGGCCTGACCACCGATCAACGGAGAACCACCATGCACCCCGAACTCGCCGCCGACCTCGACCGGTTGCCCGCCCTGCTGGAGGAGGCCCGGCAGCGGGCCGTCGGCTTCCTGGCCGGCCTCGACGACCGCCCGGTGATCCCGCCGTCGGCCGGCCACCCGACTCCGTCCGGGCCGCTGCCCGAGGACGGCGGCGGACTGCGGGCGGCCCTGGCGGAGTTCGGCGAGCGCTGGGAGCCGAGGCTGTCGGCCAGTGCCGGGCCGCGTTACTTCGGCTTCGTGACGGGCGGGGCGACCCCGGCCGCCCTGGTGGGCGACTGGCTCACCGCGACCGCCGACCAGAACTCCAACTCCTCGCTCGACCCGGCCGGCCAGCACCTGGAGCGCGAGACGGTCGGCTGGCTGCGCGAGCTGTTCGGGCTCTCCGCCGCGCACAGCGGCACCTTCGTCAGCGGCGCCACCACGTCCAACACGGTCGGCCTGGCGATCGCCCGGGAGTGGCTGGGCGAGCGGCTCGGGGTGGACGTGGCCGAGGACGGGGTCGCCGCGCTGGGCCGGGTGCGGGTGCTGTCGGGCGGCGCGCACTCCAGCGTGTCCAAGGCCCTGTCCGTCCTGGGCCTGGGCCGTACCGCGCTGACCACCGTCCCCGCCCTGCCCGGCCGGGAGGCGGTGGACGTGGCCGCGCTGGAGCGGGCGCTCGCCGAGGCCGACGGCCCGTGCGTCGTGGTCGCCAACGCGGGCACCGTGAACACCGTCGACTTCGACGACCTACGGGCGATCGCCGCGCTCCGCGAGCGCTACGGGTTCTGGCTGCACGTGGACGCCGCCTTCGGCGCCTTCGCCGCGCTCTCCCCGCGGCACGCCGAGCTGGTGGCCGGGCTGGACCTCGCCGACTCGGTCTGCGTGGACCTGCACAAGTGGCTCAACGTCCCGTACGACAGCGCCGTGCAGTTCACCCGCCGCCGCGACCTCCAGGCCCGGGTCTTCCAGAACGCCGCCGCCTATCTCGGGCCCGTCGGCGACCACCCGGACCTGGTGCACCTGACGCCGGAGAACTCCCACCGGCTGCGCGCCCTGGCCGCCTGGTTCACCCTGCGCGCCTACGGCCGGGCCGGGCACCGGGAGATCGTGGAGCGCTGCACCGCCGGCGCCCAGGCGCTGGGCGAGGCGATCCGCGCGATCGACGGCCTGCGCCTGCTCGCCCCGGTGCGCCTCAACGTCGTCTGCTTCACCCTCGCCGAGGACCCCACGCCCGAGCGCCTGGCCGCCCTCGCCGCCCGGATCTCCGGCCAGGCCTTCCTCACCCCGACCCGCTACGCCGGCCGGCCCGCCCTGCGCGCGGCGTTCAGCAACTGGCGCACCACGGAGGCGGATGTCCGGCGGACGGCCGCCGCGCTCGCCGCGGCCGTCCACACCCCGGAACCCGCCTGACCACCGTCCCGGTCCGACCACGCGGGGCGTTCCCGACCACGCGGGGGCACCCTCGACGGCTCAGGGACGGCCCGACGACTCAGGGGTGCGCCCCGTCGGCGTACCCGCCGCGCGAGGCGTCCGTCAGGCTCGCCATCAACTCCGCATGGGCGAGGTTGAGGTACTCCAGCGCCCGCCACCGGGGGTTGTGGCCGGGGTGATCGCGGAAGCCGTCGGCGGTCTCACACAGCCGCTCCCACCACAACATGATGTCCTGGCGCAGTCGTTGGATCTCCCCGGGCACGTCGACCCGGTCGTCCCGCACCACCTCGCTCCAGGGGACGAGCAGGTCGCCGAGGTGGATGCAGTCGCTGAGGGTGATGTCGGCGAGGCGTTCGGCCGCGAACCGGGCGGTGCTGCCCTCGGGTTGGGCCTCGACGACCTCGCGGAGGCGGGCGGTCAGGAAGGCCTGCAACGCGGTGACGTCCTCGTGGTGCAGGTCGTCGGAGAACTCCAGCAGTTCCCAGGGCCGGTAGTCGGCAGCCATCGTCCGGTGCTCCCTCGGGTCGGACCGGCGCTGCGCTCAGCGCCCGGATCAGCGCTCGGTGACGGATCGTCACACCCTGTCGTCTCCCGACCCTAGACCCCGGGCGGCGCCCGCCACCGGCGATTCCGCGAATCCTCATCTTTCGGGGTCAACCCGGCGCCGGCATCGCAACACGCCTGCCGCGCCTTGACCTTCACACCGGTGTGAGGCCCGATGATGCTCCCATGACCGCCACTGCTCACGACCCGTACGCCCTGCTGGCGCAGAGCCGCCTCGGCATCCTGGCCACCATCAAGGCGGACGGGCGGCCCCAGCTCTCCCCCGTCCTGCCGTTCTACGACCGCCCCGCGAACGCCATCCTGATCTCCACCCGGGACGGCCTGGCGAAGACCGCGAACCTCCGCCGGGACCCGCGGGTCAGCCTGGAGGTGACCGGGCCGGACGGCCGCTCCTGGGCCACCGCCGAGGGCGTCGCCACCCTCACCGGCCCGGGCACCGACCCGGACGGGCCGGAGGTCGAGGCCCTGGTCGACTACTACCGCCGCGCCGCCGGGGAGCACCCCGACTGGGCGGAGTACCGCGCGGCGATGGTCGCCGACCGCCGGGTGCTGCTCACCGTCCCGGTCGACCACGTGTACGGCGCCGCGCTCTGACCCGCCGCCCCGGCCACCGCGACGGGGGTGCGGTGGCCGGGGCGGCCCTCCTTCTTCCGATCTCAGGACACGGCTTCGTACGGCTTCAGAACCCGGCTTCGTACGGTCTCGGGATCCGACTTCGTAGGGCCTCAGAACCCCGGCTTCGTACGGCCTCAGGACCCGACCGGCAGGCGCAGCCGGAACAGCGCGCCGCCGCCCGGGGCGGACTCGGCGGTGAGGGTGGCACCGTGGGCGTGGGCGATCTGGCGGGCCATCGCGAGGCCCAGGCCGGAGCCGGGGAGGGCGCGGGCCGCAGAGGCCCGGTAGAAGCGGTCGAAGACGTACGGGAGGTCTTCGGGGGCGATGCCGGGGCCGTGGTCGCGGACGGTCAGTTCCAGCCGGTCGTGCCCGTGGCTGAGGCGGACCTCGACGGCGGCGCCCGGCGGGCTGAACTTGGCCGCGTTGTCCAGCAGGTTGGAGCACAGCCGGACCAGCCGGGCCGGTACGCCCGCGACGGTGCGCTCGGCGGTGTCGTCGTCCAGGGCGAAGACGGTCGCCGGCCAGTGGTCGCGGGCGGTGTCCACGCAGTGGGCGACGAGTTGGCCGAACGCGACCTGTTCGAGCAGCGGCAGCGGCTCCTCGTCGCGGGCCAGTTCGATGAGGTCGTTCACCAGCCCGGTCACCTCGCGCAGTTGGCGGTGCAGTGCGGCCGCCGCCCGGTCGCGCTGGCTGTCGGTCAACCGGCCGGCGCGCGACAGGAGTTCGGCGTTGGTGCGGAGCGCGGTCAGCGGGGTGCGGAGTTCGTGCGAGGCGTCGGCGACCAGCCTGCGCTGGGCGGCCACCGACTGCTCCAGTTCGCCGAGCATGGTGTTGAAACTGCCGGCCAGTCTGGTCAGTTCGTCCTCCCGGCGCCCCGGCGGCAGCTCGATCCGCAGCCCCGCGTCCCGGGTGGCGGCGATCCGCTCGGCGGTGCGGGTCAGCCGGGCCACTGGGGCGAGGGCGGTGCGGGCCACCGTGAGCCCGAGCGCGGCGGCCAGCAGCACGCCGGCCGCCGCGACGGCCGCCATCAGCTCCGCGGCCTGCCGCACCGCCTCCTGGACGCTGTCGGTGCGCAGCGCGACCTGGACGGCCTGCCGGGTGCCGGGCGGCGCCGCGATCATCGGCGTGGTGAGCATCCGGGCCGGGTGGCCGCCGATGGTCAGGTCGGTGAAGTAGCCGGCCCGCTGCCGCTCGGCGACCTGCCGGGTGGCCTGGGTGACGGGCAGCAGGTACGGCTCGTTCGGCGCCTTGGCGGGGTCACCGGAGACGATCTGGGTGCAGGCCGGGGCGGCGAGGTAGTTGCACTCGCCGTAGACAACCTGCGGTCCCTGGTTGCGGTACTGCTGCTGCACCTGGGTGGCCTGCTGGGTGAGGTGCTGGTCGAGCTGGTGGTTCAGTTCGTAGCGCACGATGCTGAACGCGGCCGCGCTGATGCCCAGCGTGGCCACGGCGACCGCGGCGGTGCAGGCGAGTGCGAGCCGGGTGCGCAGCGGCCGCCGGCGCCGCCAGCGGGCGTGCGCCCGCGAGCCCGCTCCCCTCGCCCGCGCCCCTGCCCGCGCCCCGGAGCTGTCCGCCCGCACCTCAGGCCCGGTCCAGTCGGTAGCCGACCCCGTGCACGGTGTGCACCAGTCTCGGTTCGCCGCCGGCTTCCAGCTTGCGGCGCAGGTATCCGACGTACACGGCCAGCGAGTTGGAGTCCGGGCCGAAGTCGGCGCCCCACACCCGCTCCATGATCATCTCGCGCGGGAGCACCTGCCCGGGGTGCCGCAGCAGGGCCTCCAGCAGGGCGAACTCGGTGCGTGAGAACTCCAGCGGCCGCCCGGCCCGGTTCCCGGTCCGGGTGACCGGGTCGACCTCCAGGTCGGCGAATCGGTAGCCGGGCTCCTCGACCGGCGGGGCGCTGCGCCGCAGCAGGGCACGCAGCCGGGCGGTCAGTTCGTCCAGGGCGAAGGGCTTGACCAGGTAGTCGTCGGCACCTGCGTCGAGGCCGTCGACGCGGTCGCTCACCGAGTCGCGCGCGGTCAGCACCAGGATCGGGATGCGGTCGCCCAGCGCTCGCAGCCGGCGGCAGACCGCCAGACCGTCGAGGACGGGCATCAGCAGATCCAGCACCATCGCGTCGGGCTGCCAGCCGGCCACCTCGCTCAGCGCCGCCAGCCCGTCGGCGGCGCCGCGCACCTGGTAACCCTCGACCGTCAGCCCGTCCTCGACCGCGGCGCGCACCTCGGGATCGTCGTCGACGACCAACACCCTCTGCCCGTTGCTCATGCGGACAACCCTCTCAAAACGACTCTGAGAAGTCTCTTAGACGGCCTCAGCAGGGTTTACGGCATGCGGACAGAACACGGCCGTCACGGCCACCAGAACGACCGCCCCCTGTCGGTGGTGATCGGTGCCGGCGGCACCGGCGGGCACATCTACCCCGGCCTCGCACTGGCCGAGGCACTGCGCAGGGCCGACCCCCGGGCGGTGATCTCCTTCGTGGGCACCGAGCGCGGGCTGGAGACCACCCTGATCCCGCAGGCCGGCTACCGGCTGCACACCGTCGACATGATCCCCTTCGACGCCTCCCTCGGCCCGCGCCGCTACCTGCTGCCCGCGGCGCTGCTGCGCTCCGGCCGGGACTGCCGCGAGATCCTGCGGGCCCAGGGCGCGCAGGTGGCGGTCGGCATGGGCGGCTACCCGAGCGCGCCGGTGATCGTCGGCGCCCGGATGGCCGGGCTGCCCAGCGTGGTGCACGAGTCGAACGCGGTGCCCGGCCGGGCCAACCGCTTCGCCGCCCGGCTCACCCCGCACATCGCGCTCGCCTTCGATCGGACCCGCGAGCACCTGCCCGCCGGCCGGTCGGCGCAGACCGTCGGAATGCCGCTGGTCGGCGCCGTAGCCCGGCTCGACCGGGCGGCGCTGCGGGCCGAGGCCCGGCGGCACTTCGGCGTCCCGGACGACGTGCGGCTGCTGGTCTTCAACGGCGGCAGCCTCGGCGCCGCCCGGCTCACCGCGGCCGCCGTCGAGCTGGCCGCGCGCTGGCGCCACCGCACCGACCGACGGCTGCTGATCAAGACCGGCCCGGCCGCGCTGGCGCAGGTGACGGCCGCGCTGGCGGGGAACCCGATGGCGCACGCGGTCGCCTACCTGGACCGGATGGACCTCGCCTACGCGGCGGCCGACCTCATGGTGTGCCGCTCCGGCGCGGCCACCGTCGCCGAACTGTCCAGCCTCCGGATCCCCGCCGTGCTGGTGCCCTACCCGCACGCGCCGCACGACCACCAGACCCACAACGCGCGCGTCCTCTCCGACGCGGGCGCCGGCCTGCTGCTGGCGGACGGCGAGTGCACCGGCGACCGGCTGGCCGCGCTGGTGGAGCCGCTGCTCGCCGACCCGGCCCGGCTGGCCGCGATGGAGCGGGCGGCCGACCCAGGCGACCACGCCCGGGCCGCCGACCTGCTGGCCGCCAAGGTGCTGCGCGTCATCGGCCGCACGCCGGCGCCCGAGCAGCCTTCCGTCCCCGCCCCGTCAGTCCACTGACTCCCGACCGCTCGACACCCGGCCGCTCGACACCCGACCGCTCGACACTCGGCCGCTCGACACCCGGCCGATTCCGAACACCCTACGGAGGAACCCCCCATGACCGACTTCGACACCCCCAGCGTGGCGCAGGACTGGAGCGGGCGGACCGTCCTGGTCACCGGCGCCGAGGGCTTCATCGGCAGCACCCTGGTCGACCTGCTGGTCGCCCGCGGCGCCCGCGTCCGGGCCCTGGTGCACTACAAGCCGTACGCCGAGCGCGGGTACCTGGCCCACTACCTGGCCGAGCCGGACCCGGCCGTGGAGATGTACGCCGGTGACGTCCGGGACTACGGCCGGGTCCTGGACGCCGTCGCCGGCTGCGACACCGTCTTCCACCTCGCCGCGCTGATCGGCATCCCCTACAGCTACCAGGCGCCCGAGGCGTACGTGCAGACCAATGTCGTCGGCACCCACAACGTCGCCGCCGCCTGTCTGCGGCACGGCGCCCGGCTGGTCCACACCTCCACCAGCGAGGTGTACGGGACGGCGATCACCGCGCCGATCGACGAGCGGCACCCGCTCCAGCCGCAGTCCCCCTACTCCGCCTCGAAGATCGGCGCGGACATGATGGCGCTGTCCTACTGGCACACCTTCGAGCTGCCGGTCGCGGTGGTCCGCCCGTTCAACACCTACGGCCCGCGGCAGTCCGCCCGCGCGGTGATCCCCACCGTGCTGGCCCAACTCCACTCCGGTGCACGAGAGATCAGGCTCGGCTCGACCACCCCGACCCGTGACTTCACCTACGCGACCGACACCGCCGAGGGCTTCCTGGCCGTCGCCCGGGCCGACCGCGCGCTCGGCGAGGTCGTCAACCTCGGCACCGGCAGCGAGGTGTCCATCGGCGACCTCGCCAAGGCCCTGATCGTCGCCTCCGGCCGGGACGCCGAGATCGTCGTCGACCCGAGCCGGCTGCGCCCGGGCGGCAGCGAGGTCGAGCGGCTGCTGTCCGACAACCGCAAGGCGCGCGAACTGACGGGCTGGCAGCCGCTGGTGGGCCTGGACGAGGGGCTGCAGCGCACCTCCGACTGGGTCGCCGAGCACCTGCACCTGCTCGCCCCGAACCGCTACCAGGTCTGACGGCGCAGCGTCGTACTCGGGCCCGCCGGGGTGCTTCCCGACGGGCCCGACCCAGCACTGGCCCCACCCAGTCCCGGCCCGACCCACCGCCGGCCGCGACCCAGCACCGGCCCGGGCTGCGCCCGCCACCGGGGGCGTCGGCTACGGGAGGCGCCGGCTACGGAGGGGCCGACTACGGGCCGGCCGCAACGCCTCCGCCCGCCACGGCGCGGCGGACGCCCGCGAGGTACCCGCGCCGGGCGCGGCGCTCCCCCCGGGCCGCCGGCACCAGTCCGACCGCGCAGCCCACCGCCGCCACGCAGGCGGCGATGACGAGTGGCGAGACGACGTCATCCGCGATGCGCACGTACGAGGGGTCACCGGGCTCGTACCGCACCGCCACCGGCGTGCCCGCCGCCTCCGCGAAGCCGAGACGCTCCCCGGTGTAGGTGCGGCCGTCGATCGTCCAGTGCCCCCAGCAGTTCCGGTCCTTGCCCGAGTGCCCGCATCCGTCGATCACCGCCGTGACGGGCGCCCGCATGCTCAGGTCGTCGCGGGCCTGCTGGACGACCGGGGTCAGCGCGCACAGGCCGAACAGCACCAGGACGAACGTCACCGCGCCCCAGGCCCGCCGGCTCGCCGCCACCCCGCCGGGAACAGCGGCGAGCCGGGCCGCCGCGTTGCCGTTGCGCACGACCAGCACGGCACCGAAGGTCACCGGCAGCATCACGGCCATGAGCGCGCAGACGGCCAGGTAGTGGAACCCCGCCAGGATCTGGCCGATCAGCACCACCGCCGCCGACCCGACGTACGCGGCACCCACCGCGACGGTCTACCGGTTGAACCGCAGCACCTGCCGTGCCGCCTCACCCACCCCATCGGTCACGGCGCGACCGTAGCAGCGCATTCGGGACGGTCCGCCACGGGGAGCCGGGGACCACCGGCGGCGGCAGCGTCGAACGCGGGCGGCCGACCGGTCAGCTCCTCGTCGCCATGACCACGGTGGCGTCCAGTTCCTCCTCGCGCCTCACCTCCGCCGCCAGGCCCGCCGCCCGGGCCACCGCCAGGGCGGCGGCCGCCTGACGCTCACTGGTCTCGAAGAGCAGCGCCCCACCCACCGCCAGCCACCCCGGCGCCGCCACGGCCACCCGGCGCAGCACGTCCAGCCCGTCCGCCCCGCCGTCCAGCGCGGGCCTCGCCTCGTGCAACCGGGCCTCGGGCGGCAGCAGTTCGAGGTCGCCGGTCGGTACGTACGGGACGTTGGCGATCAGCACCGCCACCCGCCCGCGCAGCGCGTCGGGCAGGGCGTCGTACAGGTCGCCCTCGAAGACCCGGGCGCCCGTGCCGGCCAGGTTGCGGCGGGCGCAGTGGACGGCGGCCCGGTCCAGGTCGGCGGCGTACAGCTCGACGGGGTGTCCGGCGCCGGCCGCCACGGCGGCGCCGAGGGCGCCGCTGCCGCAGCACAGGTCGACCACCACGGCATCGGGCCCGGCGAGTCGGGCAGCCTCGGCGGCCAGGAACTCGCTGCGCCGGCGCGGCACGAACACCCCGGGGTCGACGGCGATCCGCAGCCCGGCGAACTCGGCCCAGCCGACGACGTGTTCGAGCGGCCGGCCCTGGGCGCGGGCTCGGACCATGACGGCCAGTTCGGCGGGTGTGGCGGCGGCGGAGAGCAGGATCCGCGCCTCGTCCTCGGCGAACACACAACCGGCGGCGCGCAGTCGGGAGACGACGGAGGAACGGAGAGCAGCGGAGGCGAAGATCGGCAAAGGGAACCCCTTGGGCAGGACGGGAGGAGAACGGAGGACTCCGTCAGGGCTCCCGCCAGGGCCGACGCCGCGTCGGCGCGCCCGCGCTATCCGCGCGGTGCGCCCGCACGGCCGCGCTCCGGGAGCACCCGCTCGGACATACCGGTAATGGGTCTCACCTCCCTGGTTCGCGGTCGTGTTCAGCGTCGGTCACCCTACCGCACCCGCACCGGCCGTGATCGGGCCTCCGGCCGACGGCCTCACCCCAGGAAGTCGGCCACCAGGACGGCGAACTCCTCCGGGGTGGTGACCGGCACCCCGAGCTCCTCCGCCTTGGCGCGCTTGGAACCCGCCTTCTCGCCCGCGACCAGCAGGCTGGTGCGCTTGGACACCGAGGAGGAGGCCTTGCCGCCCGCGCGTTCGATCAGCTCGTTCATCTCGTTGCGGGAGAGGTCGGCGAGGGCGCCGGTCATGCTGCCGGTCACCACCACGCTCTGCCCGGCCAGCGGGCCGGCCACCGCCCCCTCCACCGCCGCCCCCTCCACCGCCGGGCCCGCAGCCGCCGCTGCCGCTACTGCCACCGCGACCACCGGCTCGGTGACCTCCGTCCCCACGCCCTGCTCCGTCAGCCGGTCCAACAGCGCCGCCACCTCGGCGAGTTCGGCCACGATCACGGCGGCCTTCTCCGCCCCGATGCCGTCCACGCCCGCCAGCGCCTCGGCGTCGGCGGCCCGGATCGCGGCCATGCTGCCGAAGTGTTCTCCATTCTTCGCGTGTCTCATGAGACATCGCTCTCGCGCGCCGCCTGGCTCCCGCCGCGTTCTACCGGCCATCGAGGCGGGCATCCTCGCGACGATACTGAGACATCCACCAACACGAGAAGCGAGTCCCGACTCAAGGTCGTCGAGGCGACCAAGAAGATTGTCGACCAGCGCGGTCCTCACCGCCTCCAGGTCCAGGCCCACTTCCTCCCGTAGCTGCTTCGCGACCCGCTGGGGAAGCTCGAAGGGGTTCTGGCGGCCGGAGGAAGTGCCGTCCTGGAAGCGCGCCAGCTCGGGGCCGGGAGAGTCGTGTCCGATCAGCATGCCCGGTTCGTAGTGGTCGAGGACGGTGCATGCGGCGTCGAAGTAGATCAGGACGGCGGGGCGGATGACTTCGGCTCGGTGCTGGTCACGGTGGTAGGTCTCGTTCCGGTAGTCGTGCAGTTTCTTCAGCACCGGCGCGAGGTCTGTGGGGAGCTTCTTCTTCCCGACCAGGAAGTCGATCCTCTTGCCGAACTCAGTGGTCCCCTTCCGCTGCGTCGTCGAGTTCACGATCCTTTCGAGCCTTTGGATCTCCGCGCGGAGGTCGTCGTCGCTCGGTCCTGATGCACCGAACTGGCGGTTCAGAGGCTTGTCGCTCTTGCGCATCGCTTCGAGCCGGCGGAGCCGACCGAGCCGGTCAAAGTCGAGACGCTCGGAGTCGAAGACGGCCTCGGCCATGCGGTGCATGATCAGTTCGACGGCACTGTCGAGCAGGATGTGGGCCAATCGAGGGCGCACGCGCCAAGCTCAAACGCCTGGTCGCCCGAAGCATCCTGATCGAACCGGAGCCCGGCCTATTCGTACCATCGCCCCCGTCGTCCACCCGCGCCTGATGGGCCATCACGGCACCCACTCGTGTGCCTATCCGGACGCGGCGTCCTCACCGCCACCGTCCTTCTGGGACGCCTCGTGGAGCAGGCGGTTCAGCTTCCGACGGGCATGCACGTCCCCCCGCGCCAGAACCGCCAGTTCCTCCATCCGCCGGGCACACGCGAGCAACTCCATGTGCCACAGATGGTGGTCATGAGCGTAGAAGTCGGCCGAGTAGCACTCGGCGTGTGCACTGACCAGCGCGATCGCCGTGTCCCAGTCACGACGTTCCTCGGCTTCCTTGGCCTGCTCAACCCATTCCACGGCATGAGTATCACCGATCAACAAGCAGGTCCGCATCGAACAAGATCGGTTCAACGAGCCAGTTCGGCCAAGTGCTCACTAAACACGCTCTGACACGCTCGAGTTGCTCAGTGTCGAGAGCCCGGGCCTTGACCAATGGTCAAGGCCCGGGCTGGGTTCCATGCTTGGAGCGGCTGTCAGTTGGAGAGGGAGGCGGTGATGTCCCGAGCGTTGGTGGCGTTGCCGAGGATTTCGTTCCAGCCGGTGGTGCTGTTGGTGTTGACGGTGAGGTCTTCGCCGTAGACGCGGCCGGCGGGGCCGGCGCCGAAGATGTGGATGAGGTTGTCGTTGGCTGCGACGGTGCTCAGGTGGGTCAGGCCGGCGCTGTCGCGCTGGGTCCAGGTGGGGTCGAAGTGGCCGGGGTTGGCGGTGTAGTTGGCGTACTGGGTGTAGAGGACGCCGTCGCCGCCGATGATCGAGACGATCACGTTGTTGCCGGTCGCGGCGGTGGCGATGTCCTGGGCGCTGGAGGCGTTGCCGGGCAGTTCGTTCCAGCCGGTGGTGCTGTTGGTGGTGAGTTTGATGTCTTCGCCGTAGACGTGGCCGCCGGCGGCCACGCCGAAGACGTGGATGGTATTGCTGTCGTTGGGTGCGGTGATGGTGCTGAGGGCGGTCAGGTCGGCGCCGTCGCGTTGGGTCCAGGCGGGGTCGAAGTGGGCGGGGCTGCTGTCGAAGTCGGCGTACTGGGTGTAGAGGACGCCGTCGCCGCCGATGATCGAGACGACCACGTTGTTGCCGGTCGCGGAGGCGGCGATGTCCTGCGCGCCCGAGGCGTTGCCCGGGACCTGCGCCCAGCCGGTCCAGGCGTCGGTGGCGGTGTTGACGCTCTGTCCGTAGACCCGGCCGTCCGCGATGCCGAAGTAGTACACCAGGCCGCCACCGATGTTGACACTGGTGATCTTCGTGAACCCGGAAGCCCCGCCGATCTCGGTCCAGGACGGATTGAAGTGGCCGGGGCTGGCGGTGTAGTTGCCGTACTGGCTGTACATCGCACCGTCACCACCCACGATGTCCAACTGAACATTCTGCGGCGCCGACGCCGGGGCCGGATCGTCCTGGATGTTGTTGTAACGGTAGGGGAGGAATCCGCCGCTCGTGAGGTAGCTCCGACTCAAGGTGATGGCCTGGGCGAAGAGCGGGGTGTGCGGTTCCTCCATGATGTTGGCCACCGTGTGGGAGGAGTCCGTCCAGCCTGCGAACAGCACCACGTGGGTCGAGATGTTGTCGATCATGTCGCCTGGCTTCAGGTCGTCGAGGCTGCCGAGCCGGGTGGCGAAGTTGGGCAGGGTATTGGTGGTGTCACCCCAGTTGTTGGCCGCGCTGTCCGGAAGGTCCCACGCCATCGAGACGAACCCCGAGCAGTCCGTGCGGTAGGTGCCGTTGGCGTCGGTGTGGTGAGCGAACTCGCTGTACGGCACCTGCTGGTCGACCCAGGACTGGGCCCGGGCCATCACCTGGCTCCGCGTGATGGGGCCGCCCGTGGTGGCGTTGGCTGCCAGGTTGCGCGCCTGCGAGCGGGTGCCGGAGGCAGCGGCGAGCTCCGCGGCGCTGGCAGTGGTCGGGTCCTTGACGGTCGGGGTGAACTGCGAAGTGGTTCCATGGCCAGCGAGGGGATGGGCCACGGGTATTGCCGAGGCGCTCTGCGCACCGATGGTCACAGTCATCGGGAGAACCACGGCGGCGGCCATGACTGCGAGGTTGCGGAACGTCCTGATCTTGCGCAAGGCGATGTCTCCATGGGTCGACGAAGCAGATGTACGGCCGGTTTTGACGGAAGGACGTGATGCGGCAACCCCGTGGTGCTGAATCGCCCACGAGGGCTGCCGCGCAGTCCTGTTCAGGTTTACGGGTTGATCGGGTGCGCCCGGCATGGCGTGGCTGACGTCGTGCCGAGCGCCGGCAGGTCTCGCTGCCAGGTGACGACGCTGGCGGTCCTGGCTGTCCAGTGGCCACGTCAGGAACCCGCCAGATGCGCATGGCGGGTTTCTGGCGGCCTCGATCGGGCCACGTACACTGCCCCTTCGAGGGAGGAGAGCGCAGTGATACGACTGAGTTCGTCGAGGTGAGCGGCGGGTTGGGTGCCCTGCTCCGAGGGCTTCGCCGACAGGCGGGGCTGACGCAGGAGCAACTGGCTGAGCGGTCGGGGCTGGGGGTACGGACGGTCCAGCGACTGGAGACCAGCAGGGCCGCAGTCGTGCGGACGGGGACAGTGCAGCAGATTGCCCATGCCTTGGCCGACGCGCTCGGGCGTGGGCGCGAGGAGGTCTGGCAGGAACTTCTGACCGCGCACCGCAGCCAGAGTTCGGTCGAGGCCACCGAGCCAGTGCTTTCGCAGGAGGTACCCGAGCTGCCCGACCGGCTACTCGGCGCGCTGACACCGAGCGGCCCGGGTGGACCGGGAGGCTCCATGGTCAGGAGCGATCTGGCGGAGGCAGCCGGCTCGCTGGCCCACGATGTGCACAGTCGCTGGTTGCGCGAGCAGGAGCAGCGCCGCGTCCACGACCCGTTCCCGCTGCCGGTGCGCTGGCGGTCCGCGCCCGTGGGTGTGCTGGACTCCTGGGAGAACATCACCGGCGCACCGGCAGGGGCCACCACCGAACCATTGCCGCTGGAAGGTGGCCTGGCCCAGGTCGCGCAGGTCTACCGCACTGTGCCGTCGGGTCGGCTGCTGGTCCTCGGCGGTGCCGGCAGCGGCAAGTCCGTCCTGATGATGCAGTTCGTCCTGGACCACTTGGCGTCGCGTACCAGCGAGGATCCGGTACCGGTCGTCTTCAGTCTCGGTTCCTGGGATCCGACCGTGACCGGTCTGCGTGACTTGTTGGTCGAGCGTCTGCTGCGCGATCACCCGAACCTCGCTGGGAGGGCTGCGGGCCGTCGGGTGAGCACGGCGGCTGCCCTGGTCGAGGCCGGCTGGATCCTGCCTGTCCTGGACGGCTTCGACGAAATCGCCCCGGGACTTCGCGGGGCCGCGCTTCGCGAGCTCAACGAGGTGTCCCTGCCGCTGCTGCTGACCAGCCGGCCCGAGCAGTTCGCCGATGCCGCCGGGACGGACAAGCTCTGCAAGGCCGCGGGCATCGAACTGTGCTGCCTGACCGTGGATGACTTGGCCTACTACCTCCCCCGCACCGAACGCTCGACCCGCCATGACGAGCCGGGGGGCCGAGCCTCATCCGCCTGGGGCCCTGTCCTGGACGAGCTTCGCGAAAGCCCGGACACCCCCGCCTGCGTCAACCTCGCCGCCGTACTGAGCACCCCGCTGATGGTGATGCTCGCCCGGACCCTGTACAGCGACACCCCCGGCCAGGACCCGGCCGTCCTCCTGGACGCCGCCCGCTTCCCGACCCCGCACGCCCTCGAAGAACACCTGCTGGCCGGCTTCGTCCCCACCGTCTACCGCCAGCGTCCTCCGGCCCGACCTGACGGCGCCCGGCAGCGCCCGCCCCGCTTGTGGGATCCGGACCGCGCCAGGCAGTTCCTGGGCCACCTGGCCGCACACCTCGACCGGCCCGGCCGGCGCGACCGCCAGGACCTGGCCTGGTGGCAGCTGTCCGGAGCGCTGAGCCTGCCCTCGCGCATCCTTGCCGTCGTCCTGGCCTGCGCCGTGGTCACGGGTCTGTGCGACGGGCTGGTGTTCGGGATCATGATCCTGATCAGGCCTGCCGGACAGATCCAACCAAGCGATGGTCTGCTGAGCGCCCTCACGGCCGGCCCACTCGCCGGCCTGGCCTTCGGACTGGCTTACGGGATCGTCGTCACCTTCGGCAAAGAGGCGTTCGAACCATCCCGCCTGCGGCTGCGACTACCGGGCCGCGGCCGATGGACGGGTGGCGCGCCCGCGCGCCGGATCCGCACCGCATCCTGCGCCGGCCTGGTCCTGGGCCTGATCGTGGGACCGACCTATGTTCTCACCGCCACGCTACTGACTCCGCTGTTCGCCCAGTACATCCACTTTGGACGCGCCCCCAGCATGCCGCCTGCCGGCACCTTGCTCGACACACTCGGTGCCGGTGTCGACGTTGCGACAGGGTTCAGCCTGGCCCTCGGGCTCATGGCCGCCCTGCAAACACCGCTCGACCTCGGTGCCGCCGCCACCCCGTCAGACCTGCTGGCCGCCAACCGCAGCTCCGTCATCCGCCAGGCCCTGCTCGTCACGCCGACGGTCATCGTGGCCACCACCGTCGTCTGGCGAATATGGGAGGCCGTCCTCGCGGGCCGCGCCGACCCGCAGGCCCCATTCGCCCAGGGGCTCACGTGGGGGCTCAACATCGGGCCCATCATCACCGGCTGCTACGTCCTGGCCTTCACCCCCTGGGGCCAGTGGCTGCTCTTCACCCGCATCTGCCTCCCCCTCACCGGACGGCTCCCCTGGGACACCATGGCCTTCCTCGACGACGCCTACCACCGCGGCGTCCTGCGCCAGGCCGGCGCCGTCCACCAGTTCCGCCACACCCGACTCCAGCACAACCTCAACCCCGCAACGAGCGAACCGCAACACTCTGGCGCTGAACTGGTCTGAGCTTGGCATTTATCCTCGCTGGGCTTGGCGTTTCTTGATCGACTCGGCGCGTTTGACTGTCTTTCCGACATCGTGACGTGCGGCCCGCTGCTTGTTCTTCGAGCCAGGAGGCCGGCCCGTCCGGGGCCCGGTTTGGACGGTTTCGGTGCTGCCGCTGGGCGAGCGGTGGTCGGGCGGATGTTGCGAAACCCCCGCCGCACTCGGGCGGGGGTGAGACGGCGGGGCTCGGCGGGCCGCTCCCAGGGGCGGCGGAGGTCCTCGGCCAGCGGCCGGGCAAGACGGAGTCGGGTGTGGGCGGCGATGACGAGCCACGTCCACAGGTCGGCACTGTCGGCGTGGCGGATCTTCGGGGCGGTCCAGCCGAGCGTCTGTTTCATGAGCCTGAAGGTGTGTTCCAGGTCGAATCTGCGGAGGAACGACTGCCACCAACGGTCCACGTCCGTGCCGGTGGCACCGGTGGCCGAGCACCACAGCCAGAGCGGTTTCGGATCCCGGTCGCCCGGCAGACGCTCGACCGCGAGACGGACCAACGTGCCGTGCAGGACCGGCAGGTCGTGCCGTGGTGCGACCTTCCTGAGCGCTACGGTTCCTGGAAGACCGTCCATGAGCGGCATCGCCGCCGGTCGGCGGACGGGACGTGGGAGCGCCTGCTCCAGCGGGCCCAGGCGGAGGTGGATGCCGCCAGCGGGATCGACTGGGACATCTCCATCGACTCCACAACGATCCGCGCGCACCACCACGCGGCCGGAGCCCCCCATGCGCCGCCGGTCCTCAAAGGGGGCGCCGCGCACGCGATCAGAAATGCCCAGATGTGGACGGAACTGTTCAACTGCCTGGTGGCGGTGGTGCAGCCGGCGAGGCTCTCGGGCGGTCCCGGGGCGGCCACACCACCAAGATCCACCTGAGCGCGGAGGGACGCTGCCGGGCGTTGTCGCTGGTCATCACACCGGGGCAATGCGCCGACTGCACCCAGTTCGAGCCCGTCATGGACAAGATCCGGGTTCCGCGCCTCACGACCGGCCACCCCCCGCACCAGGCCTGACAGCCTCAGCGCCGACAAGTCGTACAGCAACCGCCGGACCCGCCGCTACCTGCGGAGAAGGGCCATCCGGCACGTCATCCCCGAGAAGGCCGACCGTACTTCCGTCGCTGGCGGGACAGGGGCCTGTGTCAAGGGACAGTAGGAGTTCCCCGCTCGCGGACAGTTGATCTCCCCACTGGCGGACGTGGAAAGTCCCCGGTGGACAGTTGATCTCCCCGCCTCTGGGTCAGCCGAGCGGGACGACGCCTCGTCCGGTGGTCGCCTCGGCGAGGCGGTGGCTGTCGCCCTGCGTGACGACAACGTGGGCGTGGTGCAGGAGCCGGTCGACGGTCGCGGTGGCGAGGGTCTTGGGCATGATCTCGTCGAATCCAGACGGATGAAGGTTGCTGCTGACCGCCAGACTCCGCCGTTCGTAAGCGGCATCGACCAGACGGTAGAAGCCCTCGGCGGCGTCCGGCGAGACGGGCAGGAGCCCGATGTCGTCAACGATGATCAAATCGGTTCGGGTGATCCGGGAGATCGCCTTCGAGACGGAGTCGTCGACGCGGTGACGGCGGATCAGGGCCCCGAGGTCCTCGATGGTGAACCAGGCAACCGTCATCCCGGCGTCGACCGCCGACTGGCCGAGCGCCTCGCTGAAGTGCGACTTTCCCGTGCCGGAGGGTCCGACGACGCAGAGGTTCTCGCGCCGCCCGACCCGTTCCAGGGTCCGCAGCGCAGACTGCGTCGGGACCGGGATCGAGGACGCCTCCTCGTTCCAGATGTGGAAGGTCTTGCCGGTCGGGAACGCCGCCCG
>NZ_JBVIFM010000009.1:0-311986 GCF_055571335.1 Kitasatospora sp. NPDC030952
TCTTCGGCGATGCCGGAGGCGTAGGAGGCGCCGCCGCCGCCGTGGACGTGCAGGTCGACGAAGCCGGGGACGACGGTGTGGCCGGTCAGGTCGAGGTCGCCGGGCTCGCTCTCCCCGCTCGCGATGGTCGCGATCCGGGAGCCCTCGACGGCGAGGCGCCCGCCCTCGACGACGCCGCCGGGCAGGACGAGCCGGGCGCCGGACAGGGCAGTACGGTCACGGTCCGCGGTGGTCACGCGGTCACCTCCATCGAGAGCAGATCCCAGGCGAGCAGGCCGGCGCCCAGGGAGGCGGCGGTGTCTTTGAGCATGGCGGGTACGACTTCCGGGGGCATCTGGAAGGTCAGGCGCTCGGTGACCGCCGTGCGCAGCGGGGTGAAGAGGGTGTCACCGGCCTCGGCCAGCCCGCCGCCGACGATGACCGTGGACGGGTCGAGCAGGCTCTGGGCGAGCACGATGCCGTCGGCCAGGGCGTCGACCGCGGTCTGCCAGACCGCGCGGGCGCGGTCGTCCCCGGCGTCCACCGCGGCGGCGCAGGATGCCGCGTCGGCGTCGGGGTCGCCGCTGGCCTCGGCCCAGGCACGGGAGACGGCGGAGGCGGAGGCCAGCGTCTCCAGGCAGCCGCGGGCGCCGCAGCCGCACTTCGGCCCGCCGGGGCGGACCACCACGTGGCCGATCTCGCCGCCGTAGCCGTGCGCGCCGGCCTCGATCCGGCCGTCGATGCCGATGGCGCCGGCGATGCCGGTGCCCAGGGCGATGAACAGGAAGCGGTCGACGCCGCGGCCCGCGCCCAGCCGGCCCTCGGCGAGGCCGCCGGAGCGCACGTCGTGGCCGAGCGCCACCGGCATCGCGGCGCCGCGGGCACCTCCGGCGGTGTCGGCCAGGCGCTCGCCGAGCAGCTTGCGCAGCGGGAGGTCGCGCCAGCCGAGGTTGGCGGAGAAGACCGCGATCCCGTTCTTCTCGTCGATCGTGCCGGGCACCGCCACGCCGGCCGCCAGCGGGGCGAGGCCGAAGCGGGCGCGGCCCTCGTCGGCGAGGTCGGCGGCGAAGTCGAGGATGGCGGCGACCACGGCGTCGGTGCCGTGTTCCCGCCCGGTCGGTCGGCGTGCTTCGAACAGCACGGAGCCGTCCTGGGCGAGCAGCGCGGCCTTCATGCCGGTGCCGCCTACATCGAGTGCGATGACGTGCTTCACGGAGGACAGTTTCCCTTGGTCGGGTCGAAGAGGTCTAGTCCAGTTGTCGGATTGGTCTGGTCCATACTGGGTGAGCTTTGTCTCGGCTGCGGGGGGTGTGCGGGGCTTTGCGTCGAGCGGTCCGGTCGAGGGCCTTCGTTCGCCCGTTGTTGCGCATCGTGCAACGAACCGGGGCACTTCGGTAACTACTCGACGGGCGGGGGCGAGTGGTGTGGACCAGTGGTGGAGCGGTTTGGCAGTGTGGCGCTCCCCCCTGCCGGATTCCCTCGTCCGGCTGTAGTTCTTTTTGAAGGCGGTACCCGCGTTGGACAGGCGCGCCCACGTTTCCCTCCGTGTGCTCGGAACGGCGCTGGCCGGAGCACTGGTGCTCACCACGGTCAGCGCGTGCAGCGGGCAGGGCGACGGGCCGGTCACGCTCAAACTGGTCGCCGCCGACTACGGGGAGAACAGCGAGACCAGCTCCAAGCACTACTGGGACGAGGTCTCCAAGGCCTTCGAGGCCGCCAACCCCGGCATCAAGGTCCAGGTCGAGGTCGACAGCTGGACCGACATCGGCCAGAAGGTCGACGACATGATCGCGGCCGGGAAGTCGCCCGACCTGCTGCAGACCGGCGGCTTCGCCGAACAGGTCGCGGCGGACCGGCTGTACCCGGCCGCGGACGTGCTCTCCATGGACACCCAGGCCAAGTTCATGGACAACTTCGCGCACGCCGGACAGGTGCTGGGCACCCAGTACGGCATCCCCTTCGTCTCCTCCTCGCGGGTGCTCTTCTACAACAAGGCGGTCTTCCGGCAGGCGGGGATCTCGCAGCCGCCGACCACCTGGAACGAGCTGCGGGCGGCGGCCGAGAAGATCAAGGCCAAGGTGCCGGGGGTGACCCCGTACGGGCTCCCGCTGGGGCCGGAGGAGGCGCCGGCCGAGTCGATGCTGTGGACGCTGAGCGGGGGCGGCTCGCTCTCCGACGACGTCGGCAACTACACCATCGACAGCGACCAGAACCAGGCGACCTTCAACTGGCTGAAGACCAACCTGGTCGGCACCGGGCTGACGTACCCGGACCCGGGCAAGATGAACCGCACGCCGGTGTTCCAGGACTTCGCCTCCGGGAAGGTCGCGATGCTCAACGGGCACCCGACGCTGCTGCGGATGGCGTCCGCGGGGAAGATCGACTTCGGGACGGCGCCGATCCCGAAGAAGGACGGCGTGGGGAAGACCGGGAGCCTCGGCGTCGCGGACTGGATGATGGCCTTCAAGGCCAACGGGCACAAGAACGAGATCAAGAAGTTCCTGTCCTTCGTCTACACGAAGGACTACCAGCTGAAGTTCGACGAGCAGTACAACCTGCTGCCGGTGACCCAGGACGCCTTCAACCAGATGTCCGCGGACCCCAAGCACGCGGACCTCAAGCAGTTCGCGGTCGGGCTGACCAACGCCAGCTTCTACCCGTTCGGGGACCCGGCCTGGGGCGAGGTCAGCAACCGGATCAAGGCGGGGATCGGGCAGGCGGTGACCGGGGACCCGAAGCAGGTGCTCGGCGGGCTGCAGGACGCGGCGATGAAGGAGGCGGCCCGGGTCCGCAAGCAGTAGGACCCGGGAGGGGACCTGCTCAGGGGAGGGTGATCGCGTAGGCCTTGCGGAGGGTCTCGTGGACCGTCCAGGTGGTGCGGTCGCCCTCGCGCAGGACGGCGCAGTCGCCGGGTCCGACGGTCAGGGTCGGGCCGCCCTCGATCTCGATGGTGGCCCGGCCGCTCAGCACCACGAACATCTCGTCGGCCTCGACGTCGGTGACCACGCCCGGGGTGATCTGCCAGAGGCCGCGCAGCTGGCGGCCGTCGGGGGACTCGGCGAGGACCTTCCCGGTGACCTCGGGGGTGCCGGAGACGATCTGGGACGGGTCGAGCGGCTCGGGGTCGAGGTCGGCGGTGGGGATGTGGACGGTGAAGCTCGGCGTGGTCATGGGGGTGACGCTAGCCGGGCGGGGGCGCCGGGGCGGGGGGCAGAGTGTGTCGGGGGTGCGGGCGAGGATGACACTTCGTAGCGAGGAGGTGTTGTCGTGGGTGAGCTGAGTGAGCGGGACCGCGCGGTGCTGGCGCTGGAGGGGCGGCAGTGGCGGACGGCGGGAGCCAAGGAGCGGGCGATCCGGGAGGAGCTGGGGCTCTCGTCCACCCGGTACTACCAGCTGTTGAACGGGTTGCTGGACCGGGAGGAGGCGTTGGCCTTCGCTCCGGTGCTGGTGAATCGGTTGCGGCGGGTCCGGGAGGGGCGGCGCGGGGCGCGTTGAGGGGGGTGCCGCCGCCGGGGGTGGGTAGGGGGCTCGGTATGGGTCTTGACGAGATGGGTGTGCCGGCCACTGAAGCCGGGCGGGATGGGCTGCGGGCGATTCTGGCGGCGCCGGAGGGCGCGGTGGTGGCGCTGGACTTCGACGGGACGTTGGCGCCGATCGTGGCGGATCCCTCGCGGGCGCGGGCGCATCCGGGGGTGGTGGGGGCGTTGCGGGGGTTGGCCTCGGCGGGGGTCGCCGTGGTGGTGGTGACGGGGCGGCCGGCGGCGTTGGCGGCGGAGTACGGGGGGTTCGCCGGGGTGCCGGGCCTGGTGGTGCTGGGGCACTACGGGGCCGAGCGCTGGGAGCGGGGTGTGGTGACGGCGCCGGAGGTGCATCCCGGGGTGGCCGGGGTGCGGGCGGCGTTGCCCGAGGTGTTGCAGCGGGTGGGGGCGCCCGAGGGGACGTGGGTGGAGGACAAGGGGCGCTCGGTGGCGGTGCACACCCGGCGGACGGCCGAGCCGGAGCGGGCGCTGGAGCTGTTGCGGGTGCCGGTGGGGGAGTTGGCGGCCGCGTACGGGCTGGTGGTGGAGCCCGGGCGGCTGGTGCTGGAGCTGCGGCCGCCGGGGGTGGACAAGGGGGCGGCGCTGACCGGGTTCCTGCGGGAGCGCGGCGCCCGTTCCGTGCTGTACGCGGGGGACGACCTGGGGGACGTGGCGGCCTTCGCGGCGGTGGAGAAGCTGCGGGGGCAGGGACTGGCCGGGCTGTTGGTGTGCGCCGGGGCGGTGGGGGACGCGCCGGTGCGCGAGCTCGCCGACCGGGCGGATCTGGTGGTCGACGGGCCCGAGGGCGTGGTGGAGTTGTTGACGGCCCTGGGGGAGGCTCTCACCGGGCGTTGAGGGAGGCCCTCGACGCCCGGTGAGAGCCCTCAGCGGGCGTCGAGCCGGCCGAGGGCGTTGAGCTGGTCCAGGAACCACTGCTGCGGGGGGAGCGCGGTGGCCGCGGCGGCCAGGCGCTTGGTGCGGTCGGCGCGCTCCTCCGGGCTCATGGTGAGACCGGTGTGCAGGGCCTCGGCGGTGGCGATCACGTCGTAGGGGTTGACGGTGAGGGCGTCGTCCCCGAGTTCGGCGTGGGCGCCGGCCTCCCGGGACAGGACGAGGGCGCAGCCCTGGTCGGAGACCACGGGGACTTCCTTGGCGACCAGGTTCATGCCGTCCCGGATCGGGTTGACGAGTGCCACGTCGGCGAGCCGGTAGGCGGCCAGGGAACGCGGGAAGTCGTCGTTGACGTGCAGGATCAGCGGCTGCCAGGTGGGGGTGGCGAACTCGGCGTTGATGGCGGCGGCGAGGCGTTCGACCTCGGCGGTGTAGTCGCGGTACTCGGCGAGGTCGGTGCGGGACGGGTAGGCGAAGGCGATGTGGACCACCCGGTCGTGCCACTCGGGGCGGGTGCGGAGCAGGTGCCGGTAGGCCTGGAGGCCGCGGACGATGTTCTTGCTCAGCTCGGTGCGGTCGACCCGGACGATGGTGCGGCGGTCGCCGACGGCGGCGCGCAGCGCGGCGAGGCGGTCGTCCACGTCGGGGCGGTGGGCGCGCTCGCGGAGGAAGTCGGCGTCGGCGCCGAGGGCGTGGACGCCGAGGTGGGTGGTGCGGCCCTCGTGGGTGACGGTGAGGGCGGCGGGGTCGAACACGGCGCCGAGGAGGTCCTCGCAGCAGGCGGCGAAGGCGCGGGCCCAGCGTTCGGTGAGGAAGCCGGCCCGGTCGGCGCCGAGGATGCCGGTCAGGACGGCCCGGGCGACGTCGTCGGGGAGCATCCGGTAGTACTCGGGCGGGGCCCAGGGGGTGTGGGAGAAGTGGCCGATCCGCAGGTCGGGGCGGGCCTGCCGGAGCAGGGCCGGGGTGAGGGAGAGGTGGTAGTCCTGCACCAGGACCGCGGCGTCCGGGGCGGCTTCGGCGGCCAGCGCGTTCGCGAAGGCGGTGTTGTAGGCCTGGTAGGCGGCCCATTCGGCGCGGAAGCCGGCGTCGAAGGAGGGCGCGGTGGGGGTCGCGTAGAGCAGGTGGTGGACGAACCAGAGGGTGGAGTTGGCGACGCCGTTGTAGGCGTGGGCGAACGTCTCCCGGTCGATGTCGAGCATCCGTACGGCCTGGCCGCCGACCTCGTGCCCGGCGAGGTCGAGGCGGCCGTCGGGGGCCTCCCGGGCCGCTCTGCGGTCGGCGTCACTCAGTGCGGCGCAGACCCAGACGGCGGTGGGGTCGTCGATCGCGGAGAGGCCGGAGACCAGGCCGCCGCCGCCGCGGCGCAGGGTCAGTGTGCCGTCGTCGGCGGTGCTGAAGGACACCGGTCCCCGGTTGGAGGCCACCAAGACGGGGGCGGTTCCGGTCGCACTCGAACGTTCGGTCGTGAGATCGCCCATGGTTGGGATGTTGCCGGGGGGTCGGGGCCGCAAACGTTTCAGTGCCGGATCGCGTATTCGGGGAGGGTGTGCATCGGGGGGCGCTCCAGGGCCGTCACGGGGTGGGTGTGGGCGGTGAAGATCGGGGTCCCCCCGGCCGAAGGCTGGGGGAGGGTCTCCGGGGCGCGGCTGAACTGGGTGAGGTGGGGGTGGACGAGGTCGGCGGAGGCCTTGAGGCGGTGGGTGCGGTCGAGGCGTTCGAGGGCGGTGCGGTAGATGGTGGCGGCCATCCGGCCGAGGGCCTGGCTGTCCTGGTGGCGGTGGTGCCGGACGCCGACGTCGACCTGGGCGAGGGCGTCCAGGCCGACCAGGTCCAGGGCGTCGACCAGCAGGCCGAGTTCGACGCCGTAGCCGGTGGGGAAGGGCAGCCGTTCGAGGAGTGAGCGGCGGGCCGCGTACTCGCCGCCGAGCGGCTGGACGAATCCGGCGAGCTCGGGCCAGTGGAGGTTGAGGAGGGGTCGGGCGACGAGTTCGGTGACCCGGCCGCCGCCGGCCGGGACGACCGCTCCGCTGTCCGTCTCCAGCGGGCGGTCGTACATGGCCTTGACCAGCTGGATGGACTCGTCGGTCAGCAGCGGGCCGACGATGCCGGAGACGAAGGCCGGGTCGAACTCCCGCAGGTCGGCGTCGACGAAGCAGACGATGTCGCCGCGGGTGACCAGCAGGGAGCGCCAGAGCACCTCGCCCTTGCCGGGGACCGCGGGCAGCCGGGGGAGGATCCGGTCGCGGTGTTCCACCCGGGCGCCGGCCTCGGCGGCGACGGCGGCGGTGGCGTCGGTGGAGCCGGAGTCCACCACGACGAGTTCGTCGACCAGGGGCACCCGCTCCATCAGCTCGCGGCGGACGGTGCGGACGATGTCGCCGACGGTGGCCTCCTCGTCGAGCGCCGGGAGGACGACGCTGACGGTGCGGCCGGTGCGCTGTTTGGCCTCCAGCAGGGTGTGCACCGGCCGCTCGGCCGCGCTCCACGAGCGGCGGCGGAGCCAGGACGCCGCCTGTGGGAGGAGCGCGGGGGTCGGTTCGGCGGGCACGGTGACTCTCCTCGGCGGGATAGGTGGAACGGGCCATCTCGCGTGGCGGACGGTCCCGTTCGAGGTTGACGCCTTCGGATACAGTCTTCGTACAGCGGTCGGACCTTCGCACGCCGGGGTCGCCGCTGAACCATAACTTCACAAGCTCATCCAGAGGGACTGAGGGAACGGCCCGTTGACGTCCCGGCAACCTTCTCGCTCGGCTGTCGTCGACAGGCCCCGGCGGGACAGGTGCCAATTCCGGCCTGTGGCGCGCCCGCGCCACGGGGAAGATGAGGAGAGAGGCCTCCGCCATCATGGCTATCGACATTGCCGCACCTGTTTCCGTCGACCTCGGCCCCGCCGCCGCGCTGTCGTGTCGCGAGTGCGGAACCCGCTTCCCGCTCGGCCCCAGCTTCGCCTGCCTGGAGTGCTTCGGGCCGCTGGAGATCGCGTACGAGTTCGGCGGCGAGCGCGCCGAGGAGCTGCGCAAGCGGATCGAGTCCGGCCCCGCGTCCATCTGGCGCTACGCGCCGCTGCTGCCGGTGCCGGCCGACGTCGCTTCGAAGCCCAACCTGAACCCCGGCTGGACCCCGCTGGTGAAGGCGGACAACCTGGGCCGGGAGCTCGGGTTCACCGCGCAGCTGCACATCAAGGATGACTCCGGCAACCCGACCCACTCGTTCAAGGACCGGGTGGTCGCGTGTGCGATCGAGGCGGCCCGGGCGTTCGGCTACACCACGCTGTCCTGCTCCTCCACCGGCAACCTGGCCGGTGCGGTGGGCGCGGCGGCGGCCCGGGCCGGGTTCCGGTCCTGCGTGTTCATCCCGCACGACCTGGAGCAGGGCAAGGTCGTGATGGCCGGGGTGTACGGCGGCGAGCTGGTCGGCATCGAGGGCAACTACGACGACGTGAACCGCTTCTGCTCGGAGCTGATCGGGGACCAGGCCGGCGAGGGCTGGGGCTTCGTGAACGTCAATCTGCGGCCGTACTACGGCGAGGGCTCCAAGACGCTGGCGTACGAGATCTGCGAGCAGCTCGGCTGGCGGCTGCCGGAGCAGATCGTCATCCCGATCGCCTCGGGCTCCCAGCTGACGAAGATCGACAAGGGGCTGCAGGAGCTGATCAAGCTGGGCCTGGTCGAGGACCGGCCGTACCGGATCTTCGGCGCCCAGGCGGAGGGCTGCTCGCCGGTGTCGGCGGCCTTCAAGGCCGGGCGGGACGTGATCAAGCCGGTGAAGCCGGACACCATCGCCAAGTCGCTGGCGATCGGCAACCCGGCGGACGGCCCGTACGTGCTGGACATCGCCCGCCGCACCGGCGGTGCGGTCGAGGACGTCACGGACGCGGAGGTGGTGGCGGCGATCCGGCTGCTGGCCCGCACCGAGGGGATCTTCGCCGAGACCGCGGGCGGGGTGACCGTCGGCGTGCTGAAGAAGCTGGTCGAGACCGGTCAGCTGGATCCGGCCAAGGAGACCGTCGCGATCAACACCGGCGACGGCCTGAAGACGCTGGACGCCGTCTCCGAGGCCGGGATGACCGCCGTGATCCGCCCGACCCTGGACGCCTTCCGCGCCGCCGGCCTCGCGTCCGCCTGAACCGCCCCCCACCCCGCAAGGAGAGTCATGAGCGCCAACGTCCGCATCCCCACCATCCTGCGCACCTACACCGGCGGCGCGGCCGAGGTCACCGCCGAGGGGGCCACCCTGGCCGAGGTCATCGCCGACCTGGAGCGCAACCACGCCGGCATCTCGGCCCGGATCCTGGACGACACCGGCAAGCTGCGCCGTTTCGTCAACGTGTACGTGAACGACGACGACGTGCGCTTCGCCGAGGGCCTGGCGACCGAGATCAAGGACGGTGCCGGCGTCTCGATCATTCCGGCGGTGGCCGGCGGCTGCTGAGCCGCCCCGCCCTTTTCCGCGCCGCCCGCACGTACGGAATTCGATTCCCCGTATGTGCGGGCGGTCGCGCGTATTTCGGCGGGAATATTCCGGGTCGAGTCGGAGTAGAGTGTGGCTCTGCTGGGAACAGGGCTCCGCTCCCGGCGGACGGGGTGCGTCGCCGGAGGTCGTCCGGCCGCTGAGACCGGCCTGGGTGCCGGGTCGGGAAACATGTCAGGCAGATGTCAGAATTCCTGCAGGCATTTGAGTAATTCGTCCGCTATGTCCGGCGTGCAATGCCGATTTCCTCCCGGTTTGTTCGCTCTTGTCTCTTGGCAGGGCTACGGAATTCCCGGTGGTTGACCCTGTTGCAGAGGGCGTCGGTCCGGATACATTCAGCGGCGGTCGACGTAATCACCCGCTCACGGAAGCCGTCCGGCGCCCCCGTGCGGAGGGTTGCGGCGTGCACGGCTGCGCTCAGGGGGGGTTCCCCGGGCCGGCCTTCAAAACCAGACCCGGGCCCGCTACCTGCGGGCCCGTGAAGGGCCAGCACAGCACAAGGGGAGTTCGGAATGGCTCAGGGCACCGTCAAGTGGTTCAACGCGGAGAAGGGCTACGGCTTCATCGCGGTCGACGGTGGTGCGGACGTCTTCGTCCACTACAGCGCGATCCAGATGGACGGCTACCGCACCCTCGAGGAGGGCCAGCGGGTCGAGTTCGAGATCTCCCAGGGACAGAAGGGCCCGCAGGCGGACATGGTCCGCGCGGCGGTCTGACCCCTTCCGACTCCAGGAGCTCGGCACGGCCCACTACTGGTGGACCTCCTGCTTCTCGACGGGCCCGTACGACACACGTCGTACGGGCCCGTTCGCGTACCCGCGCCGGCCCGGACGACGGCTCGCGGGTTGTGGATTGGGCTTGCACTCGACCACCCGGAGTGCTAATCATTGGCGTTAGCACTCACAGTGTGAGAGTGACAGCGGACCGGGTCGGTGAGGCCCCCGGGGGCGGTAGGGGAATGGACCTCCGCACACCAGGGCCGTCCGTCGCGGGCACCCCTTGGTCCGAGCAGTCGACCGTGTCCCGGAGGACCACTTCTGATGGCCAAGATCATCGCCTTTGATGAGGAAGCTCGCCGCGGCCTTGAGCGTGGCATGAACCAGCTCGCCGACGCGGTGAAGGTCACGCTCGGCCCCAAGGGTCGCAACGTCGTGCTGGAGAAGAAGTGGGGCGCCCCCACGATCACCAACGACGGTGTCTCCATCGCCAAGGAGATCGAGCTCGAGGACCCCTACGAGAAGATCGGCGCGGAGCTCGTCAAGGAGGTCGCCAAGAAGACCGACGACGTCGCGGGTGACGGCACCACCACCGCCACCGTGCTCGCCCAGGCCCTGGTTCGCGAGGGTCTGCGCAACGTCGCCGCCGGCGCCAACCCGATGGCCCTGAAGCGCGGCATCGAGAAGGCCGTCGCGGCCGTCTCGGACCAGCTGCTGGCCCAGGCCACCGACGTGGAGACCAAGGAGCAGATCGCCTCCACCGCCTCCATCTCCGCCGCCGACACCCAGATCGGCGAGCTCATCGCCGAGGCGATGGACAAGGTCGGCAAGGAAGGCGTCATCACCGTCGAGGAGAGCAACACCTTCGGTCTGGAGCTCGAGCTCACCGAGGGCATGCGCTTCGACAAGGGCTACATCTCCGCCTACTTCGCCACCGACCTGGAGCGGATGGAGGCGACCTTCGAGGACCCGTACATCCTCATCGCCAACTCCAAGATCGGCGGCATCAAGGACCTGCTCCCGCTGCTGGAGAAGGTCATGCAGAGCGGCAAGCCGCTCGTCATCATCGCCGAGGACGTCGAGGGCGAGGCCCTGTCGACCCTGATCGTCAACAAGATCAAGGGCGTCTTCAAGTCCGTCGCCGTCAAGGCCCCGGGCTTCGGCGACCGCCGCAAGGCCATGCTCGGCGACATCGCCGTCCTCACCGGCGGCACCGTGATCTCCGAGGAGGTCGGCCTCAAGCTGGAGAACGCCGGTCTGGACCTCCTGGGTGGCGCCCGCAAGGTCGTCATCACCAAGGACGAGACCACGATCGTCGACGGTGCCGGTGACAGCGAGCAGGTCGCGGGCCGCGTGAACCAGATCCGCGCCGAGATCGAGAACAGCGACTCGGACTACGACCGCGAGAAGCTCCAGGAGCGCCTCGCCAAGCTGGCCGGCGGCGTGGCCGTCATCAAGGCCGGCGCGGCCACCGAGGTGGAGCTCAAGGAGCGCAAGCACCGCATCGAGGACGCCGTCCGCAACGCCAAGGCCGCCGTCGAGGAGGGCATCGTCGCCGGTGGTGGCGTCGCCCTGCTGCAGGCCGGTGTCGCGTTCGACAAGCTGGAGCTGGAGGGCGACGAGGCCACCGGTGCCAACATCGTCAAGGTCGCGCTGGAGGCCCCGATCAAGCAGATCGCGACCAACGCCGGCCTGGAGGGTGGCGTCGTGGTGGAGAAGGTGCGCAACCTCCCCGCCGGTCACGGCCTGAACGCCGCCACCAACGAGTACGTCGACCTGATCGCCGAGGGCATCATCGACCCGGCCAAGGTCACCCGCTCCGCGCTGCAGAACGCCGCCTCCATCGCGGCGCTGTTCCTCACCACCGAGGCCGTCATCGCCGACAAGCCGGAGAAGGCCGCCGCGGCCGCCGGTGGCGGCATGCCGGGCGGTGACATGGACTTCTGATCCTGATCGGATTCCGATCGGATCGGCTGATCCTCGTCCGCGTGGGCGGTTCCCTTCGGGGGGCCGCCCACGCGGCGTTTCGGCGTTCCGCCGTTTCCACGGAGAATGGACGGATGGCTTCCGACGACATCGAGACCGCCCTGCACAACGCCCGGGCGCTGATCCTGGCCGACCTCACCGCGCGGGACGTGGCGGACGCCGCCGTCGTCTCGCTGGTGGAGCAAGCCGTCACCCACCGCCGCTGGTGGCTGGATCAGTGGCCGGACGGCACCGAGTACGTGCTCGGGCTGGTCGCCCAGGACGTCCAGGACGCGCTGCTGGAGGCGTACGGGCGGTGGCCGCTGTGCACCGCCTGCGCGGCCGACGGGGACCCGCACGCGCTGGGCGTGGAGCCCGAGCTGGGGCCGGAGCCGCACTGGGTGTGCGGCAAGCAGGGCGCGGTGGTGGCGCCGGTGGGGGAGTTGGACTAGCTCTCCAGTCCTTGGAGTTCGGCCGCCAGGTTGGTGCGGGCCGCCTCGGTGAGACGGTGGTGGGCGGCGGGGGTGCGGTAGAGGGCGGGGAGGGCCAGGATGCGGCGCAGCACGGCGGCCCGGCCGGCCCGGAAGTCCGGCTCGGGGACGAAGCCGTACTCCTCGCGCACGGCGGCCGTGTAGGCCGCGTAGGCCTCGGGGGTGCCGCCGAGGACGGCGAGGTCGGCGTCGCAGAGCACCTCGCCGTTGCGGTCACCGGGGGCCGGGGCGTGGGCGGCGGTGAGCAGGACGAGCCGTTCGACCTCGGCGACGCGTTCGGCCGGCAGGCCGGCGGCGGTCAGCGCGCGGACGGCGAGGGCGGCGCTGCGCTCCTCGTTCTCGGTGCGGTCGGGCCGGTGGACGGCGTCGTGGAACCAGGCGGCGAGCCGGACGGCGTCCGGGTCGGTGGCGTGCCCGGCGAGGTCGTCGACGTGGCGCAGGATCGCGCGCAGGTGCTCGGTGGAGTGGTAGCGGCGCCAGGGCTCGGACCAGCGGCGCAGCAGCTCCCGGCCGTACGGTTCGGGGTCGTCGGTGGCGCCGCAGCGGTGCAGCAGGGCGGTCCAGGCGGTGAGCAGGTCCTCGGTCGGCATGGGGCACATTGTGGCGGACGGGCCCGGCCCGGCACTGGACCTATAGGTAGGTTGACGATATATGTAGTCGTATGACAGAACGCTCCATGCAGGAGCCCACGCTGCTGCTGCTCACCGCTCTGGCCGATGCGCCGAGACACGGCTACGCGCTGATCCAGGAGGTCGCCGCGATCTCGGACGGCCGGGTCAAGATGCGCACCGGCACCCTCTACGGGGCCCTCGACCGGCTGCTGACCCAGGGCCTGATCGAGGTCGCCGCCGAGGAGGTCGTGGACGGTCGGGCCCGGCGCAGCTACGCGCTGACCGATGCCGGACGGGACGCGCTGGCCGCCGAGGCCGGGCGCCTGCGGGCGGTCGCCACCGAGGCCGAGCGCCGGCTGACGAAGATCCGGTCGATGCTGCCGGGAAGGACCGGGTCGCAGGGGCGGCCCGCCGCGGGGGGAGGACTCTCATGACCATGCCGGTGATCGGTGCCGCACCCTCGACGGTGCTGCGGGCCGCGCTGCAGCTCTACCCGGCGCGGTACCGCCGCGAGCGCGGCGAGGAGCTGGCCGAGGTGTTCGCCGACACGACGGCCGCGGGCAGCCGCACGGCGGTCGCCCGGGAGGTGCTCGGCCTGGCGCTGTACGGGCTGCGGGTGCGGCTCGGGCTGACCGGCGCGTCGGCGGCCGGGCGGCTGCTCGCCCTGGTGGCACCGATGATCGCCGGTGCGGTGGTCGGGGCCACCATGGTGCCCTGGCTGGCCGCCCTGGACCGGACCACCAGGTGGCTCGCCTGGGACGACTCGTTCGGCAACCACGTCCGGGCCTTCGCCCCGCCGGCGGCCGCGCTGCTGCTCGGGGTGGCGGCTCTGCTGGGGCGCTGGACGGCCGTTCGGGTCACCGCGCTGCTGCTGGGCGCCGTCGGGCTGTACGACCTGGGCCTGGCCGCCTGGCGGTCGCACTTCGTCGACGCCTGGTGGGTCGGCTACATCGGGATGGCCACGCTGCCGTTCGTGGTGGCCGCGCTGCTGCTGATCGCCGCGCCGACCGACCTGCTGCCCCGGCCGAACCTGCGGACGGCCGGGCTGGTGCTGGGCTCGGTGGTCGCCGGCGGGCTGCTGGAGGCGGCCCAGAACTGGGACGACACGACCTTCCCGCTGGACCTCCAGTGGTTCGTGGTGATGCTGATCGCTCCGACGCTGCTGACCTTCGCCGGCTTGCGCGGGCGGATGGGGCCGGCGGCGGTGGGGCTGGCGATGCTGGTGCTGACCGGGCCCGGCAGCCTGTTCAACATCTGGCGGGAGACCCGCGGGATCTCGCACCTGCTGCCGATGGCGGTGCCGGTGGTGGTCCTGCTGGCGCTGGTGGCGGTGGCGGAGCACCGGTTCGGCCGGCGGACGGCCCTCGGGATGGTGCCGGGACGGGTGTGACGGGCGCTCCCGTCGCGGTGTGACGGGCGACCCCGTCCCGGTGTGACGGCCACCCCCGTTCCGGTGTGACCGGGGCGGGGGTGTGCTCTCGCCGGGGGCGCGGGGATGTGGCAGGCTGTCTGATATGTCTAGACCAATTTTCGAAGTCATCGCGCTGACGCCCCAGGACGCCCAGGCTGCCGAGTCGGGCGGCGCCGACCGGCTCGAACTGGTCACCGACATGGCCGCCGACGGACTCACCCCCTCCGTCGAGGACTTCGCCCGGATCCGGGCCGCCGTCGCCGTCCCGCTGCGCGTCATGCTCCGGATCCGGGACGGCTTCGCCCCCGGCGACCTGGACGAACTGTGCGCCCGGGCCGCCGCGCTGCGGGCCGAGGGCGCCGAGGAGTTCGTCCTCGGCTTCCTCGACGCCGGAGGCGCCGTCGACCTGGCCGCCACCAGGGCCGTCGCCGAGGCGATCGCCGGCTGCCGCTGGACCTTCCACCGGGCGATCGACCACAGCACCGACCGGGCCGCGCTGCGCGCCGCCGTCGGCACGCTGCCCGGACTGGACACCTTCCTCACCTCCGGCGCGGCCGCCGGGGTGGACGCCGGCCGTGAGGTGCTGGCCGCCGAGCTGGCCCGCAGCGGCGAACCCGGCTACACCCAGCGGATCCTGATCGGCGGCGGCCTGCGGGCCGAGCACCTCAAGGAGCTGCGGGCGGAGGGCTTCGACGCCTTCCACGTCGGCGGCGCGGTGCGCACCGACGGCTGGCGGACGCCGGTCGACGCGGCCAGGGTCGCCGAGTGGCGGGCACTGATCGACGCCTGAGCGGCCGGTTGATCGATGCCTGAGTGGCCGGCTGATCGACGCTTGAGCGGTCGGCTGATCGACGCCTGAGCGATCGAGAAGGGGCCGGTGACGCCACCGGCCCCTTCTCGCGGTCATCCGAGCTGCTCGGGCAGCGGCTCGCGGTGCAGCACCGTCAGCCCGGAGACGGCGCGGGTGAGCGCCACGTAGAGCCGGCGCAGGCCGGTCCGCTCGTCCGGCTCGCCGGCGACCACCGCGGCCGGCTCGTCCAGCACCACGTAGTCGTACTCCAGACCCTTGGCCAGCGAGGCCGGGACGAGGGTCAGCCGGGCGTCGGCGCTGGTCTCGGTGCCGGGGGAGAGGTGCGGCAGGCCGGCCGCGGTGAGCAGTTCGGCGAGCAGCGGGATCCGGGCGTCGGCGGCGATCAGGCCGGTCGAGCCCTCGTGCTCCAGCGCCTCCCGGCAGGCCGTCAGGACGGCCTCCTCCCACTCCTCGACCGGGCGGATCTCCAGCGAGCCGGGGGCGTCGCGGACCGAGGTCGCCGGGGCCAGGCCCGGGGCGATCGCGGGCAGCAGCCTGGAGGCGTAGGCGATGACCTCCTCGGGCACCCGGAAGCCCTTGGTCAGCTCCTCGATGTGCGCCTCCGGCTTGCCCAGGTGGTGCAGGGCGTCCGGCCAACTGGCCGTCGCCCAGGGGGTGGTGCCCTGGGCGAGGTCGCCGAGGACGGTGGCCGAGCCGGTGGTGCAGCGGCGGCCGACGGCGCGGTACTGCATCGGGGAGAGGTCCTGGGCCTCGTCCAGCACCACGTGCCCGAGCGAGGGGGTGCGCTGCACCAGGTCCGTCGCCTCGTCCACCAGGACGGCGTCGGCGGGCGTCCAGCGGGCGGTCTTCACCGAGCGGCCGGGCTTGGGCCACAGCACGGCCCGCTGCTCCTCGGCGGTCAGCACGCCCTCGGCGCACTCGGCCAGGAACTCCGGGTCGGAGAGCAGCCGCAGCACCAGCTTGGCCGGGTCGACGGCCGGCCAGCACTCCTTGACCACGGCCTTGACCGCGGCGTTGCGGGCCACCGCGTCCTGCACCCGGTCGTCCGGGGCCTCGCCGCCCTGCTCCATCTTCACCAGCACGGCGTGCGCGATGCGCTGCGGCAGGGCGTCCCGGGCGGCGCCGTAGCGGACCTCGCGGCTCTTCAACTCCTCGATGATCTCGGTCAGTTCGTAGGCCGGGACGCGCCAGCGGCGGGAGCCGCGGACCACCACGCAGGGCTCGGTGGGCAGCGTGATGCCCGCCCGTACGGCCCGGCGCAGCACCTCGGCCATCCGGGCGTCGCCCTTCAGCCGGGCCGCCTCCGGATCGTCCTCGCCCTTCACCTCGACGTGGGCGACCAGCTGCTGCACGGTGGCCTGGCCGACCTCCAGCTCGCCGAGGGCCGGGAGGACCTGCTCGATGTAGGACAGGAAGGCGTTGTTCGGCCCGATCACCAGGGTGCCGGTGCGGGCCAGCCGCTCGCGGTGGGCGTACAGCAGGTACGCGACGCGGTGCAGGCCGACGGCCGTCTTCCCGGTGCCGGGCGCCCCCTGGACGCAGATGGTGCCCGTGACGTCGGAGCGGACGATCTCGTCCTGCTCGGGCTGGATGGTGGCGACGATGTCGCGCATCGGGCCGACGCGGGGCTTCTCGATCTCGGCGGCGAGCAGGGCGGAGCCCGTTTCCTGCTCGGCCGGGTCGGTGAGGTGCTCGTCCTCGTAGGCGGTGAGTTCGCCGCCGGTGTAGCCGAAGCGGCGGCGGCGCTCGACGTCCAGCGGATCGGTGCGGCTGGCCCGGTAGAACGGCTGGGAGACCGGCGCGCGCCAGTCGATCACCATCGGGTCGCCGTCGGCGTCGTGGACGTGGCGGCGGCCGATGTAGAAGCTCTCCCCTCCGCCGCCCTCGCTCAGCTCCTCGCTGACCGCGTGCAGGTAGTCGAGGCGGCCGAAGAACAGCGGGGTGTCGGAGAGGTCGGCCAGGGCGGCGATCCGGGCCTCGATCTGGTTCTGGAGGATGACGGCGGTGACCCAGGAGCCGGTCACGTCGCGGATGTCGAGGGACTGGACGTCCTCGCGCATCGCCCGCAGCGCGGACCGGGACGCGGACAGGTGGTCGCGTTCGCGCTGGAGGGGGTCGGTGGTGGGGGTGGCGGGCACAGCGAACCTTCCCGGCTGTCCCGGTGGCGGGCGCAGCGGATCGATGGAGCTCACGGTGGGGTACAGCCGACCGGTTGCCGTGCGGTCGGCGCCTCCCCCGGCTGCCTGCGGACGTCAGCAGGTACCACGGTTCGGGAGGGGGCAGACGGACGATCTTAGACCCGTCCGTCTCGGGGTTCCAGCCCCGCAGGTCTCAGGGGGTGCCGGGGGGTTCCGTACACCCGGAGGAGGACGGCCGCCTCGCTGGATGCGGCCTTCGGAGTGATGCCCGCGGCCGCTCGGGTGCCTACCGTTGAAGACATGAGCACCGAAACCCCCACCCCCCGCACGGGCCCGGCCGGCGCGACCGCCGTCCAGGGCCGCCACCGCAACCTGCTGGGCACCGCCGTCCGCAACGTCGGGATCGCGCTGGACACCGCCGCGCGCGTGATCTTCCTCGGGCGCGACGGTGTCCGGTACTGAGCGTGACCGTGGTTACAGCACGTCGTCCGCGTCGATGATGCGGTACGCGTAGCCCTGCTCGGCCAGGAAGCGCTGCCGGTGGGCGGCGAAGTCCTGGTCCACGGTGTCCCGGGCGACCACCGAGTAGAAGTGCGCCGAGTGTCCGTCCGCCTTGGGGCGCAGGACGCGGCCGAGGCGCTGGGCCTCCTCCTGGCGGGAGCCGAAGGTCCCGGAGACCTGGATGGCCACCGTGGCCTCGGGCAGGTCGATCGAGAAGTTCGCGACCTTGGAGACCACCAGGACGCCGATCTCCTTGTTGCGGAAGGCGTCGAAGAGCTTCTCCCGCTGGGTGTTGCTGGTCTCGCCCTTGATCACGGGCGCGTCCAGGGCCTCGCCGAGCTCGTCCAGCTGGTCGATGTACTGGCCGATGATCAGCGTCTGGTCCTTCTCGTGCTTCTTGACCAGTGCCTCCACCACCCGCCGCTTGGTCGCGGTGGTCGCGCAGTAGCGGTAGCGCTCCTCCGGCTCGGCGGTCGCGTAGGTGAGCCGCTCGGAGTCCGTCAGGGTGACCCGCACCTCGCAGCAGTCGGCGGGCGCGATGTAGCCCTGCGCCTCGATCTCCTTCCAGGGCGCGTCGAAGCGCTTGGGGCCGATCAGGCTGAACACGTCGCCCTCGCGGCCGTCCTCGCGCACCAGGGTGGCGGTCAGGCCGAGCCGGCGGCGGGCCTGGAGGTCGGCGGTGAACTTGAACACCGGCGCGGGCAGCAGATGCACCTCGTCGTACACCACCAGGCCCCAGTTGCGGGCGTCGAACAGCTCCAGGTGCGCGTACACGCCCTTCCGCTTGGTCGTCATCACCTGGTAGGTGGCGATGGTGACCGGGCGGATCTCCTTCCTGGTGCCGCTGTACTCGCCGATCTCGTCCTCGGTCAGCGAGGTGCGCTTGACCAGCTCGTGCTTCCACTGGCGGGCCGAGACGGTGTTGGTGACCAGGATCAGCGTGGTCGACTTGGCGTGCGCCATCGCGGCCGCGCCGACCAGCGTCTTGCCGGCGCCGCAGGGCAGCACGACCACGCCGGAGCCGCCGTGCCAGAAGCCCTCGACGGCCTGCGCCTGGTACGGGCGCAGCTGCCAGCCGTCCTCGTCCAGGTCGATCGGGTGCGCCTCGCCGTCCACGTACCCGGCGAAGTCCTCGGCGGGCCAGCCGAGTTTGAGCAGCACCTGCTTGATCTGGCCGCGCTCGGAGGGGTGCACCACCACGGTGTCCGGGTCGACCCGGGCGCCGACCAGCGGCACGATCTTCTTGGAGCGCAGCACCTCCTCCAGCACCGGGCGGTCGGTGGTGGTCAGCACCAGCCCGTGGGTGGGGTGCTTGAGCAGCTGGAGCCGCCCGTAGCGGCCCATGGTGTCGGCCACGTCCACCAGCAGGGCGTGCGGCACCGGGTAGCGCGAGTACGTCACCAGGGCGTCGACCACCTGCTCGGCGTCGTGCCCGGCCGCCCGGGCGTTCCACAGCCCGAGCGGGGTCACCCGGTACGTGTGCACGTGCTCGGGCGCCCGCTCCAGCTCGGCGAACGGGGCGATGGCACGCCGGCATTCGGCGGCCCTGGGGTGGTCGATCTCCAGGAGGAGAGTCTTGTCGCTCTGGACGATGAGCGGTCCGTCGTTCACGCGGGGGAGCCCTCCACTGGCTGACATGCTGGATGTGGCCGGCCGGGATCGCCGGACCGGACTGACGCAGACCCTCCAGTGTCGCTCATTCCACCCGGAATGTGTCGGGCTACTTCCACTCGTGGAGGACGACCCGGCCCGTGCCGGTGGGGTCGTTGTCGAACTCGAACACGCCGACCAGGTCGTTGAGGCGCAGGAAGGCGTCGGCGGTGCTCTCGAAGTAGACGCTGCCGCGCCAGTGGACGGCGCCGCCTTCGGCGAAGTGGCCGACGCCGCTGCCGTGCCAGCTGTAGGTCTCGCCCTTCTCGGTCATGCCGACGCCCTGGCCCTCGCCGAACAGCGAGCCGTCGGGCCGCAGCTCGGACTCGTAGGTGGCGAACTCCCGGACGGGGTGGCCGAGCAGCTGCCCGACGCCGGTCATCGACACCTCCAGCGCGGGACCGCCGACCGTGGCCAGCACCCGCCGGCCGCTCTCCGTGGTGGTCAACTCCGCTATCCGATCGCCGAGCATGGTGGTCGCCTCCTCGCAGGGAACCCCCTGCTCCCGGAGTACGCCCGTGGGCCCGGCGCGTCAATTCCTTCGAGTGACCACGGTCCGTACTCGCTCGTTGAACCGGCCATGAAGAACTCGAAGCGCGTTCTCACCGCCCTGGCCCTGATGGGCACGGCCTTCGCCGCCACCGCCGCCTCGGCGGGCTCCGCCCACGCCCTCGCGGGCATCGGCGAGGGCCCCGGCGGCCTGCTGGCCGCCCCCGGATTCCTGATCGCCGACCAGGTCGGCGGCGGCTCGCTGCCGGTCGGGCAGGGGGAGATCGGCAGCCTGGCGGACCAGGCCGTCAAGCAGAAGATGAAGGAGTCGCAGGGGCACTGAGGCCCCGTCGCCCCCTGTCGCCCGTCGTCATTCGTCCAACTCCGCGACGCCGGTGATGCGGTGGAGGGCGAAGGTGCGCAGTTCGTCGGCGTGGTGGTCGAAGGCGGTGACGTAGCCGCCTTCGACCTTGACCGGGTCGATGATGCGCTGGCTGGCGATGCCCTCGGCGTTGAGGTAGCCGATCCACATCCGTTCGCCGAGCAGGACGGCGGTCTGGAGGGCGGCGAGGGTCTCGGCGGCGGCGGTGCGGGGGAGTTGGCGCGGGTCGGGGGTGGTTTCGCGGCGGGTGGCGGTGGCGGCGCGGTCGCCGGCCCGGATGGCCTTGATGGCGGCCGCGAGGAGGGTGTCGTCGGGGGTGGGCGGGCCGTCGGGGACGGGCACGGGGGCGGTGCGGGGCGGGGTGCGGTGGCTGTCCGGGCGGGTGATCAGGACGTCGCCCTCGGCGGATTCGGCGGCCGGGGCGTAGCCCATGGTGCGCAGGGCGGCGAGCAGGACGTCCGGGGCGGCCTGGGAGGCGAGGACGGTGGGGGCGAGCAGGCGCAGCCGCAGGTCGGCGGATCGGCGGTCCGCGAGCACCTCGTTGAGCAGGGCGGGATCGTCGCAGCGCAGGTAGGAGGAGGCGGCGCCGACCCGCAGGATGCCGTGCCGGCGGGCGACGTCGTCGATCAGGTAGGCGAGCGGCTGGGGGACGGGCGTGCGGCTGTGCTGGGCCAGGAAGGTCTGGAGGTCGGCGGCGGTGCGGCCGGCGTCCAGGGCGCGGCGCACGGACGTCGGGGTGAAGCGGTAGACGGTGGCGCCGCCCTTGGACTCGATGTCGGCGCACAGGGCGAGCGCCTGGGCGAGCGGGGTGAGCAGCGGGCCGGGGGCGATCGCGGTGAGGTCCGGCTGGAGGATGACGTGGTCCAGCGGCTGGGGCAGCAGTGGGGCGAGCACCTCGGCCGGGTCGGACTCGGCGGTGAGCAGGGCACGGGCGGGGGCGGCGAGGGCGCCGCGGCCGGTGATGCCGAGCAGTTCGGCCTCGGCGAGGGTCCAGGTGGTGAGGTCGTCGCGCAGCTCGTGGCCGTCCGGGCCGGTGGGGCCGCCGCGCAGCGGGCGCTGCCAGCGCAGGGTGGGCAGCAGGTCCGCGGCGGTGGCCGGGGTGCCGGGCGGGAGTTCGGCGAGCAGGGCGAGGGCGGCGCGGCGGACGGACGGGGCGAGGGTGCGGTCGAGTTCGGGGCCGAGGGCGGCGCGCGGCTTGCCCTTGCCGTCCGGGGTGCCGGTGAGGGCGGGGACGCGGGTGGCGGCGAGCCAGGCGCCGGCCAGGACGGACCAGCGCTCGGCGGTGTCCAGGTGCAGCCAGCTGTCGTAGCCGGGGGTGGGCGCCCAGCATTCGTCGGCTTCGCCGTCGGGGGCCAGCAGGCCTGAGGCGTAGGCGAGTTCGAGCCAGAAGGCGGCCTGCTGCTCGGTGGTCTCCAGGGTCTGGGCGGCGCGCTTGAGGTCCCGTACGCCGAGGCCGCCGGCCCGCAGGGTGGGCGGCGGGGTGAGGCCCCAGGCCTCCAGGAGTTCCTCGACGGTCTTGACGGCGGTGTGCGCCTGGCCGGCCGCGGCGCTGTCCACAGCCTGTGGATCGCGCGGGGGCGTGGCGGGCGCGGGTTCGGGCTGGAGCGGCTCGACGGTGCGGTGGGTGCGGCCGCCGCGCAGGTGCAGGGCCAGCTCGCGGGGCAGTACGACGCTGCCGGGGCTGGTGGGCAGCAGCAGGCCGCGGGCGAGCAGCCATTCGACCGGGCTCTGCGCGTCCTCGGCGGTGACCGGGCGGGTGGCGTCCGGGACGGTGCCGGTGGGCGGGCCCCAGACCAGCCGGTCGAGCAGCCGCAGCGCGGGCTCGGGGGCGGTGTCGAGCAGGGCGGCGCAGCGGGTGCGGTCGGTGAGCAGGGCGGTGAGGGCGGCGACCGCGGTGACCGGGTCCGGGGTGGCGGGCTGGCCGGCCGAGGCGAGCAGCTGCTGCAGCCGGGCCGGGGACATGCCGGTGGTGGCGTCGGCGAGGGTCGGGCCGAGGCCGGTGCGGCCGGGGTTGGCGGCGGTCGGGGCGAGCGCCTCGCGGACGGCGAGCACCAGCCGCAGGCCGTTGTCGGGGCCCCAGAGTAGCGCCCGGTCGCGCAGCACGGCGATGGCGCGGGGCAGGGCGGCGGCGACGGCGGAGCGGTCGGCCGGGGTGAGCGGGGTGGCGCCGGGGTGCGGCTTGACCTTGGCCGGGCCGGTCAGCAGGGTGCGGAGGGTCGCCAGGGGGGTGCCGTCCGGGCAGGTCGCCAGCGCCTCGGCGACCTGGAGGGTGAACCGGTCGAGCCGCTCCAGGGCGCGCAGTGCGGAGGCGCGCGAGGACAGCCGGGCGGACAGCTGGGTGAGGTCGCCGGGGACGGGGTTCAGCAGGTCGGGGCGGGAACGGAGCAGGGCGGCGAGCGCGTCGTCGGGGCGGGCGCGCAGCTCCTCGGCGAGGGTGCGGGGGCCGACGGGCTTCCTGCTCTGGCGTTGAGGGCCCTGCTGTGTGGTCATTCGACCTAGGTTAGACCGACCGGCACGTGGTGGGTGGAGCAAGGAGCGGTGTCCGGGCCGAGCCTGGCAAGGCGGAGGAGGGAGTAGCAGCGGAGCTGCGGCGACCGACGACAACGCAGTCCAGGCGACAGCCCGGGCGTCGCGACGCCGCCCACCATGTGCCGGTCGGTCTTAGTCGGGAGCGCGGACGGTGGGATGCCTCGTGCGCCGGGGGTCGCGGGGACTCGCGCAGGGCGGCGCGCGCTGGGTAGCGTCCTGGGCGAGGGCGGTCGGGTACGGGCGAGGCGGGGTGTCGGTGATGACGGACGGCGAGTGGTGGCGCAAGAGCGGGCCGTGGAGCGAGCGGTCGGGGGGCGGGGGTTCCCCGGGTCCGTCCGCACCGTCGACACCGCCTCCCCCGGTTGCTCCGCCGGCCGCCGGGCCGGCCGAGGACGGTGTGTACGGCCCCTCGGCCGGTTCCGCCCACGGTGGGACGGGCCAAGGCGGTACGGGTCACGGCGGTACGGGCGGCATCCCGAACGTGTCGCTGGACCTGCCGGGCGTGGCCTCGCCCGGGGGCGGTTCGGAGGTGATCCCCCCGCCGACGGTGCAGAGTTCGAGCCCGTGGACGATGACGATGCTCGACTTCTCGGACACTCCGCAGCCCGCGCCCAAGCCGATCCCCGAGCAGCGCGCGGCCGATGAGGCGGCGCAGCAGCCGCCGGTCGAGCAGGCTGCGGTGAAGCCGAGGAAGCAGCGGAAGGCGAAGGCCGCGCCCGCGCCCGCCGCCGCCCCGGGCAGGGGTGCGCGCAAGCCGTCCCCGCTGATCCTGCTGTCCTGCGGGCTGCTGGTCGGCGGCGCGATCTCCGGGTTCTTCCCGGCCATGCTGGCGGGCTGGGGGTTCGGCTACCTGTCCCGTCAACTCTCCGACCTGACACGCAAGTTCGTGATCCTGGGGATCCCGCTGGTGACGATGAGCGCGAGCACGCTGTTCGCGATGCAGCACGCCAAGCAGACCGGCGCCGGCGGGGGCGCCGGGGTGCAGACCGGCTCCCCGCTGGGCCAGTTCAGCTGGTCGATGGCTCCGGGGGTGCTGCGTACGGCGGCGGTGCTGACGGCGGTGGTGCTGTTCCTGCTGAGCATGCGTCGCCGCCCGCCGCAGCGGGGCTGAGTGCGGGGCCGGCCCCGCACCCCCGGGGGTGCGGGTGCGGTCGGTCAGGTGAGCGCGGTGAAGCCGGTGCAGAGCAGTCGGACGCTCCGGGTGAACTTCTCGTCCTGCCCGATCCGCGGGATCAGGTCGCCCATGACCAGCGGGAACCGCTCGCACAGTTCGGCGTAGAGCTCGGCGGTGATGGTCGGCGGGGCGGTCGGCTGGTTCTGTTCCTGGAGCACGAAGCCGGTGATGTGGCTGAGCAGGGTGTCGGCGGCGATGCCGCAGTGGTGGGCGGGCAGGCCGGCGTCGAGGAGGGTGCGCAGCAGGCGTTCCATCAGGAGGAGGCCGTCGGTGCTGAGCATGCCGGGGCTCTCGGCGAGGAGTTGGGCGCCGCCGGCGTGCTGCTTGATCTCCTGGCGCAGGGTGGCGGCCTGGGCTTCGACGCGGTCCTGCCAGTCGGCGTCGGGGGGGAGGGCGGCGAGGGCTTCGGTGCCCGCGTCGTACGCCCGGCGGCTGATCCGGTCGGCCATCAGGGCGAGCAGCTCGTCCTTGCCGCGTACGTGGTAGTAGAGGCTGCCGGCGTGGGCGTTGAGGCGGTCGGCGACCTGGCGCATGGACAGGTTCTGGTAGCCGACCTCGGCGAAGACGGCCATGCCCGCGTCGACGATGCGCTCCTTGGTGAGCTTCATGCGATCCACCGTACATTGTTTTCCAACACTGTTCGAAAACTGTGCTAGCTTTGTCTCATCAGGTTTTCGAACGGCGTTGGAAAGCGCCGTAGGCGGGGAGGGGCAGGACCATGGGGGCGATCCTTTTCAACGTGACCACGGCCGCGTTGATGGTCATGATGGTCAACTCCGGGCTGGGCGTCGTCGGCCGGGACACCCTGCGCTCGCGACCGCTCCCGTGGGCGGCGATCGCCCTGACCGCCGTCGCCGTCGGCGGCGTGCTGCTCCAGCTGGTGTGGTCCGGCGCCATGGACGCGCTGGACGCGGACCCGTCCAAGTCCGGCTGGTGGCGCGAGTTCACCTCGGTGTTCATGCAGAACGGCGGCCTCTTCGGCGGCCTGTGGAACCTCGTCACCCTCGCCGCCGTCGCCGCGCTCGCCCAGTGGTACTGGGGTGGCCCGCTGACCCTCGGCTTCTTCCTGGCCGGCATCCTGCTGCCCGGCCGCATCGACGACCTGCTCGGCTTCGGCGACGGCCCCAGCACCGACCCCCGCAACTTCGCCGGCAGCTCCGGCGCCACCTACTTCCTCGGCGCGACCCTCGCCCTCGCCTTCCTCACCCGTACCCGCCTCCCCAAGGAGATCGCCCTGGCGGCCGGCGTCCCGGTGCTCGGCCTCGCGATGTGGTTCGCCCAGGACAACGGCCACGGGCTGGTCTCCGTCTACGGCTTCGTCCTGGGCGGGGCGGTCTGGGCGGTGCGCCGCCAGCTGACCCAGCGCCAGGAGGCGCGTCGCCAGGCGGCCTGACGGTAGCGTGGGCCCCGGGCCCGTCGTCCAACTCCCTTGCGGGAGGCGGCCGGCGGGCCCTTTCCCGTTTCCGCTCCCGTTTCCGCTCCCGTTCCGCGACCCGGAGGTTCCCCGTGGCCCGTCTGTACGTCCGTGCCGGCCTGGACCCGAGCGACCCGGACGCGCGGGTCGCCGTCCTGGTCGTCGACCCCGACGGTGCCCCCGGCGAGCGGGCGCTGGACCGGCTCGGCTCGTACTGCTACGAGGGCGACGGCGCCTTCTTCCTGCTGCCGACCGACGGATGGGCCGAGCGCGGCCTGGACGGCGACCGGCTGACGGTGTCGATCGCGGTCTACCCGTACGCGCTGGAGCAGGTGGGGGCCGATCCGGCCGACTTCCCGGACCGCTCGGCCGTCGATCCGGACGCCGCCGTCGTGCTGTCCGCCGAGGTGGCCCTGCCGGTGCCGCCCGGCCGGCTCTCCGAGGCCACCGCCGTGTTCACCGGAGCGCCCGGCGTCCCGCTGGACGTCCTGCTGTCCGCCGAGGACGACTGGCCGATGGTCCTCGCGGACGGGCCCGTCGAGAGTGAGCTGGTCAACTGACCTGGGGTGACGCGGTGGTGAGGGCGCCGCCGAGGACGAGCCGGTCAACTGACCTGGGGCGGAGCCATGGTGAGGATACCGCCGAGGACGGGATGGTCAACTGACCTGGGACGACGCCATGGTGAGAATACCGTCGAGGACGGCCGCCTGGTCGTCGGTGGTCAGCGAGTGCCCGGCGCCGGGGACGATCGCGACCCGGGCCGCCGGGGTGAGCCGGTGCAGCCGTTCGGTGACGGCCCGGGCGTCGTGCAGGGCGCTGTGCTCGCCGAGCAGGAAGAGCGCGGGGGCGCTGAGCCGGGCGAGTTCGGCGTCGTCGAGGGTGAGGGCCGGCGGCAGTCGGCGGCGGAAGCCGGTGGAGGCGCGCATCAGGGTCATCAGTTCGGCCTCCAGGAGGGCGCTGTTGGAGACCGCCTGGGCCAGCCGGGGGCGGAGCGCGCGCGGGGCCAGGGCGGCGAGGCCGCCGAGGATGAGCCAGGTGTAGAAGCGTCGGCCGATGTCGGCGAGGCCCGCCGGGTCGACGAGGGTGAGGGTGGCGGTCCGGCCGGGGTGGCGGAGCTGGTGGTGGAGGGCGATCCAGCCGCCGTAGGAGCAGCCGACCAGGTGGGCGGTGGGGACGTCGAGGGCGGTGAGGAGTTCCTCCAGCCAGTCGGCGGCGTCGTGGCCGTCCCGGATCGGGGCGGTCTGCACGCTGGCGCCGGGTTCGCCGACGGTGTCCACGGCGATGACCGGGTGGTGTGCGGCGAGGCGTTCGACGTACGCGTGCCACATCAGGGCGTTGCCGCCGGAGCCGGGGAGCAGCACGACCGGCTGCCCGTGGGCGGGGCCGGTGCGCTGGGTGGGTCCGGTGCGCTGGACGCGGGTGGTGCCGAAGCCGGTGGGGACGTCGAGCGCGGTGCGCGGGCCGGGCCAGAGCTGGGCCAGGGCGCGCTCGTACGCGGTGCGGAAGCGGGCTTCGGCCTTGCCGTTCGTGAACTCGCTGATTCGCATGGTACATGTGTATCACAGGCATGATACGGGTGTACCAAGAGAGGGAGGTCGAACTGTGGCCGAGAAGGTCGACCACGAGGCGCGCCGGCGACAGATCGCCGAGGCCCTGCTGCGGATCGCGGACACCGAGGGCCTGCAGTCGGCCAGCATGCGGGCGGTCGCCACCGAGGCGGGCGTCTCGCTGCGCCTCGTCCAGTACTACTTCACGACCAAGCAGGGCCTGCTGCTGGACGCCCTCGCCCGGCTCGGCACCCAGCTCCGGGCCCGGATGGAACGCTGGATCGGCGAGGCCCGCGCCCCCCGCGAGGTGGTCACGGCGATCCTCTCCTGCATCCTGCCGACGGACCCGGAGAGCCGCCGGATCACCCGCACGTACGCGGCGTACTACGCCCTGGTGCTCAGCGACCCCGAGGTGCTGGAGCAGCAGGCCGCCCAGCCGCCCGTCGTCCTGGAGGGCTTCCTGGTCAAGCAGCTGCGCGCGGCCCAGCAGGCCGGCGGGATCGCGCCGGAGCGGGACGTCGAGATGGCCGCCGCCGGGCTGCTGGCGATGGTCAACGGGCTCGGCTCCAGCGTCCTCGGCGGCCAGCGCACCGGCGAGCAGGCGCAGGCGGTCCTCGACCACCACCTGGACGAGCTGTTCACGGCGCCGCGCCGCGCCTGAAAAGACTTTTTCGATCCGCGGCAACCTGTCCGGGGGCGGTGGCAACTGGGGGGTGTCCGGACAGGCGGTCCGGTCGGAGACAACGCCCGGAAAGAGAGCATCCACATGTTCCCTCGCCCTTCCACGTCGCCGGAGGCGTCGCCCGGCGCCCGGCGGCAGACGCATCGCCGCCGTCGCCTGTACCAGCGCCGGAGCCTCTGGGCGGCCGTCGGCCTGGCGATCGTGGGCGGCTCCGTGGCCGTGGTCAACACGGCCTCCGCGGGGACCGTGGACACCAACGCCTGGTACGTCCTGGTCAACCGCAGCACCGGCGAGGCGATGGACGCCTACGGCTTCTCAACCGCCGACGGTGCTCCGATGGTGCAGTGGTCCCGTACCGACGGGGCCAACCAGCAGTGGAAGTTCGTCGACTCGGGTGACGGGAACTACCGGCTGCAGAACCGGAACTCCGGCAAGGTGCTGGACGACTACAACTGGTCGAAGAGCGAAGGCGCCGAGCTGGTGCAGTGGCACGACCTCAACGGTGCCAACCAGCAGTTCCACCTGGAGAACTCCTCGGACGGCTACGTGCGTCTGGTCAACCGGTTCAACGGCAAGGCCGTCGAGGTCCCGGGCGGCTACAAGGGCGACGGGAACCACCTCGCCCAGTTCCACGACTGGAACGGGCCCCAGCAGCAGTGGAAGCTCGTGCCGGTGAGTGCCGCCGGGGCCTCCGGCGGTAGTGCCACACCCACCCCGCAGGGCGGGGGCGCCCCGGCGGGCGGCTCCGGCAGCAGTGCCACGCCCGCCGAGCCCGCCCCGCAGGGCGGCGGCGCTCCGACCGGCCAGGCCCCGGGCGGCACCCGCCCGACGTCGGCGCCGCCGGCGTCCCCCGCCGCTCCGGCAGCCGGTGGCGGCAACTCGGCGAAGAGCATCATGGGCAGCAGCACGGTGCTCATCGGCGGCTCGATGGAGGACTCCTCGGCGAACGCCGCGCCGTTCGACGTGCGGTACAACTACGTGCACAGCCAGCCCGCGCCCTCGTCGGACTACTACACGGCGGCCCACTGCCAGGACGCGTGGTCGGGCTGGTGGGGCTGCTGGACCGGCAGCACCACGGCGCCCGGCACGTACGTGACCTACCGGGACGCCAACGCGGCCAAGGCCACCTACCAGGGCAAGCCGCGCCCGCAGAAGCAGCTCTGGACCTGGTACTCGCTGCGCGACCTCGGCGACGCGGCGGGCCAGGGCGACGGCCCGGGCGAGGTCCAGGCCATCAACCGGGCCGACCTGCTCACCCGGTACCTGAACGACTACCGCTTCTTCCTCCAGAAGATCGGCAACTCGCAGGACATGATCGACATCGAGCCCGACTTCTGGGGCTACGTCCGCTCGCTCGGCAATCCGCACCAGGTCGCCGCGCAGGTCACGGCCGCGAACCCGACGGACTGCGGATCGCAGGAGAACAGCGCCTCCGGCCTGGCCCAGTGCATGATCGCGATGGCGCACAAGTACGCGCCGAAGACCGGCGTGGGACTGCACCTGTCCTGCTTCGACTGGCAGCAGAACACCCCGCAGTGCGCCAAGGACTACGCGGACCTCGGGGCGAAGAACGCCGACTTCCTGGTCACCGACGTGACGGACCGCGACGCGGGCTGGTACGCGCTGCCCGCCCACGGCAGCAAGGACACCTACTGGAACGACCAGAAGGGCTTCGCCGCGCTCGGGTTCTACAGGACGATGGCCGAGTCGGTGGGCAAGCCGGTGGTCCTGTGGCAGGTCCCCCTGGGCAACATGGCGCAGAACAACACCCCCGGCCACTACAAGGACGACAAGGTCGACTGGTTCTTCTCGCACCTGGACCAGGTGGCGAGCGCACACGTCGGCGCCCTCCTGTTCGGCGCCGGCTGGCAGGAGCAGACCACGCCCGAGACCGACGGCGGGAACCTGATCAACAAGACGATCGCGTACCGCAACTCGGGCGGCACGCCGCTCAAGTAGTCGACCGGCCGGAGAAGCGCATCGACCACCCGGGCCCCGACGGCCGCTTCCTGACCGTCGCGGCCCCGGGCAGTCCGGTGGAGATCATCCTCTGGCCGGCGCGGCCCCGTCCACCGGCCGGCCAAGACGCTCCCTAGCGGGCCAGGCTCCGGTACAGGCCGTTCGCCCACTGCTCGGTGAACCCGCAGAGCTGGCTGGAGTCGGAGCCCTTGGGGGACTGCATCAGGGCCGAGGCGTAGCCGCCGTTGTCCGTGGGCCACTCGACGCGGCAGTAGACGATGCCGTTGTTGCTGGGCTTGGCGTCGACGTACTCCTGCCCGGTCACGGCGTCCGCGATTCGAACCGGTTGCGCGCCCGGCTGGACGCTGTAGGGGCCCCGGTACGTCTGCGCGCTGGCGAAGTCGTACGGGAGCTGGGCGTTGGCGTCGGTCCACCAGTCGCACCGGCGGCGTTCGGGCCTGATGTCCTCGGCACCGTGATGGGTGAGCCGGAGCTTGGCGGCGACGTCGGAGGGGACGTTGCAGGGGGTCGGGAGGTCCGGCAGGCCGGTAGGCGAGCTCTGCGACGGGCTCTGGGAAGGGCTGCCTGACGGCGGCGCGGAGAGGGCGACTCCGGCCCCGGTCGCGGACTGCTCGGTCTTGCCGTCCTCGGGCCGCGAGGCCACCAACAGAGCGATCGCCCCGGCGATCACGGCGACCACGACGACCGCGACCGTGATCGCCAGGTAGGGCGGCGACGCCGAGGCCTCCGACGGTGACGTCGCCTCAAGGTCCTCTTCCCAGTCCTCGACGGGCGTCGTCGCCTCAAGGTCCTGTTCCCAGTCGTCGTCGTCGTCGACGGGCGGGGCCGGGGCCGGGGTCGCGGAGGGGGCCGGGGCCCGGGTCGCGGTCGGGGTCGGGAGCGGGGTCGCGGAGGGGGCCGGGGCCGGGGTCGGGGTCGCGGTCGGGGCTGGGAGCGCATGGTCGAGGGCGGTGGGCCGGTCCGGGACGGACCCGTCGAGCATCGCCAACGCCTGCGCGGTGCCGGGCCGTTGGTCCGGTTCCTTGGCCAGCAGGGCGAGGATCAGCGGGGCCAGCCGGCCGGCCCTGCGGGGCGGCGCGGGCGGGTCGAACAGGATGGCGGTGAGCGAGGCCGTCGCCGAGTCCCGGCGGAACGGCGAGACGCCCTCGACCGCCTGGTACAGGGTGACGCCGAGCGAGAACAGGTCGGAGGCGGCCTGCCCGTCCACGCCGCGCGCCCGCTCGGGGGCGATGTACTCGATCGAGCCGACGAACGCCCCGGTTGCGGTGAGCGTCGAGTCGGCCTCGTGGACGGCGATCCCGAAGTCGGCGAGCAGGACGTCGCCGTCGTCGGCCAGCATGACGTTGGCGGGCTTGACGTCCCGGTGCACCACCCCGGCCGCGTGGGCGGCGGCGAGGGCCGCCAGCAGGGCGCGGGCGACCACGGCCGCCCGCTCGACCGGCAGCGGCCCGTCCGCGGCCAGCCGGTCGCCGAGCGAGCCGCCCGACACCAGCTGCATCACCATCCACGGCATGCCGTCCTCGACCAGCACGTCGTGGACGGCCACCACGTGCGGCCGGTCGCGCAGCCGGGCGGCGTTGCGCGCCTCGCGCTCGGCCCGGGCCAGCCGCTCGGCCCGCTCGCCGTCGGAGGTCGAGGGCGGCAGCCACAGTTGCTTGACGGCCACGTCGATGCCCAGGGTCTCGTCGTGCGCCTGCCAGACCCGGCCGAAGCCGCCGGCCCCCAACTGCCGCACGAGCCGGTAGCGCCCGCCGACCAGCCGACCCGGTATCGCTTCTTCGGTCACGGCCCCGCCCCGCTCTCGATCGCCCCCGGCGCCCCCGATGTCGCCGACGCCTCCGGCACCCCTGAGGCCGCCGTGAGCCGACAGTACGGGCACGGCTTCCGGTGGATCAACCGTCGGCGGGCAGCGCCTCCGTCATCCGGGCCTGCCGGCGCCCCTCCCGTTGCGGGGGTTAACACCCGTACGGCGAGGGGTGCTTGCCCCGTTCTGCCGGTCGGTCCGGCGCACCAGACTCGGGGCATGCCCACACAGCCCGTGACGATGACCGAGGCCGCGCCCGCCCCCGCGCCGCCCGCCCCGCAACCGGAGGGCGGCGGCAGCGACTTCGCCCAGCTGAGCCGCCGGATCGCCGCCGAGGGTCTGCTCGACCGCCGCCCCGGCTACTACGCCGTCCGCATCGCGCTGGTGCTCGCCGCGTTCCTCGACGGCTGGTGGGCCCTGTTCGCGATCGGCGACACCTGGTGGCAGCTTGCCCTGGCGGCCGTGATGTCCGTGGTCTTCGCCCAGGTCGCGCTGCTGTCGCACGACCTGGCCCACCGCCAGGTGTTCAGTCGGCGGGCTCCCAGCGAGATCGGCGGGCGGATCGCCGCCAACCTGCTGATGGGCATGAGCTACGGCTGGTGGATGAACAAGCACACCCGCCACCACGCCAACCCCAACCACGAGGAACGCGACCCGGACGTCTCGCCCGACCTCGTCGTGTGGTCCCAGCGGCAGGCCCGGCAGGCGAGCGGCCTCGCCCGATTCATCGGCCGCCGGCAGGCGTACCTGTTCTTCCCGCTGCTCCTGCTGGAGGGCCTCAACCTCAGCTTCAACAGCTTCCGCGCGCTGCGCAGCCCCGCGGTGAAGCGCCCGGTGCTGGAGGGCGTGCTTCTGGTCGCGCACTTCGCGGCCTACTTCGGCCTGGTCCTGGCTGCTCTGCCGCTCGGCAAGGCGATCGCCTTCATCGCCGTGCACCAGGCGCTGCTGGGCGTCTACCTGGGCTGCGTCTTCGCCCCGAACCACAAGGGCATGCTGATGGTGACCCCGGGGATGCGGCTGGACTTCCTGCGCCGCCAGGTGCTCACCTCGCGCAACGTCCGCGGCGGGCCGGTCCTCGACGCGGTGATGGGCGGCCTCAACTACCAGGTGGAGCACCACCTGTTCCCCAGCATGCCGACCCCCGCGCTCGGCCGGGCCGCCCGGATCACCCGGGAGTTCTGCGCCGAGAAGGACATCCCGTACTACGAGGTCGGCCTGCTCCGCTCGTACCGGGAGATCCTCACCCACCTGCACCGGACGGGCGAGCCGATCCGCTCCGGCGGCTGAGGGGCGCTCGGGCCCGTACGACGCGATGCGCGGGAACGCGCGGGAATGCGCAGGAAGTCGACCCCGCCGACTTCCTGCGCATCGAGGCTGCCCACGGGCCCGCTCGGGGCGGGCCCGTGGGCAGCGTCCCTCATCCCTTGCCGGTCGGGCCCGGGAGGGTATCGAGGCCGAGGGGAAGCTGCGGCGGGAGGCCGTCCTTGCCCGCAGTCAGGGTGTCCGGCATGGTGGCCGCGGTGCAGAAGGCCGCTGATGGCCAGCTCACCGGCCGGGCACTTCCCGCTCCGCACCGTGGCCTCCTGCCCCGGTTGGAGGGTGATGTAGTTCCCCACCGCGTGGAGCTCGATCGGCTCGGCGGAGATCCGGGCGGGGCCGGCCTGCCCCGCGAAGGCGATTCCCGATCCGACGGCGAGCGCCGCCACGACCGACACGGCGATGGCACGACTGCGTTTCACGAAGACCTCCCGTACGGCTGATGCGTCGCGAGGCTCCGTCACCGTTCGGGAGGCCTTCCACCCACCGGGTCACTCCGAGGCCGCAAGAGGCAACGATTCACCGACACCCGTTCGAGTGAGGTCGGACGGGCCGCGCACCACTCACCCCACGGGGCTGTCGGGGTCGTCCAGCCACACCGCCTGGCCGTCCGGCGTGACGGTGAGCCCGAAGCGGTCGAAGCCCGGGCGGCCGTGGGCGTCCCACCAGTGCCAGGCGGCCTCCACCTCGGCCCAGAGGTGCCTGGGGCCGGACTGCACCACGGTGTAGGCGGTGCGGCCGGGCTCCCAGTCGACGGTGGCCCAGGAGGTGACGGCCGTGTCGTGCAGCCACAGGGTGTAGCTGCCGTCGGCGTACCGCTCGACCAGGGGGAAGGCGGCGGGCACCCGCACGCCGATCGCGAACATCACCAGCCAGCCGCCGAGTTGGTCCGGGGAGAGGGACGTCGAGGACTTCGCTCCGTCGGCCGGCCACGGGCCGGACAGGTACTCCAGGCTGCTCGGCCGGGCCGTGCGCTGAGGCCGCAGCCGCATGAAGGCGGACGAGCCGACGAACCGGCCGCTCGCCGTGCCGTCACCGCCGACGGTGAGCCGGGCGATCGCCTCCCCGCCGTACTCGGGCGCCCACGGCGCGACGATCACGGCGCCCGGCCGAGACTGTTCCACCCAGGCGTACGGGAGTTCGCGGACGGAGCAGGTGGCGATCACCCGGTCGAACTTCGCGCCGGTGCGGTGGCCGTCGGAGCCGTCGCCGACGACGCAGGTGGGGGTGAACCCGGCGCGGGTGAGCCGGAGTCGGGCGTCGGCCGAGACCTCCTGGTCGATGTCGACGGTGACGACTCGGTCGGAGCCGAGCCGGTGGGAGAGCAGGGCGGCGTTCCAGCCGGTGCCGGTGCCGACCTCCAGCGCCCGGTGGCCGTGGTCGGCGGAGAGGGCGGAGAGCATCGAGAACACCATGGTCGGCATGGAGTTGGAGGACGTGGGGATCGAGCCGCGCGTGAATCCGCTGTGCTCCCCGTCGTCCCACTGCGTGGTCAGCGGCACGTCGGAGTACACGGCTCGCCACCAGGCGCCCGGGTCGACGTGCCGGTTCACGGCCTCGCCCTGACGGACGCCGTCACCCTGCCCCGGCCAGATGAGGGAGGGGACGAACCAGTGACGCGGCACGGCGTGGTAGGACGCCAACCAGTCGGAGGTGAGGGACCCGTTCGCGATGAGCGCGGAGGCCAGCCGGGCCCGACCGGCCTCCGCTTCGTGGTTGGTGTTGGCCCGCATGGTTCCTCCTGGGTGAGATGAGCCCCCCGCCTTGCCATGGCGGGGGCTGGTTTCAGGGCTCGATCGACCGCGCGTAGACCCCGTTGCCGATCGGCCCGAACCCGTGGCGTTCCCAGGCCCGCCGGAGCTTGGCCATGGCTTCCTGGTCGGGCTTCCGGACTTCGGGATCCTCGGAGGTGAAGCTGCACCATTCATCCGGGCCGTGGTCGTGGATCGGGGCCGGGTAGCAGACAGCGACGGCTCCCGGCACCGCCAGGCGGCGAAGCGCGGTGATGGCCAGGCCCATCCCCAGACCGGTGCCGCGCCACTTCGCCTTGACCTCCACCGACTCCAACAGGAGCAGCAGGGTGGGGTGCAGCTCGGCCACAGACGCGGCCACCTCTCCCGCCTCGGTGAAGATCACACGCGGGATGCGGTCCAACAACCCGGGGTCCAGCTCCAGCGCTTCGCGCGGGTTCGGGGTCGCACCGGGGATCACGCGAGTGATCTCCGCTGTACCGACGCGCTCACTGGGCAGATAGAACGTCACCGACCAGCGCTCAGCCTTGCGCGCCCAGTTGACCTCGGCGAAGTGTCGCATCTCGTACGAGATCGCGAACTGCTCCATGGGGGCCATGCCTGACTCCTGTCTCCGATCGGGCGGGCCCCTCCGTCCAACGGAGGGGCCCGCGTCGGGCGCTACTGGGGCGGCGGGGCGGGGGGCGTCGGCTCCGGGGCCGGGTTGCCACGGTGCTTCGGCGGGTCCTTCGGTGCGCCCTTGTGTTTCATGCGGATATCGTTCAGCGTTCCCTCCTTCTGCTCGTCGAGGGCGGTGTGGGTGGCGGCGACGTTCGGCGGCATGGGGCCGGGCGGCAGCTCAGGAGGCTTCTCGGGCGGATCGAGGGTCATCGTCTGCGACATGGCCTCGGCTCCTGTCTCCAGATCTGATCTGTACTCAGAACGGTAGGGAGCGCGCCCAGTAGGCGGCCACGAAGTTCTACGGGATTCCACGCGGGGTCGTCGCGATCACCCGAGTGTGTCAGCGGCAGCGGTGATCAATTTCCGTGCGGCTGCACCGTGAACCGCCAGGTCCGCCAGCTCGGCGAACGTCTCGGCATACATCGTGACCTCGCTCGGCTGGGTGATTGTGAGGTACCCCGAGATCAACTCGACGTTGACCTGTGCCGCATCGAAGATCCAAAATCCTTCGGCCGGCCAGCGTGCTCGATCGGCCGCCATGGGTACAACTCCGAGGCTCATATTGGGAAGTGACCCGACTGTCGTCAGATGGTGGAGTTGGTCCCGCATCACGCCATTTCCGCCGATGCCGCAGCGCAGGACGGACTCCTCGATCAGGAACGCGAATCGCCGATCACCCTCGAAGAGCACGCGTTGGCGCCCTATGCGCACGGCGACAGCAGCCTGTACGTCGTCCACCAAGCCCCTGCGCTGTTGGATCGCTCGGAGCGCAGCCGCTGTGTACCCGGGCGTCTGGATCAACCCGGGCACCAGCCATGACGAGTAGGAACGGAATCGGTATGTGCGCTCGTACAGCGGACGCCGAGCCTCCTGGGCCTGCCTCAGCCCGGACCGCTCCATCCGCCGCCACTCCACGAACATGCCCGCCACGGCCCGCAATGTGGCGACCAGGTCGGCCGCCCGCTCCGGCACACCACACGCCCGGCACCAGAGCCGGATGTCGTCCTCTGACGGGGGTGTGTGGGCGTTCAGCAGGCGGCTGACCTTGGACGGGTACCAGCCACAGGCCGCAGCCAGGTCCCGTCCGTTGAGCCCGGCATCCCGCTGTATCTCGCGGAGCCGGTCCGCGAGGCCCTGCCGGGCGCGCTGGACGCTCGAAGATGCCGAATCGGCCATGCGGTTCAGTTGCCGATCAGCCGGGGCGGTACTCCGCGTGTGGGACGGCCCGTTCCCAGGCGGCCTCGTAGGCCGACAGGTACCGGGCAGCCAGCTCGGCGTCCTCCCGAACCTCCATCTTGGCGTCCGCCCACTGACCATCCCCGGTGAAGTGGTGCAGGATCACGACTCGGCCGTCCATGACCCAGCCGTCCAGACCGGGAAGCAGCAGGTCACCTGTGCGGGAACGCGGCAGCCATCGGACCTCCTCACCGGCCGCGACGTTGGGGAACGTCACGTCGTACTCGTAGCGGATGTAGTCGGTGACCGGTTCGGAGACCACACGCAGGCGACGCATGGCGACGCCCCGGCCGGTCGCTTCGGTCACCACGTCCAGCCAGGACCGCCACCACGATTTCCGGTCGGCGGGGTCGAGCCGCTTGCCCTGCTGCCAGGCGACGAATTCCGGGTCGTCCAGCATGTAGCTGTCCCGCATCTCGAGGTGCACCGCAGAATGCTTGGCCTTCGCCAGCTGCTCACGAACCGCTGTCGCCACCGCTGTTGTCCTCGTTCTTGGGCCGGGGGATGAACTGAAGCATGTTCTCGGGGAGTCGGATCATGAACTCGTGATCCGGGATGTCTGTGGTGTGACCGGGGATCGAACCGACTTCCTGAGCGGCCAGAATGTCCGCCTCGCTGGCCTTGTACGACTGGATGAGCAGGTCCCCGGTTTCCGTGTCCCTCCAGATGGTCGGGGAGCCGTCGTCGGGCGTGTTCGGGTAGATCCCCAGGAACTCCAGCGCCATGTCGTCCTCCGATGTCGACCAGGTTTCCCGCGGTTCCAAGGATGCGCCCGGAGCGTGGTCCTGTCAGCCGTATCGCGTTCTGACGTTGCGTCAATCAAGCGCGGACGTATGGCCTTAAGGGAGCGACGGTCTGCTGCCGGCTGGGCGGATGGCAACGGGTGCGGAGCGTATGCGAGGCCCCGGCCGCCCAGTTCGATGGGCGGCCAGGGCCAGTGTGCTCGGGCGGTCGGCTGTGGTTGCCCTAGGCGTTCTGTCCCGTGAGGTTGGTGATGTCGGCGATGGCGACGGTGGTGGTGCGGTCGTCGGCCTCGGCGAGGGGGGTGCCGTCCGGGGCCCAGAGGGCGGCGGCGCCGCAGCCGGTCCAGGGGCCGGAGGGGCCGACGTGGTTGGCGAGGACGACGTGCATGCCGGTGGCCTTGGCGATACCCGGGTAGACGGTGGCGCGCTCGTGGATGCCGTTGCCGGTGCCGTAGAGGGAGCTGGCGAGGTGGACGTGGCAGCCGTCGGCGCCGCCCCGGCCGGTGAGGTCGGGGAAGTGGTTGTCGAAGCAGGTGGCGAGGGCGAAGCGGAGGCCGTTGAAGGAGAAGCGGCCGTCCTGGTCGCCCGCGGTGAAGATGCCCTGCTCGTGCTCGTAGAGGTGCTGCTTGAGGTAGGTGGTGAGGAGTTCGCCGTCGGGGCCGTAGACGTACGTGCCGATGGCGGGCCGGGGGCCGTCGGTGGGGATGGCGCAGTTGACGACGGTGGCGATGCCGGTGGCCCGGAGTGGGGTGAGGCGGGGGTCGTCGGGGGTGACCCAGAGGGTGGGGTCGGCGGCGAGGGCGTCGAGTTCGTAGCCGGTGAGGGCGAACTCGGGGGAGACGATCAGCTCGGCGCCCTGGGAGCGGGCCTGCTCGGCGAGGCCGACGAGCTGCCGGACGTTGGCCGGGATGTCGGCGGGGGTGCAGGACAGCTGGGCGGCGGCGATCTTCATGGTGGACAGGATGGGGGAGGGGCGGAGCAGGAAGTCGGCGGGGTCGACTTCCTGCTCCGGAGCGGTGGGTCAGGCGTGGTGGTCGAACTCGCCGGCCTTGATGCCGTGGAGCAGGGCGGCGAGGGCGGCCGGGGTGGTGCGGAGGATGGTGTGGCCTTCGTCGGACTCACGGAGTTCGACTGCCCCGCTGGCCGCACGCACCTCCACGCATTCGCTGGATGCCCCGCTGTAGCTGGACTTCTGCCAAACGGAGTCACGCATACTTGCCTCGCATTTCATCCCCAACAGACTGGATGAACTCCCGCGAATCGGCCTCGGAGAGGGCGGCGGAGTTCAGGTGCTCGAAGACGCTCCGGTGGCGGATCAGGCTGCTCTGGGCGTCAAAGAACATGATTCCCGCGACAGTATCCATCTGCAGTGTGGCAAGTTCAGGCACGGGGCCTTCGATGAACATGATGTTCTCGCCGCAGCCAGGGAAGGTGTCCAGGTCGAAGGGCACTACGCGGACTGAGATTCTGCCGGCCAGTGAGTCATCGATGAGATGGTCGAGCTGATCGGCGAGGATCCGAGGACCCCCGAACTGCATTCGCAGCGCCGCTTCGTGGATGAAGGAGATGTAGGGAACTTCGCTCTCCCTGACAGCTGCCTTTCGCTGCATGCGGAAGGCGGTCCTGGCCTCAAGGTCATGGCTTGGAATGAAGGGAGCGAAGCGGGAGAACACCGCAGCCGCGTAGGCCTCGGTCTGCTGGAGCCCAGGGAGATACGTCGTAGCCCATGTTGAGATGCCGTGTGCGTTCGCCTCAAGCTCTGCGATCTCCAGGTAGTCAGTGGAAAGGGCCCCTCGATACTCCTCCCACCAACCCTTTCTGCGCTCCGAGACCATGTCGGCCAGTGCATCGATCAGGGGTTGGTTATCGAACATGCAGACTGAGGCGATCGTCCGGAGCCGCTCAACGCTGATCCCGCCCTTCCCGCTCTCCATCTGCGTGATCTGCGCGGGGTGGATGCCGAGTTCGCGCGCCAGCTGACTGCCGCCGAGACCGGCCTGCTCCCGCATCCTCCGCAGCTCGGTTCCAATCCGCCGCTGGCGAAGTGTTGGGTTCGGTCGTAGGGCCATGGCGACCAGTCTGCCGTAGGCCATGAGGGCTGGGGTGCCACGATCGGGGGAACCTTCCGACTGCTGACTCAATTTTGAGCCCATGTGCGTTATGGTCGATGTCACAGCGATCCGACGGATCGTCAGTAATGCGCGTTGTCCGCGCCGCAGAGCAGCCATGCCCATTTGCCTGGCCTGGCTCACGGCGACGTTTCCGCCGGTTCTCCACCCCACACACGCCCGGGAGTTCTCCCATGCGTCACCTCAACACGCCCTCGCTCGCCCTCGGCCGCCAGTCCCTCCAGGACGCCATGCTCCGCCTCGGCTGGCCGCCCTCCGCCACCTTCGACGCCGAACTCGCCCTCGGTGAGCTGCTCGTGAACGCCTGGCGGCACGCCAACACCCCCGCCCCCGTCCTCCAGATCCTCGCGATCACCCCCGTCACCCTCCGCGTCTCCGTCTTCGACGAGAGCCCGGTGGTCCCCCAGTCCAACGCCCCCTCCCTCCTCTCCGAGTCGGGCCGGGGTCTCCAGCTGGTCGAGGGCCTCACCAACCGCTGGGGCGTCGAGCCGCAGAAGCGCGGCAAGGCCGTCTGGTTCGAGCTGGACGCCGCCTGATGACGACCCACCGCCGCCCCATGCTGCCCACCGATCCCCGGATCCGGGCCTATACCGAGGACCACATCCTCACCCTCCTCGCCGAACTCCACGAGCGCGGCCGGAAGTTCGGCCTGATCTTCCCCTCGGCCGCCACCGACACGACCCTCGACGGCCGCGTCCTGGTCTGCTTCAACACGGCCCCGGCGTCGACCCTCCTGAACCTCCTCACCCTCCTCCTCGACGTCGACCGCGACCGTGACCGTGATCGTGACCGCAACCGCGACCGCGAGCGCCCGTGCGGTTCCTGATCGCCGCCGCCTTCGCGACGCTCCTCGCCCTCGCGCTGGCCACCGTCGCCCTGGGCGTCGTCACCGCCCTCCGTGCGACCCCGCCGGAGCCCGACGAGGACGCCTGAGCGCGCACAGCCGAAGAGGGCCGCCACCGCCCCCCGGCGATCACGGCCCTCCGGTCCTGCTGCTGCCCGCCCCGCTCAGCCCTCCTCAAGCCTTCTTCTCGAAGCCCGCCAGCAGTCCGCGCGGGTCGAAGGTCACCCGGATCCGGGCGATCTTCCCGTTCTCCACGTGCATCCAGTTCGCCGTCGGCGCCGGCGGCGCAATGCTGGTGCGCAGCTCGAACCAGGTGATGACGTCATCCCCGTCCGCCACCCGCACGTTCACGTCGATCTTCTCCAGCACCTGTCCGAGCCCCCGCAGGCCACCCAGTGCCTCTTCGATGCCCGTTGCCGTGCCGAGAGCTCCGACGAAGTCGACATCCTCGGCCAGCAGGCCCCGGATGGTGTCGAAGTCGCCCGCCTCCCAGGCGGTGAAGTAGGTCTCGGCGAGCTCTCGCGCGTTCTTCGTCGTCGTCATGCCTCCATCCTTCCCCTCGCCGTTCCATCCGTCCAACATATGGATCAGATGCTTTCCATCACCGTCACTGATAGTGAAAGTGACGCAGTGTGGCAACTGGGAGGGCAGAGGTCTGAAACATCACGTTGAGTGAATGTCAGTTCGACACGTTTCGGCCACATCGAGCCGGTAAGGCTCAAAACAGCTGGAGCGTGAAGGAGGCGTGAAATCGATGATCACCGAACAGCAGGCCCGTTCCATGTTGAACCACCCCGTGGACGACGCGGAGGGCAACCGCATCGGCAAGGCGGATCACATGTTCCTCTCCGACGCCACCGGTAGGCCGGAGTGGGTCAGCATCAAGACCGGATGGTTCGGAGCCAGTGAGTCGTTCGTCCCGATCCGCGAAGCCCGGGTCGTCGGCGACCACATCCGGGTCCCGTACCTGAAGGACAAGGTCAAGGACGCGCCGATGGTGTCCGTGGAGGACGGGCACCTGCCCGCGCGGGAGGAGCACCGCCTCTCCCGGTACTACGGCCTCTCCGACGGTGACGGCTGGAAGGCCGGCGGCCAGTCCGGCCAGTCCGGCAGGACCCGCGCCGGTGACGGCACCCCGCTGGCCGCCGCGGCCGCCGCTCCCACCGCCGCGACGCCCACCACCCCCCGGGCCGGTGCCCGCCGCGGCCAGGCCGACGACGCGATGACCCGCTCCGAGGAGCGGATGCAGGTCGGCGTGGAGCGGTACGAGACCGGCCAGGCCAAGCTGCACAAGTACGTCGTGACCGAGGAGGAGCAGCAGACCGTTCCGGTGCGGCATGAGGAGGTCCGCGTCGAGCACGAGCCCATCACCGAGGCCAACCGGGCCGCCGCGTTGTCCGGCGAACCCATCGGGGAGGCCGAGCACGAGGTCGTCCTGCACGCGGAGCGGCCGGTCGTCCACACCGAGGCCGTCCCGGTCGAGCGCGTACGGCTGGTGACCGAGGAGCACGTCGAGCAGGAGACCGTCAGCGGCCGGGTGCGCAAGGAACGCATCGAGGCCGAGCTGCCCGGCGACGGGACGCAGCGGGCGCAGGGCAAGGACATCACGCAGGGCAAGGACATCACGCAGGGCAAGGACATCAAGGGCGGCAACCGCCCTCGGTGACGGCCTGCCCGTCGACCGACGGATGCCCCGGGCGCCCGCCCGGGGCATCCGTCCTGCCGATGGCACGCCCGTCGCATATCGTCACCGTTCATGGAGATGCACCAGCTGCGCTACTTCGCCGCCGTCGTCGACGAGGGGTCCTTCACGGCCGCAGCGGCCCGCCTGCACGTCAGCCAGTCCGGCGTCAGCACCCAGGTCGCCAAGCTGGAGCGCGAGTTGGGCCAGCCGCTGCTCGACCGCTCCGGCCGCCGGGTGCAGCTCACCCCGGCGGGCGAGGCGATCCTCCCGCTCGCCAAGAACGCCCTGGCCACCCTGGACGCCATCCAGCACACCGCCGCCGAGTTCGCCGAAGCCGTACGCGGCCGGGTGCGGCTCGGCATGATCATGGGCTGCTCGATCCCGCCGTTCCTGGACACCGTCGCCGACCTCGGCCGCTCCCACCCGGGCATCGAACTGAGCCTGCACGAAGGGCACTCCGACCTGCTCCAGTCCCAGGTCCTGGCGGGCGCCCTCGACCTGGCGCTGATCGGCTACGCGGGCGAGGTGACCACCGGGCTGGAGGTCGGCGTGGTCGTCGACGACCCGATCGCCGCCGTCGTCCCCCTGGGCCACCCCCTCGACCGCGCCGAACTGAACCTCTCCGACCTGCGCGGCGAGAAGATCCTCTGCCTCTCCCCGGGTACCGGACTCCGCGCCGCCTATGACCGCTCCTGTGCGCAGTTGGGCCTCGACCCGCGCGTGGACATCGAGGCCAGCTCCCCGGTGGCGGTGCTCCGCCTGGCCGAGCGCGGCGCCGGGGTCGCCGTGCTCAGCGCCTCCTCCGTGGAGGGCGCCGGCCTGCGGGCCGTCCCGCTCGCCGACGCCGGTACCAACGCCCGGCTCGGCCTGGTCGCCCGCCGCGACCAGCACTCCCCGGCCGTCCGCCTCCTCCACGCCAAGCTCACGGCGGCCATGCGGCCCGCCTGACGGGCACGCGGCGGACGCCTGGCGGGTGGGCGAACGCATGGTGGGCGAGCGCACGGTGGGCGGACACATGGCGGGCGGGCGCATGGCGGGCAGGCATGCGCCGGACCGACGGGCGGGCCGACTCCCCGTGAGTGCGGGCCGGTCAGGCCTTCCAGTGCGGGTCACGCCCCGAGGCCGCCAGCGCGCGCTCCCACACCGAGGCGTCCTCCGGCACCGCGACCGCCGCCGCGAAACCCCCGTACTGCTGGAACAGTTCGGCGTTCTCCGCCACGATCTCGCCCACCAGCAGGGCGAGTTCCTCGTCCACCTCGATCTGCTGCCCGACCGCCCGGGCGACGTCCCAGCCGTGCAGCAGCAGCTCCAGGACCAGCATCCGGGCGATCCCCACCGCCGGGAACGGCGACCCGCCCAGGTCGACGTCCCCCTCCCAGGCGGCGGGCTCGCCCCAGGCCGCCACCGCCCGCTCCAACTGGGCCGCGTACGCCGGGCGCCAGTCCGCGTCGGCGGTGAAGTCCCGCTCGACCAGTGCCGCGGGCAGCTCGGTGCGCCGGGCCCGGTGCTCCAGGCCGTGCGAGGTGTACAGGACCCAGTGGTTGATCAGCGCCCGGGTGTCGAACTCCCCGCAGGGGGTCGGCGCGTCCAGCGGCACCTCGGCCGGGACGCCGGCGGCGACAGCGGAAGCGGCAGCGGCGGCACGGGCGAGTAGGGGGTGCAGGGGGTGAGCGTTCATGCCGCCATCCTGCGCCGGGCCGCGCCGCCCGGTCTTGAAGAAACGCGACGACTAGCCTGGCCGCCATGGACGACCCGGACCCCGCCCCCGCCCCGGACCCAGCCCTCGACACCACCCCCGCCCCCGACCCCTGCCGCGGCGTGCTCCACCCGGCCCGGGCCGCCGAACTGATCAGCGTGGAACGGCTCGCGCCCGCGCCCGCCGTGGCGCGCTTCGTGGAGTTCTACTGGCTGGTCCGCTGGGACCTGACCGGCCGCCCGCCGTACGAGCAGAAGGTGCTCGCCCACCCCAACGTCCACCTGGTCTTCGAGGCCCCGGGGCCCCGGATCTACGGGGTGGACCGCTCGCTCTTCGTCCGCCGGCTCGAAGGCGCCGGGCACGTGCTGGGCGTGAAGTTCCGCCCGGGCGCCTTCCGCCCCTTCGCGGGGCACCCGGTGAGCACCCTGGCCGACCGGTCCGTCCCCGCCGCCGACTACTTCGGCCCCGGGGTGGACGAAGCCAACGCCCTGGTCCTGGACGGGCCGAGCACCGAGCGGGCCGACGCCTTCCTGCTGCCCCGGCTGCCCGCCCCCGACCCGGTCGCCGAGGAGGTCGCCGCGATGGTCGAGCGGATCACCGGCTCCCCGCACCTCTGCCGGGTGGACGACCTGGCCCGCGAGCTGGGCCTGACCGTCCGCCGCCTCCAGCGGCTGTTCGCCGAGTACGTCGGCGCCTCCCCGAAGTGGGTGCTGCGCCGCGCCCGCCTCCATGAGGCCTCCGAACGCGCCGCACGAGAAGGGGAGTTGGACCTGGCCGCGCTCGCCGTCGAACTCGGCTACGCCGACCAGGCCCATCTCACCCGGGACTTCACCGCGGCGGTCGGCATCTCCCCGGCCCGCTACGCGAGTTCACGCTGGATCAGGCAGTAGCGGCCTCGGCGGCGGCGGCCCGGCCACGGGCACTGGCCCGCCGGGCGTACGTCATCGTCCAGAACACCAGGCCGCCGAGCACCGCGTACGGCAGGACGCTGTTGATCGTGACCACCGCGCCGTGCGAGAGCGTGTAGACGAACACGATCCGCAGCGCGGCCTCCAGGATGAACGCGATGCCCCACACGATGGTCAAGTTGCGCTGGACGAGCCGGAAACCCGGGTACTGCCACATCGAGTTCCACCAGGCGATCATCCCCGGGGTGCCGTCGGTGGCGAACTTGCGGCCGAAGTAGAACATGATCGGCTTCGGCGCGGCCAGCGAACCGAGGTAGAGCACGCCGAGCAGGCCGGAGACGAAGGAGTCCTTGGCCAGCAGCATCTTCGGGTCGGTCGGGCCGACCAGCGAGACGACCAGGGTCAGCGCGACGAAGACCAGCGAGACGACGGCGAACTCGTCGATCCGGCGGTGCCAGGCCAGGTAGATCACGGTGTCGAGCACCGGCCCGAGGCCGGACAGCAGGATCGCGGTGGAGTCGCTGTAGCCGTGGTCGTGCAGCTGGTTGTAGATCATGATCGGCGCGACCACGTTGAAGGCGATGCTGATCAGCCAGCCGAACGCGGCGGCCTTTCCCTTGCGGGCTGGAGCGGTCGGAGCTACCGCGGTCGACATGGTGGATCCCCCGGGACGTGTGTGAAAGTGGCGGCCCATTGTGGCGGATGGGATCGACGCCTGCCCAGGTCAGTTCGGCCACGTCCCTGCGGCGGGCACGTCCCTCCGACAGTCGTGCCCTCCTGCGGGCACGTCCCTCCGGTGGCCACGCGCCTCCGGCGGGCACGCGCCCCCGGCAGTCACGCCCCTCCGGCGGCTACGCCCCGAGGAAGCGCTGCAGCTGGTCCAGCATGAAGTTGGCGCCGGTGTACCCGATCCCCTGGAACCACAGCTGGTCGTCCACCGGGAACGCCCGGTGCGCCTTGACCGCGCCGAGCGCCTGCCACCCCGGGCTCGCCAGCGCCGCCTCCGCGCCCGAGCCGGCCGGACTGCCGTACGTCGCGTACAGCAGCAGGTCGCCGTCCGCCTTGCCGAGCTGGTCCAGCGGGATCTCGAAGTCCGACTGGTCGACGTTCTGCGCGTCCGGCCGGCCCACCTCGGCGTCGGCGAGCACGATCCCGGGGAAGCTCTGCCGCCCGAACAGCCGGATCCCGCCGCCCTCCGTGAAGCGCACCAGGCTCACCCGGCTCCCCGACAGCTTCGCCGCCGACAGCGCCCCCGCCACCTGCCCGGCGTGCTTCTGGTACGCGGTGACGAAGGCCGCCCCGGCCGCCACCCGGCTCAACGCCTGGGCGTGCAGCTGGAAGTCCGCCTTCCACGGCGCCCCGGTGGTCTGGGTGAGCACGGTCGGGGCGATCTCCCGCAGCTGGTCGTAGCGGTCGCCGTCGCGGGCCTGGTTGGAGAGGATCAGGTCCGGCCGCAGCGCCCGCACGGAAGCGAGGTCGGGCGCGCCGGCCGGGCCGACCAACCGGATGCCCGAGGTGCGGGAGGCCGGCCAGTACTCGGGGAAGCGGGAGTCGGCGGCCGGGAGCGCGGCGCCGACCGGGGTGATGCCCAGGGTCAGCGCGGAGTCCAGCACGTCGGTGTCCAGCACGACCACCCGCAGCGGCTCGCCCGGCACCTGCACCGGCCCGGTCGCGGCGTTCACCGTCACCGGCGGCAGCGGGGCGGGGGAGGGCGAGCCGCTGGCCTCGAAGCCGTCCGGGGTCGGCGGCTGCCCGCCGCCGGAGCGGGAGCCGGTGCACGCCGTGAGCGCGGCCCCGCCGAGGCCGGCGAGGAAGGTACGGCGGGCGATCCGGGGCATCGGCGGGTCCTCGGCGGTGGGCGGCGGGGGCCCGTCGATTATGTCCGAAATCGAACCTAAAAGGCCGTTAAGCGCCTACTCGGTGCCTACTCGGTGCCTGCTTGGCGCCTACTGGACGCCCACTAGGCACCCACGGCTTCGGCGGTTTCGGCCGGTGCCTGCCACGGCGCGCCCGGCACGACCAGGGGAGTGCCCGTCACCGGGTCCGGCACCACCACCGAGTCCAGCCCGAACACCTCCCGCACCAGCTCCGCCGTCACCACCTCCCCGGGCGGGCCCTCGGCGACCACCCGGCCGTCCCGCATCGCCACCAGGTGGTCCGCGTACCGGGCGGCCTGGTTGAGGTCGTGCAGCACCGCGACGACCGTCCGGCCGCGCTCGACGTTCAGCCGCCGGACCAGGTCCAGCACCTCCACCTGGTGCGCGATGTCCAGGTAGGTGGTCGGCTCGTCCAGCAGCAGGATGTCGGTGCCCTGGGCGAGCGCCATCGCGATCCAGGCCCGCTGGCGCTGGCCGCCCGACAGCTCGTCCACGCTGCGCTCGGCCAGCTCCGCCGTCGAGGTGCGCTCCAGCGCCTCGGCGACGGCCGCCTCGTCCTCCGCCGACCACTGCTGCCACCAGCTCTGGTGCGGCTGGCGGCCGCGCGAGACCAGGTCCGCCACCGAGATGCCCTCCGGCGCGGTCGGCGACTGCGGCAGCAGGCCGAGCCGCTGGGCGATCCGCTTGGTCGGGATCCGGGCCAGCTCCTCGCCGTCCAGCAGCACCGCTCCGCGCACCGGCTTCAGCAGCCGGCCGAGGGCCCGCAGCAGCGTCGACTTGCCGCAGGCGTTCGGGCCGACGATCACCGTCACCCGGCCGTCCGGGATGCCGACGTCCAGGCCCTCGACGACCGTGCGCGCCTCGTAGGCCAGGGTGAGGCCCCGGGCCTCCAAGCGGTGTGCGGTCATCGGGAGCCTCCACGGCGGGATCGGATCAACAGCCACATCAGGTACGGCGCGCCGACCATGCCGGTCACCACGCCCACCGGCAGCTCGGTCGGGGCGAGCAGGCGCCGGGCGAGCAGATCGGCCAGCACCACCACCAGCGCGCCGGTCAGCGCCGAGCACAGCAGCGGCACCTGCGCCGACCTCGCCAGTCGCAGCGCGATCTGCGGGGCCATCAGCGCCACGAAGTCCACCGGCCCGGCGGCGCCCGCCGCACAGGAGGCCAGCACGATGCCCAGCAGGGCCATGCCGAGGCGGATCCGGTCCAGCCGCAGCCCGAGGCCGACGGCGGTCGCGTCGTCGAAGGAGATCGACCGCTGGGCGCGCGCCGCCCACAGCGCCACCGGCAGGGCCGCCAGCAGCACCCAGGCCAGCCAGTCGGCCTGGTCGAAGCCGGCGCCGTTCAGACTGCCGGTCATCCACACCTTCGCGGCCTGCGCCTGGAAGCCGTCGCCCTTGGTGAGGAACACCGAGGTCAGCGAGGACAGCGCCACGCTGATGCCGATCCCGATCAGCACGAACCGCTGGGCGTGCAGCCCCCGCCGCCAGGCCAGCGCGTACACCAGCAGCCCGGCCGCCAGCCCGCCGCCGACCGCCGCGTACGGCGCCTGCCCGGTCGAGCCGACCACCCCGTACGCCATCAGCCCGACCACCGTCACGGTCGCGCCCCAGGTCACGCCCACCACGTCGGGGCTGGCCAGCGGATTGCGGGCGACCGTCTGGACCAGCGCCCCGGCCAGCCCGAGCGCCGCCCCGACCAGCAGCCCGACCACGACGCGCGGCAGCCGGAACTCCCCGACCACCAACTCGTCCGGACTCGGCTGCCCCAGCACCACCTTGACGACCTCGCCCGGCGAGACGGTCGACTCGCCCAGGCACAGCGAGGCCACCACCGTCGCCGCCAGCACCACCGCCAGGCCGACGGCGGCGAGCGCCGAACGCCGGTGCAGCAGGAACGAGGCCCGCCCCGCCCGCACCACGGAGTACCCCCGCAGGGACACCGTCGTCACGCCGCCACCACCTTCCGCCGGCGCACCAGGGCCACCAGCACCGGCACCCCCACCAGGGCCGTCATCACGCCCGCCGGCACCTCCGACGGCGGGAACAGCACCCGCCCCAGGGTGTCGGCGAGCAGCAGCAGGGCCGGGCCGAGGACGGCCGAGAAGGCCAGGATCCAGCGGTGGTCCGCCCCGGCCACCGCGCGGGCGGCGTGCGGCACGGCGAGGCCGATGAAGGCGATCGGGCCGGCCGCCGCGACCGCCGAGCCGGTCAGGACGGTGGCGCCGAGCGCGCCGACCGCCCGGACCAGGCCGGTCTTCGCGCCCAGCCCCTTCGCGGTGTCCTCGCCCAGCGCCAGCGCGTCCAGCCCGCGCGCCACCGCCACCACCAGCACGGTGCCGACGGCCAGGAACGGCAGCAGCTGCCAGGCGACGTCCGCCGTCCGGCCGGAGAGCGAGCCGACGTGCCAGAACCGGAACTGGTCCATGGTGGCCGCGTCGGTGGTCAGCACCAGGGTGTTCAGCGAGGCGATGAAGGCGGACATCGCCGAGCCGGCCAGCGCCAGCTTGATCGGCGTGGCCCCGCCCCGGCCGCGCCCGGCCAGGCCGTACACCAGCACGGTGGCGATCACGGCGCCCGCGAAGCCGAACCAGACGTACCCGGTGAGGGTGGAGACCCCGAACCCGGAGATGGCGACCACCACGCCCGCCGCCGCGCCCTGCGAGACGCCGAGGATGCCCGGGTCGGCGATCGGATTGCGGGTCAGGCCCTGCATGACGGCCCCGGCCAGCCCGAGCGCCGCGCCGACGGCCAGTCCGACGACCGTCCGCGGCAGCCGCAGCTCGCGGATCACCACGGCGTCGGCGGAGTCGCCGCCGTGCAGCAGCGCGTCGACCGTCCCGGACAGCGGCACGGTCCGGCTGCCGACCGCCAGGCTCAGCAGCACCGCGACCGCCAGCACGGCCAGCGCGGCGGTGAGCCACAGTATTCGGTGACGGGGTGTCCGCCGCTTGCCCGGTGGTGCGGTGGTGTCGGTCATGAGCCCTCTCCGCGGAAACTCAGGTAAACCTAAGTTCCGCCTCGGAGGCGGGGCAAATCGCCGTGTCCCACCCGGGCGGGGGTTCGGTAGCCTGACGGCATGCCCGCCACCTCACCCGCCCCGCTCACCGTCGGCTTCGACCTCGACATGACGCTGCTGGACACCCGCCCCGGCATCCGCGCCACCTACCAGGCGCTCTCCGCCGAGACCGGCACCTACGTCGACGCCGACCTGGTGGTCACCCGGCTCGGCCCGCCGCTGCTGGACGAGATCAGCAACTGGTTCCCGGCGGACGAGGCCGAGCGGGCCGTCGCCCGCTACCGCGAGCTCTACCGCGACCACGCCTTCGCCCCGACCGTGGCACTGCCCGGCGCCCACGCCGCCGTCGAGGCGGTCCGCGCCCACGGCGGCCGGGTCGCCGTGATCACCGGCAAGTACGAGCCGAACGCCCGCCTCCACCTGGAGCACGCCGGGCTGCCCGCGGACGTCCTCGTCGGCGACCTCTGGGCGGAGACCAAGGGCGAGGCGCTGCGCGCGCACGGCGCGAGCATCTACGTCGGCGACCACCTCGGCGACATCGTGGGCGCCCGGCACGCGGAGGCCGTCGCGGTCGCCGTGGCCACCGGCCCGTACGGCGCCGACGAGCTGCGCGCCGCCGGCGCGGACGTGGTGCTCACCGACCTCACCGGCTTCCCGGAGTGGCTCGACCGGCACCTCGCGGGCTAGGACAGGACCCTTGAGTCCTGTCCTAGGACTCCCGGGGCTCCACCCGGGCGCGCTGGGCCCGGGCGTTCAGGAACAGCCCGGTCAGCGCGGCCAGGAACCCGGCCGGCATCAGCATGCTCAGCCAGTACATGGCCGTCGGCAGCGGCGTCAGGTGCAGGAACAGCGGCACGAAGGTGACCAGGGTGGCGAGCGCGCCGATGCCGAAGACCACCGTTCCGGCCTTGACGTACACGTCGCCGGGGTCGGCGCTCTGGCTGCTCACGTCCGTCACTCCCTGGGGCCGCGCCGGGCCACCCGGTCGGGGCCCGGTCCGCGCCCCCAGTCTGGCAGAGCGGCCGCGGCGGCGGCCCACCGGAGCGGCTCGGTCACGTTGCGCAGTTTCCCGGCAGCGATGCGTTTTGATCCCTGCTGAGCGGGGGTATGCACGGGTTGCCGAGGGGCGCTACAAGGGCGTCCCGTGTCCTCAGACCCGGGGGTGTGAGCCGATGGACTGCGCCGAACCGCGCCCCGGCCGTGCCAGTACCGGGTCGTCCGTGACCGCGAGATCCCCGCACTCCCGCCGGCCCCTCCGGCCCTCGGAACGCGGATCCATCGCGGAACGCTGATGAGGCAGTGACGGACCGTTAGTCTGCTCCTGACAACGCGCTGGCCCTGAGCGCCCACGGGCGCCGAGCCGAGGTCGGCCGTCTTCAATCCCACCCAGTGATCCCCGGCCAGGGCCGGGATCCCTCACACCCATTCGAGGACTGTTCGAGATGCCCACCGGCCAGGTCAAGTGGTTCAACGAGACGAAGGGCTTCGGCTTCCTGTCGCGCGACGACGGTGGCGACGTCTTCGTCCACACCAAGGCGCTGCCCGCCGGTGTCACCGTGCTGAAGCCCGGTCAGCGGGTCGAGTTCGGCGTGGTCGCCGGCCACCGCGGGGACCAGGCGATGGCCGTGCAGCTGCTGGAGGCACTGCCGTCGGTGGCCGCCGCCCAGCGCCGCAGCGCCGACGACATGGCGCCGATCGTCCAGGACTTGATCACCACCCTGGACGCGGTGCTGCCCGGCCTCCAGCGCGGGCGCTACCCGGCCAAGCCGACCGGCCAGAAGCTGGCCGGCCTGCTGCGCGCGGTGGCCGACCAGTTCGACATCTGACGCCCAGGGAACCTGAAGGCAGGTTCCAGCTAGGACGGGAACGCGAGCGCACCCGGGTCGAGCGGGGGCACCAGCCCCTCGGCGGCGGCCCGGGTGAGCAGCGCGCGGACGGCTTCGTAGCCCTCCTCGCCGAGGTCGGCGGTGAACTCGTTGACGTACAGCCCGATGTGCTGGTCGGCGACGGCCGGGTCCATCTCCTGGGCGTGCGCCAGCACGTACTCCCGGCTGGCCGACGGGTCCGCCCAGGCCTGCCGGACGGAGGCGCGGATCGCCTCGGCGAGCTCGCGCAGCCGCTCGGCGCCCAGCGACCGCCTGGCGACGATGGCGCCCAGCGGGATCGGCAGGCCGGTCTCCCGCTCCCAGGCCTCGCCCATGTCGGCCAGGCTGTGCAGGCCGTACCGCTGGTAGGTGAAGCGCGCCTCGTGGATGACCAGGCCGGCGTCCACCCGGCCGTCCCGGACGGCGGGCATGATCTCGTGGAACGGCAGCACGACGATCTCGCCGAAGCCGCCCGGCACCGCGCGCGCCGCCCAGAGCCGGAACAGCAGGTAGGCGGTGGAGCGCTCGGACGGCACCGCGACGGTCTTCCCGGCGAGGTCCGCGGGGGAGCCCACGCCCGGCAGGGTGAGTACCAGCGGGCCGCAGCCGCGCCCGAGCGCACCGCCGCAGGGCAGCAGGGCGTACTCCTCCAGGACCCAGGGCAGCGCGCCGTAGCTGATCTTCAGCACGTCCAGCTCGCCGCGCTCGGCCAGGCCGTTGGTGACGTCGATGTCGGCGAAGGTCACCTCGGGGGCGTCCGCCCCGGGGACGTCACCGTGCGCCCAGGCGTGGAACACGAAGGTGTCGTTCGGGCAGGGCGAGTACGCGATGCTCAGCCGTTCAGCCACGGCCGGCCTCCTCGATCAGTTCTCGGACGGGCAGGGCGGCGAAGGCCCGCTCCAGGGCGGCCAGCGCCTCGCCGATCCGCCAGGCGGCCCGGTCGCGCGGGCCCACCGGGTTGGACACGGTGCGCAGCTCGAAGGCCGGCACGCCGAAGCGGACGGCGGCCTCGGCCACGCCGAAGCCCTCCATCGCCTCGGCCGCGGCACCCGGGTGACGGGCGGCCAGTACGGCGGCCCGCTCGGCGCTGCCGGTGACGGTGGAGACGGTCAGCACCGGGCCGGTCACGGCGTCGACGGCGTGCGCCGCCAGGGCCCGCTCGGCCAGCGCGACGACGGTCGGGGGAGGGGTGTGCCGGGCGGTGCCGAAGCCCAGCTCGGTGACGTCGGCGAAGCCCTCCGGAGTCTCGGCGCCGAGGTCGGCGGCCACGATCGACCCGGCCAGCACGGTAGCGCCGACCGGGGCGTGCGGGGCGAAGCCGCCGGCGATCCCGGCCGAGGCCACCAGGCCGTACGGGCGGGCCGCCAGCGCGGTGGTGGCGGCGGCCGCGGCGGCGGCCGGGCCGACTCCGGCGGCCAGCACGTCCACCGGCGCGCCCGTGCAGCGGTGCAGCACCCCGCCGGGCAGCGTCAGACCGGCGGCCCCGCCGGGCAGGCCGCGCAGCACCGCCTCGGCCTCGGCCGGCACCGCGACGACGACGAGCAGCCGGGCCCGTTCGGGGCCCGGCTGCCCGGGGTGCACGTCGGCGACCTGCGCGCTCATCGCGGGAGCGTCAGCTGTCCTTGGTGTTCATCTGGAAGTACCAGACGGCGATCGGGCTCTCCGACTTCTTGTCGATCTCGACCACGGTGACCACGGTCTTGCCACTGGAGTTCAGCACCTTGCCGGCCGGCTGGGAGCCGGAGAAGGACGGCCCCTGGGCGTACGAGAACAGGCTGGTCTGCCCGCCCTGGGTGCTCGAACCGCCGTTGGTGGAGGCCCACCAGCCGGTCTTCGCCACGTTCGGGCTGACGCCGACGCCGACCCGGTCGCTGGCCCGCACGTCGGACTGCGGCAGGGTGCCGTTCGCCAGCGCCTCGTTGGCGGTGGTCCGGCACTTGTCCTGCTGGTCGTCGGTGAGCGGGCTGCCGTCGTTCCAGCACAGCGGGTCCGCGGCGACCGACGTGGTGCCGACCTGGAGGGTGGCCCGGTGGGAGCTGTGCTCGGTCTGTCCGGCGGCGATCGCGACGGAGGTGCCCACCGTGGCGGCGCCGACCACGACAACGGCGCCGAGGGCGGCGATGACACGGGTATTGAGGCTCATGCGTCAGAATCTACCGAACCCGGCCGATCACGCTACGCGGGGGTCGGCCACCGCGTGTTGCCGCGTGTTGCCGGGCCGGCGGTCCTCAGGCCACCCGGGGCGCGGCCGGATGCCGCCGCAGGCCCAGCCGCAGCAGTGAACGGACCGTCCACAGCAGCACCAGGCCCACCACCGAGGCCGCGATCGACAGGCCCAGCACCCCGTTCAGCGGCAGCACGATGCCGACTCCGCCGCCCGCCACCCAGGAGAGCTGCATCAACGTCTCCGAACGGGCGAACGCCGAGGTCCGCACCGCCTCCGGGACGTCCCGCTGGATCAGCGCGTCCAGCGCCAGCTTGCCCAGCGAGGCCGCCATCCCGGACACCCCGGCGACCAGAATCACCGTCACCACGCCGTACCAGAACGCGGCCGCCGCCGTCACGCCCGTCGCCAGCAGCAGCATCGCGGTGACCGTCGCCTCCTGGCCGCGGGTGCGCAGCCAGGAGCCCAGCACCGAACCCAGCGCGTTGCCCGTCCCGGCCGCCACCGCCACCAGGCCCAGCGCCAGGGTCGGCCGCAGTCCGCCGATCGGGTCGGTGCGCAGCAGGAAGGCCAGGAAGAACACCAGGAAGCCGACCAGCCAGCGCATCCCCGCCATCGCCCGCAGGGCCAGCACCACCGAGGGGCCGACGGTGCGCAGCGAGGCCTTGACCTTCGGCGGCTTGTGGTGGACCAGGTGGGAGCCCCCGCCCTCGCCGGGCACGTCGGCGTGCAGCACGGCCCGCTGCTCGCCCTTCGCCGAGTCGACCGTGTGCGGCAGGTGGAAGGCCATCAGGGTGCCGATCACGAACACCAGGAAGGCGCCGCGCAGCGGCCAGCCCGGCCCGATCAGGTGCAGCAGCCCGCCCACCCCGGCCGCCACCCCGGTGGTCAGCAGCCCGGCCAGGGTGACCCGGGAGTTCGCCTTCACCAGGGACAGCCGGCTCGGCAGCAGCCGGGGCACCACGACGCTGCGCACCACCCCGTACGCCTTGGACGCCACCAGCACGCCCAGCGCCTCCGGGTAGAGCGCGATGCCGCCGCCGGAGATCACCCCGGCCATCGTCCAGGCCAGTACGGCCCGGGCCAGCATCGACATCGCCATGGCCGCCCGGCGGCCGTGCGGCAGCCGGTCCAGCAGCGGGCCGATCACCGGGGCCAGCAGGGCGAACGGAGCCATCGTGATCAGCAGGTAGAGGGCGACCCGGCCGCGGGCCTCGCCGGTGGGGACGGAGAAGAAGATCGTGGAGGCCAGCGCGATGGTGATCAGCATGTCGCCGAAGGAGTTCAGCGCGTGCAGCTCGATCAGCTTCGCCAGGCCCGACTCGCCCGCGCCCTCGGCCGAGGTGGCGCGGCGGATCCGGCGGCCGGTGCCGTGCACCAGCCGGCCGGTGCGCAGGCCGGCCGCGGAGGCGGTGCGGACCAGGAAGTTGCGGTGCGGCTCCGGGGCCGCGTCCGGGTCGTCCTCGACCGCCGGGGGGAGGCCGTCGGCCGGGGGGACGGCCTTCTCCAGGCTGACCGGGGCGGCCGCGGACGCCCCGCCACCGTCCGCCGACTGCGGTTCGCCCGCAGCGGGGACAGGAGGCTGCTGTCGCGGCACGGCGTCCGCCTCGTCGGGGTTGCCGGCCTGCGAGGGGCGCAGTGCGTGCTGCGACGGGTCGTCGTCCGCCACAAGGCCATCCTGCCCCAGATTCGCCGGGGTGACCCGGGAATCGACGGGGGTCGGCGCGGCCTCCGGAACGGTCTGCTCCGCCCCGGACTGTGCCGGGGCACCGACCGACGGGTAGCCTGCCCCAGGGTCCGCCCGCCGGGGCGCCGGGCCGCCGGGAGGCCGGACGAGCGGCGCGGCCGGTACCCGACGCGGCCCCGGGTCGCGCAGAATGGATGAGGGACTACCGAGCCGCGACGAGAAGGCAACACGCCGTGGGCGACAGAAGAACTGGGAGAGAATCGACGCCGTGAGTGCTGCGATGCGAAGCCGTACCCCCGACCGGCTCTGTGCCGAGGCCGTCGAACTCGCCCGCCAGGCAGCCGAGGAGGCCGTCGGGCCCGAGGCCGTCGGAGCGCACCTGGGTGCGCAGGCGGACGCCGACCGCGTCGTCACCCACACCTTCGAGTGCCTGGACGCGGCCTACCGCGGCTGGCACTGGGCGGTCACCGTCGCCCGCGCCCCGCGCGCGAAGAACGTGACGCTGGACGAGGTCGTGCTGCTGCCCGGCCCGGACGCCGTGCTGGCGCCGGAGTGGGTGCCGTGGAGCGAGCGGCTGCGCCCGGGCGACATGGGCCCCGGCGACCTGCTGCCCACCGGCGCCGACGACGCGCGGCTGGAGCCCGGCTGGACCGGCGAGGACGAGCCCGCGCCGAACTCCGCGGTCGCGCTGGCCGCCGAGGAGGACGTGGTCGTCACCGACCCGCACGTCCAGCCCGCCCCGGCCCGCGCCCAGATCAACGCCGTCGCCGAGGAGCTGGGCCTGGGCCGCAGCCGGGTGCTCTCCCGGCTCGGGCTGCACCTGGCCGCCGACCGCTGGGAGAAGTCGCACGGCCCGCAGACCCCGATGGCGCAGGCCGCGCCCGCCGCGTGCGGCAGCTGCGGCTTCCTGATCCCGATCGGCGGCTCGCTCGGGCAGGCCTTCGGCGTGTGCGGCAACGAGTTCGGCCCGGCCGACGGCCAGATCGTCTCCTTCGCGTACGGCTGCGGCGGGCACTCCGAGGCGGCCGTCATCCCGGCCCCGCCGGCGCCGTCCGAGCTGATCCTGGACGAGCTGGTGGTCGAGCCGCTGCAGCTCCACCCGGACCGCGCCTCCGGCTCGGTCGAGCCGGACGCCCCGGCGGAGGAGCTCGGCCACTCCTGAGCCCGTCTCGCCCGCGGCCCGTCCCACTGAACCGGTGGGGCGGGCCGCGGCGTTGTTCCAGGTAGGGGCGCCCGTTCGCCGCGGTGCCCCGGCTGGCCTGCCGTTCGTGGGGACCCCCCATGTCCGCGGACAGCGGCAGGGCGGGCCGTCGGCCCCGGCAGTGGGGTGCCGGGTCGGCGGGCCCGTCCCTCGTGCCACCTCGTCGCCCTTTCCGCCGCCGCCCTTCCCGCTCCCGCCCTTTCCGCCGCCGTCCTTCCCGCTCCTGCCCTTTTCGCTCCCGCCTTTCCGCCGCGCGCGCCGCCGGTGCCCCTGGGGCTCCTGGGACCGGAGTGCCGGACCGGGTCCGACGGATACCGGCCGCTGACGGGCCTTCGCCTGCGGATTCCCCGGCCGATCGCGGCCCGTCGGCGCCCACCGGACCGGGCCGTGGTCGGGAGCAGTCAGTGGGGCAGGGAAGAATGCCCCTACGACGTACAGGGCGGCGGAAGGCGGCAGGTCCAGTGGAACCTCGGATCATCGGCAGCGGCACGGACGAGCACCTCGCCGACCCGTTCGGGAGCGCCGCGCTGCGCCGACGGGTGCTGGACGCCTGGGCCGCCTCGCCGGCCCGGTTCCGGGAGGACGCCAACGCCGAGGAGGAACTGGCGCTCGGCGGCTACCGCGACCGCCTGGTGGTCGAGTTGGCGCAGAACGCGGCCGACGCCGCCCTCCGGGCCGGGCACGGCCCCGGCCGGCTGCGGCTGACCCTCGCCGACGGCGTGCTGGCCGCCGCCAACACCGGCGCCCCGCTGGACGCCGCGGCCGTCGAGTCGCTGTCCACCCTGCGCGCCTCCTCCAAGCGCGGCGAGCAGCCCGCCGTCGGCCGGTTCGGCGTCGGCTTCGCCGCCGTCCTCGCCGTCACTGACGAGCCCGCCGTGCTCGGTGCCGCCGGCGGGGTCCGCTGGTCGCTGGGCGAGGCCCGCTCGCTCGCCGAGGCGCAGCCCGCGCTGACCGACGAACTGCGCCGCCGGGACGGCCACGTGCCGCTGCTGCGGCTGCCGTTCGCGGCCGAGGGCCCGGCCCCCGCCGGCTACGACACCGTGGTGGTGCTGCCGCTGCGGGACGCCGCCGCCGAGGACCTGACCCGGCGTCTGCTGGCCGCGATCGACGACGCCCTGCTGCTCACCCTGCCCGGCCTGGCCGAGGTCGTGGTGGAGACCCCGGAGGGCACCCGGACGCTCACCCGCGGCGCCGCCGAGCCGCGCCCGGACGGCGTCACCGAGGTCACCGTCACCGACGACGAGGGCGGCCGGCTGCGGCGCACCGTCTGGCAGACCGCCGGCGCCTCCGGCCGGCTGGATGCCGAACTGCTCGCCGACCGGCCCACCGAGGAGCGCGCCCGCCCGTACTGGACGGTCACCTGGGCCGTCCCGGTCGCGGAGGACGGCGCCCCGCAGCGGCCCGCCATCGCGCCGGTGCTGCACGCGCCCACCCCCAGCGACGAGCCGATCGGCCTGCCCGCGCTGCTGATCGCCTCCTACCCGCTGGACTCCACCCGCCGGCACATCGCCCCCGGCGCGCTCGCCGACTTCCTCACCGAACGCGCCGCCGACAGCTACACCGACCTGCTGCGGGCCCGTGGTGCGGACCTCGGCTCGCTCGGCCTCGTCCCCGGGCCGCTCGGGCAGGGCGCGCTGGACAACGCGCTGCGCGCCGCGGTGCTGTCCCGGCTGCCCGGCACGCCGTTCCTGCCGCACCCCGGCGGCGTCGAGGAGGGCACGCCCGCGCTGCGGCCCCGGGACGCGACGCTGCTGGAGGGCGCCGACGGCTCGGTGGTGGAGGCGCTCGCGCCGATCTTCCCCGGGCTGCTGCCGGCCGGCCTGGAGCGCCGCAGCGAGCTGCGGGTGCTGAACGTGCGCCGGGTGCCGCTGGCCGAGGTGGTGGACCAGCTCGGCGGCCTGGACCGGGACCCGGCCTGGTGGCGCAACCTGTACGCGGCGCTCGGCGCCGCCGACCCGGAGTCGCTCGGCGCGCTGCCCGTGCCGCTCGCCGACGGGCGGACCGTCACCGGGCCCCGGCGGGTCCTGCTGCCCTCCGAGGACGCCGACTGGGCGGCCTTCCCCGGCTACCCCGAGTCGCTGGCCGGGGCGCTGGCCGCGCTCGACCTGCGGCTCGCCCACCCCGAGGCCGCCCACCCGCTGCTGGCCAAGCTGGGCGCCAGCACCGCCACCCCGGCCGGGGTGCTGGACACCCCCGAGGTGCGGGCCGCCGTCGCCCGCTCCTACGAGCTGGCCGACGACGACCTGGACGCCGCGCTGGAACTGGCCGACGCCGTCCTCGCCCTGGTGAAGGCCGCCGCCCCGGCCGCCGGGGAGCACCCCTGGCTGGCCCGGCTGGCGCTGCTGGACGACGAGGGCGAGCCCGCCCGGGCCGGCGAACTGGTGCTGCCCGGCAGCCCGTTCGCCGCCCTCGCCCGCGAGGAGGACGCCGGCTGGGTGGACGACGAGCTGCTGGAGCGCTGGGGCCCCGAGGTGCTCGTGGCCGTCGGCGTGCTGGCCGACTTCGTGCTGGTGCGCGCCGAGGACGTGGTGCTCGACCCGGACGACCTGGAGCGCCTCGACCCCACCGCCCCCGCCGACCGGGCGGCCGGCGGCCACCCCACCGGGCTGCTGGACGAGGCGCCCGACGGACTCGCCGAGTGGGCCGAGGACGCCCTGGAGGCGCTGAACGCGGACGAGGTGATCGGCGTCCCGCCGGTGGCCGCCGAACTGCTGGCCGTCCGGGACCTCGACCTGGTGGACGACGACGCCTGGCCGGAGGCGCTGGCCGCGCTCGCCCGCCCGCCGTACCGGGACGCCGTGGTCAACCCGGTGCGCACCCTGCTGCCCGACGGCAACTACGCCGACCTGCCGCCGTACACCGCCTGGTGGCTGCGCGACCACCCGGTGCTGGGCGGCCGGGAGCCCGCCGGGCTGCGCGCCGCCGGCGCCGACCCGCTGCTGCGCGGCCTGTACGACGAGGCGCGCACTACCCTGGACGACCAGTTCCTGCACGCGCTCGGGGTGCGTACCACGCTGGCCGCGCTGCTCGCCGAGGTGCACGGCCCGGACGAGGTGCTGGACCGGCTCACCGACCCGGCCGCCGAGGTCGGGCACCGCCAACTGCACGGCATCCACAGCGCGTTGGCCCGGGTCGACCGGGAGCGGATCGAACCGCTCGACGTGGTACGGGCGTTGCCGCCGCTGGACCCGGCCACCGGCCGCCGTCCGGACCACACGGTGATCGTGGACGCCACCGAGGCGGTCGTCGCCGACGCCCCCGACCTGGTCCAACTCCTGCATCCGTACCCGCTGTTGCCGGTCGCCCCGGCGCTCGCCGCGGACCTCGCCGAGCGGCTGCACGTGTCGCTGGCCAGCGAGGTGGCCGGCGGGCGGGTGCTCTCCGAGGGCGTGCTGCACCGCGTCCCGGCGGTGGTGCGGGAGCTGCTGCCCGGCTGCCCGGTCGCCTACGAGGAGCACGAGGAGCTGCTGGTGGTCGGCCCGGACGGCGGCGAGGCCGCGGTTGACTGGCGCTGGGACCACGAGGCGGACGCCCCGGAACCGCCGTACGACCCGGAGCTGGCCGAAGCCGGCGACGAGGACGACGAGTTCGAGGTCCCGCCGGTGACCGGACTGCTGCACGCGGCCACCCCCGAGGGCCTGGCCGCCGGGCTCGCCTGGTCGGTCGGGCAGTGGCACCGGCGCTTCGAGGTGCTGGCCGCGCTCAGCGAGCCGGACCGGGCCTACGAGTTGTCCGCGGCCCGGGACTTCGAAGGCTGACCGGCACGCGGCTTGAGCCGCAGGTAGACGGTGGTGGTGACGGTCAGCCAGACCGCGCCGAGCGTCACCAGCGCCGCCGTCTTCAGTGCGGGCGTCGGCCTGACCGCCAGGCCGACGCCCGTCATCGCCAGCGCCACCAGTCCGGCCGCCAGCAGTCCGCCCAGGAAGGCGGTGAACGCCTCCAGTTCCCCACCCTTGCGTGCCATCCGGCACCCCCTCTCGGGGCCATGGTAGGGGGCTGTCGTGGGCCGTCGGGGGCTGTCGGGGGCTCCGGGGCGGATCCCGGGTGGCTCCGGGGTGCTCACTCCATGCCGCGGCGCTTCATCCAGCCCCAGGCGACCTCCAGCAGCACCCCGCAGACCACGGCGATGGCCACGCCCGTCCACGGGTCCCGCCGGCCGACCAGGGAGAGCTCGAAGAAGTCCGACAGGAACGGCACCAGCAGCACCAGGGCGAAGGCGAAGCCCATGGTGCCGATCAGCAGCAGGCGCCACCAGTTGTACGGGCGGGCGACGATGGCGAGTACCCAGATGGCGATCAGGAAGAGCGTCAGGGTGGCCACGCTGGTGTCGGCCCTGAGGTCGGTGGCGTGGTCGGAGCGGGCCAGCGCGTAGGCGACGAAGGTGCCGGTGCCGGCGATGGCGCCGCCGGGGACGGCCAGGCGCAGCACCCGCTTCACGAAGCCGGTGCGGGCCCGCTCGTTGTTGGGGGCGAGGGCGAGGAAGAAGGCGGGCACGCCGATGGTGAGGGTGGACAGCACGGTGGAGTGCCGGGGCAGGAACGGGTACGGCGAGTGGGTGAAGATCACCAGCAGCGCCAGCAGGACCGAGTACACCGTCTTGACCAGGAACAGCCCGGCCACCCGCTCGATGTTGCCGATCACCCGGCGGCCCTCGGCCACCACCGACGGCAGGGTCGCGAAGGAGTCGTTCAGCAGCACGATCTGGGCGACGGCCTTGGTGGCGTCCGAGCCGGTGCCCATCGCCACGCCGATGTCCGCGTCCTTGAGCGCGAGCACGTCGTTGACGCCGTCGCCGGTCATCGCCACGGTGTGGCCGCGCGACTGCAGCGCCCCGACCAGCTGGCGCTTCTGCTGGGGGGTGACCCGGCCGAAGACGCTGGTCCGGTCCGCGGTCTCGGCGAGCTGTTCCGGGTCCTGCGGCAGGGTGCGGGCGTCCAGCGGGCGCTCCGCGCCGGGCAGTCCGAGGTGGCCGGCCACCGCGCCGACCGAGACGGCCGAGTCACCGGAGATCACCTTGGCCCGGACGTTCTGCCCCTCGAAGTAGCGCAGGGTCTCGGCGGCGTCCGCGCGCAGCCGCTGCTGGAGCACCACCAGGGCCAGCGGGGTGAGGCCGGCCGCCGGATCGGGGGAGTCCAGCGGGACGGGCGTGCGGCCGAGCAGCAGCACCCGCAGGCCCTGGGCGCCCAGCTCGTCCACCTCGGCGAGCGCCGGGTGCCCGGCGGAGAGCAGGACGTCCGGGGCGCCGAGCAGCCAGCTGGCCTCGGCGCCCTGGGGCTCCAGCAGCTGGACGCCGCTCCACTTGCGGGCGGAGGAGAAGGGCATCGCCTCGATCACCCGCCAGCCGTGGCCGCCCGGGCCGTCGCCGTCGCCGCGCCCGTAGGCGTCGATGACGGCCTGCATGGACGGGTTGGGGCGGGCGTCGGCGCCGGCCATCACGGCGAGCGCGTGCTCGATGGCGTCCTTGTCGACCGGGTCGGCCTCGCCGTCGGAGAGCACCCGCAGGTCGACGACGTCCATGCCGCCCTCGGTGAGGGTGCCGGTCTTGTCCAGGCAGACGGTGTCCACCCGGGCCAGGCCCTCGATCGCCGGCAGCTCCTGGACCAGGCACTGCCGGCGGCCCAGCCGGACCACGCCGATCGCGAAGGCGACCGAGGTCAGCAGCACCAGGCCCTCGGGGACCATCGGCACGATGCCGGCCACCATCCGGCGCACGGCCTCGCGCCAGTCGCGGCCCTCCACGGCCAGCTGGCTGATGATCAGACCGATCGCGGTGGGGATCAGCAGGTACGTGATGAACCGCAGGATGCTGTTGATGCCGCTGCGCAGCTCCGACTTCACCAGGGTGAACTTGCTGGCCTCCTCGGCCAGCTGCGCCGCGTAGGCCTCCCGGCCGACCTTGGTCGCGGTGAAGGCGCCGGCGCCGGCCACCACGAAGCTGCCGGACATCACCTGGTCGCCGGGCTGCTTGAGGACGGGGTCGGGCTCGCCGGTGAGCAGCGACTCGTCGATCTCCAGGCCGTCCGCCTCGGTGACCTCACCGTCCACGATCACCTTGTCGCCGATGCCGAGCAGCACGGTGTCGTCGAGGACGATCTCGGAGACCGGGACCTGCTGGACGGCGCCGTCCCGGCGGACCTGCGGTCTGGCCTCGCCGATCAGGGCCAGGCTGTCCAGGGTCTTCTTGGCGCGCAGCTCCTGGATGATGCCGATCGCCGTGTTGGCCACGATGACCAGGCCGAACAGGCCGTCCTGGAGGGGCCCGACGATCAGGATGATCCCGAACATGATGCCGATGATGGCGTTGAACCGGGTGAAGACGTTGGCCCGGACGATCTCCTTGGCGGACCGGCTGGACCGCACCGGGACGTCGTTGACCCGTCCGTCCGCCACCCGCTCGGCGACCTCGGCGGCGGTCAGGCCGCCGCGCCGCCCGGGCAGCAGCCCGAGCGGGTGCGCTCCGTCCAGGCGGTCCCCGTCGGTCGGCTGCTCTTCCGCTGGCTGGGCAGGCTGCGTCATGGCACCGACTCTACGGGCGCCTTATGTCCGATGCGTGCTACTAAAGGACCATTCAGTCCGACTGGGTGGCCGGGTTCTGACCGTCGTCCCCGGCGGTGTGCCGCGCGGCCTCGGCGGCGCGGCTGCGGGCGATCGCGTCCCGCCGGGCGCGGCAGTACCAGAGGCCGATCAGGCCGAGCAGGCCGCCGGAGAGGCAGATCCACGGCCAGCTGCCGTGGCCGTGGTCGGAGAGGGTGCCCTGGAAGGGGAGCAGGGCGACGAAGGCGACGAACCACAGCACCGTGCCGCCGCCGACGATGGCGACGTCATTGGCCTCCAGCGGAGGGGGCGAGGGGTGCAGTGGCGTCTTGGGCATGGGGCCTAGCGTACGGTGCGCGGGGGGCTCGGGGGATGTGGCGGGTGCCCGGTCGACGGGCTCCGGACGCCATCGGCGCTCTACGCGCGAAGATAGCGCGTGTGCGATCCGGAAACCATACTTAAAGGTCCACGCCCGGCCACCGTCGTCCCGGGTGTCCCCCTCCTCCTCAGCTCCCCCACAGAGGACGCCCGCATGCCTGTGGTCCAGCCGACCACCGAGTCGCCCGAACCCGCCCCCAGCGCGCCCACGCCCCCCTCCGGCGCCCTGGACCGCTACTTCAAGATCAGCGAGCGCGGCTCCACCCTGCCGCGGGAGCTCCGCGGCGGTGTCGCCACCTTCTTCACCATGGCGTACATCCTGGTGCTGAACCCGATCATCCTGGCCAGCGCCACGGACATGACCGGGGCCCACCTGGACAGCGCCCAGCTGGTCACCGCCACCGCCCTCACCGCGGGTCTCACCACCCTGCTGATGGGCGTGATCGGCAACGTGCCGATCGGCCTGGCCGCCGGACTCGGCGTCAACACCATCGTGGCGCTGCAGCTCGCACCCAAGATGACCTGGCCGGACGCCATGGGCATGGTGGTGCTGGCCGGCTTCGCGATCATGCTGCTGGTCGCCACCGGCCTGCGCGAGCGGGTCATGAACGCCGTCCCGCTCGGCCTGCGCAAGGCCATCGCGATCGGCATCGGCCTGTTCATCAGCCTGGTCGGCCTGGTCGACTCAGGCTTCGTCAGCCGCATCCCGGACGCCGCCCACACCACCGTCCCGCTGCAGCTCGGCGGCAACGGCCACCTGCTCGGCTTCCCGGTGCTGGTCTTCGTCTTCGGCCTGCTGCTGACCCTGGTCCTGGTCATCCGCAAGGTGCCCGGCGCGATCCTGATCAGCATCGTCGCCTCCACCGCGCTGGCCGTGGTGATCGACAAGTTCGCCGACGTCCCGGCGCTCAAGTGGGGCCTCACCGTCCCCGCCTGGCCCGGCAACCCGGTGGCGGCCCCGGACTTCGGCCTGGTCGGCAAGGTCAGCCTGTTCGGCGGCTTCGAGAAGGTCGGCGTGCTGACCGGCGTGCTGTTCGTCTTCACCGTGCTGATGTCCTGCTTCTTCGACGCGATGGGCACCATCCTCGGCGTCGCCGACGAGGCCCACCTGCTGGACGAGAAGGGCGACCTGCCGGGCATCAACCGGATCCTGATGGTCGACGGCATCGCCACCGCGGCCGGCGGCGCCACCTCGGCCTCCGCCAACACCTGCTTCGTCGAGTCCACCGCCGGCGTCGGCGAGGGCGCCCGTACCGGCTTCGCCTCGATCGTCACCGGCCTGCTCTTCGTGCTGGCGCTCTTCCTCACCCCGCTGGCCACCATGGTCCCGGCCCAGGCCGCCACCCCGGCCCTGGTCACGGTCGGCTTCCTGATCCTGGCCAACTCGATCAAGGAGATCGACTGGGCGGACTACACCATCGCGATCCCGGCCTTCCTGACCATCGTGATGATGCCGTTCACCTACTCGATCACCAACGGCATCGGCTTCGGCTTCATCGCCTTCTGCGTCCTGCGGCTGGCCGCCGGGCGCGGGCGCGGGGTGCCGGCCCCGATGTACGTGGTGGCGGCGGTGTTCGCCTTCTACTACCTGATGCCGGCCTTCGGCCTGCTCTGACGCCGGACGGCCCGCGACGGCCCCGCACCCGCTCGGGTGCGGGGCCGTCGGCGTCTCCGGGGGCATCGGGTTTCCGGAGCCGGCGATTCCGGGGGCGTCGGGTTTCCGGGCCCGTCGGGGTCGGGTCGGTGGGCCGTCCGGTCAGTGGACGCAGAACTCGTTGCCCTCCGGGTCGGCCATGACGGTCCAGGCACCGCCGGGCTCGGCGACCTCGCGCAGGGCGGTGGCGCCGAGGGATTCGAGGCGGGCGACGGTGGCCGCGCGCCCGTCCGGGCCGGGGTGGACGTCCAGGTGGAGGCGGTTCTTGGCCTCCTTGTCCTCGCCGACGGCCTGGAACAGGATGCGGCGGCCCAGGCCGGTGTCCGAGACCGGGTCGTACGGGTCCTCGGGGTGGCGGACCGCGGCGAGGGTGCGCCAGGCGGGGTGGCCGTCGACCTCGGTGAGGGCGTCCGGGGTGATCGCGCCGGAGTCCAGCAGGCGGCTGATCAGGGTGCGGTGGTCCTCGACGGCGTAGTCCAGGGCGGCCCCCCAGAACGCGGCCTGGCGGTGCGGGTCGGCGCAGTCGATGACGAGTTTCCAGTGCAACGGCATGTAACCGGTTATACCGGTGACGGCTGCGAGGGGCAATCGCCGACGGTCGAAAGGTGTCAAAAAGGTGACTGTGTAGGGCAGTTGGCGGTGGGCATACTGCCTGGACGGAGACGGGGAGGGGACTCGACCGATGGTGCAACAGGATCCGCCCGGGGGAGTCGAGGCGCGACTGCTGCCGGAGTTGTTCTGGCGGGCGGACAAGGCCTCGCTGGACGGACAACGCGAGACGCTCCGCTGGCACCGCGGGCTGATCGCCATGCTGGTGGTCGCCGCGCTGATCGGCGCGCTGCCGGGCCCGGACCACAAGGGCGACAGCGACATCAAGCCACTGTTCTCGGTGGCCGCCTTCCTGGTCGCCGGCTACTTCTGGTCCCGGCTGCGCCGCGGCAACCCGCAGGGCCGGTGGTACGAGGCACGGGCGGCGGCCGAGTCGGTCAAGACGCTGGCCTGGAAGTACAGCGTCCGGGCCAGTCCGTACGGCGGCGAGGCCCAGTCGCCGGACGCCGACCGCGGCTACCTGCTCCAGGTCGAGGACGTGCTGCGGGCCTTCGAGGACCCGGAGATCGTGCCGCCCGGCAGCGTCCCGGAGATCACCGAGGAGATGCGCCGCGCCCGGGCCGACAGCCTCACCGCCCGGCGCACCCTCTACCTGCGCACCCGGGTCGAGGGCCAGCGCACCTGGTACCGCTCCCGGGCGGAGTCCTGCGAGTCCCAGGCGGTCTCCTGGGGCCTCGGCATCGCGACGCTGATCATCATCGGCGCGGCGGCGGCCATCGCCCAGGCCACCGGCGCGCTGGAGGTGCACATCTTCGGTGCCAGCTCGGCCGCCGCCGCCGCGATCATCGCCTGGACCCAGCTCAAGCAGCTGCGCCCGCTGGCCGCCGCCTACCAGCTGGCCGCGCGCGAGCTGGAGAACGTCGGCAACCAGCTGTCCGACCTCGACCTCAAGACGCCGGACGCCGAGGAGCGCTGGGCCCGGCTGGCCGCCGAGGCGGAGGACGCGGTCTCCCGCGAGCACACCACCTGGCGGGCCCGCCGGGCCTTCCCGCGGTAGGGCCGGTCTTCGGACGGACCGGTGCCGGGTGTCCGGCGCCAGGCCAACTCGGGGGAGGGGCTGGGGAGATACCGCGAAGCCGGGGCACGCCGAGGGCACAGGTGTGCGGGGTACGTGAGAGTAGAGCGCCGAGGCACGGAACGTGACCATTACGTGTCCATGCCCTGGTTTCATCGCCTCCGCGCGACCCGCAGTCCCTGCCCGGAGGCCCCCCTGTGCGCATTCTCCTGATCGCCACCGCGTTCAACAGCCTGACCCAGCGCGTCCACACCGAGCTGCGCGAGCGCGGCCACCAGGTCGCCGTCCAACTCGCCCTCGGCGACGAGCAGATGAGGGAGGCGGTGGCCCGGGTCGACCCGGAGCTGATCATCTGCCCGATGCTCACCAGGGCCGTCCCGGCCGACATCTGGTCCACCCGGACGGTCCTGATCGTGCACCCCGGCCCGAAGGGCGACCGCGGCCCCTCCTCGCTCGACTGGGCGATCACCGAGGACGCCCGGCGCTGGGGCGTCACCGTGCTGCAGGCCGTCGAGGAGATGGACGCCGGCGACATCTGGGCGTCCGTCGAGTTCGCCGTCCCCGAGTGCGGCAAGAGCGAGCTGTACCGGGGCGAGGTCGCGGACGCCGCCACCGAGGCCGTCCTGCTGGCCGTCCAGCGGTACGAGGGCGGGCTGTTCAGCCCCGAGCCGCTGGACTACGCCCGGCCCGACGTGCGCGGTGAACTGCGGCCGTTCCTCAAGCAGGAGGCCCGCCGGATCGACTGGCAGCGGGACGACACCGCCACCGTGCTGCGCAAACTGCGCGCCGCCGACTCCCAGCCCGGCGTGCTCGACGAGCTGTACGGGCGCGAGTTCTTCCTGCACGGCGGCCACCCCGAGGACGAGCTGCGCGGCCCCGAGCCCGGTGCCGTGCTCGCCACCCGGGACGGCGCGATCTGCCGGGCCACCGTGGACGGTGCGGTCTGGATCCCCCAGCTGCGCCCTCGCCGCACCCCCGGCGGGCCGGTCACCTTCAAGCTGCCGGCCGCCACGGTGCTCGCCGACGAGCTGCACCGGGTCCGCGAGGTGCCGGTGACCCCCGCCGCCGCGGCCCGTCGGAACACCTGGTCGGAGCTGCGCTACCACGAGGACGGCGACGTCGGCTTCCTCGAGTTCGGCTACGCCGGCGGGGCGATGGGCACCGAGCAGTGCCGCAGGCTGCTGGCCGCCTACCGGGAGGCCGCCGACCGGCCCACCTCGGTGCTGGTGCTGGGCGCGGCCCGGGACTTCTACTCCAACGGGATCCACCTCAACGTCATCGAGGGCGCGGCCTTCCCGGCGCTGGAGTCCTGGGAGAACATCAACGCGATGGACGACCTGGTCGAGGCGATCCTGACCACCGACGACAAGCTGACCGTCGCCGCCCTGGCCGGGAACGCGGCGGCCGGCGGCCTGATGCTGGCGCTGGCCGCCGACGAGGTGTGGTGCCGGGAGTCGGCGGTGCTCAACCCGCACTACCGGCTGATGGGCCTGTACGGCTCCGAGTACTGGACGTACACCCTGCCCGCCCGGGTCGGCGCCGAGCAGGCCGAGCGGCTCACCACCGAGGCGCTGCCGGTCGGGGCCGAACACGCCCGGCGGATCGGGCTGGTGGACCGTACGGCCGGCGGCGACCCGGCCGGGTTCCGCCGCTGGGTGGCCCGGGAGGCCGCCGCGCTGGCGGAGGCGCCGGAGCTCACCGCGCGGCTGGTGGACAAGAAGCGGCGCCGCGCCGTGGACGAGGAGGCCAAGCCGCTGGCCGAGTACCGGACCGAGGAGCTGCGCCGGATGCACGCCAACTTCTACCGGGCGGGCGAGCCGTACCACGCGCTGCGGCGGGACTTCGTGCGCAAGGCCTGCCCGGTGGCCACCCCGGAGCACCTGACCGGGCTGCTCGGCCGGCCCGAGTAACCGGCCCGAGTAACCGGCTGGAGTAGCCGGCCGGAGTAGGTGGCCGGAGCAAATGCGGCGGGCGTCCGACCGGGTCCCCCACCCCGGTCGGACGCCCGCCGCATTGCGTTGCCCGGGTCAGCGCCGGGCGCGCGTCTCGCTCAACGGCCGCCGCTGCTGCTGCGGCGGGACCTTGGAGGAGAGTGGAACCCGCGGCGGCAGCGGCGCCGCCGGGCCGACCAGCAGCGGCTGCCCGGAGCTCTTGCTCGGCGAGACCGCGAAGGCCAGCGAGCCGAAGAACACGTAGCAGCCGAGCCCGACGCCGAGCGGGAAGATGAACTGCAGTGCCATCACGCCGCTCTCGGTGGAGCGCGAGAAGTCCAGGTGGACCGAGAGCGCCGCCATGCCCGTGTAGTGCATCGCGCAGACGGCCACGCCCATCACCGGCGCCGCCGCCAGGACGGCCAGCGTGCCGCGGATGTTCAGCGCGGCCCAGAGCGCGGCCGTCGCCGCGAACACCGCGATGGCGATGGAGATCGCGACCGTGGTGTGGTCGTAGCCGAGTCGGCCGGGCAGGACCATCGCGGCCATGCCCAGGTAGTGCATCGCCGCGACCCCGAGGCCGGTGGTCAAGCCGCCGATCAGCAGCGACAGGACGGGACGGCGGCGCCAGTACCCGACGGTGAACAGCCCGACGCCGACGAAGGCGATCGCGACCAGCAGGCTCACCACGGTCAGCCCGGGCTGGTAGGTGATCTCGGCCCCGGTCACGGAGAAGCCGAGCATCGCGATGAAGTGCATGGACCAGATCCCGGCGCCGAGCGACGTCGAGGCGAACAGCAGCCAGACCGCCCGGGTGCGGCCCTGTGAGACGAGTGCCCAACGGGCGCTGCGCAGCGCGACGAATGAGCCGAGGCAGGCGACGAAGTACGAGATCGCCGGTGTCACCCAGCCGTGGTCGGCATGGTGGATCGCACCCAAGAGAGCTCCCTGGACGAGGGGTTGAGGGCGCCAGGGCTCGGACGGGCGCGTCGGCAGGGAAGGGGAGGGGATGGGCCGGGGCACGCGCGCGCAGTGGGCGCGGGAGTTGGCTCCGCCGAGGGGAGACCTGGCGTGTGGTGCCCCTGACAACGGGGAGAGTAGCCATTACCCGCCGGTCGCACAATGTTCGGGGTTTTGGTGAAGTCCCAGGTCAGGACGGACCTTTACGCGGTCTACAAGATCCCGGCACCAAGCCCTGACACCGCCTGCGCATGGCCTTCGGGCGCGTTCGTGCGTTACTCCAGCGGGGCCAGCCCGAACGGGTGGCCGGCCGGGTCGATCAGCACCTTGAGCGTGCGGCCGTGCTGGTAGCTCGGCTCGGTCGCACCGAGGGCGAGCGCCTTGGCGGTGGACTCCTCCAGGTCGTCGACGTAGAAGTCCAGGTGGAAGTGCTTGCTGCCGTCCGGTTCGGTCCACGGCTCGGGCCGGTAGCCGGTGACCCGCCCGAAGCCCAGCGGGCTGCCGCCCTCCGGGTTGTCCAGGATCGCGAAGTGCTCGTCCACGTGCCGGGTCTCCCAGCCGAGCAGCTCGCCGTAGAAGGAGGCCAGCGCGATCGGGTCGGCGCAGTCGATGGTGACCATGGCGAGCCGGGCGAAGCCGGAGTCGTCCTGCGGGGCCGGCGTGGACCCGGCGGCCTGCGGCGGCGGTACGGATCCGGTGGCCTGCGGCGACGGTGCGGACGGTGCGGAGACGAGGTCGGACATGTCTGGTCGGCCCTTCCGGAGTCGGGAACGATCACCCCTCACCAATATGGCACCGGGCCGATCCTCCGGCACGGTGGGAACCCGTTTTTCTTTAGAGAGAGTAATGACGTAAGCTAAAGAGATGCCCGAGATGTCCGAGCAGGACCTCGCAGCGATCTCACAGCTGCGGTCGTCCACGATGCGCCTCTCCCGACGACTCAAACACCAGCGGGTGGAGGAGTCGCTGAGTCCTACCGAGATGGGAGTGCTGGGCACCCTCGCCCGGTGCGGAAAGGCGACGCCGGGTGAGCTCGCCCGGAAGGAGCACGTGCAGCCGCCTTCGATGACCAGGATCGTCGCGATGCTGGAGGAGAAGGGGCTGGTGCGGCGCGAGCCGCATCCCGAGGACCGCCGCCAGGTGGTCGTCAGCAGCACCGAGCAGGCCGAGACGATCCTCGACGAGAGTCGCCGGCGCCGAAACGTCTGGCTCGCCGAGCTCGCCGAGGGGCTCGACGAGGAGGAGTGGGCCGTCCTTCGGGAGGCCGCACCCGTGCTCTACAAGCTCGCACACCTCTAGGCACACCGAACCCGGCCGGCCGCCGGGAGGAGAAGGAGTCAGCATCACCGCAGGACCGACCACCGAAACCAGCAGCGCGACGGCCCCCGCCAGGGTCGTCGCGCCACGAGGGGAGACCACCGTGACACCGCCGGCCGCAGCCAGCGCCGCCGCCATCCGTACCGACGACCCGACCAGCGACCCCGCCGCGGACAGCACCGCGGCCGCCGACGCCCAGGCACCCGCCCCCAGCGGACTGCCCGGCAACGGCGACGACGACCCCGACGAACGCACCGCGGCGGACCCCGCCGCTCAGGGCCGAGCCCATTCGGCCGCGTCCCCCACGAGTTCGGCCGCAACGCCGACCGGCGCCGAGTTCACCCGGCCCCGGGGGATGTTCTCCTCACTGCGCGTTCGCAACTACCGCTACTACTTCGCCGGCCAGGTGGTGTCCAACACCGGCACCTGGATGCAGCGGATCGCCCAGGACTGGCTGGTCCTGAGCCTCACCGGCAGCCCGCTCGCGGTCGGCATCACCACCGCCATGCAGTTCCTGCCGATGCTGCTGCTCGGCCTGTTCGGCGGAGTGCTCGCCGACCGGATGCCCAAGCGCCGGCTGCTGGTCTACACCCAGGGCGCCATGGGCCTGCTCGCCGCGGGCCTGGCCGTACTGACCATCGGCGACGTGGTGACTCCGTACTACGTGTACGCCTTCGCGCTGCTGCTCGGCCTGGTCACCGTGGTCGACAACCCGACCCGGCAGGCCTTCGTCTCCGAGATGGTCGGCCCCAAGGACCTCGCCAACGCCGTCAGCCTGAACGCCGCCAACTTCCAGACCGCCCGGCTGGTCGGCCCCGCCGTCGCGGGCCTGCTGATCGCCGCGGTCGGCAGCGGCTGGGCGTTCGCCGTCAACGCGCTGTCCTTCGCCGCCGTGATCGGCGGGCTGCTCGCGATGCGGGAGTCCGAACTGCGCCCGACCGAGCCGATCGCCCGCGAGAAGGGGCAGTTGAGGGAAGGGCTGCGGTACGTGAAGGAGCGGCCCGAGCTGCTCTGGCCGATGGTGCTGGCCGGGTTCATCGGCACCTTCGGGTTCAACTTCCCGACGCTGCTGTCCGGCTTCGCGTACGACACCTTCAAGGTCGGCGCCGGGCAGTACGGTCTGCTGAACACCGCGATGGCGGTCGGCTCGCTGGCCGGCGCGCTGCTCGCGGCCCGCCGGGGCGCGCCCCGGCTGCGCCGGCTGGTCGCCGCGGCGCTGGCCTTCGGCACCCTGGAGGTGGTCGCGGCCTTCGCGCCCGACTACTGGACCTTCGCGCTGCTGCTCACCCTGATCGGGGTGTTCGGGCTGAGCTTCAACACCTCGGTCAACTCGATGCTGCAGCTGGGCACCGACCCCGAGATGCGCGGCCGGGTGATGGGCCTGCTGGTGCTGGTCTTCACCGGCGGCACGCCGATCGGCGCCCCGATCGTCGGCTGGGTCACCGCCTCGTACGGGCCCCGGCTCGGCCTGCTGGCCTGCGGTCTGGTGTCCGCGCTGGCGGCCGGCACGGTCGGCCTGGTGCTGGCCCGCAGCGCCGACCTGCGGGTGCGGTTCGACCTCCACCCGGGCCGCGGCGGGCGGGTGGTGGCCTTCGTGCCGCGCACCGTCGCGGCGCGCAAGTCCGAGCTGGCCGCCGCCTGCTGACGGTACGTCAGATGACCCTCGGGAGCCTCCTCCCGTGGGTCATCTGACGCCATGTCAGGTCGGCCCGGTCAGAGACGGATCTCCAGCACCTGGCCGGGCCAGATGCCGGACGGCTGCTCGACCTCGAAGCCCTCGGTCTCGGTGAAGCCGAGCGCCCGGTACTGGCCGACCAGCTTGCGGTCGTTGCCGGCGTAGCAGTCCACCCGCAGCAGGTCGAAGCCGCGCCGGCGGGTCTCCTCGATCGCGTCGGCGATCAGCGCGGCGCCGATGCCGGAGCCCTTGCGGCTGCGGTCGGTGACCAGCATGCGCACGAAGAGCTCCGGCTCCGCCGAGGGCGGGACGAACCTCCCGCGCTGCTCGGCCACCACGCAGCAGCCGACCGTACGGCCGTCGTCGTCCACCGCGAGGCGGACCAGGAAGGGTTCCTCGGCGTACGAGGCGACCTGGTCGACTCGGGCCTGGATGGTGCTGAACGGTTGGTCGCCCCACTGGCCGGTGCGGTCCTGGCCGGCCAGCCAGGAGATGGCGCCGTCGAGCAGGGACAGGATGTCGGGGACGTCCGCGGGACCCCCGGTGCGGATCTTCATGGACAACCGTTCTACACCGTGCCGTCGGGCGAGGGAAGATTGGATCATGAGACTGTTCGTGGCGGTCCTCCCGCCCGTCGAGGCGCTCCAGGGACTCTCCGACGCCGTCGCCCCGGTGCGGGGGCTGCCCGGGGCGGACCGGCTGCGCTGGACCATCGTCGACGGCTGGCACCTGACCCTGGCCTTCCTCGGCGAGGTCCCGGCCGAGCGGCTGCCGGAGCTGGAGACCGGTCTGGCCGCCGTGGCCGCCGTCCACCCGGTGCACCGGCTGCGGATCGCGGGCGCCGGCCGGTTCGGGGACCGGGTGCTCTGGGCCGGGGTCGAGGGGCAGACCTGGGCGATCCGCCGGCTCGCGGAGGCGGTGGCCGAGGCCACCGCCGAGTTCACCGGGGAGACCGACGCCTTCGCCTTCCACCCGCACCTCACACTGGCCCGGGCCGGCTCCTCGCGGGGCCACCGGCGGGCCGTCCAGCGGGTCGCGGCGGCCGAGCTGGAGGCCCTGGCGGCGGCGCTGGCGCCGTACCGGGGGCCGGAGTGGGAGGCCGCCGAGCTGCACCTGATGCGGAGCGACCTGAGCGGGGGCTTCGCCCACTACGAGTCGCTGCGCTCCTGGGCGCTGGCCGACTGGAGCTGACCGGAGCCGGCTGGAGCCGGCCGGAGCCGAGGGCCTGGGATTCGTGTCGGTGTGAGCCACGGGTACGCTCGATGACCGTGGATCCCAAGACTCGAATGCGCATCGTCTCCGGCACCCTGGTGCTGCTGCTGGTCGTCGTCCTGATCAGCTCGCTGGTCGGCAAGTAGCCGGCGGCCCGGCCCGAGCCGAACGGTACGCGGCCCGGGGGCCCCGGCCGAACGGTACGCGGCCTGCGGGCCCCGGCCGGTCGGCAAGCAGCCCGGGAACGGCGAGAGGGCCACCGCCCGCAGGCGGTGGCCCTCAGCCGTGTTCTCGGGAGCTCAGCCGGCCAGCTGCTCGACCACGTAGTCGATGCAGTGGGTGAGCGCCTCGACGTCCGCCGGGTCGATCGCCGGGAACATCGCGATGCGCAGCTGGTTGCGGCCCAGCTTGCGGTACGGCTCGGTGTCCACGATGCCGTTGGCACGCAGTGCCTTGGCGACCGCGGCGGCGTCCACCGACTCGTCGAAGTCGATGGTGCCGACCACCTGGGAGCGCTCGGCCGGGTTCGCCACGAACGGGGTCGCGAAGGAGGACTTCTCAGCCCAGGCGTACAGCCGGGACGAGGAATCAGCCGTACGGGCGACGGCCCAGTCCAGCCCGCCGTTGCCGTTCATCCACTCCAGCTGGTCGGCCAGCAGGAACAGGGTGGAGAGCGCCGGGGTGTTGTACGTCTGGTCCTTCGACGAGTTGTCGATGGCCGTCGGCAGCGAGAAGAACGGCGGGACGTACCGGCCGGAGCCGGCGATCTCGGCGGCGCGCTCCAGGGCGGCCGGGGAGAAGGTGGCCAGCCACAGGCCGCCCTCGGAGGCGAAGGACTTCTGCGGGGCGAAGTAGTAGACGTCGGTCTCGGTGATGTCGACCGGCAGGCCGCCGGCGCCCGAGGTGGCGTCCACCAGCACCAGCGAGCCCTCGTCCGCGCCCACCGGACGCTTGATCGGCATCGCGACGCCGGTCGAGGTCTCGTTGTGGGTGAGGCCGTAGACGTCCACGCCGGCCTCGGCGACCGGGAGCGGGTGGGTGCCCGGGGCGGTCTTGATCACCGTCGGCTCGGCCAGCCACGGGGCGGCCTTGACCGAGGAGGCGAACTTCGAGGAGAACTCGCCGAAGTCCAGGTGCTGGGACTTCTCCCGCACCAGGCCGAAGGCGGCGATGTCCCAGAAGGCGGTGGAGCCGCCGTTGCCGAGGACGACTTCGTAGCCCTCCGGCAGCGAGAACAGGCTGCTCACGCCCTCGCGCACGCGCTTGACCACGTTCTTGACCGGGGCCTGGCGGTGCGAGGTGCCGAGCAGGGAGGTCTGGGTGGCGGCGAGGGCACTCAGGGCCTCGGGGCGCACCTTGGACGGTCCGCAGCCGAAACGGCCGTCTGCGGGCTTGATGTCAGCGGGGATCTGGATCTGAGCCACGCGCGCAGCCTACTGGTTGGGGAGCCGTCCGGGGTACGGTCGTCCGCCCGCTGAGATTGTGATCTTGACTGCTCGTCGGCACGAACAGCGGGCCCGGCCGGAGCCGGACCCGCTGGTCAGGGGTGGTGCTGAGCTGCTCGCGTGCGGTGCGCTCAGTGGGCGATGGCGTCCCAGCCCTCGACCGCCTCGGGCTTGCGCGGGCCGGGGCCGATGTAGCGCGCGGAGGGGCGCACGAGGCGACCGGTGCGCTTCTGCTCCAGGATGTGCGCCGACCAGCCCGCGGTGCGCGCACAGGTGAACATCGAGGTGAACATGTGCGCCGGGACCTCGGCGAAGTCCAGCATGATCGCGGCCCAGAACTCGACGTTGGTGGCGAGCACGCGGTCGGGGCGGCGGTTGTGCAGCTCCTCCAGCGCGGCCTTCTCCAGTGCCTCGGCGACCTCGAAGCGCGGCGCGCCGAGCTCCTTGGCGGTGCGGCGCAGCACGCGGGCGCGCGGGTCCTCGGCGCGGTAGACGCGGTGGCCGAAGCCCATCAGCCGCTCGCCCTTGTCCAGGGCGTTCTTGACCCAGGCGGTGGCGTCGCCGGTGCGCTCGATCTCCTCGATCATGCCGAGCACCCGGGACGGGGCGCCGCCGTGCAGCGGGCCGGACATCGCGCCGACCGCGCCGGAGAGCGCCGCCGCGACGTCGGCGCCGGTGGAGGCGATGACCCGGGCGGTGAAGGTGGAGGCGTTCATGCCGTGCTCGGCGGCCGAGGTCCAGTAGGCGTCGACGGCCTTGACGTGCTTCGGGTCCGGCTCGCCCCGCCAGCGGATCATGAACCGCTCGACGACCGTCTCGGCCTTGTCGATCTCGCTCTGCGGGACCATCGGCAGGCCCTGGCCGCGGGCGGACTGGGCGACGTAGGACAGTGCCATCACGGCGGCGCGGGCGAGGTCGTCGCGGGCCTGCTCGGCGGAGATGTCGAGCAGCGGCTTCAGGCCCCAGACCGGGGCGAGCATGGCGAGCGCGGACTGGACGTCGACCCGGATGTCACCGGAGTGCACCGGGATCGGGAACGGCTCGGCGGCCGGCAGGCCGGGGTTGAACTTGCCGTCCACCAGCAGGCCCCAGACGTGGCCGAAGGAGACGTGGCCGACCAGGTCGTCGATGTCGACACCGCGGTACCGCAGGGCGCCGCCTTCACGGTCGGGTTCGGCGATCTCGCTCTCGAACGCGACGACTCCCTCAAGCCCGGGTACGAAGTCGGACATGCGACGGCTCCTTCAGTTCTGTGTTCGGCGCTCCGCCGTGGTGGGGCGGCGCTCCAGTGACCGAATCGTGGTTGGCACTCGGTGCCAGAGTGACAGGCACGGGGTGCATTGCGCCATACACCACCGCGGTGATGTTGCCCGTGGGGCCACTTGACTTTCCCGCCGAGGGTCGGTCGTGCCCCCGGGGACCCCGGAATCAAACGCCAGATTCCGGACAATTCCCCGTACGGCGGGCGGCCAAGCGGTGGCGAGTCACCATATCTCCGACCGGGGTTCGTCCGGAGGTAGCGGTGCCGGTTGCTTGTCGTACGGGATGATGTTGGCGTGCAGACCCCGGAACGCGCCCAGTCGGCGCCCCTGAGCCCCGCCATCCGGACCCCGGCCGGTGAGGCCCGCCCCGGTCCGGACCTCACCGTGATGCGCAAGCACTACGTCCACGAGGGCCTGGCCGAGGAGCAGCTCGCGCCCGAGCCGATCGGCCAGTTCACCCGCTGGTTCCACGAGGCCGACGAGGCCGGGGTGGTGGAGACCAACGCCATGGTGCTCTCCACCGCCGACGCCCAGGGCCGGCCCAGCTCGCGCACCGTCCTGCTCAAGAGCTACGACGCCCGAGGCTTCGTGTTCTTCACCAACTACGGCTCCCGCAAGGGCTCCGAGCTCGCCGCCAACCCGTACGCCGGACTGCTCTTCCCGTGGATCGCGCTGGCCCGCCAGGTGATCGTCCAGGGCCGGGTCGAGAAGGTCGGCCGGGACGAGACCGCCGCCTACTTCCGCACCCGCCCGCACGGCTCCCAACTCGGCGCCTGGGCCAGCGAGCAGTCCAGCCCGGTCAGCGACCGCGCCGTCCTCGAACAGCGCTACGCCGACCTCGAACGCCGCTACCCCGAGGGCGAGGGCGTCCCCGTCCCGCCGTTCTGGGGCGGCTACCGGGTCGTCCCGGACAGCGTCGAGTTCTGGCAGGGCCGGGAGAACCGCCTGCACGACCGGCTCCGCTACCTCGCCGACCCGGACAGCCCCACCGGCTGGCGGGTGGAGCGCCTCTGCCCGTGACCGGGGGCGGCCGGGTCCGGCCCGGGCGCGGCGCCGGGCCGTACCTGACGGATCGTCACAGTTTTGTGTAGAATGTGCGCGTCGCGGACCAGGTCGGTGATTCTTCTCCGGCCGGCAGCCCGCTGTGCCGGCACGATCGAGTGAGGGACTGATGGGCGTCACCGGTGCGGAAACCGCCGCTGGACTCGACTCCGACCTGGTCGACGTCGCCGCCCTGCCGCTCGACGAACTCGACGCCCTGCCCGACACCGTCCTCGGCGACCTGCTGCGCCGGGTCGTGGCGGACGCCCTGACCCCCGGCGCGGAGCCGCTCGCCGCCTTCCAGTCGGCGCTCGAACTCCGGTGATCCGCCGCTGACCGTCGGCTAAACCCCGCGGTCCGGACGAAAACGCCAACTCCCCGCCGTACTGGTGCGGTTCACGACATGCTGGGTAAGAAACCAGCGCCGTCACGGCACCGTCGGGGTCGGGGGGAACAGGTGAGTGAGCGGGAACAGCAGCAACGGCCGTACTTCTTCTTCAGCTACGCGCGTCGGGACTTCCAGGCGGAGGACGCCTTCGTCGACCAGTTCTTCAACGACCTGAGGGACGAACTCGGACGCATCCTCGGACCGGCCGTCCAGGCCTACGAACTCGCCTTCCGGGACACCGAACGACTGCGCCTGGGCGACGAATGGGCCGAGAAGCTCGCGCTGATGCTCGGCCGGAGCCGGACCATGGTCGCGCTCTACTCCCCGGCCTACTTCGACAGCCTCTACTGCGGCAAGGAGTGGACGGCCTTCCGCGGCAGGGTCCGGCGCCACCACGAGGAGACCGGGGAACTGCTCTCGGCACTGATCCCGGTGCTCTGGGAGCCGGTCGCGTCCGGTGACCTCGTCACCGAGGTCACCAAGATCCAGTGGGCCCAGCCGGACATGGGCGACGCCTACGCCCGGCACGGCCTGCGCGCGCTGCTGCGCACCGCCCAGCAGGACGCCTACCGCCAGGTCGTCCGGGTGGTCGCCGGGCGGATCCGGGACGCGGCCGTGCGGCGGCTCGCCGAACTGCCCGAGTTCGACCTCGACGCCGTCCGCGGCTACTTCCCCGGGCCGGCCGCGCCCGCACCCGCCGCCGAGCCCGGCATGGTGCGGCTGTTCATCGCGGCCGGCCGGGCCTCCGAGGCCGCCGCCGAGGGCGGCTCGTACCCGGGCGGCCGGTACGGCGCCAAGCCGTGGCACTGGGCGCCGTTCTACCCGCCCGCCCAGCCCTCGCTGGCCTCGCGCGCCCAGCGGGTGATCACCAACGCCGGGCACACCACCACCCTGGAGGAGGTCGGCGCCGGGCTCGGCGAGAAGCTCGACCAGGCCCGGGAGGACAGCCAGGTCAGCGTCCTGCTGGTGGACCCGTGGGCGGCCGAGCACGAGCGCTACCGGTCCGCCCTGCGCGAGTACGACGACCAGAACCACCCGGTCACCGGTGTGATGGTGCCGATCGGCGGCAACGACCCGGACGGGGAGCGCGAAGCGCCGTGGGCGGGCGTGCGCGGCGTGTTCCGCCGCAACTGGCTGCGCCGGCGTGACCCGGAGCACTTGTTCCGGGTGAAAGTGAGCCAGGAGAGCTTCGACAGCGACCTCGCCATCATGGTGACGATCGCTCAGAACAAGCTCATGGACGACAACTTGGATTGGGGGGACGATGGCGGCGACGCCTTCGGCTTCGGCCCGGGCGGCGGCCCGGACATGCCCGGACTCGCCATCCCGGCCGGCCCGCCAAGCCCCTCCGGTCCGCCGCGGAGCCCCTCCGCGCGCCGCGATCCGGAACCGACACCGAAGGACGTGCCCGGCCAGCGCCCGGGCGGCCACGACGGCTCTGTCCCGCTGAGGGGAGACGGACGATGAGCACTGAGCCCGGCACGGAGCCGGGACGCGGCGGACCGGGGACGGTCGTCACGTTCTACTCGTTCAAGGGCGGCACCGGCCGGACCATGGCGCTCGCCAACGTCGGCTGGATCCTCGCCAGCCGGGGCCTGCGCGTCCTGGTGGTCGACTGGGACCTGGAGGCCCCCGGCCTGCACCGCTACTACCACCCGCTGCTGGTCGACCCCGAACTCCACTCCACCGACGGCCTGATCGACCTGCTGCGCTCCTACGTCAAGCAGGCACTGCCCTCCGCCACCGGGCCGACCGGCCTGCCGCCGGCCGCCTGGCTGGACGAACCCGGGCGGCTGGGCGGCTACACCTGCGGCCTCGCCCTCGACCTGCCGGCCGGCGGCCGGCTCGACTTCCTGCCCGCCGGCCGGCAGAACGCCGCCTACGCGGCCGCCGTCACCAGCTTCAACTGGCGCAGCTTCTACCACGGCCGGGACATCCGCGGCGGCGAGTTCCTGCGCGAGCTGCGCGAACGCTGGGCCCGCGCCTACGACTACGTGCTCATCGACAGCCGCACCGGCGTCAGCGACACCTCCGGCATCTGCACCGTGCTGATGCCCGACACCGTGGTCGACTGCTTCACCTTCAGCGCCCAGAACATCCGCGGCGGCGTGGACGCGGCCAAGGCCATCGCCGAGGCCGAGGAGCGGGCCATCCGGGTGCTGCCGGTGCCGATGCGGGTCGAGGACGCCGAGCAGGAACGCCTGGAAGCCGGACGGGACTTCGCCCGCGACGCCTTCGCCCCCTACCTCGGCCGCTGGCTGCCCGGGGACCGCCGGGCCGCCTACTGGGCCGACGTCGAGGTGCCGTACAAGCCGTTCTACGCCTACGAGGAGGTCCCGGCCACCGTCGCCGACCGCCCGCAGGAGGCGCGCAGCCTGCTCAACGCCTTCGAGCGGCTGGCCGAGTGGATCACCGACGGGCGGGTCCGCTCGCTGCGCCCGCTCAGCGCCGAGGCCCGTCGCCGGCTGTACGCCGCCTACCTGCGCTCCGCCCGGGCGGTGCCCCGCCAGGTCTTCGTCAGCTACGCGCCCGAGGACCGGATGTGGGCCGAGTGGGCGGCCGCCACCCTCACCCGCTTCGGCTACCAGACCTCCCTGCACAACGCCGCCGAGCCGCACACCGGCCCACGGCCGCCGGAGGTCGCCGGGCCGCTCGACGGCCAGGGCCGGGTGCTCGCCCTGCTCTCGCCCGAGTACACCGCGCTGCCCCGGGCCGGCGAGGTCTGGCAGCTCCTGCAGGGGCGCGAACTGCCTTCCGGCTCCTCGGCGTTGGTCGCCCTGCGGCTCCAGGACTCGGACGAGCCGGTGCCCCGCCCGTTCGTCGGCCAGGCGGTGCCCGACCTGATCCGCTCCTCCGGCACCGCGGCCGAGGCCCAGCTGTACGGCGAACTCGGCCCGCCGCCCGGCAGCAACCGCCAGTTCGACACCGACAGCGGCGAGTTCATCGCCCCGGCGCGCTTCCCCGGCACCGCCCCGCAGGTCCAGGAGGCGCCCTCGCGCAACGCCGCCTTCATCGGCCGCGGCAAGCTGCTCGAACTGCTCCGCAACCGCTTCACCGGCGGGCCGGCCGCCGTCCTCAGCCAGGTCCTCTACGGCTTCGGCGGCGCCGGCAAGTCCCAGATCGCCGCCGAGTACGCGCACCGCTTCAAGTCCGCCTACGACGTCATCTGGTGGGTGCCCGCCGAGGAGCCCGCCAACATCCCGCAGAAGCTCGCCGAACTCGCCCCCCGGCTCGGCGTGCCGACCAGCGACGACGTCGCGCACACCGCCGCCGCCGTCCTCGACGCACTGCGCCGCGGCCACCCGTACCGCCGCTGGCTGCTGGTCTTCGACAACGCCGGCACCCCCGAGGAACTCGCGCCCTGGCAGCCCGGCGGCGCCTCCTCCGGCGGACACGTGCTGATCACCTCGCGCAACCAGGGCTGGGCCCGGCACGCCGGCCTGGTCGAGGTCGACGTCTTCCTGCGCGAGGAGAGCATCCGGCTGCTGCGCCGCTTCAACAACGGCCTCTCCCCGGAGGACGCCGACCAGGTCGCGCACCGCCTCGGCGACCTCCCGCTGGCCGTCGGCCAGGCCGCCGTCTGGCTCCAGGAGACGTCGATGCCGATCGCCACCTACCTCGAACTCCTCGACGACGAACTCACCGAGATGCTGGAGCGCACCCGGCTGCGCCCCGCCGAGTACCCCCACTCGGCCGCCGCCACCTGGCGCATCTCGGTCGAGGAACTGCGCCGGCTGAACGCCCCGGCCGCCCAGATCCTGGAGATCTGCGCCTTCTTCGGCCCGGACGCCATCCCGATGCGGCTGCTCTACAGCCGGGCCGTCACCCGGGCCCTGCGGCTGCCCCCGCGCGCCCCCCGCGACAAGCTGGCGATCGGCGAGTTCCTGCGCGCCATCAACCGGTTCGGGCTCGCCCGCACCGACCAGGGCAGCGAGACCATCACCGTGCACCGGCTGGTCCAGGCGGTGCTCCGGGACCAGGTCGAGGAGGAGCGGCAGGCCGAGCTGCGCGGGGTGGTGCACGCGGCCCTGGCCACCGCCAACCCCGGCGACCCGGACATCCCCGCCAACTGGGCCGAGTACGCCGAACTGCTGCCCCACCTCTGGCCGTCCGGCGCGCTCGACAGCGCCGACGAGGACGTCCGGCAGTGGATCATCGACTCGGTCCGCTACCAGTGGAAGCGCAGCCTGCACGAGTCCGGCCGGGAACTCGCCGAACGGACCCTGGAGCACTGGCGGGAGGACGGCTACGGCGGCCCCGGCTTCGACGCCGACAACGACGCCCAGACCCTCATGCTGCGCACCCAGCTGAGCAACATCCGCCGCTCCCAGGGCGCCCTCCAGGAGGCGTACGAGATGGACCGGGACATCCTGGAGCGGTTCACCGCGACCCTGGGCCCGGAGCACTCGCACACCCTCGCCGTCGCCAACAGCCTCGGCGCCGACCTGCGCTTCCTCGGCCGCTACGACGAGGCCCGGGCGCTCGACCGCAAGACCCTGGACGCGGCCCGGCGCACCCTCGGGCCGGACCACCCGCGCACCCTGATGATCACCAACAACCTCGCGGTCTCCGACTACCTGGCCGGCGACCGCTACGCCGCGCTGGAACGGCACCGCAGCAACTACCTCCAGCAGCGCGACGCCCTCGGCGCGCACAGCCTGTACGCGCTGTCCTCCGCCTCCAACTACGCCCGCGACCTGCGCGAGACCGGGCGGCTGCGGGAGGCACTGGACCTGCTGGAGGAGACCGTCCGGATCTACCAGCAGACCATCGGCGACAACCACACCGACACCCTGCGCGCCCGCAAGAACCTCGCCGTGGCACTGCGCCGGGCCGGGCGCTACCACGAGGCCGTGGAGATCGACGAGGACATCTACCAGCGCTACCTGGACATCAACGGCCCCGAGCACCCGGACACCCTGGCCGCCGCCACCAACCTGGCCAGCGACTACAACGCGCTCGGCGACACCGACCGGGCCATCCCACTGGCCGAACGGGCGCTCGCGCGCTACCGCGACTACCTGGGCGAGAACCACCCGGTCACCCTGGCGGGCGCCAACAACCTCTCGGTCTACCTGCGGCTGGCCGGGCGGGTCGCGGAGGCGCGGGAGCTGTCCGGACGCACGCTGGCGCAGTTCCGGACCGTCCTCGGAGCCCACCACCTCTACATCCCGATCGCGATGATGAACCACGCGAACGACCTGGCGCTGGGCGGGGAGATCCGGGCCGCGCTCGTCCTGGAGCAGGAGGCGGCGCCGCTGATGACCGAGGTCCTCGGCCCGGACCACTACGACTCCATCGGCATCACCTCCAACCTGTCGCTGACCCTGGCGGCGCTCGGGGAGACCGAACGGGCCGCCGACCTGCGGGCGGACTGCATCCGACGGGCCCGGATCACCCTGGGGGAGGAGCACCCGACCACGGTCGCCGTGAAGGCGGGCACCAGGCTCGACTCGGACGTGGAGCCCCCGCACGTGTGACCGACGGTGACGGGCGGTCAACGATCCCGCCGGGCGGTGCTAGGTTCACGCGCATGGTGCCGTTCCGGCAGTTCCTGCTGAAGATCCACAGCCGTTGCAACCTGGCCTGCGACTACTGCTACATGTACGAGGCGGCCGACCAGAGCTGGCGCGACCGGCCGCGGCGGATGGAACTGGCGACCGTCCGCCGCACCGCCCGGCGGATCGCCGAGCACGCGGCCGCGCAGGGGCTCGACGAGGTCTCCGTGGTGCTGCACGGCGGTGAGCCGCTGCTCGTCGGCGCGGCCCATCTGGACGCCCTGCTGGCCGAGTTGGCCGCAGCCGGGCCCCGGGTGCGGTTCAGCCTGCAGACCAACGGGCTGCGGCTGCTGGACGAACCCGCCCTGTTCGACGTGCTGCACCGGTACCGGGTCGGCGTGGCGGTCTCGCTGGACGGCACCCCGGCCGACCACGACCGGCACCGGCGGCTGCCCACCGGCGCGGGCAGCTGGCAGCGGACCGCGGCGGCGGTGCGGCTGCTCGGCTCGGACCGGCACCGGGAGCTGTTCGCCGGCCTGCTGTGCGTGGTCGACCTGGCCGCCGACCCGGTCGCCACCTACGAGGCGCTGCTGGAGTTCGCCCCGCCCCGGCTCGACCTGCTGCTGCCGCACGCCACCTGGCAGGAGCAGCCGGCGGGCGTGCGGCGCGGCCTGCCGCTCGCGCCGCCCCCGGGCACCGACCCGGCACCGTACGGGGAGTGGCTGATCGCCGCCTTCGACCGCTGGTACGACGCGCCGTACCGGGAGACCGGGGTGCGGCTGTTCGAGGAGCTGTCCGTCCTGCTGCTCGGCGGGCGGGCGGCCAGCGAGGCGGTCGGACTGGCCCCGGTGGACCTCGTGGTGGTCGAGGCGGACGGCACCATCGAGCAGGCCGACAGCCTCAAGGTGGCGTACGACGGGGCCGCCGGAACGGGCCTGGACGTGTGGCGGCACGGCTTCGCGCAGGCGGCGGCCCACCCGGCCTTCCGGGCCCGTCAGCGCGGCCTCGCCGGACTCGGACCGGAGTGCGCGGACTGCCCGCTGGTCAGGGTCTGCGGCGGCGGACTCTACGCCCACCGGTACGCGGGCGACGGCTTCGCGCACCCCTCGGTGTACTGCGCCGACATGGACCGGTTGATCCGGCACATCGCGCGTCGGCTGCGGGCCGGGGTGGCGGAGCTGGCCGGGGTCGGGCAGCGGCGGTAGGGCCTGGCCGGCGGATCTCGCCGGGCGCGCTCCGGGCTCACCCGTCCGGGTCATGCCCGGGGCCGGACCGGCTGAGTCGGCGCCGCGTGGGGAGACTGCGGGCGGACCGGGCGGGCCGCCCGGTCGTTCAGGGGTTCTCAGGAGAGGGCGGAGCGGTGACGGGTGTGGGCGAGGCGGTGGCGGCCGGGGTGCCGGGCGCGCGGGTGAACGGCCCGGACGGGCTGCCGCGGCACGGCGTGGACCGGGAGACCTTCCGGGCGATCGCGGGCGCGCGCGGCGGCCCCGAGGCCGTTCAACTGCTGCGGGCCGGGCAGTTGAGCAAGCGGGCGCTGCTGCTGCTGGCGCTGCGCCGGGCGGCGCCGCAGGACGAGGCCTACCGGAAGGCCTACGGCGAGGTGTGCGCGCTCCAGCGGGCCGACCGGGCGCGCTGGGAAGAGGTGCTGCTGCGACCGGAGTTGGACGCCTGGGCGGCGGACCGCCTGCGAGCGCTGTCGCTCGGCCCGGCGCCGCTGGACGGGCTGGGCGAGTTCCTGGGGGCGGAGGCCGGCCCGGCGCTCGACCTGGAGTGCGACGGGCTGCGGTGGGCACCGCTGGTCGACCACCTCGGTCCGCGCCGGGTGGACTACGGGCGGCCCCCGGTCGGTCCCCTCTCCGACGCCGAACTACTGCTGTGGCAGGAGCAGTTGGCGGCGGCCTGGGAGATCCTGGTGCGTCGGCACCGGCGGCACGCGGAGGCGGTGGCGGCCTGCGTCGCCATCGTGGTGCCGCTGCGTCCGGCGCCCGGCGGGGAGGCGGTGAGCGCTGCCGCCCGGCGGGCGTACGGCGCGGTGGCGGCCTCGCTGCCGGCCGAACCGGTACTGCTCGCGCTGGCCCTGGTGCACGAGTTCCTGCACGTTCAACTCGGCGCCCTGCTGGACCTCGTGCCGCTGCACCGGCCGAACGGCCCGGCGGTCTACCACGCGCCCTGGCGGCCCGATCTGCGCCCGATCGGCGCGCTGCTCCAGGGGACGTACGCGCACCTGGGGGTGGCCTCCTTCTGGAGCGCCGAGGCGGCCGCCGGAGTGAGTGAACCGGCCCGCGCGCAACGGGAGTTCGCCCGCTGGCGGGCACACACCCTGGCGGCGGCCGGGACGCTGCTGGAGTGCGGCGAACTGACGGCGATCGGGCGGGAGTTCACCGAGGAGTTGGCGGGTGCGGTCCGTGCGCTGGGGGCCTGAGGCCGAGCGCCCGGACGGCATCGGCCGCTCGGGTGACGGTGCGGCGCTCCCGGAACGCCCCCGGAACCCGTCCGGAACGCGCCCGGAAACGCGCCCGGAACCCGTTGGGAACCCGCCGTCCGTACCTCCGGCGCGCGTCTGTGCGGAGACCGGCCCGCGGGCTCGAACGCCTGCTCCGGCCAATGCGCTTCGGCGCGCGCAATGGCGAAGTGCGCGACCGCTGAACGGGTGAATTCTCAGGCCGTCGCGCGCCGTGGTACGGCGTCGACCGGCTGGGCAGACCAACTTGGGGGAGCAAGGTGCCGCGCGGAGTCCTCGCGGGCACTACATTGGTCGCAACCGGGTGGCCTACCCGCACTCGGCAGGTCCTAACCGCGCCTAAGGAAACGAATATGACTCCGGTAACCAGCACCAGGCCGGCCGGCAAGCTCACTGACACTCAGGAGACGCCGGAACGCCCGTCCCTCGCCGAGCTCGCCGCCCTGGGCGCGGAGGAACTCGCCGCCCGACTGCAGCGCGCCCTCCCCGGCGCGGAATCCGGCCTCGTGCCGGTCGCCGCCTTCAACTCCTCGATCTGACCGGCTCCGAACACCGAACGGACCCAGGCCGAGCTGAACCTGCCACACCCATGATGACGCGAATTCCGGTGCCACTGACGCAATTCGTGGTCAAGATGCACAGCCGGTGCGATCTCGCCTGCGACCACTGCTACGTCTACGAGCACGCGGACAGCAGCTGGCGCTCCCGCCCCAAGGTCATCGGGGAGGGGATCCTGGCCAAGGCCGCCGAGCGGATCGGTGAGCACGCGGTCGCCCACCGGCTGTCCGCCGTCCGGGTCGTCCTGCACGGGGGAGAACCCCTGCTCGCCGGCCCGGACCGGTTGCGCCGCGCCGCCGAGGCGCTGCGGGCGGCGCTCCCGCCCGGCTGCGGCCTCGATCTGCGCATCCACACCAACGGCGTGCTGCTCAGCCGCGCGTTCTGCGAGCTGTTCGCGGAACTGGACCTCAAGGTCGGCATCTCGCTGGACGGCGACAAGGCCGCCAACGACCGCCACCGGCGCTTCGCCGACGGCCGCAGCAGCCACCCGCAGGTGCTGCGGGCGGTCGGGCTGCTGAACGAGCCGGAGTTCCGGCACCTGTTCGCCGGGCTGCTGTGCACCATCGACATCGAGAACGACCCGGTGGCCGTCTACCGGGCGCTGGCCGAACTACGGCCCCCCGCCGTGGACTTCCTGCTGCCGCACGCGACCTGGGAGGAGCCGCCGAAGCGGCGCCCGGGCGATGCCGCGCGGACGCCGTACGCGGACTGGCTGCTCGCCGTCCACAGGCTGTGGGAATCGGACGCGCGTCCGTTCGCCGTGCGCACCTTCGAATCCGTGCACCGGACGGTGCGTGGGCTCTCCAGCCTCACCGAGTCGCTCGGACTGGAGCCCTCGGACCTCGCGGTGTTGGAGACGGACGGGACCTTCGAGCAGGCGGACAGCCTGAAGACCGCCTACGACGGGGCGCCCGTCACCGGCATGAACGTTTTCGCGCACAGTCTCGACGACCTCGCCCGCCACCCCGGCATCGCCGCCCGCCAGTCCGGTCTGGCCGGGCTGAGCGAGACCTGCCGGGCCTGCCCGGTGGTCCGCGCCTGCGGTGGCGGGTTGTACGCCCACCGCTACCGTGCGGACAATGGCTTCGACAATCCCTCCGTCTACTGCGGTGACCTCATGACGCTCATCAACGGCATTGCGGAGAGCGGAGGTTCGCCCTCCGCCCCGGCTCCGGTGCCCGCCCAGGGCGGCCGGCCGCTGCTGCCGACCGCGCTCTCGCCGGCCCAACTCGACGAACTGGCCCGGGGGTACGGCGGGGCCGACACCATCGCCGCCCTCGGGCAGGCCCAACTCTCGCTCACCCGCGCGATGTTGGCCGCCGCCTGGGATGCCTCCGGGCAGGGGCGGGCGGCGGCCTGGGAGTTGCTGTCGGAGCTGGACGGGGCGGCGCCCCGGGCGGTGGACGCGGTGCTGGCGCACCCGTACGCGCGGGCGTGGGCGGCGCGGCGGATCGCCGGGGACCTGTCGGTGGGGCTGGGGCCGATGGCGGCGCTGGCGGCCGCGGCGGCGGTGCGGGCCGGGCGGGGGGACGCGGTGACGGTGCCGGTGCGGGGCGGGTGGCTGCACCTGCCGACGCTGGGGCGGGTCGCGGTGCCGGACGGCGAGGCGGTGGTGACCGGGCGGGCGGACGGCTTCGAGGTGCGGGCCGCCGACGGGACGGTGGCCACGGTGCTGGACCAGCCGTTGCGGCGGGTCCGGCTGGCCGGGGGCTGGACGGTCGTCCTGGAGGACGTGGACCCGCTGCGGGACAGCCATGACCACCCGGTGGCCGAGCGGCTCGCCGAGACCGAACTGCTGGGCTGGACGGGCGCGTTGCGCGAGGCCTGGGAGCTGCTCGGGCGGGACCTGCCGGCCTACGCGGAGGGCATCCGGGCCGGGCTGGCCACGGTGACCCCGCTGCGGCCCGGACCGGCCGGGCGGGACGTCAGCTCGGCGGCCCGGCAGGCGTACGGCGCGGTCGGCATCGCCCGGCCCGCGACGGCGCCGACGCTGGCGCTGCTGCTCGCGCACGAGTTCCAGCACGTGAAGCTCGGGGCGGTGCTCGACCTGTTCGACCTCTACGACCGGGCCGACGACCGGCTGTACTTCGCCCCCTGGCGGCCCGACCCGCGCCCGCTGGAGGGGCTGCTCCAGGGCACGTACGCGCACCTGGCAGTCACCGAGTACTGGGGCACCCGGACGGCCGCGTACGACGGCCTGGCCGGGGAGGCCGCCGAGCGGGCGCGGGCGCAGTTCGCGCTCTGGCGGCGGTACACGGCGGAGGCGGTGGAGCGGCTGGGCGAGTCGGGGGCGCTGACCGGGCTCGGGGAGCGGTTCGCGGCGGGGATGGCGGAGAGCGTCGCGCCGTGGCTGGACGTGCCGCTGCCGGCGGCGGCGGAGGCCGAGGCGTCCCGGGCGCGTACGGCGCGTACGGAGCGACCGGAGCTCTCGGAGCGGATGGCCGGGGCCTGAGGGTGGAGGAGGGGGTCGCGGTGATCGCTGTGGCCGATCTGGTGGACGGGTTCGCCGGGCTGGGTGTCCGGGCGGGCACGGTGCTGCACGTCCAGGCGTCGTTGCGGGCGGTCGGGCCGGTCCAGGGCGGGGCGGCCGGCGTGGTCGACGCGCTGCTCGAAGTCCTGGGCGAGGACGGGACGTTGGTGGCGTACACCGCGACGCCCGAGAACTCCTCGACGTCCCGGATTCACCAGGACGCGGTGGCGGGGCTCGCACCGGCGGAGGCCGAGGCGTACCGGGCGCGGATGCCGCGCTTCGACCCGGCCACCACCCCGGCCTCGCCGACCCTGGGCGCCCTCTCCGAGGCCGTCCGCACCCGCCCCGGCGCCCTGCGCAGCGGGCACCCGCAGACCTCCTGGGCGGCGCTCGGACCGCGGGCCGGGGAGATCACCGCCCGGCACCCGCTCACCTCCCACCTCGGCCCGGACACCCCGCTCGGGCGGCTGTACGAGCTGGACGCCCGGGTGCTGATGCTCGGCGTCGAGATGGCCCGCTTCACCGCCTTCCACCTCGCCGACCTGCGCCAGCCCGGCGTACGGGAGCGGGAGTACCGCTGCGTCACCCCGGAGGGCTGGACCGCCTTCCGGGCGGCCGAGTTGGACGACCTGCACTTCGGGGCGCTGGGCGCCCGGGTGCTGGCCGAGGCCGAGGGGGTGCGCACCGGGCGGATCGGCGGCGCCGACTGCCGGCTGGTGCCGGTCCGGGAGGCCGTCGACCTCGCCGACCGGCTGCTGCGGACCGGCGCGATCGGCTGAGCCCAGCACCGGACCGGTAGCGTTCCGGTCATTCCCGGTGACCCCGGGGTGTCGTTGCGTCCGCGCCCTTCGGCGCCGGGTGACCGTGTTGGCGACCGGTGCTGCTGGGCAACGGCGACGGCAGCTTCCGGGCGCCGGAGTTCCTGCCCGCCGGGTCCGGCGACTTCTCCACTCCGGACACGGCGGTGGCCGGGCGGTTCACCCGCCACGGGGGTCTCGACCTGGCGGTCACCAACGCCCAGGACGCCACCGTCTCGGTGCTGCTGAACGGCGGCGGGTGCCCGGGGCCGTGGAGCGGGTGCCCGTGGCCGTGGGGCGGGGCCCGGCGCGGGTAGCGCCTGCTGCGGCGGCCCTGCTGGGGAAGTGATGCGCGTCACGCTTGGCGAACCGGTGCAGCAATGGCGCGTGGGCGGCCGTCAGGGAGGCGAGAGCACCGAGGAGGAGAGCATGAGTGCATCGGCGGGGCGCTGGTGAGACTACGAAGGCGCGGCGGGGGAGAGCGGGGGATCGACTTCGTCGAGTTCGTCCAGCAGCGTTCTCCGGCGCTGTTCCGCACCGCCTACATCCTGACCGGCAGCCAGCACGCGGCGGAGGACCTGCTGCAGGAGGCGTTGGAGAAGGCGTGCCGGCACTGGAAACGGGTCACCGTCGCGGATTCGCCGGAGGCCTATGTGAGACGGATCGTGGTGAACCTCGCCAACGACCGGTGGCGCGGGCTGCGTCGCGTGCGCGAGCCGGCGGATCTCGCGGAGCGGGCCGATCCCGGTGACCCGTACCGGCTGGTGGACCTGCGCGACGAGCTGGTCCGGGCGCTGCACGCCCTGCCGATCGGGATGCGCACCGTCGTGGTGCTGCACTACCTCCACGACATGGACGACCAGCAGATCGCCGCGACCCTGGGCATCTCGCCCGGCTCGGTGCGCTCACAGCTCGCCCGTGGTCTGGCCAAACTGCGTGCCGCAGGACCCTCCTGGGCACCACGGTCCACCGCGCCGGGCGGCGACCGACCCACTCCGCTTCCGCAGCTCGAAGGTGCGTGATGACCCCGTTCCCGCCCGGCGCCGACCCCGCGCGCTGCGACTCACTCCCGGACACCGACCTCGGAGAGGCACTGATCCAGGCCATGGACGACTTCACGAACGACGCGCGCGTCCCCGCGATCGACGGCGCCGCCATCCTTCGCCGCACCCGTCGCCGACACACTGTGCTCATGGCGACGGCAGCCGCGGCCGCCATCGCCCTCACGGCGGGCGCGGCATTCGCGGTGCACGCCGTCAATCAGCCGGCCGGCGGGACCGTTGCCGCAGCCCCGGCCGGAGCGAGCGTCTCGCCCTTGCGCGGGAGCGGCACCCCGTCCCCGGTCGCCCCCGTGCCCACGGCCACCATGGGCTCCGGCGCGCCGTCCCCGGGGCCCGACACCGCCCCGGAGCCGGGTCAGCCCGGGATCACCGTGCCGGCAGTCGTGGGCCTGCCGCAGGCCCAGGCGGAGAAGGCGCTCACGGACGTCGGGTTGAGGATCGAGCACGTGCAGATGTTCACCGACTGGAAGGTCCCGGCGGGCGCTGTGATCAGCACCGAGCCCCGGCCCGGCGCCGTCGTCGCACCGGGCACCGCCGTGACCGTCTTCGTCTCCAAGGGGAGGCCCGGAGGCTGAGGCGCACGGAGCAGCGGCCCTGCCATAGCGTTCACTCTCAGTCCATTGCAATGAACGAGAGTGGTGGCGTTGCATTTCCGGCAGGGCCGTTGCAATGATTGCAGAGCATCTAGCTGCGGTTATGGCGATTAAGCGCAACTGGACTGTTGCTGCAGATGCGAACGCAACGTAGCGTTTCCTTCATCAGAAAGCGGCGGGGCCAAGAGGCCACGACGCGGAGGAGAAGGAGAGCACCATGCAGAAGTTCGCCACCACCGCCCCGGTCTCGGCCGTCCTGGACATCCCCGCGGGCCGCATCCGGTTCATCGCCGCCGACCGGTCCGACACCGTCGTCGAGGTCCGGCCCGCCGACGCCACCAAGAGCCGCGACGTGAAGGCCGCCGCGCGGGTCGAGGTCGCCTACGCCGACGGCGTGCTCCGAGTGGTGACCCCGGAGGCGCGGAACCGCGTCCTCGGCAGCTCCGGCTCCGTCGAGGTCACCGTCCAACTCCCGGCCGGCTCCCGGATCGACGCCACCGCCGCGCTCGGCGAGTTCCGCGGCGTCGGCCGCCTCGGCGACGTCACCCTCAAGGCTGCCCAGGGCACCGTCAAGCTCGACGAGACCGCCGGCGCCCACCTCGCCCTCCAGGACGGGGACATCGAGGTCGGCCGACTCGGCGGCCCCGCCGAGATCCACACCCAGAAGGGCGACCTGCGGATCACCGAGGCCGTGAGCGGCGCCGTCACCCTGCGCACCGAGTACGGCCGGATCGCCGTCGGCGCCGCCCGCGGGGTCTCCGCCGCCCTCGACGCCGGCACCGGCCACGGCCGGATCCACAACGCCCTGAAGAACGCCGACGGCACCCCCGGGCTGACCATCCACGCCACCACCGCCTACGGCGACATCACCGCCCGCAGCCTCTGAGCCCGCGCTCCCACTCCCGCCCACGCCACGCCCGCCACGCCCGCCACGCCCGCCACGCCCGCCACGCCTGAGAGAAGGAACGACCATGAGCAGCATCGAGCAGGACCGCCCCGAACTGAGCAAGGCCGCCCAGGACTTCGTCGACGCCGGTTTCGCCGGAATACAGCTGCGGGTGCGCGACGACCGCGGCGAATGGACCGGCAGCGCCGGGGTGCACAAGCTGGGCGAGAGCGCGAAGCCGTCCACCGAGGGGCAGTTCTGGGTCGGCAGCACCACCAAGACCTTCGTCGCCGCCCTGCTGCTGAACCTCGTCGCCGACGGCGCGATCGGGCTGGACTCGCCGGTCGCCGAACACCTGCCCCGGTTCGCCCTGGACGAGCGGATCACCGTGCGGATGCTCCTCCAGCACACCAGCGGCGTCTACAACTGCACCGGCGAACTGGAGGGCGGCGAGTTCGTGCCCGGGCTGCCCTCGATCGGCAAGGCGTGGGTGGACAACCGGTTCCACAGCTACCGACCGGACGAACTGGTGGAGTTCGCGCTGGCCAAGCCCGCCCGGTTCGAACCGGGAACCGACCAGAGCTACTCCAACACCAACTACACGCTGGCCGTGCTGCTGGTCGAAGCCCTGAGCGGACGCTCCTACGCGGAGGAGATGCAGCGGCGGATCCTGCGGCCGCTGGGGCTGGCGGACACCGTGGTGCCGGGCGACCTCTCGGAGCTCCCCGGCCCGCACGCCCACGGCTACTGCCGCTACCAGGACGGCGAGGAGTGGAAGGTGGTCGACGTCTCCCGCCAGAACCTCTCGCTGCTCTGCGGCTCCGGGGACATGATCTCCACCACCCGGGACCTCCAGGTGTTCTTCACCGCCCTCCTCGGCGGCCGACTGCTGCCGGCTGAACTGTTGGCGGAGATGCGGACGCCGCACGGCCTGCTCGGCTACGGACTGGGCCTGTTCATCCAGGAGTTGGGCCCGGAGAACGGCGACGTCACCATCGTCCACCACAACGGCGGTGCCCCCGGCGGCTACGGCGCCCTGATGATCGCCACCCCGGACGGCAGCCGCACCCTGACCGCCGGACTGACCACCGGCGACTCGGACAAGAACCCGGCGGTCGAGTTCCCGAAGGCCCTGGACCAGCTGATCAAGGCCGTCTTCTGCTGACCCGGGCTATCGCCCGGCCGCCGAGGCCCTGGCGCGCAGGAAGTCGGTGCCACCGACTTCCTGCGCAGGCGCGTCGGGGCGGGAGCTGGGCCGAACTGTCGCCTGAACATGGCTACTGCTTCGGGCTCGCCGAGGAATGGTGAGCCCTGGGGCTGTTCCGTCAGCGCGGTGTCCAGTTCGGGGTGGCGGCCGCCGCCGTCGGCGCAGGGGCCAAGTTTGCTCCATGCGCTTCCGGGAACGGTGCGCCCGACGTCAGGCCGTGAACCCGCCGGCGATCACGTCGAGCCGGCGCAGCAGGGTCTCGGTCATCGAGGTGCTGGAGCTCCTGACGCTGGTCGGGACGTACCCGACGGTCGCCGGCATCCTCAACGCCTGCCGGGTGCCGATCGACGACCGGCTGCCCCGGGCGAGCGCGTAGGGTCTGTCCGGCCCCGGCCCCTGTCGGACCCCGCTCCTAGGATCGGCGCTGTGCCCGGCCCGTGAGATCCGGCGCGCGAGGCCCGGCCCGTCAGGCTGGTCCCGTGAACGCTCGGACCGTAGTGCGGATGATCTTCGCCGAGTAGGGTGGATCACCGTACGGGGGCGGCCGTTCGTGTGCGGCCCCGGGGGACAGGGAGTGTGGACAGATGCAGCCGACGTTCGTACTGGTACACGGAGCCTTCGCGAACTCCTTCTCGTTCGCGCCGCTACAGGCCGAACTCGGCCTGCTCGGGCACCGTTCGGTGGCCGTCGACCTCCCGGGCCACGGGTTCGCCGCCACGTTCCCGCGGGCCTACCAGGCGCCGCAGGACCTCGCCGAACTCGCCACCGCGGCCGGGGCGATCAAGGGCGTCACGCTCGCCGACAACGTCGCGCACCTGATCGGGATCCTGGAGCGGGCCAAGGAGAACGGGCCGGTCATCCTGGTCTCGCACAGCCGCGGCGGGCTGACGGCCACCGTCGCGGCCAACCGGCGGCCCGACCTGATCGACCGGATCGTCTACGTCTCCGCCTGGGCGCCCGTCGACCTCACGGTCGGCGCCTACTACGCCGAGCCCGAGATGGCCGCCGTCGACGCCGCCGGGCTGGCCGCGGCGATGGCCGGCAACCCGGCCGAACTCGGGCTGCTGCGCTGCAACTTCCGCACCGCGGACCCGGCCGTCCTGGCGTCCTTCAAGGCGGCCTTCCTGGCCGACGGGACGGACGAGGAGTTCATGGTCTTCCTCAACACCTTCCAGCCCGACGAGAACCTCGACGCCGGCGGCCCCGACGACCGGGCGCGGGCCGACAGTTGGGGCCGGATCCCCCGGTCGTACGTCCGGCTGGCCGAGGACACCAGCATCCCGCCCGCCATGCAGGACCGGATGATCCGTGAGGGCGACGCCCTGACGCCGGACAACCCGTACGACGTCCGGACGCTCGTGAGCAGCCACCTGAAGTGGCTGGTCGACCCGGCCCCGGCGGCCCGGGTGCTGGGGGAGGTCGCCGCGCTGCTGTCCAGCGGGTCCTGACCCGCGCGGACGCCCGTGCACGGGAAGTCGGCCCATCCGACTTCCCGTGCGTGCCTGCATGCGTGCATGCAGGCGTCAGGTCTCCTGCTGCCATGCCGACCGGGTCAGCTCGTACTCGACCTCGCCGTGCTCCGAGCCGGGGATCGCGTCGGGCCAGTCGCCGGTGAAGTTCCGCAGGAAGGACAGCCCGGACTTCTCCATCACCCGCCGGGAGCGGGAGTTGACGGCCATGGTGTTCGCGGTGACCCGCTCCACGCCCAGCTCGGTGAACCCCTTGCGGATCAGCGCCCGGCAGCCCTCGGTGGCGTAACCGCGTCCCCAGGAGGCCTGGTTGAGCCGGTAGCCGAGTTCCACCACGGCGGGGCTGTGCTCGTCGAGGGGGCGGAACTCGAACCAGCCCAGGAAGGTGCCGGTGGCCGTCTCCTCGGCGGCCCAGAAGCCGCGGGTGCCGAAGCACGGGTAGTCGTGCAGGAGCCGGGGCAGGACCTTCGCCCGGACGGTCTCCGGGCTGGTCGGCTCACCGCCGTTGATGAAGCGCATGACCTCGGGGTCGTCGTCCAGCGCGTGGAGGGCGTCGGCGTCGGCGTCGGTGAACGGGCGCAACACGAGCCGTTCGGTCTCCAGGAAGGCGTGCATGCGGTGATCCTCGCCGCCGGACGCCGGGCCTGCCACCGGATATCCGGGTGCCCCGGCGAGGGGCCGGGGCACCCGGACGGTCAGGCGGTCACGGGCTCCAGCCGGAGCCGCCGCATCGGCGATGCCGGCACCAGGGGTGCTTCGGCCGGGCCGAACCACACCCGGACGTCCTCGCCGCTGCGGACGGGCAGGACGGGGAAGTCGTTCTCGGCGTGCTCGGTGCGGTGCAGCGCGTGGCCGGGGCCGAGATGCCGGGCGGCGTAGCCGTCGAAGGCGGCGGTGTCGGCCGGGTGGCAGACGGTCGCCAGCACCTCGCGGGCCCCGGGCGGCGGCAGGAAGCCGGGCCCGCGCAGCAGCAGGACGTCGTCGCTGTCGACCATGGTGGCGTTGGCCGCGTCGCGGTGCTCCCGCCAGACCGGCCCGTAGTAGAAGGCCTCCAGGGAGCGGCGGCGCTCGGCCATCGAGGGGAAGGCGCGCAGCCAGACGAAGCGGTCCGGGTCGTCCAGGTCGCGGAACCGGCCGCCGAGGGTGATGCCGACGGCCTCCTGCCCGGTCACGAACTCCCGCTCGAACAGCTCGATGAGGGTCTCCCGGGCGCCGGGGCGCAGGGTGTACTGGCGCAGTTCGACGATGAAGCTCATGCCGCCAGCCCCTCGAACGCGGGGCCGGTGCGGGTGAAGTCCATCGTCCAGTTCAGCTCCCAGCTGCGGCCCCCGTCGGCGGAGAACTCCTGCTCCCAGCGGGCGGTGTCCGGGCCGAGGCGGTGCCAGGCGAAGTGCACCCGGATCGGGCGGCCGTCGAGGACGTCGTCGCCGTGGAAGTCGCCGCGCTCCCCGGTGAAGCCGCCGACCACCGGGGGGTCGAGCCGCCCGGTCCGGCTGTCGGACCAGTGGATCGACCACTGCTCGGTCGCCCGGTCGAACAGCCGCAGGGTGGCGCCCCGGCGGTCGAGGGTGGGGAAGAGGATCTCGTCGATGTTGCCCGCGCCCCCGAACAGCGGCCGGCACGCCGTGCGGCCGGGGAACTCCTCCCAGGTGCCGCCACCGGTGAGCGGTGCGGTGAGGCGGCGGTTGGCCACGTTCCAGGAGCCGTGAAAGAAGTCGAAGTCGTTCATGCGCCGCAGGCTAGGGGCACTCCACTGACATCCACTGTCAGTGGAGACGGGAACACTGGGCGGCATGCGCGCGAGCCGACTGGTCAACCTGCTGCTGCTCCTCCAGAACCGGGACCGGATGACCGCCCGGCAACTGGCCGGGGAGCTGGAGGTCTCCGTCCGCACCGTCTACCGGGACGTCGAGGCGCTCGCCGCCGCCGGCATCCCGCTGTACGGCGAGGCCGGGCACGCGGGCGGCTACCGGCTGGTCGACGGCTACCGCACCCGCCTCACCGGGCTGACGGCCGACGAGGCGCAGGCCGCCTTCCTCGCCGCCCTCCCCGGCACCGCCGCCGACCTCGGCCTCGGCGAGGCGCTCGCCGCCGCCCAGCTCAAGCTGCGGGCCGCGCTCCCCGCCGAACTGCGCGAGCACGCCGGGCGGATCCAGGAGCGCTTCCTGCTGGACGCCCCCGGCTGGTACGGCCGCGCCGACGAGACGCCGCACCTGGCGGCCGTCGCCTCGGCGGTGTGGGCGCGCCGGGCGGTGCTGCTGCGGTACCGGCGGTGGCGGGCGCCGGAGGAGATCGAGCGCCGGGTGGAGCCGTACGGGCTGGTGCTCAAGGCGGGCCGCTGGTACCTGGTGGCCGGCGGGCCGTCCGGGACGCGCACCTACCGGGTCGACCAGATCATCGAACTCGGCGACCCCGGGGGCGAGTTCGCCGTGCCGGAGGGCTTCGACCTGCCCGCGTACTGGCGGACGTACCTGGCGGACTTCCACGCCCGGCTGCACACCGGGGAGGCGCTGGTGCGGCTCACCCCGGAGGGCGCCCGCCGCCTCGGGGTGACACCGGGGGAGGGCGACTGGACGGAGGCCCTGGTCCCGATCGAGTCGGTCGACCACGCGCACGGGGAGTTCCTGCGCCTCGGCGCCGAGGTCGAGGTGCTCGAACCGGCCGAGCTGCGCGAGCGGATCGCCGGGACGGTCCGGACGCTGGCGGCCCGCTACCGGCAGTAGCGGGTCAGCGAGTCAGCGGGTCAGCGGGTCAGCTGGGCAGCGGGTCAGAGGCCGACGAAGTGGTCGAACTCGCCGTCCTTGGCGCCCAGGATCCAGGCGTTGAGCTTGACCCGGGTGGTGGTGACGACCAGGTCGGGGTTGTCGGACTGGCGGATGTAGACGAGGTCCCCGGCGGAGGCGATCTCCAGGTACTGGGCCTCGCCGGCGCTGAAACTCGACCGCTGCCAGTTGAGCTGGTCCATGAGGGCCCCTTCTGATCGTTCGCGTCGGCTGATCGTTCACGTCGGCCGCAACGAGGGTACTGGTCCACGCAAGAGGACAGCGGCATCGTTTCGGTCATGTCAATTCGTACGACCCGTTGTGCTATTCCATTGGGGTGTCAGTCGTTCCTACACTGAGACCCCGCCGCACGGGGGCTGCGGGAGGCAGGTTGCCGACGGGCCCGGGGGAGGCACGTGTGACTGACCGGGGCTGGGACGAGGACGAGGCCCGGCCGTACTTCTTCCTCTCCTACGCGCACACGCCGAAGTCCGGTGCGCGTGGCGCCGGCGACCCGAACCACTGGGTGCGCCAGCTGTACCGCGACCTCTGCGAGGCGGTGCTCCAACTCACCACCGTCCCGGCCGGCGTGCCCGTCGGGTTCATGGACGAGTCCATGCACCAGGGCGAGTTGTGGGCCGAGCGGCTGTCCGAGGAACTGGCGACCTGCCGGGTGTTCGTGCCGCTGTACTCGCCCCGGTACTTCAACAGCGTTCCGTGCGGCCAGGAGTGGCATGCCTTCACCCGCCGTCCGGTCTACCCGGCGACCATGGAGGTGGAGCGCACCAGTGGCATCGTCCCGGTGCTGTGGGCGCCGATGAGCCGTTACCGGCTGCCCAAGGTGGCCAGCGAACTGCAGTTCAACCACGCGGGATTCGGGCCCGACTACGCCACCGAGGGCCTGTACGCGCTGATGAAGCTCAGCTACTTCCGGGCCGCGTACGAACTGGCCGTGCACCGGCTGGCGGCGCGGATCGTCCAGGTGGCGGAGGAGACGGTGATCCCGGTCGGGCGGCGGCTCGAATTCAACGGCCTGCCGAGCGCGTTCAACGTCTCCGCCCCCACCAAACAGCTGCGGATCTCCGTACTCACCTACCACCAGGGCGAGTTGCCGCGGGACCGCAACCCCGACTTCTACGGCGCCCGGCGCACCGACTGGCACCCGTACCGCCCGGCCGGATCCCCCATCGCCCAGCACGCCGTGCGCCTGGCCCGGCAGTTGGGGTTCCAGCCGACCGTGCACGAGTTCGACGACGAGGTGGAGTCGATCATCGAGGGCAACGCCGAGGCCCCCGGGCTGCTGCTGCTCGACCGCTGGTCACTGCGCGACCCGCGCCGCCGCGAACTCGTCCGCCGCTTCGACCGCTCCGACGCCACCTGGGTCAGCGTGCTGGAGCCGTGGAACACCGACGACCGCGAATGCCTCGAACGGGACGGCGAGTTCAGCGGGCTCTCCGACCAGACCCTGCGCAAGACCCGGCGCGCGGGCCGCCCCAGCTTCCTCGGCGTCACCGGCCCGACCGGGCTGAACAGCCTGGAGGACTTCGACGACGCGCTGCCCCGGGCCGCGATGAAGGCCAAGTACGCCTTCGAGAGCCGCACCAGGGCCGAACCGGAGGAGCCGCCGACGCCCCGGCCCAGCCTGCGCGAGGCCTTCCGCCGCGGTCCCGGAGGGTACGGGCCGGACGGCTTCGGCGGGCACCGGACCGAACCCTACGGACCGGAACCCTTCGACCGGGACCACGACCCCGATCGGGATCCCGACCGGGACCGGGGCCCGGACCGGGACGGCCGCGACGGCCCCACCGCCCGGAACGATCCCCCCGACCGCAGCACCCCCCTCGACCGCGGCACCCCGCTCGACCGCCACACCGACCGAGTAGATCGCACGACCGACCGCACGACCGACCGCACCACCGGCCGCACCACCGACCTCAACCACCGCACCGCCCGTGAGAACGATCGCGACCACCGCTACGACCGTGACGACGGCGATGACCCCGATGCTGGGATGGCGCCCTTGGGAGGACCGAACCGATGAGCGACAACACCACCAGGAACCTCCGCCTCGGCGCCGCCGAGATGGCCGCCGCCCGCGAGGCCGCCCGGCGGGCCGCGGAACAGGACCGCAACGGCCGGATCATCACCTTCTACTCCTACAAGGGCGGCACCGGCCGCACCATGGCCCTCGCCAACACCGCCTGGATCCTGGCCGCCAACGGCTTCCGGGTGCTCACCGTCGACTGGGACCTCGAAGCCCCCGGCCTCGCCAAGTTCTTCCACCCCTTCCTGGACCCGGCCTCGCTGGCCGGCACCACCGGGATGATGGACCTCATCGCCGAGTACCGCGAGGAGGCGCTGCGCCCGGTCGAGCACGCCGAGGGCTGGCACCTGGACTTCGCCCGGGTGCACCCGCACGCGCTCTCGCTCTCCTGGCCGTACTTCCCGGCCGGCGGCAGCCTGGACTTCCTCTCCGCGGGCCAGTTCAACCGCGACTACTCCGAGGCCGTCACCCACCTCGACTGGGACATCTTCTACGACCGCTTCGACGGCGGGCAGTTCTTCGACGCGCTCAAGGCCGACATGGCCAAGCGCTACGACTACGTGCTGATCGACTCCCGCACCGGCCTGTCCGACATCGCCGAGATCTGCACCGTCCAGATGCCCGACGACCTGGTGGTCTGCTTCACCCTCAGCGACCAGTCCATCGACGGCGCCTCCCGGATCGCCCAGCACATCCACGACCGCTACCGCGACCGCGGCATCCGCATCCTGCCCGTCCCGATGCGCATCGACGAGGGCGAGAAGGAGAAGGCGGACGCCGGCCGCGCCCTCGCCCGGGTCCGCTTCGACGGCCTGCCCGCCGGCCTGGGCGGCGAGGAACTCGCCGGCTACTGGGGCTCGGTGGAGATCCCGTACCGGCCCTTCTACGCCTACGAGGAGATCCTCGCCACCTTCGGCGACCAGACCGGCACCCCCACCTCGATGCTGGCCGCCTGCGAACGGCTCACCTCGATGATCACCGAGGGGCGGGTCAGCGGGCTGCCGGCGATCGACGAGGAGGTGCGGCTGCGCTACGTCGACGCCTTCACCCGCCGCCGCCCGTCCGTCCCCGCCGACCTCTACCTGTCCTACGTGCCCGAGGACCGGATGTGGGCGGACTGGATCGAGTCCGTGCTCACCAGGGCCGGCTTCCGGGTGCTGCCGCGCGACCTCAGCGCCGGCACCGACCCGCGCGAGGAGACCGAGCGCGGCATCGACTCCGCCTACCGCACGGTCGCCGTGCTCTCGCCCGCCTACCAGCGCTCCCCGCAGGCCCGGGCGCTGTGGGAGTCGGTGGTCAACTCCGACCCCTCCGGCACCCGGCGCCAGCTGCTGCCGGTGCGCGTCGGCGACGTCCGGCTCACCGCGCCGTTCAGCAACCGCAACCCCGTCGACCTGGTCGGCCGCGACGAGACCCAGTCCATCCAGAGCCTGCTGCGCGCCCTCGGCCGCGGCGACGCGGTGCTCGGCGACGCCCCCGCCGGCGGCCCGCGCTTCCCCGGCAGCAAGCCCTCGGTCTGGGACGTCCCGCCGCGCAACCCCTCCTTCACCGGCCGCGCCGCCGTCCTGGAGCAGCTGCGCAACCAGCTGCGCGGAGGCATGGCGGCCGTCCTGCCCACCCCGCAGACCCTGTACGGGCTCGGCGGCGTCGGCAAGACCCAGGTGGCGCTGGAGTACGCCCACCGCTTCATGTCCGACTACGACCTGGTCTGGTGGATCGACGCCGAGCAGACCGAACTGGTCGCCCCGGCACTGGCCGAACTCGCCCGCCGACTCGGCCTGCGGGTCGGCGACTCGGTCACCGAGGCCGCCGAGGCCGCCCGGGAGGCGCTGCGCCGCGGCGTGCCCACCTCGCGCTGGCTGCTGATCTTCGACAACGCCGACGAGCCCTCCGAGATCCGCCGGTTCTTCCCCGGCGGCTCCGGCCACATCCTGGTCACCTCCCGCAACCAGGCCTGGACCGGGCACGCCGAGGCGCTGGAGGTCGACGTCTTCACCCGCGGCGAGAGCGTCGAGCACCTGTGCCGGCGCGCCCGCAGCCTCTCCCGCCCGGACGCCGACCGGGTCGCCGAGGCCGTCGGGGACCTCCCGCTGGCCGTCGAGGTGGCCGCCGCCTGGCTGGACACCACCGGCACCCCGGTCGACACCTACGTCAACCAGCTGCACGCCGAGGCCGCCCGCGCCCTCGCCGTCGACCACCCCACCGACTACCCCACCCCGGTCGCCGCGACCTGGAACGTCTCGATCGGACGGCTGCGCCAGCAGTCCCCGGCGGCCGTCCGGCTGCTCCAGCTGTGCGCCTTCTTCGCGCCCGAGCCGATCTCGATGAACCTCTTCTACAGCGACCAGATGATCCGCGCGCTGGTGCGCTACGACGCCGACCTCAGCGACAAGTTCATGCTGGGCAAGGTCATCCAGGCGATCGGCCGGTACGCCCTCGCCAAGGTCGACGCCGGCAGCAACAGCTTCCAGGTGCACCGGCTCGTCCAGGCGGTGATCCGGGCCGGGATGACCGACGACGAGCAGGAGATCGCCGTCCACGAGGTGCACCGCATCCTCACCGGCGCCCGGCCCGTCCTCGGCGACACCGACGACCCCGCCAACTGGCCCGCCTTCGACGAGATCTGGCCCCACCTGTCGCCCTCCAAGGCGCACAACTGCGACGAGGCCGACACCCGCCAACTGCTCATCGACCGGGTCCGCTACCTGTGGAAGCGCGGCGAACTCGACCGCGCCCGCGACCTCGGCCACGCCCTCGACGCCGAATGGACCAGCAAACTCGGCGACGACGACCGGCAGACCCTCCTGCTGCGCTTCCAGCTCGCCAACGTGCTGCGCTCCCAGGGCAACTACGCCGAGGCGCTCGCCCTCGACGAGGCCACCCTGGAGCGCCAGCGGGTGCTGCTCGGCGAACACCACCCGTACACCCTGATGACGGCCGGCTCGCTCGGCGCCGACCGGCGGGCACTCGGCCGCTTCCAGGCCGCGCTCGACCTCGACCAGGAGATCCTGGAGCAGTTCCGCGAACTCTTCGGCGACGACAACCCGCGCACCCTGTCGATGGCCAACAACCTGGCCATCGACTACCGGCTGGTCGGCAACAGCGAGGCCGCCCGCGAACTCGACCAGGAGACCCTCGACCGGCGCACCGCCGTCCTCGGCCCCAAGCACCCCTACACCCTGTCCACCAAGTCCAACCTGGCCCGCGACCTGCGCGAACTCGGCGACTACCGCGGCTCGGTAGACCTCCTCCAGGAAGTCACCTCCGACCTCGGCGACGTGCTAGACCCGGACCTCCCGGAGAACCTGCGCAACGCCAAGTCGCTGGCCGTCTCGCTCCGCCGGATCGGTCAGCTCGCCGAGGCCCGCCGGATCACCAAGGAGACCTACGAGCGCTACCTGGAGCGCTACGGCGCCGACGCCCCCGACGCCCTCGCCTGCGCGCTCAACCTGGCCGCCGACCACAGCGCCTCCGGCGACAAGGAGGCCGCCCGCGACCTCTGCTCCACCGTCTTCGAGGGCCACCGGCGGCTGTTCGGCGACGAGCACCCGTTCACCCTGGCCTGCGCCAACAACCTCGGCATCTACCTGCGCGGCAGCGGCGACGTCCAGGGCGCCATCGAACGCGGCCGGCTCACCGTCGACGGACTGACCCGCTCCGTCGGCGCGGAGCACCCGTACACCCTCAACGCGGTGATCAACCTGGCCAACGCCTACGGCGACGCCGGGCAGACCGACCTCGCCGAACAGCTCGGCCGGTCCGCCTACGCCGGCCTGTGCGGGCGCTACACCCCGCAGCACCCGGACGCCGTCGCCTGCGAGGCCAACCTGGCGATCACCCTGCGCGCGGCCGGCCGGCACACCCAGGCCGCCGAACTGCGCGCCCGGGCGATCTCCGAGCTGATCCGGCAGTTCGGCGAGGAACACCCCAACACGGTCTCCGCGCGCGGCTGGAAGCGGATCAACCGCGACCTGGAGCCGCAGCCGGTGTAGTCGGGGAAGGGGGCGGGGTACGCTCCGGAACCATGAGTGCGAGCACCCCGCCCCCGGTCCTGGTCACCCGGCACCCCGCGCCCGGCGTCCTGGAACGGCTCACCGACCGGTACGCCGTCACCTGCGGCGAGACCGACCGGGCGCTGGAACGGGCCGAACTGCTCGACGCCGTCCGCGGCCGCCGGGCCGTGCTCACCACCCTCAACGACCGGGTGGACGCCGAGTTCCTGGACGCCGCCGGCCCACAGCTGGAGATCGTCGCCAACCACGCCGTCGGCTACCACAACGTCGACCTCGCGGCCTGCGCCGAACGCGGCGTGGTCGTCACCAACACCCCCGGGGTGCTCACCAACGCCACCGCCGAGACCGCCTGGGCCCTGCTGCTGGCCGCCACCCGCCGGCTCGGCGAGGGCGAGCGCCTGCTGCGCTCCGGCACGCCCTGGACCTGGAGCCCGAACTTCCTGCTCGGCCTGGAACTGGCCGGCACCCCGCTCGGCGTGCTCGGCATGGGCCGGATCGGGCAGTCGGTGGCCCGCCGGGCCGCCGCCTCCGACATGCCGGTCAGCTACCACAACCGCCGCGAACTGCCGCCCGAGCAGGCCGCCGGCGCCGAGTGGAAGCCGCTGGAGGAGCTGCTGGCCACCTCCACCGTGCTGGTCGTCACCTGCCCCTGCACCGAGGAGACCCGGCACCTGCTGGACGCCCGTCGGCTGGCCATGCTGCCGCCCGGGGCGGTGGTGGTCAGCATGACCGCCGGCGTGGTGGACGAGGAGGCGCTGGCCGCCGCCCTGGAGTCCGGCGCGCTGTTCGCGGCCGCCGTGGACAACTTCGAGCACGAGCCCGCCGTCCCGTCCGCGCTGCTCGCCCAGGAGCGCGCGGTGCTCGTCCCGCACCTGGGCAGCGCCACCGTGCGCACCCGGCAGGCGATGGGCGACCTCGCGGTGGACAACATCCTGGCGGTGCTGGGCGGTTCCGGGCCGCTCACCCCGATCCGGAGTTAACCCGCGGCCCAGGCCAGGGCCGTGGTCATCACCCGGAACGCCCCGAAGTGCGCCGCGCCGGGCTCCAGGAAGAGTTCGGCGCCCGGGATGTGGTCGGCCAGCCAGCGGGAGTGGTCGACCGGCGAGAACTGGTCGTCCGCGCCGTGCCACAGCCAGGTCGGCACCCCGATCGACCCGACCTCGAAGCCCCACTCCGCGGTGAAGGCCAGCACGTCGTCGATCCAGCCGTCCGCGCCGTGCCGGAACGCCTCCCGGTAGTTGCTCTGCAGCATCCGGCGCAGCCCGCTGTCCGCCACCACCTCCCGGTCGGCGGGGGAGAGTTCGGTGCGCAGCCCGTTCAGCAGCCGGACCGGGTCGTCCTTGATCTGCCGGGAGCGGAACTCCATCGCGTCCGCGATCCGGCCGTGCCCGCGCTCCGCCTCCCGGTAGGCGCGGACGTTGGACGGGGTCATCCCCGCGTACCAGTCCAGGCCGGTCGCGGCGCGCGGGGCCAGCCCCACCAGCACCGCCACCCGGCTGACCCGTTCCGGCAGCAGCGCCGCGCAGGCCAGCGCGTGCGGGCCGCCGCCGGAACGGCCCAGCACCGCGAAGCCGTCCAGCCCCAACTCGTCGGCGATGGTGCGCACATCGGCCGCCGCGTGGGCGACCCGGCGGCCGAACAGCCGGGTCGAGTCGCCGTAACCGGGCCGGTCGTAGGAGATCAGCCGCACCCCCAGCCGGTACAGCACGGTGCTGCGCGGGTGCGGCCCCACCCGGCTGCCCGGCATGCCGTGCAGCAGGAACACCGGACGGCCGCGCGGGTCGCCGAGGGACTCGACGGCGAGGGCGCGGCCGTCCGCCGTTTTGACCATCCGTAACGCCACGCGTTCCTCCTAGTACTCCGGGTCGGTGGTGGTGCGCACCTCCCGGCGGGCCTGCCAGGTGGTGTGCTCGCGGGACACCGCGTCCTCGGCGTCCCGGGCCAGCCGCGCCCAGAGCTCCTCGGCGTCCACCGACTCCAGGTCCAGCCGGGCGAGTTGGAGGCGGATCAGCTCCAACTCCTCGGCCGCCAGCGCGTACGCGGCGGCCAGCGGGCGGTACTGGCGCAGCTGCGCCCAGGCGGTGACCGAGGCGGCCACCGCCGAGACCGTGCCCAGCGCGTCGTAGGTGAACGCGCCGAGCGCCCGCAGCACCGCCAGCGCCAGGCCCAGCGCCGGCAGCAGCACGCCCAGCACGCCGGTCCAGTACCCGGCGCGGGCGCAGTAGCGGGCCTTGCGGCGGTACCAGTCGTGCTGCACCCGGATCCGCTCGTTCAGGTACACCTCGCGGCGCACCGCCAGCGGCTGGCCGCGCAGGTCGCGCATCGCCTCGGTGACCTCGACCCCGCTCGCGGGCACGGGCACCGGGCTGTTCCGGAAGGCGCCCAGCACCCGGGTGAGCTGGAAGCGGTACAGCCCCTCGGCGTCCGGCAGGCTGCGCGGCGGCGGCCGGTAGGCGTCCGCCCGGACGGCGAACTTCCAGGCCAGTGTCTTCACCGACTCGGCGGCCGCCCGGCCCTCGTACCAGAGGCCCTGGGGGTTCTGCCGGCCGATCACCACCGCCAGCGCCACCGCGCCCAGGTACGCCGCGGCGGCCGACCAGGCCCACGGCTCGCCGTCGGCCGAGCCGGTCGCGGCGGCGAGCAGCAGCAGGGCCAGCTCCCCGGCGGAGAGCAGCACCGCGCGGCGCTGGCCGCGCAGCGAGGCCGCGTCGGCGGCCCAGAAGAACTCGGGCAGCAGCTCCTGTTCGCGCACCCACCCGGTCGGTCCCGCACCAGACGCCATGCTCGGCCCCCACCCGTCGCTCAGGTCCCTCGGCTCTCCTGCCCCGGGCGGCTTCCCGGTACGCCTGGCGGTGGCCGGAGCGGTCCGCAATGGCCGGGAAGGCCCGGTGGATTGTCCGGTACGCCCCGTAGTCGGACCGGCACTCGCCGTCAGCGGGCGTGCCAGGGGGCGGGCCGGTCGGGATCAGGCGGTCCTGCCGGTATCAGTAGGTGTAGAGGATGCGCTCGGCGTTCTCGGCCATCTGCTTGGCGTTCCACTCGGTGCCCCCCGGCACGTTGCCGGAGCGGAACAGCGGCGGCGCGGGCGCGTCCCCGGCGGCCGCCCGGTCGGCCAGCCGGCCGACCGCCGAGGCGACCACGGCCTGCATCAGCGCGCTGGTGACGATGGTGGAGACCGGGCCGAAGGAGGTCTCGGCGCCCGGGTGGCTCAGCTCGCCGTCGCCGACCGCGACCTTGCTGTCCAGCACCACGTCGCAGTGGTCCTTCAGGTAGGTGCCGGAGGGGTGGGCCGAGGGCACCTCGCCGGGGTAGGCCAGCGAGGTCACCCCGATCACCTTCAGGCCGCGGTCCCGGGCGTACCGGGCCAGCTCGACCGGCATCACCTGGCGGCCGGACAGCGAGATCAGGAAGAGCAGGTCCCCGCTGGTCGCCGGGGTCAGGTCCAGGGTCGCGGTGGCGAGCCCGGAGACCCGCTCCAGCGCGCTGGACAGCGGTGCGGGCATCATCGTCACCCCGGCCATCCCGGGCACGTTCAGCAGGTTCATCGGGACCAGCCCGCCGGCCCGGTAGACCACGTCCTGGGCCGGCAGCGAGGAGTGCCCGGCGCCGAAGGCGAACACCCGCCGCCCCTCGGAGACCGCCTCGGCCAGCAGGGCCGCCGCCGCCTCGATGGAGTCGGACTCCTCCTCGCGGACCCGGTTCAGGTGGGCGATCGCGGCGTCGAAGTACCTGCCGACCAGGTCGTTCATCGGGTGCCTTCGCTCTCTGCCGGTGGGGGCGCCGGCCGGGTGGGGCGGCCGGGATGGCCCGGACCGCCAGTGGAGAAAGCTACGGCGAGCACGGTCGCGCCCCGGCGGTACCGCTGTCAACAGGAACGAAAACCGGTCCCGGAAACCCCGGGGCGGGCCCGGTTGTCGGTGCGGTACGTCAGAATTGGCGGTGAGGACACCGAAGAACGGAGCCAGCGGCGATGTCTGGGCTGATCGACACCACAGAGATGTACCTTCGCACCATCCTGGAGCTGGAGGAAGAGGGCATCGTCCCGATGCGTGCCCGGATCGCGGAGCGGCTGGAGCAGAGCGGACCCACGGTCAGCCAGACGGTCGGGCGGATGGAGCGCGACGGGCTGCTCCAGGTCGCCGGGGACCGCCACCTCGAACTCACCGAGGAGGGCCGCCGGCTCGCGGTGCGCGTCATGCGCAAGCACCGCATCGCCGAGTGCCTGCTGGTCGACGTGATCGGCCTGGAGTGGGAGCAGGTGCACGAGGAGGCCTGCCGCTGGGAGCACGTGATGAGCGAGACGGTCGAGCGCAAGGTGCTCGCCATGCTCGGCCACCCGACCCAGTCCCCGTACGGCAACCCGATCCCGGGCCTGGACGAGCTGGGCGACACCAAGGCGGAGGGCGAGGGCTTCGACGCCGCGCTCGTCCCGCTGGACTCCGTCAAGCCGGGCGAGGCCGGGGCCGACGTGGTGGTCCGCCGGATCGGCGAGCCGATCCAGACCGACAGCGCGCTGATGAGCGCCCTGCGCCGGGCCGGCGTCCGGCCGGGCTCCACGGTGAAGGTGACCATGGGCGCCGGCGTCGGCGGTGTGCTGGTCGGCACCGGGGAGAACGCGGCGGAGCTGGGCAAGGACATCGCCCAGCACGTCTTCGTCGCCCAGGCCTGAGCCACCAGCCTCACCGCCTGAGTCCACCGCCTGAGTCACCGCCTGACCCCACCGTCCGACCCGGTGCCTGACCCGGTGCCCCGCCTCGCCGCCCGACCCCGGTCGGGCGGGGCCACCCGCTCCGTACCGACGATCAGGGCCCGCTGCTCCCCGTGCAGCGGGCCCTTCTCGTCCTCCCCGGCTCCCTCCCGCTCCCCTCCACCGCCTCGCCCGGCTTCCCCGTCCGAGCGACCCTTCCGGCGACCCCCACACCGCCATTCCTCCCCTCGGCCGATCTTGGCAATCCTTGAGCGCTGTCACTCGTACGGGGGGCTTTCCCGGTTGACCAGCGGGTAGACCGAGGCCTTATCCGCACATGCGTGTGACGGGCCTCGTCTCCGGTGGGAGACAAGGCCCGTCACTCGCGCGCGTTGTGTCGCGCGGTGCGCACCCTCACCCGATCGGCGTAGGGCGGCAGGCTTCGGTCCGCCGGACAGGACCTCAGGTCCGCGGCGGGGCGTGGTCCGGTCAGACGCCCGCCGGCTGGGCGACCGGGACGGGCTGCGCGGGCGCCTCGCGGCCGCAGGCGTACGCGAGCGGGCTGATCAGCTCGGCGGCGTCCGGCAGCCAGCGGTTGGACTCGGAGGGGGAGCGGGCCCACTGGGCGTAGCCGGTGGAGCCGATCCGGGACGGCGGGGCGACCGTCCAGTCCCCCTCGCCGCGGGCGACCAGGTCCAGCCGCCCGGGCGGCCAGCCGAGCTTGCGGAGCATCTCCGGCAGCTTGGCCGCGACCCCGGGCAGCACCAGGAAGTGCAGTCGGCGCCCCACCCGGCCGGGCGAGGTGGGCAGCACCACGACCGGGCCGAGCTGGAGGTCCATCCGCTCCATCCGGGCCAGCGCCAGGCACCCGGCCGTCTCCGGCACGTCCAGGACGTCGAAGGACCGGCCGGTGGGCAGCAGGATCGAGGCCTTGGGCCGCTCCGTCCACCAGCGCCGCACCGCACCCGGCCCGGCGCTCGCCTTGCGGGCCCAGTCCGCGTCCAGCGGGTGGGCGCCCGGCTGGGTGCAGCGCTGGTCGCCGCAGGAGCAGCGGGCGGGCCCGTCGCCGTCGATCAGCCAGGCGCCCGGGGCCACCTCCCAGTGGCGGTTCTCGGCGTAGCCGACGGCTTCGATCAGCAGCGGGGGCAGGCCGGCGTTCTTGTCCTGGCCGGGGGCGTCGGGGATGTCTTCCACGGGCTGCTCAACTACCGTGTGTGAGGCTGGTTACGGCCCGGCGGGCCCCGGTCGGCCGCATCCCGGCAATGTCACCCGAACCGGTGACTCAAGCGAGTTGGGGCGGGCGGAGGCGGGCGCAGCGGGGGCGCACGGAAGCATTCCCCAGGGCGCGCGGGGGGTGCGGTTCGTCACCGTGGGTATCCCGCTGGCGTTGCTGATCGCTAACCTGGTGTCAGATTCCTTGGACGGTCGGACAGTCGGCAACAGATCAGCACATCGTCGCCCGCCGGCCGGGACCGGAGGGTGTGGGGAGGCGAAGCCCAATGGCCGCGAGACCACTCGTCGCACGACAGCCCAACGAGCGCCTGCAGCAACTGATCCAGGAGGCCAGCTGTTCCAACGCCGGTCTGGCCCGCAGGGTCAACCTGTGCGGCGCGGAGCACGGACTGGACCTGCGCTACGACAAGACCTCCGTCGCCCGCTGGCTGCGCGGGCAGCAGCCGCGCGGGCAGGCGCCGGCCGTGATCGCCGAGGCGCTCGGGCGCAAGCTCGGCCGCAGCGTGTCGGTCGAGGAGATCGGCATGGCCGACGGCAAGAACCTCAGCTCCGGCATCGGGCTGCAGTTCGCGCCGACCCTGAACGCGGCCCTTGAGCAGGTGTGCGAGCTGTGGCGCAGTGACGTCGGCCGGCGGGACTTCCTGACCGGTGCGACGGTCGCCGCCTCCGCGCTGGTGGAGCCCAGCCGGGACTGGCTGATCACCCCGCCCGACCCGGTGGTGGCCCGCACCGGCGGCCCCCGGGTCGGCCCGACCGACGTGGCCGCGATCAAGGCGACCACCGCGATGCTGGTCGACCTGGACCACCGCTTCGGCAGCGGTCACGTCCGCCCGGTCGTGGTGCACTACCTCAACTCGGTGGTCTCCGGCCTGCTCGGCGGCGCCTACCGGGAGGAGACCGGCCGCCAACTGTTCGCCGCGGTGGCCCGGTTGACCGAACTGGCCGGCTACATGGCGGTGGACACCGGGCAGCCCGGGCTCGCCCAGCGCTACTACATCCAGGCCCTGCGGCTCGCCCAGGCCGCCGACGACCGCGGCTACGGCGGCTATGTGCTGGCCGCCTCGATGAGCCACCTGGCGGCCACCCTCGGCAACCCGCGGGAGATCGCCCAACTCGCCCGCGCCGCCCAGGAGGGCGCCCGGACGGTGGCCACCCCGACGGCGATGGCGATGTTCTACGCCGCCGAGGCCCGCGGCCACGCCCTGCTCGGCGACGCCCGCTCCTGCGAGGCGGTGTCGGCCAAGGCGCTGGAGATGATGGAGAAGCGCCGCCCGGAGGACGACCCGGACTGGATCGTCCACTTCGACGACGCCTACCTCGCCGACGAACTCGCCCACTGCCACCGGGACCTGGAACAGGCCGGGCCGGCCGAGCACTACGCCCGCCGGGCGCTCGACCTCCACCCGCCGACCCGGGTCCGCCGCCGCGCGGTGGACCTGGTGCTGCTCGCCACCGCCCAACTCCAGCAGCGCGACCTGGAACGCGCCTGCGAGACGGGCACCCAGGCGGTGCGGCTGCTGAGCGGGCTGCGCTCCAACCGGGGCGTGGAGTACCTGGACGAGTTCCGGCGCCGGCTGGAGCCCTACCGGGAACAGCGGGTGGTGCGCGAGTTCCACGCCAGGGCGGACGCGGAGGCGGCCTGAGGACCGTCCGATCGTCTGTGCAGGGAGCGTGTGGGATTGTCCCGCCCACGTGGTCACCCGGTGAGGCGAACCGGTAGCGTGGGCGCGACGTCCAAGGAACTGTGATGCTCCCAAGAACCGACGAGATGTGGTCCGCCGCCAGTGCGCGGTCCTGCACAGGTGAGGAATCGCGTTGAGTCAGCGCCGCTCGTATCCCAACTCGGGTGACTTCAACCTGGACGACCTGTTCCGCCCCGAGCCCGGCCAGCCCCAGGGCCAGCCGGGCCAGCCGCAGGGCCCCACGGCCGTGCCGCCGGTGGGCCAGCCGTCCGGGCAGCCCGAGTACCTGGGCGAGGGCGCGCACGCGCTGCCGACCCAGGCCCTGCCCGCCCAACAGCCCCCGTGGGGCGCCGCGCCGCAGTCCGGTTACGGCGTCCCGCCGCAGGCCGAGGCCGCCCCGGAGACCCAGCACCTGCCGCCGTACCCGGCCGGCGACCCACAGGGCGGCTACCCCGCGCCCCAGCCCGGCTACGGCGTCCCGCCGCAGGCCGCGCCCGGCTACCAGGGGCACCAGGGCTACCCGCAGGCCGTGCCGCAGCAGCAGCCGGGCTACCCGGGCCACGGGTACCCCCAGCAGGGCGGCTACGCCCAGGACGGCTACCCCCAGCAGGACGGCTACGGGCAGCAGGACGGCTACGGGCCGGAGCGGGACGCCACCCAGGCGGGCCGCTCGGGCCGCGGCGGCCGTTCGTCCAACAAGCTGGTCATCGGCGGCGTGGTGGCCGGCTTCGCGGCGGCCGGCGTGCTGGTCGCCGTGCTGATGAACGGCGACGACACCACCACCAAGTCCGACCAGAAGACCGCCCCGGTCGCCGCCACCGGCAGCAGCGCCCCCGGCGGGGCGAGCGCGAGCGGCTCCGGCGCGGCGGTCGACCCGGAGGTCAAGGCCCAGGCCCAGCCGCTGTCCGACCTGCTGGGCACCGCCGGCGACAGCCGCAGCGCCGTGGTCTCCGCGGTCGCCTCGGTGCAGAAGTGCGACAAGCTGCCCGACTCGCAGCAGGCGCTGTCCGGCGCGGCCGGCAAGCGGCGCGAGCTGCAGACCAAGCTCGGCCAGCTGAAGACCGACAAGCTGCCCGGCGCCCAGCAGCTGGTCGAGCAGCTCAACGCCGCCTGGACGGCCTCGGCCCAGGCCGACGACGAGTACGCGGCCTGGGCGACCGACGCCCAGGCCTCCTGCGACCCGAAGAAGCCGGACACCGGCAACCAGCACTACAAGAACGCGGTGCAGGCGAGCGGCACGGCGACCACCGCCAAGAAGCAGGCCTCCACCCTGTGGAACGCGATCGCCACCCAGACCGGGCTTCCCAGCCGCGGCGACGGCGACCTCTAGCGGTGCGGAAGGGCCTCTAGCAGGGTGGAAGGGCGGGCCCGCGCCGGGCCCGCCCCTAGGGTCTGTCCGGTCAGCTCGGGGAACGGGCCCCGGTGAGCACCCAGCGGACGTCCACGAAGCCCGGCTGCTGCAGCGTCATCCGGCCGGTCCTGACCACCTGGTAGGTGACCCAGGTGTTCACCAGCCGCGGGGACTCGGTGCTCGGCAGCATGTTGGTGGTGCCCCAGTTCAGCGGCGGGGTGAGCCCGACGTCGATGCCCTCACCGCTGTCCAGCAGGGCGGCGATGGTCTTCGCGGTGACCGGCTTGCCGGCCGCCGCCAGCTTCTCGGTGACCACCCGGAACACCTCGTAGGCGACCCAGGTGGTCTGCACGCCCGGGTCGGAGACGTCGATGCTGTGCCCGTCGGTGGCCTGGGCGCGCACCACCGCGCGCAGCCCGTCCCAGGTCTTGGCCGACTCCGGCGGGTACCAGCTGGTGACGAACGCGCCGGCCAGCGGGCCGGAGTCGCCGCCGGTGGAGTCGACCACCGACTGCTGGACGCTGCCGATCACCGAGGCGATCCGGGTGTTCCTCGCGTTCTGCCGCCGGTAGGCGTCCAGCAGGTTGCCCGTCGGCTCGGCGGCCAGGGCGCTGGTGACGCAGTTGCCCGGCTCGTCCTTGCCGATCGCCTTGCGGACCACCTGGCTGTAGTCCGAGGACTGCTCGGGCGCCTTGACGTCCAGCAGCTTGATCCCGGCCGGCTTGAGCGCGTTGCCCAGGTAGCCGAGCAGGTTGTCGCCGGCCGGGGTGTCCGGGCGGATCAGCGAGACGGCCTTGCAGCCGGCGTCGACCAACTGGCGGCCGCTGCCGGCGATCAGCGCGGGCATGCCGCCGTCCACCGGGTAGGACAGCGGGCTGGAGAACTCGGGCTGGGACAGGCCGTACCCGCCGATCAGCGGGATGCCGGCGCGCTCCAGCACCGGCATGAAGGCGTCGCCCCACTGGCTGTAGGAGCCGAGCACGGCGACCGCCTTGGCGTCCACCGCCTGCTGGGCGCAGGCCTTGGCGCCGTCCGCGGTGTTGTGCTCGTTGCACGTGATCACGTGCAGCCGGTGACCGCTCAACCCGCCCTTGACGTTGACGTCGCGGCCGATCGACTCGGCGAGCGCGGTCATGCCGGGGCGGTCCGCGGAGCCGGTGCCGGACGGCGACCAGGTCATCACGGTCAGGTCGTCGGCGTTGGTGGAGGCATCGGCCGGTCCGCCGCACGCGGAGGCCGAGAAGAGGGTGGGGAACAGCACCGCGGCGGTCACCGCGGCGGCGATCGGGCGCCGCGGGCGGCGTCCGCTGATCGTGGGCCGGGCCCGGGAGGAGTCCCTTCGGCTGGTCATCGGTCTTCCCTCTCTGGGGCGCCATCCGGCGCACCGGGGGACAAGCCAAGCCCCGGAGCCGCAAGCCGAGAGGGCGGAAATGCGAACGCCCGGCAAACGGCCGCCGAAATCCGGGTCGGTACGCGTGTAGATCGCGAGTGGAGCACGAACAGACGGGGAACGTACGATCGTTCACCATGTCCGCCAGCACAGATTCTTCGCACCGGTCCGCCCGAAACCCTTCTCGTCCGGGCCACCGCTCCAGCACGATGGGCGGCATGCCGCTCAACGACCTGCCCTGGTGGCGCTGGCGAGCCCGACTGCGCTCGGCGCTGCACATGCTGTCCGACCCCGGTTTCCAGCACGAGGCCTGGCTGACCGGCCGGGAGGGCTACGGGGACGTCACCGACGCCGTCTACCGGCTCGTCGAGGACACCTGGCTGGACCGCTGGTCCGCCGAGAAGTACGTGGGCACCATGTTCCGCGACTCCGCCGAGGCCGCCCTGGTCGACGTCGCGGTGCTGCGCGCGGTGCAGCTGCTGCACGAGGTCGGCGCCGACGCCCCGGCCTCCGCCTACCTCGGCCACCCCGGCTGGCCGGAGACCGTCCGGGCCGCCCGCGAGGCCCACGTCGCCCTGGCCACCGGCGACGGGGACGACCCGGACGCGACCCCCAGGTCGCTGGACGTGCTGCGCATCCTGACCCAGGTCTGAGGCCGCCCGCCGGTCGGCGCCGTCCCGCAGTACGGGCAGCGGGGCGGCGACCGTCCACGATGTGACACGCTGGACCATTCACGCACGCGCGTGACGCATTCGTACGAGCTCAGAACGGGATACCCGCAGTGGAACAGCAGCCGGCCAGCGCCCAGTACGTCCTCACGCTGTCCTGCCCCGACAAGCAGGGCATCGTCCACGCTGTCTCCAGCTACCTCTTCATGACCGGCTGCAACATCATCGACAGCCAGCAGTTCGGCGACGGGGACACCGGACTGTTCTTCATGCGGGTGCACTTCTCCGCCCCCGAGCCGGTCACCGCCGACAAGCTGCGGGCCAGCTTCGCCGCGATCGGCGCCTCCTTCGGGATGGACTGGCAGATCCACCCGACCGAGCAGCGGATGCGGATCGTCCTCATGGTCAGCAAGTTCGGGCACTGCCTGAACGACCTGCTCTACCGCACCAGGATCGGCGCCCTGCCGGTGGAGATCGCCGCGGTGGTCTCCAACCACACCGACCTGCGGGACCTCACCGAGAGCTACGGCGTCCCCTTCCACCACATCCCGGTCACCCGGGACACCAAGGCCGACGCCGAGCGGCAGCTGCTCGACCTGGTCGAGAAGGAGAACGTCGAACTGGTCGTGCTGGCCCGCTACATGCAGGTGCTCTCCGACCGGCTGTGCACCGAGCTGTCCGGCCGCGTGATCAACATCCACCACTCCTTCCTGCCGAGCTTCAAGGGCGCCAAGCCCTACCACCAGGCGCACGCCCGCGGCGTGAAGCTGATCGGCGCCACCGCGCACTACGTCACCGCCGACCTCGACGAGGGCCCGATCATCGAGCAGGAGGTGGCGCGGGTCACCCACGACGTCAGCCCGGACCAGCTGGTCGCGCTCGGCCGGGACGTCGAGTGCCAGGCGCTGGCCCGCGCGGTCAAATGGCACAGCGAGCACCGGGTGCTGCTCGACGGCACCCGGACGGTCGTCTTCGGCTGAGGCCCGCAGCCCGCGGCCCGGCCGCGGCCGTCGCGTTGCGGCGGAAGCCGTGCGGTCGTCAGCGCCGGGAAAGCAGCGGCAGCGCGTGCAGCACCTCGCGCACTGCGGCGCGGTCACCGTGCTCGCCCACCGGCAGCCGGTCCGGGTCGCGGTGCGCGGCCGCCAACTGGCACAGCTCCAGGCCGTCCAGCACCATCGAGGCCACCGGCTCCCCGCCAGGAGCCCCCGTCGGCCCGCCGTCCAGCGGCACCAGCCACTCGCCGGCCGCCGGACCGTCCACCACCAGCCGCAGCCGCCGGCCGCCCGGGGCGGCCACGGGAGCGTCCGGCACCCCGGCCGGCTCCGGGTGCGCCGCGCGCAGCCCGGCCAGCGCCCGCGGCAGCAGCCGCACCACCAACTCCACCATCTGCCGCAGGTGCTGCGGCGACGGCGGGGCGTACGGGTAGGCGACCGCGCGGGCCACGTCCTCCCCGTGCACGAAGCACTCCAGGGCGCGGTCCACGAAGGCGTCGCGCAGCGGCAGCACCGCGAAGCCGAGGTCGACCGGGGTGCTGCCCTGCGGGGCCAGCGCGGCGCTGCGCACCAGGTCGTGGGTCTGCTGGCGCCAGCGCGCCCGCACCGACTGCGGCGGCAGACCGGCCTGGTCGGCGAGCAGCCGGGCGGTGCGCGCGCCGACCGCCGCGTACGGTCCGCCCTGCGGCGGCACCCGTGGCACCCGCGGCGCCGGGACGAAGGCCTCCTGCGGTGGCACCCGCCGCTCCACGGCCGGCCCGGGCCCGACCACGGGGGCGGCCGGCACCGGGTCGGGCAGGCCGAGGGCGAGCGCCAGGAAGCCGTCCACCGCGGTCAGCCGGCCCAGCACCTCGGCCGGGTGCAGCCGCTCGGTGCCGCCGTACCACGGCAGTTCGGCCACCTCCTGCCACTCCTCCGGACCGAGGTCGCGCAGCAGCGCGTCGAGCTTGGCGGTCTCCGCGGTGTACGGCATCCCCCAGGCGGGGACGGGCAGGTCCGCCGGGCGGCGGGCCAGGCACCAGTCCAGCACCTGTCGGCGCAGCGAACCCGGCTGGTCCAGCGGCTCGTCCAGGGAGAGCCAGCCCGCCGCCTCGCGCAGCCGGGCCGCCTCCTCGGCACACTCCGGACAGTCCGGCAGGTGCTGCTCCAACTCGGCGGCCTCGCGCGGCGGGCAGGCACCGAGGGACCACGCGCCGAGCAGCGAGCGCAGGGCGTCGTGCCGTTCCTCGCTCATCCGCCCGCGCACCTCTCGACGATTCGCTCGCGCACGCTCACCTGCCCCCGTCCCCGTCGGTGTGCTCCTGGCGGGCGCGTTCGTCGGCCAGTTCGGTGGCCAGCAGCTCCAGTCCGAGCCGCATCCGCTGCTTGGCGGCCTGCTCGCTGATGCCGAGCAGCCGGGCCGTCTCCTGGTAGGTGCGGCCGTCGTAGTACGTCACCGCGATGGTCTCACGCAGGGGTTGGGGCAGGGAGTCGACCACGTACTGCATCCGCGCGGCGGTGGCCACGGCGCGGATCTCCTCCTCGCCCGCGCCGGTGCCCCGACCCGCGCCCGGTCCGGCGGCGCGCCGGGCCCGCAGCCGTTCGACCGCGCGGCGGTGGGTGAGCGAGCCGAGCCAGGAGCGCAGCGAGCCCTGGGCGGGGTCGAAGTCCTCCGGGTGCTCCCAGACGTGGGCGAAGACCTCCCGGGTGAGCTGGGCGGCGGCCGCCTGGTCGGCGAGTATCCGCCCGGCCAGGCCGTGCACCATCGGGGCGAGCCGGTCGTAGAGTTCGCCGAGCGCGGTCTCCTCGCCGCGGGCGAGGCGTCGCTGCAACTGCTCGTCCCAACGCGGGATCCGGTCCGGGGTGGCCATCGAGAACCAACCCTCCTGCCCGGCTCGTTGGCGTTACCCAACGGTATCCCCTGGCCGGTCGGCGGCGGAGGGGAATCCGCCAAGAACGGAACCCCGCCTCGTGGTTCGGACCCGTGATGCCGGGCGGGCGGACGGCGGACCGGCACCGGAGGGGCTCGTCCTGTGGCGGGACGGTCCGCCGATGGCGCTGTTCGAGAACCGCTGGACATATGTCGCACGGGTGGTTCGCGAGTGGCGGGCGGGGCGACGGGGGTGTCCGGCGGTAGGTTCCCGCCCAGGGCGTGTCCGACACGCCCCGCGGGACCGGCGTCGGCCCGGGCCGGACGAGTACCGGTGCGAGGCTCGCGAGAGTGAGCGGGACAGTATGCACTGCCCTGTCCCCCGATCGCCGGAATATGCCCGAAGCGCTTGCTGCGGTCCGTCCGCCCACCCATCCTGAGGCGTATTCGTGTCGTGGCCGGTGCGCGACCGACGAGTTGACGCGGGCGAGTGGCGCGGGCGAACGGGTCGGCGAACGCCCGGGCGAGCCGGGTGGCACCGGGCGAAGTGCGAGGGCCCCGCCGGCCGGCTGATCCGGCCCGATCGGGACGTTGGCCGAACTGCGAGTGCGGGTGGTGGAGCGGTGCAGGTTCTTCAGGTACAGCTTGCGGTGCAGGCGGACCCCGCCGAGGTCGGCCGGGCCCGCCGGTGGGTGCGCTCGCGGCTGCTGAACCACGGGGTGGACCCGGACGCGCCGATGGCCGAGACGGTGGTGCTGGTGGTCTCGGAGCTGGTCACCAACGCCGTGGTGCACACCGGCTGTCCGGCCGTGCTGAGACTCTGTCTGCCGGTGGCCGAGGGCGCGGCGCCGGCCGGTCCGCCCGGCCCGCTGCGGGTCGAGGTGGCCGACGCCAGCCAGGCCGCCCCGGCCCCCCGGCACGCCGGCGCGGACGAGGACGCCACCAACGGGCGCGGCCTGGAGCTGGTCGAGCTGCTCTGCGAGCGCTGGGGCTGGTACCCGGACGGCTCGGGCAAGCGGGTCTGGTGCGAGATCGGCGCCGAGGCCCGCCCGGCGGATCCGCTGGCCGGGGTGGACTGGGCGGCTCTGGCGCAATAGCGGCTTCCGGCACGGCCGGTGTCGATCACCGGCCGAAAGCTGACGCAACCATTCCGAATTTCGGACTACCCATTGACGTGACGTATCCGACTGATCACGCTTGGGTGCGGCTCCCGTTGCGAGGGGACGCCGAGGGGACGTCCGTCCGCCGCCACGGTGCTGCTGTCCAGGGGGATCGCGTCAGCAGGGGGGATCGTGGACTGCCGGGCGCGGCCCACTCCTCGGCGAGTGCGGAGGCCGTGGCGCGGGTTCAGGGCCCGTGCGCCGCGCTCGGACGGCGGCCCGCCACGCTGCGCTCGGCGCGTACGCGGTCGGCCGCCGTCCGGTGCGCCGCCGCGGTTGGGGCGAATTCCGGCCAGCGGCCCGCCCTTCCCAGGATTCACTCGGGTTCACCCGCCGTCACCTGCCCTCACCGGCCCTCACTCGGCTTCACCCGCCTTCACCTGCCCTCACTCGGCTTCACCCGCCTTCGGCCGGGACGCGGGACCGGGCCGGGTTCCGCTCCTGGGGGCCGGCCTGCGCCGGGGTGGTCCGGAAGGTACGCCGGTAGGTGGACGGTGCCACGTCCAGCCGGTCGCGCAGCTGCAGCCGCAGCGAGGCGGCCGTTCCGAAACCGGACTCCCGGGCGACCTGGTCGATGCTCAGATCGGTGCGCTCCAGCAACTGCCGCGCCCGCTCGGTGCGCTGGGTGGTGATCCACCGGCCGGGGCTGGCGCCGGTCTCCTCGCGGAAGCGCCGGGTGAAGGTCCGTACGCTCATCCCCGCCCGGTCGGCGAGCCGGCTCAGCGGCAGCGGGCCGTCCAGGTGCTCCAGCGCCCAGGCGCGTACGGCGGCGGTGCCGGAGCCCCCGGCGTCCACCGGGCTCGGCGCCTCCACGTACTGCTTCTGGCCGCCGTCGCGCCACGGCGGCACCAGGCAGTTGCGGGCCACCGCGTTGGCCACCGCGCTGCCGTGGTCGCGGCGCACCACGTGCAGGCACAGGTCCACCCCGGCGGCCACCCCGCCGGAGGTGAGGACGTCGCCGTCGTCGGTGTAGAGCACGTCCGGATCCAGCAGGACCTTCGGGAACGCCCGGGCGAAGCGCTCGGTGTAGCGCCAGTGGGTGGTGGCCGGGCGGCCGTCCAGCAGGCCGGCCGAGGCCAGCAGGAAGGAGCCGGTGCAGATCGACATCAGCCGGGCGCCGGGCCGGATCCGCCCCAGTGCGGCGGCCAGTTCGGGGGTGAAGGCGGCGTCCACGTCGTCCGGGGCGGCGTCGTGGGAGGCCGGGACCACCACCGTGTCGGCCCGCTCCAGCAGTTCGGGCCCGTGGTCGACGGTGATCCGGAAGTCGGCGCTGGTGGCGACCGGCCCGCCGTCCAGGGTGCAGGTGGCCACCCGGTAGAGCGGCCGGCCGGCATCGTCCCGGGCGTTGCCGAAGATCCTTGCGGGGATGCCGAGTTCGAAGGCGATCACGCCCTCCAGGGCGAGTACCGCGACCAGGTGCGCCATGCCGTTCCTTCCCGTTTCCGATCCATCCCCGGTGGTTCCCCAACGGCCCCCGGTGGTTCCCCTGGTGGTCCCGGCGGTCCCCGGTGGTTCCCCGCGGGGCGGGTCCGGGCCAGGGTACGCGCCGGGCGTGGCCCGATCCTTGCGAAAGCTGTCATTCGGGCCACTCGTCCGGGCCGCGCCCGCTCGGGAGACTCGTCCATGTGACCGAACGCAGTGCCCTCGCCGCCTCCACGACGCCCCCCGCCACCTCGATACCCGGCCCCGGCCGGCGCCCCCGGGTGCACTACGCCTGGGTGGTGGCCGCCGTCGCCCTGCTCGTCCTGCTCGGCTCGGCCGGCTTCCGCTCCACGCCCAGCCTGATGATGGACGCCCTGCACAACGAGTTCGGCTGGTCGCTCGCGACGATCTCCAGCGCCACCTCCGTCAACCTGACCCTCTACGGCCTCACCGCCCCCTTCGCCGCCGCCCTGATGGACCGTTTCGGCGTGCGCCTGGTGGTGGTCTGCGCGCTGCTCACCATCTCGGTCGGCGCCGGCCTCACCATGCTGATGCGCCAGCCCTGGCAACTGGTCCTCTGCTGGGGCGTGCTGGTCGGCCTCGGCAGCGGCTCGATGGCCGGGGCGTTCGCCACCACCATCACCGGCCGCTGGTTCCAGGCCCGCCAGGGTCTGGTCACCGGGGTGCTCACCGCCGCCGGCGCCGCCGGGAACCTGGTCTTCCTGCCGGTCGGCGCCTGGCTGGTCGAACAGCACGGCTGGCGCTCGGCCGTGGTGGTGGTCTCGCTCGCCGCCAGCGCCGTCGCGGTGCCCGTCCTGCTGCTGATGCGCGAGCGCCCCGCCGACCTCGGCCTGCTCCCGTACGGCGCCACCGAGGCCCCGCCCGCGCCGGTGCGGGACGCCCGCGCCCTGGCCCGCACGCTGCGGGTGCTGCGCGACGCCGCCCGCACCCGGCCGTTCTGGCTGCTGGCGAGCTCCTTCGCGATCTGCGGCGCCACCACCGCCGGCCTGGTCGGCACCCACTTCATCCCGGCCGCGCACGACCACGGCATGCCCGTCACCACCGCCGCGAGCCTGCTCGCCCTGATCGGCCTGTTCGACGTGGTCGGCACCGTGTTCAGCGGGTGGCTCACCGACCGGGTCGACTCCCGGCTGCTGCTCACCGTCTACTACGGGCTGCGCGGCCTCTCGCTGCTCCTGCTGCCCCAGCTGCTGGCCGGCTCGCTGCAGCCGCCGATCCTCGCCTTCGTCATCTTCTACGGCCTGGACTGGGTGGCCACCGTGCCGCCGACCGTCGCCCTGTGCCGCCGGCACTTCGGCGACGACGCCCCGATCGTCTTCGGCTGGGTGCTCGCCGCCCACCAGATCGGCGCCGCCGTGGTCGCCGGGCTGGCCGGCCTGGCCCGCGACGCGCTCGGCAACTACGACCTCACCTGGTACGGCGCCGGCGCGCTGTGCGCGGTCGCGGTCGGGCTCTGCCTGGCGCTGCGCACCGGACGGCCGACGGACCGGGCGGTGCCCGCCCTGCCCTGAGGCTCCCGGTGTTCTCGGGGCGGTGTCCGAGCGGAGGGTTAGGCTCCGCTTCATGGCGCTCACCTTCACCCTCGACCCGAAGCCCGACCCCGACCTGCGCAGCGCGGTGGTGCGGCTCTGGACGGACGTGACCAACGCCGGCGGCGCGGTCGGCTTCGTGGCCCCGGTCACCGAGGACGAGGTCTGGGACACCGCCGACGAGCAGTTCGCCGGGCTCGCCCCGGACGGCCCCGACCGGCTGCTGGTCGCGCACGACGGCGCGACCGGCCGGCTGGTCGGGGTGCTGTTCTTCGCGTCGATGCGGTTCGAGCCGATGGAGCACTGGCGGCTGCTCAAGCGGGTCATGGTGCACCCCGACTTCCAGGGCCTCGGGTACGGAGCCGAACTGCTCGCCGAGGCCGAGCGGGTGGCCCGCGCCTGGGGCCTGGAGTCACTGCGGCTCACCGCCCGCGGCGGCCTGGGCCTGGAGCGCTTCTACGAGCGCTGCGGCTACCGCGAGGTCGGCCGGGTGCCGGCCGCGATCCGGGTCGCCCCCGGGGACGACCGCGACGACATCACCATGTGGCTCGACCTGCGCTGATCCCGCCCCGGGGAGGCGACCGGTGCCCCCTGGCCCGCGCCGGGTGTCAGGCATGCTTGACTGGAAGACCCGCCCCGGCTCGACCAGAAGGATGTGTCCCAGTGAGCAGCAACGGCCCGCAGAAGTCGCACGCCACGCTCCGCTACACCTCCATGCGGGCCAGCATCTTCCTCGGCTGCCTGCTGGTGGCCCTGCTGCTCGGGCACTTCGGGATCATCCCGGTGAGTGGTGAGGCCGGGGTGATCTTCCTGGTCCTGCTGGCCGCGATCGCCTCCGCGCCGCTCAGCTACGTGCTGCTGAGCAAGCAGCGCGACGAGATGTCCTCCCAGATCAACAGCAAGGTCGCCGGGATGCGCAACCGTACCGCCGAGCGGATCGCCGCGCAGAACGCCGAGGAGGACGCCGTGGACGACGCCGTCCGCGCGGCCGCCTCCCGGCAGAACTGATCCCGGGCGCAACCCGCGTGCCCGCTGAGCCCGCCGTGCCCGCTGAGCCCGCCGTGCCCGCTGAGCCCGCCGTGCCCGCTGAGCCGCGCCCCCGCCCGGACGTCGAGTCCGGTGCCGGTGCCGGTGCCGGTGCCGGTGCCGAGGCCGGGACCGGCGCCGGGGCCGAGCGGCCCGCCGGGACGTGGCCGACCCCCGTGCGCCGGCCCACCGGGCGGGACGTGGCCCGGCTCGCCGGGGTCTCCCAGGCCACCGTCTCGCTGGTGTTCTCCGGGGCGGAGGCGGGCCGCCGGGTCTCCGAGGCGACCAGGGCGCGGGTCCGCGAGGCGGCCCGCAGCCTCGGCTACCGCCCGCAGGCGGCCGGCCGGCAGCTGCGGCTGGGCCGCAGCGGGATGATCATGCTGGCCGTGCCGAACCTCCAGGGCCCGTTCTTCGGCCGGGTGCTGGAGGGCGTCCATCACGAGGCCGGCCGGCACGGGCTGGCGGTCGTGGTCAGCTCCGGCTGGGGCAGCGCCACCCTCGCCGAGGCCGCCACCGCGGGCCGTTTCGACGGTCTGCTGATCTGCTCCCCGGACGACAGCCAGCTGGGCGAGCTGCCGCCGGACACCCCCGCCGTCTTCCTGGACGCCGACCCCGGCACCGACCGGGCCCGCCCGACCGTCGAACTCGACGTGGCCGGCGGGATGCGGGCGGCCGTCGAGCACCTGGCCGCCCTCGGGCACCGCCGGATCGGGCACCTGCGCTCCACCCACGCCGCGTACACCTTCCGGGTCCGGCAGGCCGCCTTCGAGCAGGCCGTCCGCGAACTCGGGCTGGAGGTCGTGGAGTTGGGTGTGAGCCTGAACGAGGGCTATACGGCCGCGCGGATCGTGGCGGGGGAGCTGCTGGAGCGGGCGGACCGTCCGCGCGCGGTGATCTGCGACGACGACGTGGTCGCCTCCGGCGTCTACCAGGCCGCCGCCGAGCGGGGGTTGCGGGTGCCGGACGACCTGTCGGTGGTCGGCATGGACAACATCGCCGTCTCCGGACTGCTCGCCCCGCCGCTGACCACCGTCGACCTGCCCGGCGAGGAGCTGGGCCGGGCGGGGGCGGCCGCGCTCGCCGGACTGCTGCGCGGGGAGCCGGTGGAGCCGCTCGCGCCGCTGGCCACCTCGCTGGTGCGGCGCTCCTCGACGGCCCCTGCCCCAGCCCCTGCCCCTGCTTCGGACCCGGCTCCTGCTTCGGACCCGGCCCCTGCTTCGGACCCGGCTCCTGCTTCGGACCCGACTCCGAGCTCGGACTGACGGGCCTTCGGCGAGCGGGCCCCGGCGGGCCGGTGTCCGATGGGGTGCCCGTTCGTATTAATCCGATCAGGTGAATCCGGATCGTTTCCTCTCGCGCCGTGGCCTCGGGCATTTAAGCGGACGGTGAGATTCCGCCTATGCGGACGCCCCGACCACGATCCCCACGCCTGTCCAGAGCTGCCCGACTGGCCACCGCCTTCGGCCTGTTCGCGGGCACCCTGCTCACCGGAACCCTCACCGCCCCGCCCGCCGAGGCCGCCGTCACCTTCACCAAGACGGTCGACAAGGCCGCCGTGGTGCCCGGTGAGAACGTCACCTACACCCTGCGCTACACCTGCTCGGTGAGCGACTGCACCAACGGGCACATCACCGACTCACTGCCCACCGGGATGGAGTTCGTCGGCTGGGTCCCGGACGCCAGCACCGTCGACGTGGCCGGCTCCACCGTCCCGGCCGCGGGCACCGTCGCCGGCGCCCTCGACATCAAGCTGCTCACCCTCACCCCCGGGACCACCGCGACCGTCAAGGTCGTCCTCAAGTTCCCGAACTTCACCACCCCGAACAACACCCGGACCGTCAACTCGGCCACCCTGACCGCCGACGGCGAGCGCCCGGAAACCGGCTCCGCCTCCACCACCGCGCACGTCCAGCCCGACTACAAGGTCACCAAGGGCGTCCAGACCAGCAGCCAGGACGGCCGCTCGGTCACCTACCAGTTCAGTGCCTGCTCCACCGCCGGCGTCCCCAACGTCGACCTGGACGCCGCCCGGCTGGTCGACACCCTGCCGCCCGGTGCGGTCGTCGACACCGGGCGCTCGCCCGGCTGGACCCAGGATCCGGCCGACCCGGACCGCTGGATCTACGACATCGGAGAGTTCCGGGCCGGCAACGGCCAGGCCGGCTGCCGCATCCCCGGCGTCCTGGTCGTCAACTACCCCGACCCGCCCTTCCCCAGCGGCACCACCTCCACCAACTCCGTGGTCCTGCAGGGCGACCCGCTCGGCCCCGAGCCGATGCGCGACCTGTCCACCGACACCGCGCAGACCCCGACCTTCCAGCCGCCCGCCACGGGCATCCAGGTCACCGCCTCCAAGGTCTGGTGGAACCAGGTCGTCTCCGGCGACATCGCCTCCTTCGGAATGCGTCCCGGCAACGCCGCCGGGCCCGCCACCAGCCTGGTGATGACCGACCCCGGCTCGGGCACCACCCCCGGCCTCTACGACTGGCTGAGCCCCCAGGCCGTCCAGTGGTCGACGTGGACCCCCACCAGCATCGTCCTCACCCTGCAGTACCGGCTGAACGGCGACCCGACCTGGCAGACCTTCACCCCCACCAAACCGTTCAACGGCTCCAGGCCCGGCTGGATCACCTTCGCCACCGGCGCCGGCAACCCCGACTACGACGTGATCGGCATCCCGGCCGGCCGCTGGCTGGACGGGCTGCGCTTCGAGTGGAACGGCCCGATCCCGACCGGCTGGAGCCCCGGCGACGCCGTTCAGGTCCACGCCCAGGTCGTCACCCCCGGCCACGACGGCCGCCCAGCGCCCACCCCGCTGCACAACTGCGTGGACGTCACCGGCACCGACGCGGCCGGCGACACCTCCGCGGCCGCCGCCTGTGCCGACACCACCGTCACCGCCGCCGTCAACCTCGGCGCCGCCAAGACCACCACCGCCGGCGCCGTCCTCGCCCCCGGCGGCACCGCCACCTTCGAGGTGGTCCCGTACAACCGCACCGGCCGCACCCTCGACACCCCGCTCGTCCTCTACGACCTGCTGCCGCCCGGCCTGGTCTACGTCGACGGCAGCGCCCGCCGCAACCCGGCCTACCCGGATTCCGTCGCCCCCCAATCCGTCCAGGTGCTGCCCGGCCCCGACGGCCGCCAGCTGCTCAAGATGACCTGGCCGGCCGGTGCGCCCGACATGATGTACCAGAACGACGGCAAGGCGTACCGCACCCTGATCGACGCCCAGGTCGCCGGAAGCGCCCAGCCCGGCACCCTCACCAACGATGTGTACGTCACCACCGAGGGCGCCACCGCCCCCGTCCGCTGCTCCTACTTCGGCACCGACAGCGGCGTGCCGGACACCCTCGACCTCAACGGCGACGGCAACACCACCGAGACCGTGTGCCACGCCTCCTCGCAGGTCGAGGTGCAGGTCCCGGCCGTGCTGCGGTCCTTCAAGGAGGTCAAGGGCGACCTCGACAAGGACTACGCCACCACCGGCACCACCACCCCCGGCGGCGGCATCTCCTACCGGCTGACCGTCCGCAACGACTCGCCCGACCCGGTCACCGAGTTCATCGCGTACGACAAGCTGCCCACCCCGGGCGACTCCTACGTGCTGCGGCCCGACATCCAGCGCGGCTCCGCCTGGACGCCCTCGCTCACCCAGCCGCTGACCTCCAGCGACCCGACCGTGGTGATCGAGTACACCACCTCGCCCACCCCGTGCCTCACCGGAGCCATCACGGTGCCCGGTCCGTGCGACGCCAACGCCCGGTGGAGCAGCACCTTCCCCGGCCCCGGCACCACCACCTGGTTCCGGGTCCGCCGACCCGGCACCCTGGCGCCCGGCGCCCTCTTCACCCTGACCTGGCCGATGGTCGCCTCGGTGGACGCCGGCAACGCCGACTTCGCCTGGAACAGCTTCGCCTACACCGCCACCGACTCCAGCGGCAGCCCGCTGCTGCCCGCCGAACCCGCCAAGGTCGGCGTCGGCGTCCAGGTGCCCGTCCCGCCGAACAACGCGCTCGGCGACCTCGTCTGGGCCGACCGCGACGGCAGCGGCATCCAGCAGCCCGGCGAGGCCGGCGTGCCGGGCGTACGGGTCGAACTGCTGGACGGCGCCGGGCAGCCGGTCCGCGACAAGATGGGCAAGCCGGTCACGACGGTCACCGACGCCACCGGGCACTACCTGTTCGACAAGCTGCCGGACGGGGAGTACGCGGTGCGCTTCGACCTGACGACCATTCCGTCCGGGGCCAAGGTCACCGTGCGGCACGCCGGGACGGACCCGGCGCTGGACTCGGACGCCGACCCGGCCACGGGGACCACCCAGACGGTGCGGCTGTCGGGCGGGCAGCGGGACCTGAACCTGGACATGGGGCTGGTGCTGGCGGGGTCGCCTTCTCCGTCACCTTCGCCTTCGCCTTCGCCGACGTCGTCCCCTTCGCCGACGTCGTCGCCGTCTCCGACGAGTTCGCCCTCGCCCACGTCGTCGCCGTCCCCGACGTCGTCCGGGTGGCCCTCGCCGAGCCCGACGCACAGCCCGTCGCCGCGCCCGACGCACAGCCCGACGCACAGCCCGTCGCCGTCCCGGAGCCACGGGGGCGGTGAGCTGCCGGGCACCGGTGGGTCCGGGCTGGTGCCGGTGCTGCTGGCGGCCGGTGTGCTGGGCAGCGGTGTGCTGTTCACCGTGATCGCCTGGGGCCGTCGGGGCCGCCACAGCTGATCGCTCCGGCGATCGCTCCGGCGATCGCTCCCGATGAGTGGAAGGACATGACTGCGCCCGCCGGCCAGACCCCGGCGGGCGCAGTCGTCTGTGGGGGTGGGCGGTCAGCCCACTGGGACGGGCTCGGCGAGCGGCGCGACCGGTGCGCCGCGGAACCAGCGCCGGGCGCCGAACAGCACCAGTGCGCCGAGCGCGATCCCGCCCGCCGCGCAGACCGCGACCGAGCGCAGCGAGCCCTCGGCGAGGTGGCCGGAGACGGCGTAGCCGAGCGAGTTGCCGGTGGCGAACAGGGTGACCAGCCAGGCGAAGGCCTCGGTGACCGTCCCGGTCGGGGCCAGTTCGGCGACCAGGACGAAGGCGGCGGCCAGCAGCGGGGCGAGCAGGATGCCGGAGAGGAAGGCCAGCGCGGCCATCGGGTACGGGCCGGGCAGCGTGACCAGCGGCAGGTAGGAGGCGGCCATCGCGAGGGCCATCATCCAGGTGCGGGTCGCGGTGCTCTGCCGCCAGTCGACCATGCCGTAGGCCAGCGCGCCGAGCAGTCCGCCGAGCGCGGCCAGCGCCAGCAGGGTCCCCCCGCCGCCGGGCAGCGTGCCGGAGTGCTGCTCGGCGTAGGCGATGAACAGCACGTTCTGGGCGCCGACCGCCCAGCCGGCCCCGGCCAGTCCGATCAGCAGCAGCACCAGGCCGGGGGAGCGCAGCGGGCCGAGGAGTCCGGCGGACTGCTCGCGGGCGGGGGCGCGCCAGGTCCGGGCGGGCGCCGCGGTCGCCACGACCAGCGCGCCGGCCAGGCCGAGTCCGGCGGCCACCCAGAGCGCGGCGACCGGGCTGAAGAGTCCGGCGATGCCGGCGACGGCCAGCGGTCCGGCGACGTAGAGGATCTGTTGGGAGGCGGAGTCGAAGGCGTACGCGGTGTCGAGCTGGTCCTCGTCGACGACGTCCGGCCAGAGCGAGCGCAGGCAGGGTTCCAGCGGGGGCATCGCCAGGCCGGCGACGGCGGCGCCCAGGGGGGCGGCGAGCGCGGAACCGGGGGCGAGGGCGAGCAGGGCGTACCCGCCGCCGGCCACCACGGCGGAGGCGAGCAGGACGCGCGGCTGGCCGGTGCGGTCGACGATCCGGCCGAGCACCGGGCCGCCGACGGCGGCGGCGAGCGCGTAGACGGAGGTGGCCAGGCCGATCCGGCCGTAGGGGACGCCGGCCTCGCGCAGGGCGAGGGCGATCACCAGGGCGGTCATACCGGCGGGCAGGCGGCCGAGCAGGGTGCCGAGCAGGAGTCGGGTGACGTGCGGGGCGCGGAGCAGGGCGAGGTAGCCCATCGGTGGTCTTCTCCGGTCAGGGCAGGGGAGGGCGGGGCGCTGTCAAAGTTATACGTATAACTGCCGGTCGGTCAATCCGACCGGGAGGTGGACCTGATGGCGTGTCAGTCTCGTTCGTGTCCGGATCTCACCCCTGTCCCACTCCGGGATGCGGGTCCGGAGTGGCCTGATCTCAAACAAGTACTTTGAACATCTCAAACCTTTGCTGCTAACGTGTCGGCCGTGACCACTTCAGAAGCACTGCGGATGCACGGCCCGGGCCAGCTGCCCGGCGCCGCCCGCCCTGGTGCTCTGACCGGTGCTGTGGACAGCCCGCGCCGTTGTCGCGCCATGAGCTGTGAAGCCATGAGCTGTATCGCGGCGGCACGTCCCTGAAACGGGGTCGGTGACCTCTCCCGTCCGGCTCCGCGCCGTGCCGCCTCCTCCGCTCCACCCCCACCGTCAGCAACGCCCTCCCCCGGAGTCGCACCCCCATGTCCACAGCGCCCGAGGCGACCTCGTCGCCGTCCGTGCTCACCCGCATCCGCAAGACGCCGTTCTGGGTGCAGATCGTCGCCGGCCTCGTGTTCGGCATCGGCCTCGGCTACCTGGCCCGTGCCGCCGACATCTCCTGGCTGGCCACCACCCTGGAGACCATCGGCAAGATCTTCGTCCAGCTGCTCAAGCTGGCCGTGCCGCCGCTGGTGTTCACCGCGATCGTGGTGAGCGTCGCCAACCTGCGCAACGTCACCAACGCGGCCCGCCTGGCCACCCGCACGCTGCTCTGGTTCATGATCACCTCGCTGATCGCGGTCGGCATCGGCTTGGGCCTGGGCCTGCTGACCAACCCCGGCCAGGGCACCAACCTGAAGACCGAGGGCCTCAAGGCGCTCGACTCCAAGGGCACCTGGATCGACTTCCTGACCGGGATCTTCCCGACCAACATCGTCGACGCCTTCGTCAAGGTGAACGTGCTGCAGATCGTCTTCATGGCGGTCGTGGTCGGCGCCGCGATCATCAAGCTCGGCGCCAAGGCCGAGCCGGTCCTCAAGATCAGCGAGTCCGTGCTGGAGCTGACCCAGACCGCCCTGTGGTGGGTCATCCGGCTCTCCCCGCTCGGCACCCTCGGCCTGATCGGCAAGTCCGTCGCCAAGTACGGCTGGGACCTGCTCAAGCCCTTCGCCACGCTGACCCTCGACATCTACGTCGGCTGCGCGCTGGTGCTGTTCGTCGTCTACTCGCTGGTGCTGCGCTTCGCCGCGGGCCTCAACCCGGTGCACTTCTTCAAGGGCGCCTGGCCCGCCATCCAGCTGGCCTTCGTCTCGCGCTCCTCGGTCGGCACCCTGCCGGTCACCCGCCGCGTCACCGAGCGCCTCGGCGTCCCGAGCGAGTACGCGTCGTTCTCGGTGCCGTTCGCCGCCACCACCAAGATGGACGGCTGCGCCTCGATCTACCCGGCCGTCGCCGCGATCTTCGTCGCCCAGGTCTACAACATCGAACTGGGCATCAAGGACTACATCCTGATCGCCTTCGTCTCGGTCGTCGGCTCGGCCGCGACCGCCGGTCTCACCGGCGCGATCATCATGCTGACGCTGACGCTGTCCACCCTGGGCCTGCCGCTGGAGGGCGTCGGCCTGCTGCTGGCCATCGACCCGATCCTGGACATGATGCGCACCGCCACCAATGTGGCCGGCCAGGTGGTCGTGCCGGTCGTGGTCGCGGCGCGGGAGCGGATCCTGGACGTGGCCGCGTACAACAACCCCTCCGGGGACCTGTACGAGGAGGACGCGCCGAAGGCCGCCGTCCCGGCAGCGGCCTGATTCCGGACGGACATGCGTGAGGGCCCTTCCCCGGTGACGGGGGAGGGCCCTCCGGCGTTCCCCGGTGCTGTTCGGGAGCGGCTGCAGGGGCCGGCTCCCGGGGCACAGCGCTCAGGGCACAGCGCTCAGGGCACAGCGCTCAGGGTCCGGCGCTCAGGGCGCGGCCCGAAAAGGCAGGGGGCCCGCCCGTGATGGGCAGGCCCCCTTGGGTGCTGCTCTTGTGCTCATGGTGACGGCTGTCGGGAGCCGCCGGCGGACCCGTTGGGGTCCCGAGCGATCAGAACATCAGAGGATGGTCAGACGGCGGTGACGTTCTCCGCCTGCGGGCCCTTCGGACCCTGGGTGACGTCGAAGGTGACCGCCTGGTTCTCCTCCAGCGAACGGAAGCCGTTCGCATTGATGGCGGAGTAGTGGACGAAGACGTCGGGGCCGCCGCCCTCCTGGGCGATGAAGCCGAAGCCCTTCTCAGCGTTGAACCACTTGACGGTTCCCTGAGCCATGCCGTTCTCCTTGCGATGCGTGTCGGGGGCCACACCGTGTGGTCCCCGGTCCGCTGCGCTGATCGCCCTGCCTCCGGACGAGTCCGAAGTTTTTCGATATTGCTGAAAAATTACAAAAAGCCTGCGGTTACATGCTCCGCAGGCTTCAAGTACTGCAAGGGGAATCAAACTGCAACTGAGGGCAACGCTAGCATGCGGTCGCTGTGACGACCAGAGGTCACTCGCCCTCCGGACAGCGCGTGTCGTGAGCCCCCGGAGCGGGGCCCGGAGTGGGCTGGGAACGGGCGCAGGAAGGCGTGTTGGGGGCGCGCACCGGAGCGGACGGCAGGCCTCGGCGCGCGTGTCGGGTGGCCGGTGCGAGCCCCCGCGAACACCGGGCATACGCTGCGGGGAAGCGCACGAACAGCAAGGGAGCGGCGCAGTGGCAGCACCGGACGGACAAACGCGGGAGCTCGAACTCCAGGAGAACACCCCGGTCAGGCCCAGGGTCGGCCATATTCAGTTCCTGAACTGCGTCCCCCTCTACTGGGGCCTCGCCAGAACCGGCAATCTGCTCGACCTCGACCTCACCAAGGACACCCCGGAGAAGCTGAGCGACCAGCTCGTCGGCGGCTCCCTCGACATCGGGCCGATCACCTGCGTGGAGTACCTGCGCAACGCCGACGACCTGCTCGTCCTGCCCGACATCGCCGTCGGCAGCGACGGCCCGGTGATGTCCTGCCTGATCGTCAGCAAGGTGCCGCTCGCCGACCTCGACGGCCGCCGGGTCGCCCTCGGCTCCACCAGCCGCACCTCCGTCCGGCTCGCCCGGCTGCTCCTGGAGGAGCGCGAAGGCGTCCGCCCCGACTACTTCAGCTGCCCGCCCGACCTCAGCGCGATGCTCGCCGAGGCCGACGCCGCCGTCCTGATCGGCGACCCGGCGCTGCGCGCCTACCTCGGACAGGCCGAAGACCTCGGGCTGACCGTCCACGACCTCGGCGAGATGTGGAAGGAGTGGACCGGCCTGCCGTTCGTCTTCGCGGTCTGGGCCGTGCGCCGCGAGTTCGCCGAGCGCCGCCCCGAGCTGACCGCGGCCGTCCACCGGGCCTTCCTGGAGTCCCGCGACCTGTCGCTGGTGGAGGCCGCCAAGGTCGCCGAACAGGCCGCCCGATGGGAGGCCTTCGGGGCGGACGTGCTGGAGCGGTACTTCAGCGAGGCGCTGGACTTCTCGCTCGGCGGGCGGCAGCTCGCCGGGGTCGCCGAGTTCGCCCGCCGGGTGGCGCACGACAGCGGGTTCGCGCCGGATGTGACGGTGCGGCTGCTGGAGCCGGCGGAGTTGCCGGTCGGACCGTAGGGCAGGGGCTTTCCCGCCGGGCGGGCTTTCGCGCTGGGCGGGCTTTCGCGCCGGGCGGGGCTTTCGCGCCGGGCGGGGCCGGGCGGGACGAGGGCTATCGCGTGGGGCCGGGTGCCTTTGCGTGGGGCGGATGCCTTCGCACGGGGCGGGGGCTTCTACGCGGGGCCGGGTGCCGGGTCGGGTGGGGCCGGGCAGGGGGCCGGTCCGGCCCGGTACGGTCTGCTCCCGAGGCGCGTCCGGCGGGGTGCTGCGCGGGGTGCGGCTCGGGAGCGGCGTAGCGGCCGGGCACCCGCCCGGGCCGCGCGGGCGCGTGCGAGGGGAGCGTGCGGGGCATGCGGGCACTGGGACCGGACGATCCGCGCCGGGTGGGCGCCTACCGGCTGCTGCGGCGGCTGGGCTCGGGCGGGATGGGCCGGGTCTACCTCGCCCGGACGGCCGGCGGGCGCGCCGTCGCCGTCAAGGTGGTGCGGACGGAACTCGCCGACGACACCGAGTTCCGGGCCAGGTTCCGCCAGGAGGTGGCCGCCGCCCGACGGGTCGGCGGCGCCTGGACCGCACCCGTCCTGGACGCCGACACCGAGGGCGAGCCGCCCTGGGTCGCCACCGGCTACGTCGCCGGCCCCGCGCTCGCCGCCGCCGTCCAGGACCACGGCCCGCTGCCGGAGGCCGCCGTCCGCGCCCTCGGCGTCGGGCTCGCCGGAGCGCTCACCCATGTGCACGGGCTCGGCCTGGTGCACCGCGACGTCAAGCCCTCCAACGTGCTGCTCACCCTGGACGGGCCCCGGCTGATCGACTTCGGGATCGCCCGGGCCCTCGACGCCACCAGCGGTTTCACCCGTTCGGGGTATGTGGTGGGCTCGCCCGGCTTCATGTCGCCCGAGCAGGCGAACGGGCAGCCGGCCGGACCGCCCGGGGACGTCTTCTCGCTCGGCGCCGTCCTGGCCTTCGCCGCCACCGGCGTGCACCCCTTCGGTGAAGGGGTCAGCGCGGCCGTCCTGCTCTACCGGGTGCTGCACGAGGAACCGGACGTCAGCGGGGTGCCCGACGCGCTGCGGGCCGTCGTCCTCCGCTGCCTGGCCAAGGACCCGGCCGCCCGGCCCACCCCGCAACAGCTGACCGGCTGGCTGGACCCGGACGGCGCGGCCGGCGGCCGGCTCGCGCGGGGCGACTGGCTGCCGCCGGCGCTGGCGGCGGGGGTGGGGCGCAGTGCGGTGGAGCTGCTGGACCTGGAGGGGGAGGCGGGGGACGACTCGGCGTACTCGGGGGGCTCGGAGGGCTCGGAGGGCTCGGGGAACCTGGGGGACTTCGGGGACTTCGGGGACTCGGGGGGTTCGGGGGGCTCTGGTGACGGGCAGGGGTCGGGCTCGCGGCCGCCGTACGGCTACCCGCCCGTACCGCCGGCGTACCCGGAGACCGCCCGGCGGCGGCGTCGACGGGCCGTGACCGCGGGGGCGGTGGCGCTGGCGGTCGCCCTGATCGGGGGCGTGGGGTACGGGCTGTACGCGATGAGCCAGCGGCCCGATCCGGTGGTGTCGATGCCCTCCGTCGGGCCGGTCCCGTCCATCGACCCGAGTGAGGCCATCGCGTCGCCCGGGGCCTTCGTGCCGGACGGGCCGTCCGCTTCCGCGTCCGCATCCGCTTCTGCGTCGCCGTCCGGCTCTGCGGCCGGGTCGCCGTCGGGAGTCTCCCCGGTGCCCGGGACGGGCGGGGGCGACGCGGTGCCGGCGGCGTTCCTGGGCACCTGGAGCGGGGACATGGTCACCGACAAGGGGCTGCCCGGCGGCACCACCACGATCACCGTCCACCAGGCGGCGCTCGGTCAGGAGGCCACCACCAGCCGCAACGCCCTCTCCGGGCTGATCTCGATCAGCTGCGAGGGCGCCTGGACGCTCAAGTCCGTCTCCGGCAGCACGCTGGTGTTCCAGTCCCGGCTGGTGCGCTCCTCGATTCCCGGCGCCTGCACCGGCGGCTCGAACGCGGAGACGCTCACCCTGCAGTCCGACGGGACGATCCGCTTCACCTCCGCCGACCCGGCCGCCGGCAACCCGGCCGGCACGCTGCGCCGGGTCGGCGGCGCGGGCGGGTGAGGTGGGCGCGGTGAGGTGGGCGCGGTGAGATGGGGGCGGGTGAGGTGGGGGCGTCGGTCAGGCGGGCGGGCGGGGTCGAGGTGCAGTTCAGCGGGCTGACGCGGGCGCCCGAAACGCCTGGCGTAGGCTGGTTCGGCCGTACCCGAGTAGCACTTGAGAGAGAGAAGGCCGCCAGGTGACCGAGCTCGCAGCGACCACCCTCGATGCGTCCAGCACCGACCTGCAGGCCGTGCTCGACCGGGCCGCCGCAGGCGGCCGGATCACCCCGGAGGAGGCGCTGGAGCTCTACCGTTCCGCGCCGCTGCACGCGCTCGGCTCCGCCGCCGACGCGGTGCGCCGCCGCCGCTACGCGGGTACCGAGCACATCGCGACGTACATCATCGAGCGCAACATCAACTACACCAACGTGTGCGTGACGGCGTGCAAGTTCTGCGCCTTCTACGTGCCGCCGAAGAGCGACAAGGGCTGGTCCCGCGAGCTCGACGAGATCCTGCGCCGCTGCGCCGAGACGGTCGAGCTGGGCGGCACCCAGATCATGTTCCAGGGCGGCCACCACCCGGACTACGGCGTGGAGTACTACGAGCGCGCGTTCTCGGCGATCAAGGCGGACTTCCCCCAGCTGGTGATCCACTCGCTGGGCGCCTCCGAGGTCGAGCACATGTCCCGGATCTCGGGCGTCTCCATCGAGGAGGCCATCACCCGGATCCACAAGGCGGGCCTGGACTCCTTCGCCGGCGCCGGCGCCGAACTGCTGCCGGAGCGGCCGCGCAAGGCGATCGCCCCGCTCAAGGAGTCCGGCGAGCGCTGGCTGGAGATCATGGAGGCCGCGCACGGCCTCGGCGTGGAGTCCACCTCCACCATGCTGATGGGCACCGGCGAGACCAACGCCGAGCGGATCGAGCACCTGCGGATGATCCGCGACGTGCAGGACCGCACCGGCGGCTTCCGCGCCTTCATCCCGTACACCTACCAGCCGCAGAACAACCACCTCAAGGGCTCGACCCAGGCCACCGTCTTCGAGTACCTGCGGATGATCGCGATCGCCCGGCTGTTCCTCGACAACGTCGCCCACATCCAGGGCTCCTGGCTCACCACCGGCAAGGAGGCCGGCCAGCTGTCGCTGCACTACGGCGCGGACGACCTCGGCTCGGTGATGCTGGAGGAGAACGTCGTCTCGGCGGCCGGTGCCAAGCACCGCTCCAACCTGACCGAGCTGATCCACCTCATCCGCGCCGCCGACCGCGTCCCGGCCCAGCGCTCCACCACGTACGAGCACCTGCGGGTGCTGGACGACCCGGCGAACGACCCGGTCGACGCGCGGGTCGCCTCCCACATCGCCTCCACGGCCATCGAGGGCGGCACCGCGCACCCCGAGCTGAAGATCCTGGACAACTGAGTCCGGCGCCCCGGCCACCGTGCTGACCCTCCACCGGGCGGCGTTCCTGCTGCCCGACCCGGCCGACCCCACCGCCCCGTCCTTCGCCGACGGGGCGGTGGTGGTGCGCGGCGAGCTGGTCGAGGCCGTCGGGCCGTACCCGGAACTGGCGGCGGCCCACCCGGCGGCGCGGGTCCGGGACTGGGGCACCGCCGTGCTCACACCCGGGCTGCGCAACCCCTGGGGGCAGCGGCTGCTGGAGCGGGACTACCACCCGGACCCGCGGGAGGAGATCGGCGTCGAACCGGTCGCGGACGGGCTGGTGGGCTGCACGGACGAGACCCGGTACGGGGCCAGCGCGCGGCGCGGGCTGCAGCGGATGCTCGGGTTCGGGGTGACGGCGGTGGCCGGGCCGTTCGAACGGGCCTCGGTGCGGACGGCGGTGGCGCGGTCGGGGGTGGTGGCGTTGCCGGAGCCGCTGGTTGTGCTGGATCCGTTGGCCGTGCCGAAGCCTTTGGCTGTGCCGGAGCCTTCGGCTGTGCTGGATCCGCTGGCTGTGCTGCCGTTGATGCGGGCCGTGCACGGGCGGGTGGCGGCCGGCGGGCGGGCGGACTTCGCGGTGTTCCCGGCGTTCCCGGTGAGCGCGGGGGTGGGGGTGGCTGCGGCTTCGGCTGCGGCTGCGGTTCCTGGCGCGGCCGGTGTGGAGCCGGCGTCCGGCGGGTGCCTGGCGACCGTGCTGGGCGGACGGTTGGTGTACCGGCGGAGGTGAGGCCCGGCCGGGGCCGGCGACCGGCCCGGTGTGACGTACTCATCAGTAGGCGGATTGCCTTGCCACGTACGGGAATTCCTTCGTGTGCACCCGAACTGCCGTGCCCGCTCAGGGCGATGATTGCCCCTTCGCCGTGACCTGAGGGCCCGCCAGCGGATACGATCCCGGACAGCTCACTCCGTACCCTCACCACACCACCACCCGTACCCGCGGGCGGCGGGGCCGTGTCCCAGGCCCCGGAGGCAAGCCAGGACAGGAACCATGCGAACCGCGACCGTCCCCCCGCCGCGCTCCCCGCGGTTGGGCCGTGGTTGGTACCTCGCCGCCGTGCTCAGCGCCGTGCTGGCCGTCGGGATGTGCCTGCTCGGTTGGCGCCAGGCCGACCAGGCCGACCGGATCGCGGCCCACCCGGTGAGAGTCGAGGGCGTCGTCACCCAACTGCCGACCGGCGGCGGCACGTACAGCGCCGTCAGCTACAAGGTCAGCGGCCAGCCGCACACCGCAGCCGCGCTGCCACTCTCCGACGGCGCCAAGGTCGGCGACGCGGTGTGCCTGGAACACGCCGCCGACGACCCCGGGGCGGTGCGGATCTGCGGCGACACCTACCCCCAGCCGGTCGGCGTCGGCCTGGCCCGGTTCAGCGTGCCGGTCGCCGTCGTGCTCTTCGTGATCTGCGTGCTGCGCATCCGGCGCCACCGGCGGGCCGTCGCGGTCCGCACCGGGCAGGGCCGGCTCGCCGCCAACCTCGCCATGGCCACCGGGGCGCTGGCCGAGGGGATGCCCGCGATAACCCAGGGCAAGCGCTCGCGACGCCGGCGCCGGGCGGGCGGCCGCCGGGGGACGCACTAGGCGCGGGTCCTAGGCGCGTGTCCTAGGCGCGTGAAGACACGCCCTGGGGGTCGGCTGGTGTGCCCCGTTGGTGTGCCCCGTTGGTCGGGGTGTTCGTCCCAGGGTGAACAATGGGGGCGTGACCCGAGCCTCCCTGGACAAGCAGCCGCACGAAGTCGCCGCCATGTTCGACGACGTCGCGGCCAAGTACGACCTCACCAACGACGTGCTCTCCCTCGGCCAGGCCCGCGCCTGGCGCCGGGCGGTGGCCGAGGCGGTGTCCGCCGGACCGGGGGACCTCGTGCTCGACCTCGGGGCCGGCACCGGCACCTCCTCGCTGCCCTTCACCGAGGCCGGGGCCAAGGTCGTCCCGTGCGACTTCTCGGTCGGCATGCTCACCGAGGGCAAGCGCCGCCACCCCGAGCTGCCGCTCACGGCCGGCGACGCCACCCGACTGCCGTTCGCGGACGACACCTTCGACTCGGTGACGATCTCCTTCGCGCTGCGCAACGTCCAGGAGACCGACGCGGCGCTGCGCGAGATGCACCGGGTCACCAAGCCCGGCGGCAAGCTGGTGATCTGCGAGTTCTCCACGCCGACCTGGACGCCGTTCCGGACGGTCTACACCGAGTACCTGATGCGCGCCCTGCCCCCGGTCGCCACCGCCGTCAGCAGCAACCCCGACGCGTACGTCTACCTCGCCGAGTCCATCCGGGTCTGGCCGGACCAGCCCGCGCTGGCCGCCCGGATGCAGGAGAGCGGCTGGTCGAAGGTCGCCTGGCGGAACCTGACCGGCGGGATCGTCGCGCTGCACCGCGGGTACAAGCAGGCGTAGCGGCGTAGTGGTGTAGCGGAGTAGTGGCGTAACGGCGTAGCGGTGTGGTGCGGCGGGGGCGGGTCCTGGTCGGCGGGCGGCGGTTCCAGGACGGGCCGCGGGGGCTTCCGGCGGCGTGAGCGGAACTAGACTGCCGGAGACAAAAGCCGCCATCCCCCGCCGCAGCTCCAGGAGTGTGTCCACGTGTCCGAGACCGCAGCCGATCTGACGAAGCCGGACAGCACGGTCGAGAGCACCGCCGACGTCATCGTGGTCGGCGCGGGCCCGGCCGGCGCCACGACCGCCTACTACCTCGCCCAGGCCGGGCTGGACGTGCTGCTGCTGGAGAAGACCGCCTTCCCGCGCGAGAAGGTCTGCGGCGACGGCCTCACCCCGCGTGCCACCAAGCAGTTGGTGGACATGGGCATCGACGTCTCCACCGAGAACGGCTGGCTGCACAACAAGGGCCTGCGCATCATCGGCGGCGGCGTCCGGCTGGAGCTGGACTGGCCCGAGCTGGCCTCCTTCCCCGACTACGGCCTGGTCCGCAAGCGCGCCGACTTCGACGAACTGCTCGCCCGTCAGGCCGAGAAGGCCGGCGCCCGGCTCTACGAGCGCTGCAACGTCAGCGGGCCGGTCCTGGACGACCGCACCGGCCGGATCGTCGGCGTCACCGCCAAGCTCGGCGAGGAGAAGCGCCCCGTCACCTTCCGGGCCCCGCTGGTGGTCGCCGCCGACGGCAACTCCACCCGGCTCTCCCTCGCCATGGGCCTGCACCGCCGCGAGGACCGCCCGATGGGCGTCGCCTACCGCACCTACTTCAACTCGCCGCGCCACGACGACGACTACCTGGAGTCCTGGCTGGAGCTGTGGGACACCCGCGACGGCCAGCGCAAGCTGCTGCCCGGCTACGGCTGGGTGTTCGGCATGGGCGACGGTACCTCCAACGTCGGCCTCGGCATCCTCAACTCCTCGCCCGCGTTCGGCGAACTCGACTGGCGCGAGGTACTCAAGGCCTGGTGCGCCGGCATGCCGGCCGAGTGGGGCTACACCCCCGAGAACATGACCGAACCGATCCGCGGCGCCGCCCTGCCGATGGCCTTCAACCGGCAGCCGCACTACACCCGCGGCCTGCTGCTCGTCGGCGACGCGGGCGGCATGGTCAACCCGTTCAACGGCGAGGGCATCGCCTACGCGATGGAATCCGGCCAGATCGCCGCCGGCGTCATCGTCCAGGCCCACGCCCGCGTCACCGAGGGCGGCCGCGAGCGCGCCCTGCACGCCTACCCGCGCATCCTCAAGGACGTGTACGGCGGCTACTACACGCTCGGCCGCGCCTTCGTGAAGCTCATCGGCAACCCCAAGGTGATGCAGCTCGCCGCCCAGCACGGCCTGCCCCGGCCGCTGCTGATGCGCTTCACCCTCAAGCTCCTCGCCAACCTCACCGACCCGCAGGGCGGCGACGCGATGGACCGTCTGATCAACGGGCTGGCGAAGGTCGCGCCCAACGCGTGACGCCGGGGGCGGGGGCGGGGGCGCGGGGGCGCTGACGTCGGGCGGGGGCGGGGGGCGGTACTTGGCGCCTGGCGGGAGCGGTGCTTGGCGCCGGTGGCGCCGGGCAGCGACGGAGGCGTCGGGGGCCTCGGGCGCGCCGGGCGGCGCCTAGCGGGCCTCGGGTGCTTGTTGTGCCGCCGGTTCGGTCTTCGGTGTGGCCTCCGGGGCTGCCTTCCGCTCCACTGTGTCGCGGGAGGCGGCGGGGTCGGAGGCGGCCGCGCTCGAGGTGGCTGGCCGGGAGTCGGTCGAGCGGGAGTCGGTCGAGCGGGAGTCGGTCGAGCGGGAGTCGGCGGAGCGCTGCTCGACGTAGGCGAGGCGCTCGGTGAACACCCGGGCCGCGTCGGGGGTGAGCGTGCGGAGGGCGACGAGGGCGCTGAAGATGACGTCGCAGAGCTCGTGCTGGACGTCCTCCCAGGTGTGGGTGACACCCTTGCGCGGGTTCTGACCGGTCGCCCCGATCACCGCCGCGCCGACCTCGCCGATCTCCTCGGAGAGCTTGAGGAGCCGCAGCAGGCGCTCCTCCTGCGGCGACTGGGTACTGTGCTCGTCCAGCCATGCGACCAGGTGGTCGACGCTTTCCCAGATCCGGCTGTCCATGCGGTGCTGCTCCCTGCGGTGTCGGTGGTGCTGCCACCGTACGGGAGCGGCGACGGGGGCGGGCCGGCCGGTTCGCCGGGCCCGTCCGCCGCTTGGGCCGGTCGACCGCCAGGGTGGGCCCGCCCCGAGGTCAGTGCTTGCTGATCTTCACATGGCGGATGTTCACGGGGACGTTGGGGTAGCCGTCGCCGGGGCCGTTCTGGTCGTCCTCGCCGGTGGCGGCGATCTTCTGCAGGACGTCCAGGCCGGCCGTGACCCGGCCGAACGGGGTGTAGGCGGGGGAGAGCTTGGTGTCCTTCCAGACGATGAAGAACTGGCTGCCGTTGGTGTTCGGACCGGCGTTGGCCATCGCCACGGTGCCGGCCGGGTAGGTGGCGCCGGTCAGGTTCTCGTCCGGGAAGGAGTAGCCCGGACCGCCGCTGCCCGTCCCGGTCGGGTCGCCGCACTGCAGGACGTAGATCCGCTGGGTGGTGAGGCGGTGGCAGTGGCTGCGGTCGAAGTAGTCGTGCTCGGCGAGGAATCGGAACGAGAAGGTGGTGCAGGGTGCCTTGTCGGTCAGTGCCTCGAAGGTGATCGGGCCCTGGTTGGTCCGCACGGTCGCGTGGTAGGGGCTGGCGGCCTTCTGCGCGTCGAAGACCGGGATGCCCTTGAAGTTGTCGGCCGGGGCGGCCGGTGTGTAGGTGCAGGCCGCGCTCTGGGCGGTGGTGGTGGCGGAGGGGGCTGCGACGGCCGTGCCGGTGCTCGCCGCGAGCGGGAGGACGGTGGCGGCGGCGACCAGCGCCCAGTGCTTGCGCTTCATGTGACGGGCCTTCCGGGGGGTGGTGGACGGCATGGTTGTCATGGAGGCATCATCCACGGCCGGGTGGGTCTCCGGTAGGGGTTGGGGCGGTCGGGGCTCCTATGGCTTGAGGGTGCGTGAGGGCGTGTAAGGGTGCGTGAGGGGTTGTCGGGCCCGGGGGGGGTGGGTGTGATCGGGAATCCGGCGGTCGCCGGGCCTCGGGCTGCGGCGCCGGGTGGGCCTTGGGGTGAGGCTCGGGGCGGGGTGCGGGGCGGGGTGCGGGCCCTACGGGGTGGGGATGTTCGGGGTGGCGTCGGGGTTCGGCGGGGTGGAGGTGAACAGCCCGGCGCGGGCGGCCAGGGCGGCGGCGTCGGCGGCTCGTTCGGCGGTGCGGGCGTCCAGGGGTTCACCGGTGACGAACAGTCGGTAGTAGAGCGGGGCGGTGGCGGCCCGGACCACCTCGGCGCCGTCCGTCCCGATGGGCAACTCGCCCCGAGTGACCGCCCGTTCGGCCACTTCGGCGGCCTGGCGGTGGCGGGCCGCGAAGAAGTCGCGCAGGGCGGTCGCGCCGGTGTCGGAGCGCTGGGCGGCGGAGATCAGCGCGGTGGGCGTGGGGCCCCGTTCGGGGTCGGTGAAGACGCTGAACACCTCCTGGGTGATCCGGCGGAGGTCCTGCTGGAGGTCTCCGGTGTCGGGCAGGGGCCAGGGCCGGTCGGCGGAGGCGGTCAGGGCATCCGCGATCAGGCCGTCAATCCCGCCCCACCGCCGATAGAGGGTGGCCTTGTGGACACCGGAGCGTGCTGCGACCGCCTCAGCGGTGAGTCCGTCGTAGCCCTTCTCCGTGACCTCGGCGAGCGTGGCGGCGACCACGTCCGCACGGACCCGGGCGCTTCGGCCGCCCGGGCGCGGGGTCGGTGTGCGGGGTTGCTGATCAGGGTGGGCGGCCTCGCTCAAAGTCGACTCCAGTCGCATTAGTGCTTGCTGTGGGGTGGTGGTTCTGTCATGCTCATCGTAATGCGACTTCCGTCGCATTACGAGAGGAGCTCGCTTGACCGCCCACGCCATCCCTGACCCGACCGTCCTCCACCCGCTCGCCGGCCACGACCGGGTGGTCCTGCTGCGCCCGCTCGTCACCGATCCGAGGATCGAGGTCGGCGAGTTCACCTATTTCGACGACCCCGACGGAGCCACCCGCTTCGAGGAACGCAACGTCCTTTACGCCTACGGCCCCGAGCGGCTGGTGATCGGCAGGTACTGCGCGATCGCCACCGGAACCCGCTTCCTGATGGCCGGGGCCGCCCACCCCGCCATCGGCGTCTCCACCTTCCCCTTCACGATGTTCGGCGGTAGCTGGACCGCGCAGACCCTCGACATCGTCACGGGCCTGCCCAGTCGTGGCGACACCGTGGTCGGCAACGACGTCTGGTTCGGATTCGGAGCCACCGTCCTGCCCGGAGTCCGGATCGGCGACGGAGCGATCATCGCGGCTGGTGCGGTGGTCACCGCCGACGTCGATCCCTACACGATCGTCGGCGGCAACCCCGCCCGCCCGATCCGGCGCCGCTTCGACGACGCCGACATCGGACGCCTGCTCCGGGCCGCCTGGTGGGACTGGCCGATCGAACTCGTCACCGAGCACGTCCGAGCCATCATGTCCGGCACCCCAGCCGACATCGAGGCCATCGCCGAGACGAACGGCGTGCTCGCCTCCTGACCCGTCGGCACCGGGCAGGGGCATTGATCACCGGCGGGCCGGTGCGCGAAGATGGCGCACCTTTGCTCCATCCCTCACCCCGTCCACCGCTGAGCCACACGCCCAGCCCTTGGGTCCGTCCGACGCCGTACGGTCCTCGCACCCGCCGGTTCCGTTCGCTCGGAGGGATCTTCCTCATGTCTGCCTCCCCGTCCTCGTCCTCATCGGTTCTTCGTGATCTGCCGGTCCTGCTCGTGGCAGTGGTGTGGGGGTCGAGCTTCCTCGCCGTCCAGCGGGTGGCCGAGCCGGGGACGGTCGTGGCAATGCTCGTCCTGCGCTTCGGGCTGGTGCTGCCGCCGCTCGGCCTGGTCGCCTGGCGGGCCCTGCGGAAGCTGAGCCGCGCCGAGTGGCTCGGCGGCGCCGCACTGGGCCTGGTCCTCAGCGGGATCTTCCTGCTGGAGACCTACGGCGCCGTCCACACCTCTGCCACCAACGCCGGACTGATCATCAGCCTCGCCATGGTGCTCACCCCGCTCGGCGAGAGCGCCCTGGGCCGCACCGCACCACCGCGCGCCTTCCTCGCGGCTGCCGGGCTGGCCGTCCTCGGCGTCGCCCTGCTCACCGGCGACGGCGGGCTGCGCCCTCCGACGCTCGGTGACGTGCTGGTGCTGGGCGCCGCCCTGGTCCGCTCGGCGTACGTCCTCGCCATGGCCCGCACCCGGGCCGTCCGCAACACCGACATGCTCGCCGTCACCTGGGTCCAACTCGCGGTTGCCACCGCCGTGTTCACGATCGTCGCACTGGCCGTCGGGCCCACTCCGTGGAGCGTCGCCCTCTCGTACGGAGCCGGCCAGTGGGCCTGGCTGCTGCACCTGTCCTTGTTCTGCACCCTGTTCGCCTTCTTCGTCCAAATGTGGGCTGTCCGGGCCACCTCCCCGTCCCGGGTGAGCCTGCTGCTCGGCACCGAACCGCTGTGGGCCGCCGTCTTCGGCATCACCCTCGCCGGGAACCGGATGGGCCCGCTCGCCCTGGTCGGCGGAGCCCTGGTACTGGTCGCGACCGAATGGGGCCGGCGCACCGCCCCCGCGCCGCGCCCGGCCAGCGGAGAGGGCGAGAAGTCGCCCGATACGGAGGGGGCGAGCCCGGAGCCCACTCCGGTGTGACCCGTCGCTCTGGTCATCGGCGCCGTCGCAGCGTCCGGCGGGCGTAGTCGGCGGTGACCGCGCCCAGCAGCGGGCCCCAGGCGACCAGGGGCAGGTAGGCGAGCGTCATCACGACGGCCGCGACGCCATGCGGCGAGTCCGGCTCGGCCAGGTTGTGGGCCCAGCGGCCGAACAGCCCCTCCAGGCCGAGGAGTGTGAGCACCACCGATCCCAGCAGGGCCGGGACGATCACGGCGAGGGGCGGAATCCGACGGCCGCCTATCAGCGGGATCCGGCGCGGAAGCACCTGCCCCCAGGGACGCACCAGGCCGACGGTCAGAAAGGCCAGGGCTTCGGCCAGGCTGCTCAGCGCCACGCAGTAGACCGTGCCCCAGCCCGGCTGGTGGGCGGCGTACGCCGCGGCCGTCGCGCCGGTGAAGCCGACCGGGATGCCGAATCCGAAGGCGATCCGCCACAGCCCCGAGGGGACGGTGGTGAGGACGGCGGCCTTGGCGGCGAGCTGGACCCAGCGCGGCGCGGGCGGGACGACGGAGAGAGCGCCGGCCGGCCGGCGCGCGGTGCTGCGGGGGTTGATCATGAGCTTCGACATGGTGGTGGACTCCCTTCGGCTCCGACCTCCGTGGCCGGTGCGATGTCTCAAGACTGGAGGTCCACCAGGGCTCGCGGCAGATGCCGATCGGGCTGTTCCTCCTGCTCAACCGGCCTTTGAAATATGCCGATCGGCACAGGTGTGCCGCTCGGGCGCCGTCGTAGTGTGACGGCAGTCGAAGAGTCGAGGAGGTGGTGACGATGACTCAGGTCCTGGCCGGGGTGGTCCTTGTCCTGGCGCTGCCGGCCTGGCTGGCGCGATCGCGCTACGGGGTGGCGGCCATGACCACGGCCCTCGGGGTTGCGTCGATCGCGGTCACGGTCACCGTCTGGTTCCTTGGCCGCTGGCTGGAGGGGGACCGCTGGGCCGGGCTGCTGGGCCTGATCGAACTGGCCGCCCTGCTGCTGTCGGTGGTCATCAGCCTGCGCGCCGAGGATGGCCCGCGGTGCGCCGCGGCGGCCTGGACGGCGTGCGGAGCGGTCGCCCTGTGGCTGACGCGGTTCGCGTTCGTCGAAGGTCCGGGGGACATGCTCACGGTCTTCGGGTTCGGCTCGATGCTGTCGCTGCCGACGGTCCTGATCGGGCTCTACCTACGAGGCCTGGACGAAGGGCGCAAGCAGGCGGTGGTCGAGGCGAGGCGCGCGCAGCGACTCGAACTGGCCCACGACCTCCACGACTTCGTGGCACACGACGTGAGCGGGATGGTCGCTCAGGCCCAGGCGGGCGCCTACCTGGCCTCGGTGGACCCGGCCCGAGCCGTCGCCCTGTTCGAACGGATAGAGCAGGCCGGTCAGCGGGCTCTGGCATCGCTGGACCGGACGGTCCAGCTGCTGCGCACGGAGGAGGAGAGCGGGCGCAGCCCGCAGCCGGGACTTTCGGAACTCGCCGAGGTGGCCGAGCGGTTCACGACCTCGGGCGGTGCGGAAGTCCGGCTGGAGCTGCCGGACCACCCGGTACCGAGGGAAGTGGGCGGGACTGTCCACCGGATCGTGGTCGAGGCACTGACCAACGTCCGCCGGCACGCTCAGGACGCCCATCGGATCGAGGTCCGGGCACGCCGCGTCGGCGGATGGCTGGAGCTGACCGTGACGAACGACGGCCGGGCGCCGGGGCCGACCGGCCGCCCCCGTCGAGGCGGTGGCAGCGGACTGCCGGGGCTGGCCGCGCGAGTGGAGGCACTGGGCGGCACCTTCGAGGCCGGCGCGTACGAGCAGGAGGCCTGGCGCGTGACGGCGAGGTTGCCGTTGGCAGGCCGGGAGGACCGGGAGCAGCCGGGAGGCTTGATGAGGACCAGCGCGGGTGCAGGGGAGAAGAGCGGATGAGCAGCAGTGCGGGGCCGATTCGGATCCTGGTCGCCGATGACCAGGCAGACGTCCGCAGCGCGTTCCGGATGATCCTGGACGTCCAACCGGACATGGTGGTGGTGGCCGAGGCGGCGAACGGTGCCGCGGCGGTGGAAGAGGCGAAGAGGCTGCGGCCGGACGTGGTGCTCGCGGACATCCGGATGCCGAAACTCGACGGCCTGGAGGTCACCCGGCAACTTGCTGGGCAATGCAAGGTGATCGTGGTGACCACCTTCGACCTGGACGAGTACGTGCACACGGCCTTGCGGAACGGTGCGGCTGGCTTCCTGCTGAAGCGTTCGGGCCCGGTACTGCTGATCGAGGCCGTTCGGGCGGCGATGGCCGGGGATGCGTTGATCAGCCCGCAGGTCACCGTCCGACTGTTGCAGCACATGGCGCTGTCAGGCTCCGTCCCGACGCCTGGTCCCGCGATCGGGACGGGCACTCCGGGTCCGTTGATAGCCGGCCCGGTGGAGGAACTGACCGAGCGAGAAAGGGAGATCGCTGAGCTGGTGGCCGATGGAGCGACCAACGCCCAGATCGGCGCCGGGCTCTTCATCTCACCGGGGACGGTGAAGAACCATCTCGCCAACATCCAGCGCAAGCTCGGCGCCCGCAACCGGGTGGGCGTCGCGGCGTGGGTGTGGGAACAGGCAGTCGGTAACCGGTAACCGGCCCTGATCCGCAGGCGAGAGCGGAACAGCGTAGGCGGCCCGCACAAGGGCGGGGCCCAAGGACGAGAGGAAGGCAGGGCAGGAGGCAGCGGTGGAGGCGGGCCCCGAGATGTGAGGGCCGCGTCGGGAAGGGAAGTTGGGCCTGCCCACAACGGGAGGCAGAGCCGCGGACACGGAGGCGGAGGGCGAGGAGGAGGGCGAAGGGCAGGCCCCCAGGGGCCCACATGCCGCCGGGGCTGCGAGCGCGCAGCAGCTCCGCGCTGGGACCGGCCGGCCCAGCGCAGGTGACACCGGCGGCAGGTGGGCAACCCTGGCGCGGGCGGCGGGCGGCGGGCGGCGGGCGGCGGGCGGCGGGCGGCGGGCGGCGGGCGGCGGGCGGCGGGCGGCGGGCGGCGGGCGGCGGGCGGGGTGGGGGAGGGGAGGGGGGAGGGGGGAGGGGGACCCCCACGACGAGTTCGCGCGCTTGTGAACAAAGGGTCAAGCAAGCGTTCATCCCCCCACCACCCCTCCGAGTGAGCCCCTATAACACGTCAACATGGCGCCCAGAAATTTGCTATCCCCGGAGCATAGTTGATATAGAAACGCGCCCCTGACCAGCCGCTTCAAAGATAAATGCGACTGCTTGTGACCATTTGACTCCTTTGCGTTGACAACTCTGGGCATGTTCACATTCGCCACCATTCACATGGTGTCGTAGATCACAAAGATGACGATGAACTGCGTGTCGCAGATCACAAGCCACCGGGCATAGGATGCGCTCGTTCCAGGCTTTGTGAACTGCCTCACATGAGGTGGATCCCGGGAACTGGAACGCGGGTTCACCACAGCGTGACCCGCCGGTTCCGATCTGCAGTCAAGGACGACTGGACGGAGGGAGCGGAGGCTATGAATGCCTACGCGCCGATCCTCGTACTCGGTGCCATCGCGGCGGCGTTCGCGGTCGGTTCCGTCGTGATGGCCTCACTCACCGGCCCCAAGCGCTACAACCGGGCCAAGTTGGAGGCGTACGAGTGCGGCATCGAGCCGACCCCGCAGCCCGTGGGCGGCGGTCGGTTCCCGATCAAGTACTACCTGACGGCGATGCTCTTCATCGTCTTCGACATCGAGATCGTCTTCCTCTACCCCTGGGCGGTGACCTTCGACTCCCTGGGGATCTTCGGGCTGGTCGAGATGCTCCTGTTCATCGCCACCGTCTTCGTCGCGTACGCCTACGTCTGGCGCCGCGGCGGCCTGGAGTGGGACTGAGCCGGGGGCGGTGCCGCCACCCCTTGTGAACGAGTGGACAAGCTCGAACGGGCCGGACGTTCCCCGGGGCGCCGTCGGGCGCTCCCGGGCGTACCGCCGGACGTACCACAGGACTTGAGGGCATTGAGAGGGATCTGATGGGAATCGAGGAGAAGCTGCCGAGCGGCTTTCTGCTCACGACCGTGGAGACGGCCGCCGGTTGGGTGCGCAAGGCGTCACTCTTCCCGGCCACCTTCGGTCTGGCCTGCTGCGCGATCGAGATGATGACCACCGGTGCCGGCCGTTACGACCTGGCCCGGTTCGGGATGGAGGTCTTCCGGGGCTCCCCCCGGCAGGCCGATCTGATGATCGTGGCGGGCCGGGTGAGTCAGAAGATGGCCCCGGTGCTGCGCCAGGTGTACGACCAGATGGCCAACCCGAAGTGGGTCATCTCGATGGGCGTCTGCGCCTCCTCCGGCGGGATGTTCAACAACTACGCGATCGTCCAGGGCGTCGACCACATCGTGCCGGTGGACATCTACCTGCCCGGTTGCCCGCCCCGCCCGGAGATGCTGATGGACGCCATCCTGAAGCTGCACGACAAGATCCAGCACGAGCCGCTGGGCGTGAACCGGCGCCGGGCCGAGGAGCTCGGCGAGGCCCTCGCCCTCAAGGCCACTCCGGTCAGCGAGATGCGGGGGCAGCTGCGATGAACGAGCAGGTACCCGAGACCCGCCGCGAGCAGCCGGTGCGCGAGATCCCGGTCGAGGTGGTCGGCCGCCGCCAGGGCATGTTCGGCGCCCAGGACACCGGCGACACCTCCGGCTTCGGCGGTCTGGCCGCCCCGATCGTGCTGCCCGGCCCGAGTGAACGCCCGTACGGCGGCTGGTTCGACGAGGTCGCCGACGAGTTCGAGGGCGCCCTGGAGGAGCAGGGCCTGGACCCGGCCGAGGTCGTCGAGAAGACCGTGGTCGACCGCGGCGAGCTGACCTTCCAGCTCGACCGCGCCCACCTGCTGAAGGCGGTGCGGATCCTGCGCGACGACCCGGCGCTGCGCTTCGAACTGTGCCTGGGCGTCAGCGGCGTGCACTACCCCGGCGACAAGGGCCGTGAGCTGCACGCGGTCTACCACCTGCGTTCGATCACCCACGGCCGGCTGATCCGGCTGGAGGTCACCGCGCCGGACGCCGACCCGCGCATCCCCTCGGTGGTGAGCGTCTACCCGACCAACGACTGGCACGAGCGCGAGGCCTACGACTTCTTCGGCCTGGTCTTCGACGGCCACCCGGCGCTCACCCGGATCATGATGCCGGACGACTGGCTGGGCCACCCGCAGCGCAAGGACTACCCGCTCGGCGGCATCCCCGTCGAGTACAAGGGCGCCCAGATCCCGGCACCCGACCAGCGGAGGTCGTACAGCTGATGAGCACTCAGCACTACGAAGGCGCCCAGGCCCAGTCCCAGGACGGGACCGAGGAGGCGCAGGCCCGCGACACCACCGAGGGCCGGGTCTTCACCGTCACCGGCGGCGACTGGGGCGAGGTGGTCGAGGCGCTCGGCCGGGCGGACGACGAGCGCGTCATCGTCAACATGGGCCCCCAGCACCCGTCCACCCACGGGGTGTTGCGGCTGATCCTGGAGATCGACGGCGAGACGGTGAAGGAGGCCCGCTGCGGCATCGGCTACCTCCACACCGGCATCGAGAAGAACATGGAGTTCCGCAGCTGGGTCCAGGGCACCACCTTCGTGACCCGCATGGACTACCTGACCCCGCTGTTCAACGAGACCGCCTACTGCCTGGCGGTGGAGAAGCTGCTCGGCATCACCGACGACGTCCCGGAACGGGCGAGCGTGATCCGGGTGATGATGATGGAGCTCAACCGGATCGCCTCGCACCTGGTCTGTCTGGCCACCGGTGGCATGGAGATCGGCTCCACCACCCTGATGATCTACGGCTTCCGGGACCGCGAGCTGATCCTGGACGTCTTCGAGCTGGTCACCGGCCTGCGGATGAACCACGCGTACGTGCGCCCCGGCGGCCTCGCCCAGGACCTGCCGCCCGGCGCGGTGGACCAGATCCGGGAGGCGGTGCGCACCTTCCGCTCCCGGATGCACGAGTACGACAAACTCGCCACCGGCAACCCGGTGTTCAAGGCCCGCCTGGTCGACGTCGGCTTCCTGGACCTGGCCGGCTGCCTGGCCCTCGGCGCCACCGGCCCGATCCTGCGCGCCGCCGGCCTGCCGCACGACCTGCGCAAGACCGACCCGTACTGCGGTTACCAGGACTACGACTTCGAGGTTGCGACCGCCGACACCGCCGACTCCTACGGCCGCTTCCTGATCCGCCTGGAGGAGATGAAGCAGTCGCTGAGGATCGTCGAGCAGTGCCTGGACCGGCTGCGTCCGGGCCCGGTGATGGTGGCCGACAAGAAGATCGCCTGGCCGGCCCAACTGGCCGTCGGCCCGGACGGGATGGGCAACTCGCTCGACCACATCCGCAAGATCATGGGCACCTCGATGGAGGCGCTGATCCACCACTTCAAGCTGGTCACCGAGGGCTTCCGGGTCCCGGTGGGGCAGGCGTACGCGGCGGTCGAGTCGCCCAAGGGCGAGCTGGGCGTGCACGTGGTCAGCGACGGCGGGACGCGCCCGTACCGGGTCCACTTCCGGGATCCGTCGTTCACCAATCTGCAGACGATGGCGGCGATGTGCGAGGGCGGCCAGGTGGCCGACGTGATCGTCGCGGTGGCCGGGATCGACCCGGTGATGGGAGGCGTGGACCGGTGACCAACGTCGAACTCGGACTGCCGGCGCTGCCGGCCCCGCCCTACCCGGAGGAGGTGCGCGCCCGGCTGGCCGCGGACGCCGCCGAGCTGATCGGCCGCTACCCCCAGGCCCGTTCGGCGCTGCTGCCGCTGCTGCACCTGGTGCAGGCCGAGGAGGGCTTCGTCAGCCCGACCGGGATCCGGTTCTGCGCCGAGCAGTTGGACCTCACCACCGCGGAGGTCACCGCCGTCGCCACCTTCTACACGATGTACCGGCGGCGCCCGGCCGGGAAGTACCACGTCGGGGTGTGCACCAACACCCTGTGCGCGGTGCTCGGCGGCGACCAGATCTTCGCCGAGCTGCAGGAGCACCTGGGCATCGGCAACAACGAGACCACCGAGGACGGCGAGATCTCGATCGAGCACATCGAGTGCAACGCCGCCTGCGACTACGCCCCCGTGGTGATGGTCAACTGGGAGTTCTTCGACGACCAGACCCCGCAGAGCGCCCGGCGGCTGGTCGACGACCTGCGGGCCGGCCGCGAGGTGCGGCCCACCCGAGGCGCCCGGCTGTGCGGCTTCAAGGAGACCGCCCGGATCCTGGCCGGTTTCCCGGACGAGCGCCCCGGCGCCAACGACGAGTCCGGTGCCGGCGGCGCCCCCTCGCTGGCCGGCCTGCGGCTGGCCCGCGGCGAGGCCCTGCCCGGCACCGGCGGCACCAAGGTGGTCGCCCCCCGCCACGAGGCGCCCCGCCACGACGAAGCCCGTCACGACGAGCCCCGCCACGGCGAGCCCCGGCACGACGAGCCCGGCCAAGAGGGCAAGGCCACCGGCCAGGAAGGGACCGAAGCGTGATGACCTCCGCAGAGCCGGCCGAGAAGCTGCTCACCCCCGTCCTGTCCGACTCCTGGGACGACAGCCGCCCCTGGACGCTGGCCACCTACCGCCGCCACCACGGCTACGAGGGCCTCAAGGCGGCCCTCGCGATGCCCCCGGACGACGTGATCGCCCTGGTCAAGGACTCCGGGCTGCGCGGCCGCGGCGGCGCCGGCTTCCCCACCGGGATGAAGTGGCAGTTCATCCCGCAGAACGACGGCAAGCCGCACTACCTGGTGGTCAACGCGGACGAGTCCGAGCCGGGCACCTGCAAGGACATCCCGCTGCTGTTCGCCAACCCGCACTCGCTGATCGAGGGCATGGTGATCGCCTCCTACGCGATCCGCTGCGACCACGCCTTCATCTACCTGCGCGGCGAGGTCGTCCCGGTGCTGCGCCGGCTGCACGCGGCGGTCGCCGAGGCGTACGAGGCGGGGCTGCTGGGCCGGAACATCCTGGGCTCCGGGGTGGACCTGGACATCACCGTGCACGCCGGCGCCGGCGCGTACATCTGCGGCGAGGAGACGGCGCTGCTGGACTCGCTGGAGGGCCGGCGCGGCCAGCCGAGGCTGCGGCCCCCGTTCCCGGCGATCGCCGGCCTGTACGCCTGCCCGACGGTGGTCAACAACGTCGAGTCGATCGCCTCGGTGCCGCCGATCCTGGCCCGGGGCAAGGAGTGGTTCAAGGGCCTGGGCACCGAGAAGTCCCCGGGCTTCACGCTGTACTCGCTCTCCGGCCACGTCACCAACCCGGGCCAGTACGAGGCCCCGCTGGGCGTCACGCTGCGCCAGCTGCTGGACCTCAGCGGCGGCGTCCGGGCCGGGCACCGGCTGAAGTTCTGGACGCCGGGCGGTTCCTCCACCCCGATGTTCACCGACGAGCACCTGGACGTCCCGCTGGACTACGAGGGCGTCGGCGCTGCCGGTTCGATGCTGGGCACCAAGGCGCTGCAGGTCTTCGACGAGACCACCTGCGTGGTGCGGGCGGTGACCCGCTGGACGGAGTTCTACGCCCACGAGTCCTGCGGCAAGTGCACCCCCTGCCGGGAGGGCACCTACTGGCTGGTCCAGCTGCTGAAGCGGATCGAGGCGGGCGGCGGCGTCGAGGGTGACCTGGAGAAGCTCCTCGACATCGCCGACAACATCAACGGCAAGTCCTTCTGCGCGCTGGGCGACGGCGCGGCGAGCCCGATCGTCTCCTCGCTCCAGCACTTCCGCGCCGAGTACGAGCAGCACCTGGCCGAGCGCCGCTGCCCGTTCGACCCGGCCGCCTCCACCGTCTGGGCCGACGGCCCCCGCCCCGGCCACCAGTCCGCCACCGAGAGGGAGGTGCACGCGTGACGATCACCGAACCGACCGCCTCCATGAACGACGGAGCCGCGGTAGAACTGGTCACGCTCACCATCGACGGCGTCGAAGTGAAGGTCCCCAAGGGCACCTTGGTGATCCGGGCCGCCGAGACGATCGGCACCCAGATCCCGCGCTTCTGCGACCATCCGCTGCTGGATCCGGCCGGCGCGTGCCGGCAGTGCATCGTGGAGGTCGAGGGCCAGCGCAAGCCGGTCGCCTCCTGCACCATCCCGGTCGCCGAGGGCATGGTGGTGCGCACCCAGGTGAGTTCGCCGGTGGCCGAGAAGGCGCAGCGCGGCGTGATGGAGCTGCTGCTGATCAACCACCCGCTGGACTGCCCGGTCTGCGACAAGGGCGGCGAGTGCCCGCTGCAGAACCAGGCGATGTCCACGGGGGACGCGGACTCCCGCTTCGAGGGGCTGAAGCGCACCTACCCGAAGCCGCTGCCGATCAGCAGCCAGGTGCTGCTGGACCGGGAGCGCTGCGTGCTGTGCGCGCGCTGCACCCGGTTCTCCCAGCAGATCGCCGGGGACCCGTTCATCGACCTGGTGGAGCGCGGGGCGCTCCAGCAGGTGGGCACCGGGGAGGGGGACGACTTCGAGTCGTACTTCTCCGGGAACACCATCCAGATCTGCCCGGTGGGCGCCCTGACCTCGGCGGCTTATCGTTTCCGCTCGCGCCCCTTCGACCTGGTGTCCTCGCCGAGCGTGTGCGAGCACTGCGCGGCGGGCTGCGCCCAGCGCACCGACCACCGGCGGGGCAAGGTGCTGCGCAGGCTGGCGGGCGAGGACCCGGCGGTGAACGAGGAGTGGAACTGCGACAAGGGCCGGTTCGCGTTCCGCTACGCCCAGCAGCGGGACCGGCTGACCGCCCCGCTGGTGCGGGTGGACGGCGAGCTGGTGCCGGTGTCCTGGCCGGAGGCGCTGGCCCGGGCGGCGCAGGGGCTGCGCGGGGCCCGTACGGGGGTGCTGGCCGGCGGCCGGGTGACGGTGGAGGACGCGTACGCGTACGCGAAGTTCGCCCGGGTGGTGCTGGGCACCAATGACGTGGACTTCCGGGCCCGGCCGCACAGCGGTGAGGAGGCGGACTTCCTGGCCGCGGCGGTCGCCGGGCGCGGGGTCGACGTGGACGGCACGGGCCCGAGCTACGAGCGGCTGGAGCAGGCTCCGGTGGTGCTGCTGGCGGGCCTGGAGCCGGAGGAGGAGTCGCCGATCGTCTTCCTGCGGCTGCGCAAAGCCAGCCGCGGAAGTGCGAGCCGGGCGGGCGGCCTGAAGGTGTTCTCGGTGGCGGCGTTCGCCTCCCGGGGGCTGGCGAAGCTGCGCGGTGCGCTGCTGCCGGCGGCTCCGGGCACCGAGCCGGAGTGGTTCGCGGCGCTGGCGGCGGACGAGCCGTTGAACGACGAAGCCGGGCGGGCGGCGGAGCTGTTGCGGCAGCCGGGCGCGGTGATCCTGGCGGGTGAGCGGCTGGCGTCGGTGCCGGGCGCGTTGACGGCGGTGCTGCGGCTGGCGCACGCGACCGGGGCCGCGCTGGCCTGGGTGCCGCGCCGGGCGGGGGAGCGCGGCGCGGTGGAGGCGGGTGCGCTGCCGGGGCTGCTGCCGGGCGGCCGTCCGGTGGCGGCCGCGGCGGCGCGGGCGGAGGCGGCCGCGGTGTGGGGGGTGGCGGAGCTGCCGTCGCGTCCAGGTCGGGACACCGGTCAGATCCTGACCGCGGCGGCGCGGGGCGATCTGGACGCGCTGCTGGTCGGCGGGGTGGATCCGGACGACCTGCCGGATCCGGCGCTGGCTCGGGAGGCGCTGGCGGCGGTGCCGTTCGTGGTGTCGCTGGAGCTGCGGCCGTCGGCGGTGACCGAGCGGGCCGACGTGGTGCTGCCGGTGGCGGCGGTGGCGGAGAAGGCGGGCACCTTCCTGGACTGGGAGGGCCGGGTGCGGATGTTCGAGGCCGCGCTGAAGCCGGACCAGCAGATGGGCCGTCATCTGCAGCCGGACCTGCGGGTGCTGGCGATGCTGGCGGACGCGCTGGGTCACCGGCTGGGACTGGCGGACGTGCGGGCGGCCCGGCTGGAGCTGGACCGCTTCGAGCCGTGGCGGGGTGACCGTGCGGCGGATCCGGCGGCGCACCCGGGGGTGCTGCCGCGGCCGGCCACCGGCCAGGCGGTGCTGGCGGGTTGGCGGATGCTGCTGGACGAGGGCTCGCTGCAGGACGGCGATCCGCATCTGGCGGGGACGCGGCACCGGGCGGTGGCCCGGGTGTCGGCGGCCACCGCGAAGGAGGTCGACGCCGGTGCGGCGGGGGCGCTGCGGCTGACCGGTCCGGCCGGTTCGCTGACGCTGCCGCTGGAGGTGACCGAGTCGATCCCGGACCGCACGGTCTGGATCCCGCTCAACTCCACGCCGGGCGGCGCCCACCGCGCGCTCGGTACGACCGTCGGCCACCTGGTGACGATCGCGGCGGCGGAGCTCGCGCCGGTCGTCGTCGGGGGCGGGGACCGGGAAGGGGAGGTCCGATGACTCCGAAGCCGTACGAGACGCTGCACTTCTTCGGCCAGGACCCGTGGTGGCTGGTGCTGTTGAAGGCGGTGTTCTGCTTCGCGTTCCTGCTGCTGACGGTGCTGGTCGCGATCGTCTGGGAGCGCAAGGTGGTGGCCTGGATGCAGTTGCGCATCGGGCCGAACCGGCACGGGCCGTGGGGTCTGCTGCAGTCGCTGGCGGACGGCGTGAAGCTGGCGCTGAAGGAAGACCTGGTGGTCAAGGGCGCGGACAAGGTGGTCTACATCCTGGCCCCGATCGTCTGCGCGATCCCGGCGTTCATGGCCTTCGCGGTGATCCCGTTCGGTCCGCCCGGCAACGAGGTGTCGATCTTCGGCACCCGGACGCCGCTGCAGCTGACGGACTTCCCGGTGGCGCTGCTGTACGTGCTGGCGACGGCCTCGGTGGGCATCTACGGCATCGTGCTGGCGGGGTGGTCGTCGGGTTCGACGTACCCGCTGCTGGGCGGGCTGCGCTCGTCCGCGCAGATGATCAGCTACGAGATCGCGATGGGCCTGTCCTTCGCGGCGGTGTTCATCTACTCGGGGTCGATGTCGACCTCGGAGATCGTGGCGAACCAGCAGCCGAGGTGGTTCGCGGTGCTGCTGCCGGTGTCGTTCATCGTGTACATCATCGCGATGGTCGGTGAGACCAACCGGGCGCCGTTCGACCTCCCGGAGGCCGAGGGCGAGCTGGTGGGCGGCTTCAACACCGAGTACTCCTCGCTGAAGTTCGCGATGTTCATGCTGGCCGAGTACGTCAACATGGTGACGGTCTCGGCGGTGGCCTCGACCCTGTTCCTGGGCGGCTGGCGGGCCCCGTGGCCGGTGTCCACGTTCTGGGAGGGCGCCAACCACGGCTGGTGGCCGATGCTGTGGATCACGCTGAAGATCCAGCTGCTGCTGTTCTTCTTCATCTGGCTGCGCGGCACCCTGCCCCGGCTGCGCTACGACCAGTTCATGAAGCTGGGCTGGAAGGTGCTGATCCCGGTCTCGCTGGTCTGGCTGGTGCTGATCGCGAGCGTGCGGGCGCTGCGCAACGAGGGGTACGGCTCCGGTTCGGTGGTGCTGTACGTGGGGGCGCCGGTCGGCGCGATCCTGCTGCTGGCGCTGGTCCGGGACTTCCTGAGGAAGCAGCCGGTCGAAGAACAGCCGCCCCCCAGCGCGGAGTTCGACCCGATGGCGGGCGGGTACCCGGTGCCGCCGCTGCCCGGTCAGGTGCTTCCGCCGGTGCCGCGCCGGCCGAGCCGCGCCCCGAAGCAACTCCAGGACGCCCTCAACGGGGCCGACCATTCCGAAGGGAGCTGATCCGCGATGTCGTCCGACCAGACGGGCCGGCCCGAGCGGGCCGACCGGCCGTCGATCCTCGGTCCGGCCGCCGGCTTCGGCGTGACCTTCAAGGCCATGTTCAAGAAGCGGCTCACCGAGCAGTACCCGGAGCAGAAGAAGCCCACCGCTCCGCGCTTCCACGGCCGCCACCAGCTGAACCGGCATCCGGACGGCCTGGAGAAGTGCGTCGGCTGCGAGTTGTGCGCGTGGGCCTGCCCGGCCGACGCGATCTACGTGGAGGGCGCGGACAACCGGGACGAGGAGCGCTATTCGCCGGGTGAGCGCTACGGCGCGGTGTACCAGATCAACTACGCCCGCTGCATCCTGTGCGGGCTGTGCATCGAGGCGTGCCCGACCAGGGCGCTGACCATGACCAATGAGTACGAGCTGGCCGACTCCTCCCGCAAGGACCTGATCTTCACCAAGGAGCAGCTGCTGGTGGGCCTGTCCGAGGGCATGGTGGACACCCCGCACGAGATCTTCCCGGGCACCGACGAGGGCGCGTACTACCGGGGCGAGATCACCGCGGCGGCGCCGGGGACGGTCCAGCAGGAGCGCACCGACCGGGACAAGGAGGTGCGGCAGTGATCGCACAGCTGGCGGCGGCGAGCGGGACGACCTCCACGGGTGAGGCCGTCCAGTTCTGGGTGCTCGCGGTGATCGCGGTCGGTGGCGCGCTGGGCATGCTGCTGATGCGCAAGGCGGTGCACAGCGCGCTGTGCCTGGCGGCGACGATGCTGGCGCTGGCGGTCTGTTACATGGCGCAGGGCGCGGTGTTCCTGGGCGTGGTGCAGATCGTGGTGTACACCGGCGCGATCATGATGCTGTTCCTGTTCGTGGTGATGCTGGTCGGCGTGACCGGCGAGGATTCCCTGAAGGAGCAGTTGAAGGGCCAGCGGTTCGCGGCGGTGCTGTGCGGGCTGGGCTTCGGGGTGCTGCTGATCGCGGGGATCGCCCATGCGCGGCTGGGCCACTTCACCGGGCTGGCCGAGGCGAACGCCGAGGGCAATGTGCCGGGTCTGGCCCGGCTGATCTTCACCCGGTACGTGTGGGCCTTCGAGGTCACCGGCGCGCTGCTGATCACCGCGGCGATCGGCGCGATGGTGCTGACCCACCGGGAGCACGTGAAGGCGCCGAAGACCCAGCGCGAGCTGGCGGAGCAGCGGGTGCGGGACAACATCCAGGTGCCGCCGCTGCCGGCCCCGGGCGTGTTCGCGCGGCACAACGCGGTGGACGTCCCGGCGCTGCTGCCGGACGGCACGATCGCCGAGGACTCGGTGATGGCGACGCTGCGCGAGCGCGGCCAGGTGCGGGACGTCAGCCAGGCGATGCTCCAGCGGATGGCGGAGCTGGAGAACAGCACGGCGGACTGGCTGGGCCGTCCGTCCTCGGAGCGGCCGGCGGTGGCGGCTCCGCGCAAGTCCCTGGAGCCGGTGCCCAACCACGAGGCCGGCGAGGAGGACGCTCAGTGAACCCGGTCAACTATCTCTATCTGTCTGCCCTGTTGTTCACCATCGGCGCCTCCGGGGTGCTGATCCGGCGCAACGCGATCGTGCTGTTCATGTGCGTGGAGCTGATGCTGAACGCCTCGAACCTGGCGCTGGTGACCTTCTCCCGGCTGCACGGGACCTTGGACGGCCAGATCATCGCGTTCTTCACGATGGTGGTCGCGGCGGCGGAGGTCGTGGTCGGCCTCGCCATCATCGTCGCCATCTTCCGGACCAGGCACTCCGCTTCGGTCGACGACAGCAACCTGATGAAGCTGTAGGCGGAGGACCTTCGGTGAACTCTCTCATTCCGCTGCTGGTGGCGGCCCCGCTGGCCGGTGCCGCCCTGCTGCTCCTGGGCGGCCGGGCCCTCGACCGGTTCGGCCACTGGCTGGCCACCGCGCTCGCCGCGCTCTCGTTCGGCTTCGGCCTGGCACTGTTCTCGGACATGCTGGGCCGGGACACCGAGCATCGGGCGGTGACGAAGCACCTGTTCAGCTGGGTGCCGGTGAACGCCTTCCAGGCCGACGTCTCGTTCCGGCTCGACCAGTTGTCGATGACCTTCGTGCTGCTGATCACGGGTGTCGGCACACTGATCCACCTGTACTCGGTGGGCTACATGGCGCACGACGAGCGCCGGCGCCGCTTCTTCGCGTACCTGAACCTGTTCCTGGCCGCCATGCTGCTGCTGGTGGTGGCGGACAACTACCTGCTGCTGTACGCCGGTTGGGAGGGCGTGGGGCTCGCCTCGTACCTGCTGATCGGCTTCTGGCAGCACAAGCCGAGCGCGGCGACGGCGGCGAAGAAGGCCTTCATCGTCAACCGGGTCGGCGACATGGGCCTGTCGATCGCGATCATGCTGATGTTCGCCGAGTTCGGCTCCTTCGCCTTCACCCCGGTCTTCGACGGGGCGCACCAGGCGAGCGAGGGCAAGCTGACGGCGATCGGCCTGATGCTGCTGCTGGCCGCCTGCGGCAAGTCGGCGCAGGTGCCGCTGCAGTCCTGGCTCGGGGACGCGATGGAGGGCCCGACCCCGGTCTCGGCCCTGATCCACGCGGCCACCATGGTGACGGCCGGGGTCTACCTGATCACCCGCTCCTCGGCGATCTTCGACCTGGCGCCGGACGCGCAGACCGCCGTGGTGGTGGTCGGCGCGGTGACGCTGCTGTTCGGTGCGATCGTCGGTTGCGCCAAGGACGACATCAAGAAGGCGCTGGCCGGTTCGACCATGTCGCAGATCGGCTACATGGTGATGGCGGCCGGGCTCGGCCCGATCGGCTACGCCTTCGCGATCATGCACCTGGTGACCCACGGCTTCTTCAAGGCCGGGCTGTTCCTCGGCGCCGGGTCGGTCATGCACGGCATGGACGACGAGGTGAACATGCGTCGCTACGGCGGCCTGTGGCGGTCCATGCCGTGGACCTTCGTCACCTTCGGCCTCGGCTACCTCGCCATCATCGGCTTCCCCGGCCTGTCCGGCTTCTTCTCCAAGGACAAGATCATCGAGGCGGCCTTCGCCAAGGGCGGCACCGAGGGCTGGATCCTCGGCCTGTGCGCGCTGGTCGGCGCGGCCGTCACCGCGTTCTACATGACCCGGGTGATGCTGCTGACCTTCTTCGGCGAGAAGCGCTGGCAGCCCGACGACGAGGGCAACCTCCCGCACCCGCACGAGTCGCCGAAGACCATGGTGATCCCGATGGTCCTGCTCTCCTTCGGCTCCGTCTTCGCGGGCGCACTGTTCGCCTTCCACGGCTCCTTCCTGAAGTGGCTGGAGCCGGTCACCGGCCACAGCGAGGGCAACTCCCCGCTCGGCACCTGGACCGTCACCGGGCTGACCACCGTCTGCATGCTGGCCGGCGTCGGCCTGTCGTACGCGATGTACGGGCGCTCGCCCGTCCCGGTGGTGCCGCCGGTCGGCTCCCCGCTCACCCGGGCCGCCCGCCGCGACCTGCTGCAGGACGACTTCAACCACGCCGTGCTGGTGCGGCCGGGCTCGGCGCTCACCGCGACCCTGGTCTACTTCGACAGCCGCGGCCTGGACGGCTTCGTCAACGGCCTGGCCGCCCTCATCGGGGGCCTGTCAGGCCGGCTGCGGCGGGTCCAGAACGGCTTCGTCCGCTCGTACGCGCTCTCCATGTTCGGCGGCACGCTGGTGCTGGTCGCCTCGACTCTCCTGATGAGGTCCGTCTGATGAACCGCGCAGATTCCACGAGGAGGGCCGGGGCATGAGCACGCTGCTGACCGTCACCTGCGCCGTCCCGGCGGCCGGTGCGGTGCTGACCGCCGCGCTGCCGGCCGGCTCGAACGAGGCCCGGCGGCGCACCACCAAGGCCGTCGCGCTGGGCGTCTCGGCCGTCACCCTGGTGCTGGCCGCCGTGGTGGCGCTGCGGTTCGACCCGCACGGCGCCCGCTACCAGCTGACCGAGTCGTACAGCTGGATCCGCTCCTTCGGCATCACCTTCTCGCTCGGCGTGGACGGCATCGGCGCGGTGCTGGCCCTGCTGACGGCCGTCCTGGTGCCGATGGTGATGCTGGCCTCCTGGCACGACGCCGACCCCGGGCCCGCCGCACCGGACGGGACCTTCGAGAACCGGCGCCGCACCCAGGCCTTCTTCGCCCTGATCCTGGCGGTGGAGGCGATGGTGATCGTCTCCTTCTACGCCACCGACGTCTTCCTGTTCTACGTGTTCTTCGAAGCCATGCTGATCCCGATGTACTTCCTGATCGGCGGCTTCGGCGACCGGGCCGGCGGCCCCGAGTCGGCGCGCCAGCGCTCCTACGCGGCCGTCAAGTTCCTGCTGTACAACCTGCTCGGCGGCCTGGTGATGCTGGCCGCCGTGATCGGCCTGTACGTGATCGCCCAGGACCAGGGCCTGGGCACCTTCGACCTGCGGACCCTCACCACCGCGATCGCCGACGGCAGCCTGAAGCTGTCCGGCACCGCCCAGAACGCGCTGTTCCTGGGCTTCTTCTTCGCCTTCGCGGTGAAGGCCCCGCTGTGGCCGCTGCACACCTGGCTGCCGAACGCGATGGGCGAGGCGACGGCCGGCACCGCCGTGCTGATCACCGCCGTGGTGGACAAGGTCGGCACCTTCGCGATGCTGCGCTTCTGCCTCGGGCTGTTCCCGGACGCCTCGAAGACCTTCGCCCCGGCGATCCTGGTCCTGTCGCTGATCGGGATCGTCTACGGCGCGCTGCTGGCGGTCGGCCAGAAGGACATCAAGCGGCTGGTCGCCTACGCCTCGATCTCGCACTTCGGCTTCATCATCATGGGCATCTTCGCCCTGACCAGCCAGGGGCAGAGCGGTGCCACGCTCTACATGGTCAACCACGGCCTCTCCACCGCCGCGTGGATGCTGGTGGCCGGCTTCCTGATCTCCCGCCGCGGCTCGCGGCTGATCGCCGACTACGGCGGCGTGCAGAAGGTCGCCCCGGTGCTCGCCGGGACGTTCCTGATCGGCAGCCTGGCCACCCTGTCACTGCCCGGGCTGGCCCCGTTCGTCAGCGAGTTCCTGGTGCTGGTGGGCACCTTCACCCGCTACCCGGTGATCGGGATCATCGCCACCTTCGGCATCGTGCTGGCCGCGCTGTACGCCCTGCTGCTGTACCAGCGCACCATGACCGGCCCGGTGAAGGAGGGGGTGCGCGCGATGCCCGACCTCAAGGTCCGCGAACTCGCCGTGGTGGCACCGCTGGTGGCGCTGACCGTGCTGCTCGGCGTCTACCCCAAGCCGCTCACCGACCTGGTGAACCCCTCGGTGGACGCGACGCTCTCGCAGGTCCACCGGACCGACCCGGCGCCGGCCCACCCGGTCGCCGCCACCTCAGGAGGTGAGCAGAAGTGAGTGCCACCGCAGTGCTCGCCGCCGCCGGCGGCAACACCCCGAGCATCCCGGCCCCGCACCTCGAGTACGGCCAACTCTCCCCGATGCTGGTGGTGTTCGGTGCCGCCGTGGCCGGCGTCCTGGTCGAGGCCTTCGTCCCGCGCCGGCTGCGGCACTGGACCCAGGTCACCCTCGCCCTGGTCGCGCTGGCCGGCGCCTTCGCCGCCGTGGTGGTGCTGGCCACGCAGGGCCACGGCGCGCCGCGGATCGACCTGCTGGCCATGGAGTCGGTCGCACTGGACGGCCCGGCGCTGTTCCTCCAGGGCGTGATCCTGCTGGTCGCCGTGGTGGCGGTGCTCACCTACGCGGAGCGCAGGCTGGAGCCCAAGGCCGGCGGCCTGCCCGCCGACGCCTTCGCCGCCCAGGCCGCCGCCACCCCCGGCGGGGAGCAGGAGCGGGCCGCGGTCCGGGCCGGCTTCACCACCACCGAGGTCTTCCCGCTGACCATGTTCGCGGTCGGCGGGATGCTGCTCTTCCCGGCCGCCAACGACCTGCTGACCATGTTCGTGGCGCTGGAGGTCTTCTCCCTCCCGCTGTACCTGCTCTGCGCGCTGGCCAGGCGCCGCCGGCTGCTCTCCCAGGAGGCGGCGGTCAAGTACTTCCTGCTGGGCGCCTTCGCCTCGGCGTTCTTCCTGTTCGGCACGGCGCTGCTGTACGGCTACGCCGGCAGCGTGAAGCTCGGCGACATCGCGGACGTCATCTCCGGCAAGGCGATGACCACCCCGGCGCTGCTGAGCAGCACCCGCAGCGACGTGCTGCTGCTGACCGGCCTGGCGATGCTGGCGGTGGGCCTGCTGTTCAAGGTCGGTGCGGTGCCGTTCCACTCCTGGACCCCGGACGTCTACCAGGGCGCGCCGACCCCGGTGACCGGCTTCATGGCCTCGGCCACCAAGGTGGCGGCGTTCGGCGCGTTCCTGCGGCTGTTCTACGTGGCCTTCCCGGGCCTGCGGCTGGACTGGCGACCGGTGCTGTGGGGGGTGGCGATCCTGACCATGGTGGTGGGCGCGGTGCTGGCGGTGACCCAGCAGGACGTCAAGCGGCTGCTGGCGTACTCCTCGGTCGCGCACGCCGGGTTCATCCTGACCGGGGTGATCGCCGTCAACAAGCAGGGCCTGTCCTCGGTGCTGTTCTACCTGGCGGCGTACTCCTTCGTGACGCTCGGCGCCTTCGCCGTGGTCACCCTGGTGCGCGACTCCAAGGGCGAGGCGACCCACCTGTCCAGCTGGGCGGGGCTGGGGCGGCGCTCGCCGCTGGTGGCGGCGGTGTTCGCGCTGTTCCTGCTGGCCTTCGCCGGGATTCCGCTGACCTCCGGTTTCACCGGGAAGTTCGCGGTGTTCCAGGCGGCGGCGGCCGGCGGGGCGACGCCGCTGGTGATCGTCGGTGTGCTGAGTTCGGCGGTGGCCGCGTTCTTCTACATCCGGGTGATCGTGCTGATGTTCTTCTCCGACCCGAAGCCGGGCGGCCCGACGGTGGCGATCCCGAGCGCCTTCACGGCGACCGCGATCGGGGTGGGGGTGCTGGTCACGCTGGGCCTGGGCCTGCTGCCGCAGTACTTCCTGGACCTCGCGTCCAAGGCCTCGCTGTTCGCCTACTGATCCGCCTCCTGATCCGCGTACCGATCCGCCGGCTGATTCGCCTGCCGATCGGCGCGCCGATCGACGCGCCGACCGGTGCGCTGATGCGCGCGCCGGTCGGCGCCGGTCGGTTTGCCGGAGGTCGGCCCGGAAGTCCGGGCCGACCTCCAGCCGTTGTTTCCAGTGGAATTCGCCCCCACCGCCGCTTTGCCCGCGGAGCCCGTCTGACCAGGCCTTCCGGTTCGGGCATGACAGGATCCGCACGCCCGTGCAGTGATCCACTCGTGACCGGATACCCTGCCTGTATGGCCAGCGGCGGCACTCAGGGACCAGGCCGCTAGATCGACCAGGGACAGAGGAGTGGTCTTCGTGACCGTCGTGGGACCCTTCGGGCTCAGCGTGCAGGACCGCGACCTGACCCGGGACGTCCAGGCCGGACTGGACGCGGTGGAGGCGGCGCTCTCCGAGGCCGTCAAGAGCGACGTCCCGTTCATCACCGTCACCGCCAGCCACCTGATCGAGGCCGGCGGCAAGCGCTTCCGTCCGCTGCTCCTGCTGCTGGCCGCCCAGTTCGGCGACCCGGGCGCGCCCGGCGTGGTGCCGGCCGCGGTGGTCGTCGAGCTGACCCACCTGGCCACGCTGTACCACGACGACGTGATGGACGAGGCCCCGGTGCGGCGCGGCGCGGAGAGCGCCAACTCCCGCTGGGACAACTCGGTGGCCATCCTGACCGGCGACTTCCTGTTCTCCCGGGCCTCCCAGGTGCTGGCCGACCTCGGCCCGGAGGCGGTGCGGATGCAGGCCGAGGCCTTCGAGCGGCTGGTCACCGGCCAGATCCTGGAGACCCGCGGCCCCGGCCCGGAGATGGACCCGCTGCTGCACTACCTGGACGTGCTCGCGGGCAAGACCGGATCGCTGATCGCCGTCTCCTGCCGGATAGGAGCGCTGATGGCCGGCGCCGCGCCGGACCTGGTGGAGACCCTCGGCGAGTTCGGCGAGCGGATCGGCATCGCCTTCCAGCTGGCCGACGACGTGCTGGACATCGCCAGCGACGGCCACGAGTCCGGCAAGACCCCCGGCACCGACCTGCGCGAGGGCGTGCCGACCCTGCCGACCCTGCTGCTGGAGCAGATGCCCGCCGACCCGTCCGACCCGGACGACACCCGGCTGCGCGAACTGCTCACCCAGGACCTCTCCGACGACGACCTGCACGCCGAGGCGCTGCGCCTGCTGCGCGCCCACCCGGCGCTGGAGCGCGCCCGCCGGGAGACCCTGCGGCACGCCGAGGAGGCCCGGGCGCTGCTGGCCCCGCTGCCGGACTGCGCGGCGAAGGCGGCCCTGGACGGGCTGTGCGACGCGGTGGCCATCCGCACCATGTGACGCGGTGGCCATCCGCACCGTGTGACGCCAGGAGCTGACGCCAGGAGCTGACGCCGCGGGCTGACACCGGGAGCTGACGCCGGGGGCGATCCGTCGCTACCGCCCCGGCGCTCCGCCGGGATGGGGGAGACTGGCACCCGTCAGCTCACGCCTGCCCGGAAGGTCACCATGCGTCGCGTCGTCATCGCCGAGGACTCCGTACTGCTGCGGGAAGGTCTGACCCGGCTGCTCACCGACCGCGGCCTGGAAGTCGTGGCCGGGGTCGGGGACGGCGCCGCCCTGGTGAAGACCATCCACGACCTGGCGGCCACCGACGCCCTGCCGGACGTGGTGGTCTCGGACGTGCGGATGCCGCCGACCCACACCGACGAGGGCCTGCGCGCCTGCGTCGAGCTGCGCGGGCGCTACCCCCAGCTGGGCGTGCTGGTGCTGTCGCAGTTCGTGGAGGAGCGGTACGCCTCCGAGCTGCTGGCCGGCTCCACCCGGGGCGTGGGCTACCTGCTGAAGGACCGGGTCGCCGAGGTGCGCGAGTTCGCCGACGCGGTGGTGCGGGTCGCCGACGGCGGCACCGCGCTGGACCCGGAGGTGGTGCAGCAGTTGCTCAGCCGCAGCCGCAAGGGCGACGTCCTGGCCAACCTCACGCCGCGCGAGCGGGAGGTGCTCGCGGCGATGGCGGAGGGGCGCACCAACGCGGCGGTGGCCAAGCAGCTGGTGGTCTCGGACGGGGCGGTGGAGAAGCACGTCAGCAACATCTTCCTCAAGCTCGGTCTGGCGCAGAGCCCGGAGGACCACCGCCGGGTGCTGGCGGTGCTCACCTACCTCAACTCCTGAGGCCCGCCGACTCCTGAGGCCCGCCGCCCGGGCCGGCCCGCCGCGGCCCGGGCGGCGGGCCGTTCGGGCGTGTGCGGAATGATCTCCGGCGGCCGGATGTTGTGGGGAGAAGAGGTACCGGCGTGGGCGGGTGAAACCTGCCGGAGTTCCGGCCTGGGCCGAGTTCGCGCGCATAGGATGCGAGCGGTGCACCAGGCGGACGGGGCACGGGGCCGCGCCCGCGGTGGTGTGCCCACGAGGAGGTCCGCGGCAGTGACCAGTCAGGTCGATCAGTCAGAGGCAGTGGACGGATCGGACGGCGACGAGGGTCGTACCGGTGACGGTGCCGGACACCCCGGAGCGGCCGGGCCCGTCGGCGCGCACGCCCCGGACGACCCACCGGAGCGGCGGGCCAAGCCCATCCGCAGACTCGACCGGGTGATCATCAGGTTCGCCGGCGACTCCGGTGACGGCATGCAGCTCACCGGTGACCGCTTCACCTCGGAGACGGCCGCGTTCGGCAACGACCTCTCCACGCTGCCGAACTTCCCGGCCGAGATCCGGGCCCCCGCCGGCACCCTGCCGGGCGTCTCGTCCTTCCAACTGCACTTCGCCGACCACGACATCCTCACCCCGGGCGACGCCCCGAACGTGCTGGTGGCGATGAACCCGGCGGCCCTGAAGGCGAACCTGCCGGACCTGCCGCGCGGCGCGGAGATCATCGTCAACACCGACGAGTTCACCAAGCGGGCGCTGGCCAAGGTGGGTTACGCCGCGGACCCGCTCGGCGACGGCTCGCTGGACGGCTTCCACCTGCACCGGGTGCCGCTCACCGCGCTGACCCTGGAGGCGCTCAAGGACAGCGGGCTGGCCCGCAAGGACGCCGAGCGGGCGAAGAACATGTTCGCCCTGGGGCTGCTGTCCTGGATGTACCACCGGCCCACCCACGGCACCGAGACCTTCCTGCGCGGCAAGTTCGCCAAGAAGCCGCAGATCGCCGAGGCGAACATCAGCGCCTTCCGGGCGGGCTGGAACTTCGGCGAGACCACCGAGTCCTTCGCGGTCTCCTACGAGGTGCCGCCGGCCCGGCTCCCGGCCGGGCGCTACCGCAACATCTCCGGCAACCTGGCGCTGTCCTACGGGCTGATCGCCGCCGCGCAGCGCTCCGGTCTGCCGCTGTACCTGGGCTCGTACCCGATCACCCCGGCCTCGGACATCCTGCACGAGCTGAGCCGGCACAAGGACTTCGGGGTGCGCACCTTCCAGGCCGAGGACGAGATCGCCGGCATCGGCGCGGCGCTCGGCGCGGCCTTCGGCGGGGCGCTGGGCGTGACGACCACGTCCGGGCCGGGCGTGGCGCTCAAGTCGGAGACGATCGGCCTGGCGGTCTCGCTGGAACTGCCGCTGCTGGTGGTGGACATCCAGCGCGGCGGCCCGTCCACCGGGCTGCCGACCAAGACCGAGCAGGCGGACCTGCTGCAGGCGATGTTCGGCCGCAACGGCGAGGCACCGGTGCCGATCGTCGCCCCGGCCACGCCCGCCGAGTGCTTCGACGCGGCACTGGAGGCGGCCCGGATCGCGGTGACCTACCGCACCCCGGTGTTCCTGCTCTCGGACGGCTACCTGGCGAACGGCTCGGAGCCCTGGCGGATCCCGGAGGTCGGTGAACTGCCGGAGATCGACCCGGCGTTCGCCACCGCCCCGAACCGCGAGGACGGCGCCTTCTGGCCGTACCTGCGGGACCCGCACACCCTGGCCCGGCCCTGGGCGGTGCCCGGCACGGCCGGGCTGGAGCACCGGATCGGCGGCATCGAGAAGCAGGACGGCACCGGGAACATCTCCTACGACCCGGCCAACCACGACCTGATGGTGCGCACCCGGCAGGCCAAGGTGGACGGGATCACCGTCAAGCCGGTGGAGGTCGACGACCCGACCGGCGACGCCCGGGTGCTGGTGCTCGGCTGGGGCTCGACCTACGGCCCGATCACGGCGGCGGTGCGCCGGGTGCGCGCGGACGGCGGCGAGGTCGCCCAGGCGCACCTGCGCAACCTCAACCCGTTCCCGGCCAACCTGGGTGCGGTGCTGCGCAGTTACGAGAAGGTCATCGTGCCCGAGATGAACCTGGGCCAGCTCGCGCTGCTGCTGCGGGCGAAGTACCTGGTGGACGCGGAGTCCTACAACCAGGTGCGCGGACTGCCGTTCAAGGCGGCGCAGTTGGCGGACGTGCTGTGGGCGGCGATCGGCAGCCTGGACGAGGAGGACCACCGATGAGTGAGCCGAGCGAGCGAACCGTCGAGGGGCGTGGCTTCCCGTCGCTGAAGCTGGTGCCCAAGGCCGAAGGGCCGCAGAGCGCCCGGGACTTCAAGACCGACCAGGAGGTGCGCTGGTGCCCCGGCTGCGGGGACTACGCGATCCTGGCGGCGGTGCAGTCCTTCATGCCGGAGCTCGGCATCCGGCGCGAGAACACGGTGTTCGTCTCCGGCATCGGCTGCTCCTCGCGCTTCCCGTACTACATGAACACCTACGGGGTGCACTCGATCCACGGGCGGGCGCCGGCGATCGCGACCGGGCTGGCCTCCTCCCGGCGGGACCTGAGCGTGTGGGTGGTGACCGGGGACGGCGACGCGCTGTCGATCGGCGGCAACCACCTGATCCACGCCCTGCGGCGGAACGTCAATCTGAAGATCCTGCTGTTCAACAACCGGATCTACGGCCTCACCAAGGGCCAGTACTCGCCGACCAGCGAACTCGGCAAGATCACCAAGTCCACCCCGATGGGCTCGCTGGACGCGCCGTTCAACCCGCTGTCGCTGGCGATCGGCGCCGAGGCCTCCTTCGTGGCCCGCACCATCGACTCGGACCGCCAGCACCTCCAGTCGGTGCTGCGGGCGGCGGCCGAGCACGAGGGCACCGCGCTGGTGGAGATCTACCAGAACTGCAACATCTTCAACGACGGCGCCTTCGAGGTGCTCAAGGACGCCGGCACCCGGGACGAGGCGCTGATCCGGCTGGAGCACGGGCGGCCGATCCGGTTCGGCGCGGAGGCGGCCAACGGCGTCTTCCGGGGCCCGGACGGCGAACTGTTCGTCGCGCCGGTCACGCCCGCGAACGAGCCGGACGTCCTGGTGCACGACGCCCACGCGGCCGGCCCGGCGACGGCCTTCGCGCTCTCCCGGATCGCCGACGCGGACACCCTGCACCACACGCCGATCGGCGTGCTGCGGGACGTCCGCCGGCCGGTCTACGACGAGCTGATGGGGGACCAGCTGGCCACCGCCGTCGCCCAGCGCGGCCCGGGCGACCTGGCGACCCTGCTGGCGGGCGGCGACACCTGGACGGTGGACTGACCGCTCCGCTGCGCACCTCGGCGCCCCCGCCCCTCCCGGGCGGGGGCGCCGACGCACGTTCCGGCCCCTACTGCCGGCTGTCGGCGGCGACCCACTCGACCAGTTCGATCACGACCCCGTTCGGGTCGGCGACCTGGAACAGCTTCTCGCCCCACGGCTCCTCGCGCAGCGCCATGGTGATCTCCACCCCCTCCTCGCGCAGCCGCCGCTCCTGCGCGGCGACGTCCTCGACGGTGAAGGCCAGGATCACCCCGTCCGCCGTGCGGTCCCGCTGGTCCTCGGGCAGCACCTCCAGGCCGCGGCGAAGGTAGACGACGTCGACCCCGCCGCCCGGGTGGCCGAGCGAGACGAAGCCGTCGGCGGACATCTGCTCGGTGTAGCCGAAGTGCCGCTGGAGGAAGGCGGCGGAGGCGGCGGTGTCCTCGACGGTCAGGGAGACGACGGTGGTGGTGATCTGCATGGCGGAGCCCTCTCGTCATGGCGCACGGTTATCCCGTACGAAGTACACTATACATAGTACGGAGAATCTCGCCAAGGGTCCGCCCGGAAAGGCCCGAGGGAGGCCCCCGGTGGGGACCTCCCTCAGGAGTGGTGCCAGTCGCGTCAGAAGACGCAGGGGATGCCGCCGTCGGAGGTGGCGTCGACGCCCGGGCCCTGCATGGGCAGGTTGGCGGCCGGGTCGCCGGTGGGGGCGGTGCCGGGGGTGGTGGGCTTGTCGGCCGCGACGCCGGTGAAGGAGGTGCCGAGGGTGACCACCACGTGGTCCGCGGCGGTGGTGGCGGACTCGGTGGCGGTGACGCCGTAGCGGGCCGCGACCTGGTCGGCGGCGTCCTTGCCGCCCTTGCCGTAGGTGACCGTGGTGGTCTTCTGCTTGGTGCGGGCCGGGCCGGTCGAGCCCTCCTTGAAGCCCATCGCGACCAGTGCCTTGGCCTCGTTGCCGGAGGAGACCCCGGCGGCCGAGGAGGCGTTGTACACGTCGACGGTGGTCGGGGAGGCGGCCTTGGTCGGGGTGGTCGCGGTCGGCGTCGGGGTGGGGGCGTCGGTGGCCGGGGCGTCGGTGGCGCCGTCGGCCGGGGCGGCGGGCGCGGCCGCGTCGGCGTAGCCGAACAGCTGCTTGACCACCTTCTGGATCTTCGACGGGGTGACCAGGTTGACGTCCTGGCCGTTCTTGGTGCCGAAGCCGTCGAAGGTCAGGGTGTTGAACTCGACGTTGCCGCCGGTGAGCGCCGGGGCCTGTTGGGCGAAGTCCAGGACGTTCCACTCGTTGTCGATCACCAGGTCCTTCTGGACGACGCCGAAGAGGTCCTTGAGCTTGCCCAGGTCGCTGATGATGCCGTCCTGCTTGAGCTTGTGCACGACGGAGGAGATGAAGGCCTGCTGGCGGTGGGTGCGGGCGAAGTCGCCGGTGTTGCCCTTGCCGTCGTCCAGGTTGTGGCGCTGGCGGACGAAGGCGAGCGCCTGGGAGGCGTTGAGGGTGTTGATGCCCTTCTTGAAGTCGGCGCCGGAGCCCTGGCCCTCCATGGCCGGGTCCTTGGTGTCGTGGGTCAGGCAGACCTGGATCGGCTCGACGGCCTTGGCGATGTCGTAGAAGCCCATCAGGTTGACCTCGGCGATGTGGTCCACCGGCTGGTTCACGAAGGTCTGGACGGTGCGGATGGTGGCCGCGCGGCCGGCGTCGCGGCCGGCCTTCTCCAGGTCGGCGCCCTTGAGGCCCTTCTTCTCCAGGCCCGGGTTCACCTTGTCCTTGGCGATCCCGTACGCCTCCTTGATCTTGTGCATGCCCTGCTGGGTGCCGTCCCCGTTGTAGGTCATGACGTAGTCGTCGCGCGGGATGGAGATCGCCTGCACCTTGCCGCCGTTGGCCGGTATGTGCAGCAGGATCAGCGAGTTGGTGTTGTAGCCGCCGATGTCCGAGCTGTGGCCGGCGTGCAGCTCGTCCTGGACGAACTGCGGGGGCAGGTCGGAGCCGTCCATCGCCTTGCGGCTGTCCAGGCCGATCAGCAGCAGGTTGACCGAGTTGTCCAGGTGCTTGGGGGCGTCCTTCTTGGTCTCCGCGATGGCGTTGGACGTGGTCATGCCGTCGGTGAGCGAGGTGTACTCGTACCAGACCACCCCGCTCGCCGCGAACACCGCGAAGCCGACGGTGGCGGCCACCACCCGCCCCGCGATCAGCAGCGGGGAGCCCTTGCGGGGCGCCGGGTTCGCGCCCCGGCGCCCGGCGGTACGGCCGCCGTCCTGCTGCTCACGGTCCTCAGCCATGCCGCCTCCTCCGGTCCCGGACCACCCGGACCACGATCACCAGCAGGGCCGCCGCCGCGGCCTGCGCCATCACGGGGAATCCGTGCACCACCCACTTGGCGGAGCCGGTGGCCAGGCCGTTGCCCTGGTACTTCTCACTGTTCGCCGAGAATTCGACCGCCGCCGTCACGCCGAGCACGACCACCGGCGAGGCGGCGAGCACCCACCACCAGCCGCGGTGGGTGCAGAGCGCGGCCGCCAGGCCGGTGCCGAGCGCCGCGCAGAGCGCGAAGACCAGGCCCATGCCCGGCCCGGAGAGCTCGTCGACCACCGCCCCGACCAGTGGGAGTCCGAGGGCCGCCACCGCGGGCAGGGTGGGCCCGCCGGAGAAGGGGCGCGCGGGGCCGGCGGGCCGACTCGCCGGCCGCCGCCGTGATCCCTGGTCGGAGGACCGTCCTCGCTGCCCCGCCACTCACTCACCCCCGGTGTTCCCGTGCCTGGTGCGCCGTCTCGGCGCCGCGCCGGGTCTGCTGTGGGAGAGCGGTGACGGCGCTGCCAGTACGGGACGCTGGTGGTCGGCCGGCCGGTTCCCGTTCTCGGTTTCCCGCTGTTGCTCGGGGGCAGGCACGTTTTCGGATTTGCTCTACAGAGGTGTAGAGATCGTACGCAGCATAGAGCACGCCTGTTCGGTGGCAAGTCCGTTCGTGAACAGGCCTGCAGACACTACACCGGGCAGTTTCTGAGAGGGTCGGCGCGGGTGCCGACGGAGAAGGAGAACGTCGTGGCGACCACGGGCGGAGCGGGACGACCGGAGAAGCGCAAGGCGATCACCCGGGCCGCGACCACGGTGTTCGGGCGCGAGGGCTACGTCCGGGCCAGCATGGACGCGATCGCGGCCGAGGCGGGGGTGTCCAAGCGCACGGTCTACAACCACTTCGCCGACAAGGAGACCCTCTTCCTGTCGGTGGCGCTGCAGAACTCGGCCGAACTGACCGAGCTGATCCGCGCGTTGATGGCCCGGCACCTCGACCGGGTGCTGGACCTGCGGCGCGACCTGGTCGCCTTCGCGGTCGAGCGCGCGAACGCCGTACTCGCCGCGGGCGAGCACGGGGCACTCGGCCGGGCCATCCGCGCCGAGGTGGCCAACATCCCGGCGGACGTCCTGGAGGCCTGGCTGGAGGCCGGGCCGGTGGCCTCCCAGCGCGACCTCGCGGAGCGCTTCGCGGCGCTCACCGAGCGCGGGCTGCTGGCCGTGCGGGACCCGGAGCTGGCCGCCGAGCAGTTCACCCTGCTGACCTTCCACGGCGTGGCCGAACGCTCCTTCTGGGGCGCGCTGCCGGTGGCCGGGGCGGAGGTCGGGCGGGTCGCGGAGCAGGGCGTGGACGCCTTCCTGACGATCCACGGCCCGGCCGCGGGCTGACCGGGCTGACCGGGCTGACCGGGCTGACCGGGCGGGTCGGGCAGGCCGGACGGGCACACGCCGGTGGGCGGGGCGGCACCGGGCCGCCCCGCCCACCGGTCGTCGCGCGAAGGTCACCTCAAGACGCGGTCACCTCAAGACGCGGGTCACTTCCAGTTGACGCCCTTGCCCAGGGTGTACGGCTCGCCCCAGTACTCGGCGCCGGACACCTTGGTCGCCTGCGGCGCCAGGGCCAGCACGCAGGAGGTGATCGACTGCCCGTTGGTGAAGCCCTTCGGGAAGGACGGGTGCGGGCACTTGTCGAAGGTGCCGATCAGCATCACCTCGGAGGCCTCCGAGCCGTCCGGCAGGGTGCCCTTCACCTGGGTCAGGCTGGAGAAGGACAGGTCGGTGCTGCCGGTGTTGGTGACGTTGAAGCGGACGTAGTACGGCACCATGCCCGCGGCCTTGTCGCCCAGCTTCAGCGGGGTGAGATCGGCCGGGTCGCCCTTGTCGATCGAGGTGACCGTGAGCGAGACGGTGCCCTTGGTGCTGCCCGAGGAGAACGGGATGGTGGCGGCCTGGCCGATCTTCACCGTGGTGCCGGGCGCCGCGGTCGGACCGGCCTGGGCCGGGGCCCCGCCGGTGGCGCCGCCCGTCGCCCCGCCGGTCGGCGCGGCCGCGGAGGTGGGGGCGGCCGGGGTGGTCGGCGCGGCGGACGGCGCGGCCGGCGCCTGGGTGGCCGGCGGGGTGGTGGCGCTGTCGGACGAAGCGGCGTCGTCGTTGCAGGCGGTCATGGTGAGCGCGCCGACCACGGCCAGGCCGGCCAGGGCCATGGTGCGACTGTTGCGGATGGTCTTCACGTGACGTCCCCCGTTATTGCGGACCGCCGTCGCGACGGTCCTCCTGTGGGATTGTTCATAGCGCAGGGGCCGTGCGGGACGCCACGCTTTCCGGGCGGTCTTGACGCTGCCGTGACGAGTCCTGCGCGGGTCCGTGACAAGGGATGCCGAGTCGTGATCAGTGGTACCCGAACCGCCTGCCACCTCGGACGATCCACCGGGCAGGCGCTAAGCGGCCCGCAGCACCAGTTCGTTGTACGTCGTGACGGTGCTGAAGCCCAGCCGCCGGTAGAGGTGGATCGCCGGGGCGTTGTCCGTACGGACGTTGAGGCCCAGGTGGTCGGTGGTCGGCGCGAGGTGCCGGGCCAGCGCGGTGACGCAGGCGCGGGCCAGGCCGCGGCCGCGGGCGTCGGGGTGGGTGACCACGTTGCCGAGCACGGCGACCCGGTGCGCGGGGGAGTGGACGTGCACCCCGGCTGCGGCCACCAGCCGGCCGTGCTCGCGGACGCCGACGTAGCCGCCGGCCGCCAGCAGTCGCCGGTCGAACCAGGACTCGGGGTAGGCCTCGGCCAGCAGGGTGTGCAGGGCGTCCAGGTCGGCGAGGGTCAACTGCTCGGTCCGGTGGGCGGGTTCGGCGGGGAGCCGGCCCGGGTCGGGGAGGATCATCCGCAGCAGCGGGGTGCGCCGCTCGACGCCGTAGTCCGGGGCGAGGGCCCGCTCGGCGCCGTCCGGCAGCCCGGCGGTGAAGCGGCGCGGCAGGAACGGCCGCAGCGCGCCCAGCAGTTCCTCCAGGGCGGGGACGGCGGCGGGCCGGGCGAAGGCGAGCAGCACGGGGGTGTCACCGCCGCTGTAGAGCAGGGCGACCGGCCCTCGGTCGGGATCGGTGGTGTACCAGGCGGTGTTGGGCCAGAGGGTGTCGTCCAGGTCGCCGAGTTCGAACAGGTGCAGGGCCGGGTCGGGGCGGAACCGTTCGGCGAGCGCGGCGCGGTCGTGCAGGCTGATGAGGGGCACGGGGTCGAGCTTAGGGCGGGTCTGACAATCCCTAGGCCTGGCCCGTCGGTGAACGGACGGACGGACCAGGCCGCAGGGTGGCCGCGCCGGGTCAGACCTGGCCGAGGGTCAGCACGTAGCGGCCCCGGGTGTCGCCCCGGCGGGGTGCGCGGCCGATGCCGAGGTGGTTGAAGCGCGGGTCGAGCAGGGTGTCGCGGTGCTGCGGGCTGTGCATCCAGCGCTGCATGGCCTCGGGCACGCTGTCGGCCGCCGCGGCGATCTCGGCGGCGAAGCGGAAGGCGAAGCCGGCCGTCCGGATCCGGCGCCAGGGCGTGCTGCCGTCGGTGCCGTCGTGCTGGAGGAGGTCGTGCGCGGCGAGGTCGTCGGCGTGGCGCTGGGCGGCGGTGTTGAGCCGTTCGTCCAGGTTGAGCAGTCGGGCGCCGGCGTGGACGCGCCGGAAGTTGGCGGAGGTCAGCATCTCGGTGCGGAAGTCGCCGCCGGTGGCGGTCCAGGCCGCGGCCGCGGGTGTCAGGATCCGGCCGTTGCGCACGAGTGTGGTCATGGGGCGCGCCTTTCCTCGGGGTGTCGCCCCGGGCCGCGGGCGGCGCGGTCCGGGGCCGGACGAGGAGTACGGTCCCGGACCGCGGTAGACAGTCGGTCAACGCGCGTAGCCGGTGGTCAGCCGAGGCCGGCCAGCTGCCCTTCGACCTGCGCGGCGTCCTCGTCGAGGCCGAGCCGCCGGTAGCCGTCCAGGGCGTCGGTGAGGCAGGCGCGGGCCTGGCGCGGGCGGCCGAGGCCGGTGAGGGCGGTGCCGAGGGTGCGCAGCAGGGCGGCCTCCAGGGCGGCGCTGGTGCGGCGGGCCTGCGGCAGGACGGCTTCGGCGAGGTCCGCGGCGAGCAGCCAGCGCCCGGCCTCGGCGTGGATGCGGGCGGCGAGGTCTCCGGCGGCGGCTTCGAACACGGTGACCTGGAGGGCGGCGAACTCGTCCCGGGCGCCGAGCGCGTCGGCGAGGGCGGCCTCCGGGTCGCCGCACAGCCGCAGCACCCGGGCGAGGTAGTAGCGGCCGATCGCGGCGGACACCGGTCCGGAGCCGCTCATCAGGCGGGCGCTGCGTTCGGCGGCGTCCCGGGCCTCGGCGAGGCGCCCGGTGTGGGCGGCGCTGAAGGCGAACTCGCCGAGCGCGCTGCCCTCGGCCCGTTGGGCGCCGACCCGGTGGAACAGCTCGGCGGCGCGGCCGGCGTGTTCGGCGGCTTCGGCGTAGCGGCCCTGGATCCGGGCGTTGCCGCCGAGGTTGATCAGGGCTTTGGCGAGCACGCCTTCGGTCCGCGGGTCGGTGCAGAGGTCGACGGCCCGGCGGATCTCCTGCTCGGACTCGGCGTAGCGGTTGATGTGCCAGAGCATGGTGCCGCGCAGGTAGCGGGCGAGGGCGAGCGGGCCGTCCTCGCCGCGGGCCTCGGCCTCCTGGGCGATGCGTCCGGCGAGGTCGCCGAGGATGCCGGTCTGGGCGCGTTCGGAGAGCACGGCGCCCATCCGGTCGGCCAGTTCGGCGGCCCGGTCGAGCGGCAGGGCCGGGTCGGCGCAGCTGAGCACGATGGCGGCGGCGTGCACCTCGGCCTGGTCGCGCATCCAGCGCACGGCTTCGGCGCCGTCGGTGATCGGGCGGCCGGTCGCGGTCACGGACGCGCCGAGCAGGCTGAGTTCGGCGGGTTCCGCCTTGCGGGCGGCCCGGTCGGCGTTGCGGGCGGTGGCCAGGCAGAAGTCGGTGAGCCGGTCGGCGGCGGCGGTGTGTTCGGCGGGGGGTTCGTCCGCGGCGAGCCGGCCGCGGGCGTAGTCGCGGACGAGGTCGTGGAAGCCGTACCGGCCGAAGCGGGGGGAGTGCAGCAGGTTGAGGTCGACGAGGGTTTCGAGGAGCTGGTCGGCCTGGTCCTCGGTGCGGCCGAGCAGGGCGGCGGCGCAGGGCAGCGGCAGGTCGGGGGTTTCGGGCAGCGAGAGGAGGCGGAACGCGCGGGCGAGTTCCGGGCCGAGGCGGTGGTAGGAGAGGGCGAAGGTGGCTTCCACGGTGCGTTCGCCGTCGCTGAGTTCGGCGAGCCGGTGTTCCCGGCGCAGTCCTTCGGCGAGGGCGGCGAGGGTGAGGCCGGGGTCGGCGGCGAGCCGGGAGGCGGCGATGCGGACGGCGAGCGGCAGCAGTCCGCAGGCCCGGACGACCTCCTCGGCGGCCTCCGGTTCGGCGGTGACGCGTTCGGCGCCGACGATCCGGGTGAGCAGGTCGAGGGCCTCGGTGGGCTGCAGGGTGTCCAGTCGCAGGTGGTGGGCGCCGGAGAGGCCGGTGAGCCGCAGCCGACTGGTGATCAGGACGGCGCAGCCGGCCGCGCCGGGCAGCAGCGGTTCGACGTGGTCGCGGGTGGCGGCGTTGTCGAGGACGACGAGGACGCGTCGCCCGGCCAGGGCCGAGCGGTAGAGGGCGCTGCGTTCGCCGGTGTCGTTGGGGATCTCGTCGGGGGCGATGCCGAGGGCGCGCAGGAAGCCGGTCAGGACGGTGCCCGGGTCGGGCGGGGTGCGGTCGGCGCCGCGCAGGTCGGCGAAGAGCTGCCCGTCGGGGAAGCGGTCGCGGACCTGCCGGGCGAGGTGCACGGCCAGGGTGGTCTTGCCGACGCCGCCCATGCCGTCCAGGGCGGAGATCATGACGGCCCGCCCGCCGGCGCCGACGAGCTGCTCCGCGAGGGTGTCGAGTTCCTCGGCGCGGCCGGTGAAGTCGGGCAGGCCGGAGGGCAGTTGGTCGGGGGCCTGCCAGCGGTCGGCGGCGGGCTCGGGGTCGGCCTTCGGCGGCAGCAGGGCGGCGTCCTCGCGCAGGATGCGCAGCTGGAGCTCGGCGGGGCCGTGGTCGTCGGCGGGCAGGTACGGGCGGGCGTCCTCGTAGACGGCGAGTGCCTCGGCCTTGCGGCCGGCCCGGTAGAGGGCGCGCATCAGGACGGCGGTGAGCCGGGGCCGGCCGGGGTGTTCCAGGGCGAGGGCGGTGGCCTCGGCGATGAGGTCGGTGCGGTCGCCGAGGTCGGCGTCGAGTTCGAGCTGGGTCTCCTTGGCCGAGATCCGCTGTTCGGCGAGTCGGGCCCGGACGGCTTCGGCGTGCCGTCCGGGCAGCCCGGCGAGCGCCTCGCCGACCCAGAGCCGTTGGGCGCGGTGCAGGATGTCCCGGACGTCCTGCGGGGGTGCGTCCGCCCGGCGCAGTCGTTCGGCCTCGGCGAGCAGGGCCTGCCATTCGTCGGCGTCGGTCGGTACCGGCCGGAGCGCGTAGCCGTCCCCGACGCGCAGCAGCGGCATGTGTTCCGGGGCGTCGCCGGTGTGCGGCTTGAGCGCGGCGCGCAGCCGGGAGACGGCGAGCTGGACGGCCTTGCGCGGGTCGGCCGGCGGGGTGCCGCCCCACACGCCCTCGATCAGTACCGAGGTGGCCACCGTCCGTCCGGCGGCGTCCAGCAGTACGGCGAGCACGGCGCGCTGCTGGGGGCGGCCGAGCTCCACCTCCTCGGTCCCGTACCAGGCCCGCAGTGGGCCGAGCAGCGCGAAGCGCAGCCCGGAACCCCCCTTGTCCACCATGTCGTCCCGTCCCCATGAGTCGTCCCGTGCCGGGATCTCGCCACTTCCGTCCGGATTGCGGCGCCCCCGTTCCCGGCCTCGTATGCTCTGCTCACAGATTGTGCACCGGACGTCGGAATTCCGAGGGGTGGGGAGTGGTGCTCGAATTCCGCGTGCTGGGGTCCCTGCGAGCCCGGTGCGAGGGCGTGGAGGTCGACCTCGGGCGACCGCAGCAGCGGGCCGTGCTGGCGGCGCTGCTGCTGGCGCCCGGGCAGTTGGTGTCGACGGACCGGCTGGTCGAGGGCGTGTGGGGGGAGGACGACGCGCGCTGGCCGAAGGATCCGGTGGGCCAGATCGGCACCCATGTGCACCGGCTGCGGCGGGCGTTGGGCGCGCCCGGGCTGGTGGTCGCGGCGGCCGGCGGGTACCGGCTGTCGGTGCCGCGCGGCTCGGTGGACCTGTTCCGCTACGAGGCGGCGGTGGCCGAGGCCGTTGCGCTGCGTCACCAGGAGCCCCTGCGGGCGTGGGAGTTGCTGGGCGAGGCGCTCGGGGCCTGGGCGGGCGCCCGGGCGCTGGACGGCGTGCCGGGGCCGCTCGCGGAGCGGGCCCGGGAGCGGCTGGCGGCCGGGCGGCTGGCGGCGCGGAAGGTGCGGTACGACCTGGACCTGGCGCTCGGGCGGCACATCGAGGCGCTGGAGGAGCTGGGCACGCTGGCCGCCGAGTGCCCACTGGACGAGGAGGTGCACCGGCTGCACCTGCTGGCGCTGCACCGCTGTGGCCGCAGGGCGGAGGCCCTGGCCGAGTACGGGGCGTTGCGGGAGCGGCTGGACCGGGAGCTGGGGCTGGAACCGGCCGTCGCGGTCGTGGAGCTGGCCGACCGGATCCGGCGCGGGGAGGCCCCGGTGTCGCTGCGGCGGCTGCCCCGGCCGAGCCAACTGCCGCCCGACATCCCCGACCTGGTGGGGCGGGCCGGACTGGCGGGACAGGCGGAACGGGCGCTGCGGGCGGTCGGCGGCTCGCCGGTGGTGGGGCTGTCCGGTCCGGCGGGCAGCGGGAAGTCGGCGCTGGCGGTGCACATCGCCCACGCCGCCCAGGACGCCTTCCCGGACGGGCAGTTGTACGCGAGCGGGGGTGAGCCGGGCACGGTCCTGGCCGCCTTCCTGCGGGCCCTGGGGGAGCGGCCCGCGGGTTCGGACGCCGTCGGGGAACTGTCCGTGCGGTACCGCTCCGCACTGGCCGGACGGCGCGTGCTGGTGGTGCTCGACGGAGTGGCCGACCCCGGGCCGCTGCTGCCCGCGACGAGCGGGTGCGCGGCGGTGGTCACGGGGGCGGAACCGGGGGCCCTGCCCGGCGACGCGGTCCGGCTGACGGTCGGGGCGCTGGAACCGCACGACGCCCACGAGCTGCTGGCGCGGATCGTGGGCGTGGAGCGGATCGGCCGGGAGCCGGCCGCCGTCGAGGAGCTGGCCGGGATCTGTGGCCACCTGCCCGTCCTGCTGCGGACGGCGGCGACGCGGCTCGCGGCCCGGCCCTGGTGGTCGGTGGCGGACCTGGTGACCAGGTTCGCCGAACGGGGGTGAGGGCCGGGCCGAGGGGTCTTCCTAGTACGGGTCGGTGCTGCTGATGACCGAGTAGGAATAGCTGCGCGCGATCGGGGAGAGGTAGTCGATCTTGACGCCGCCGAAGCCCCAGACCTCCAGCTTGACCTGGTCGGTGGGGGACTTGAAGGTGTTGCTGGCCCAGCAGACGCGGTTGTCGCCGCCGTAGACGACGAAGTTGCCGTCGGTCTGGAGGACCGCCCGGGCGCCACAGCCCTGGCTGCCCTGGGCGGCCCACTTGGCGTCGTAGCGGTTGTCGGTCCGGTAGACGACGAGGTTGCCGTCGGTCTGGAGGATCAACCGGGTGTAGCCGGTGTCGATGGCCTGGCCGGGCAGGAGCGTCACGGGGGCGTTCTGGATCGTCCTGGGCGCGTAGTCGGGGTTGACGATGATGTCCGCCTGGGCGGTCCCCGTCGCCGTCATCGTCCCGGCCAGCGCCAGGGCGCCCGCCGTCGCCGCCATGGTCATGCGCCGCATCGTCTTCATGTCCCCGTGCTGCCTCTCGTACGAGTTGTGGTGAACGGATCATGGCCGAGGGCAGTAGACAAAAGATAAACAGGACGTTGAGGCGGGACGGGGCAGGCGGGTTCAGGTGAGGTGGTCGAACTCGCCTGCCTTGGCCCCGAGGAGGAGGGCGCGGAGCTTGGCGGTGGTCGTGGTGATGACGAGGGAGGGGTCGTCGGACTCGCGGAGATGGCAGATGTCCTCAGCTCCGGCTGCGAGTTCAACGCAGCTGCCGCCTTCGTTCGAGCCACTGAACGATGACTTTTGCCAACGGAGTTCGGACATCGGATGCCTTTCAAGTTTGCAGCAGGTAGAGAAGGTGTCGAATGAGTCCCCACGAGTCGCGCGAGGAAAGCGTGGTCAGCGACTGGTCGACGGGAGGCAGGGCCAGCTCGCTCAGCTGGTCGAAGGTCCTCCGGTAGGTCTCGATCGAATGCTGGTCGCCAAGATACTCGGTGTGGCTTGGGTGATCCACGACGACCGTGGAGAGTTCCGGCGATCCGGGGTCGACCAGCACGAACTGGCTGGTGTAGGGGGGCTTCTGCGCAGCGGCGAAGGGCAAGACCTGAATGCTGACGTTCGGAAGCTCTGAAATCTCCAGCAGATGAACGAGCTGTTCCCTCATGGCTGCATCGCCCGAGAATCGCATTCGCAACGCTGTCTCGTGGATGACGAATCGAAACTGGCGCAGTGGCAAGTTTGTGAGAATGTGCTGCCGTTGCTTCCGGAACTCGATTTCAGCAGCGACGTCCAACTCTCGGTGTCGGCTTGCGTCTTTGTAGATCGCCTCGATGTAGGCGGGCACCTGGAGAAGCCCGGGGATGAAGAACGTCTCGAAGTTGTCGAGTGCGGCCGCGCTGTGCTCTGTCTCCGCGAGGTCGAGTAGCAAGGTTGGCGCGCGGTCCGCGAAGTCGGTCCACCAGCCCTTTCCGGTGCTCCGGCCCATCTCGGCGAGCTTCGCACGGTAGGTCGAGTCTGCACATCCGTACGCGTCGAGCCAGGTCTTGAGGCGTTCGGAGTTGAGCGTGATCCGACCGGCCTCGGTGTGGCTCACCGCCGGTCCCTTCATGCCCACAAGCGCGCCGGCCTCCGGCGCGGACAGCCCTGCTGCCGTGCGTAGGCGCTGAAGTTCCTCTCCGAAGCGTCGTTGTCGCTGGCTGATCGGTCCCTTGTAAGCCACTACCGGCCCCTCCTCGTCGGTGCAGTTTTCCGTATGGGTCGAGCTGCTCGCCACCGCGATGCGAGGGCAGCATATGCATGGTTGCTTGTTCGATTGCAGTGATGGCATCCAAGCCCCTACTCTCAGTGTTGCACCGGTCACATGACGGAATGTCAGTGACTCCCCTCCTCTCCCCCGGGGTTACTCATGTGTGCCTCCAACCCTCCCGACTGGGCCCCCGCCCGCACGGAGCTCTGCGACCTCCTCTCCTCCGCCGGGTGGACGCCCTCCCGCATCGACGACGCCGGGCTCGCCCTCCACGAACTCGTCGTCAACGCCTGGGAGCACGCGGGGAGCCCGTCCCCGCTCTGCACCTTCGCCCTCTCCCCGCGCGGCCGCCTCCGGGTCCAGGTCTGCGACGACAGCCCGGTCCTCCCGCCCGAGCCTCGCCTCCCCGCCGACCCGCTCGCCACCTCCGGCCGAGGCCTCCACCTGGTCCGCGCCCTCACCCACCGCTACGGCGTCGACCCCCGCAAGCACGGCAAAGCCGTTTGGTTCGAAATGGGGCCCCACGCGTGAATCGCCGAAAGCCGATGCAGCCCACCGATCCCCGGATCCGGGGCTACACCGACGACCACATCCGCACCCTCCTCGCCGAACTCCACGAGCGCGGCCGCAAGTTCGGCCTGGTCTTCCCCTCCGCCACCACCGACCAGACCCTCGACGGCCGCATCCTCGTCCGCTTCAACACGGCCCCGGCCTCGACCCTCCTGAACCTCCTCACGCTCCTCCTCGACGCCGACCGTGACCGCTACCGCGAGCCCCCGTGCGGTTCCTGATCGCCACCGCCTTCGCCGTCCTCCTCGCCCTGGCGCTGGCCACCGTCGCCCTGGGCGTCATCACCGCGCTCAACGTTGCAAGGCCCGACGAAGAGGAGCCCTGAGATGTCCGACCCCGCCCTCGCGAACGCCCTGGCCGCCGCGCACTACGCCGTCGCCGCCGCGTTCAACTCCCTCACCCCCGCCAGTGCCCCCGTCACCCCGCCCGTCCCCGACGACTTCGACTGGCCCGAGCTGGAAACCTTCCTCTTCCACCTCGGCTTCGCCGCCGACGACTCCGACGCCGCCCTCAACCTCCACCGCCTCCTCTTCGCCGTCCAGCGCATCGCCTACCGCGAGGCCGCCGGCCGCAACGCCCCCTGGCCCGCCGCCCGACTCCACCCGCGCTCGCCGGTGTGAAACCCTCGCCCCATGGACGAGTTCACGCGCCGCCTGGACGGCGCCTGGGAGTGGTGGCACGCCGCCATCGAGGATTCCCAGGAGGGTCGGTGGATCCGCACCGACGCCGAACGCCGGACGATCGACGACATCGCCGCCGCGACCGTCGGCTGTCCGCCCCCGGCCGGTGAACTCCCCTGGCGGGCCCGGCTCGCCCGGATCGTCCGCTGGGCCGCCGTACTGCGGCTCGCCGCCCGGGCCGGCGGCTGGGAGCTGGTGCCCGTCGCGGGCGCGGCTCCGGCCCGGCCCGCCGGGATGGCGACCCTGTTGTCCGCCGTCTACGCCGTCGGGGAGCAGGGCGAGATCTGGCTCGACGCCCTCCGTACGGAGGGCCCGCCGCCGGTGGCCGAGGTCGGCCGGGCGGAGGCCTTCCTCTTCGGGCCGGGCTCCGTCGAGGATCTCCGGCAGTTCTTCTACGACTGATGACGCCCGGGAGTGGGAAGTCGGCCCGTCCGACGTCCTGCTCCCGCCGCGCGGGCTTCCCGGGTAACCCCGAGATGACGTCCGGGGTTGATCAGGGGCGGGCCGGGGCTGCTCCCGATGGCCGACGGCACTGCGGCTGAGCAGGATTGACGCAACGTCATCGATCCGCCGTGCCGAGCCACCGGAGCCCCCGCCATGAAGCCCTTCGTCCGCCGTGCCGCTACCCTCGCACTGGCCTGCTCCGCCGTCGTCGGCGTCACGGCCGGATCCGGCGCCCAGGCCTTCGCCGCGAGCGGGCCGAACTCCGGGCCGAACCCCGGGCCGAACTCCGCCGCCGCTACCGCCTTCCCGCCACTGAACCCGGAAGCCCTGAAGGCCGCCATCCAGACCCTGCCCACCGATGGCGCCGCCGGTGCGATCGTCCGGGTCGGCGAGCCGGGCCGGTTGTGGCAGGGCTCCACCGTCGACAGCCAGACCGGCCGCAAGATCCCGGAGGACGCGCACTTCCACGCCGGCAGCATCTCCAAGGTCTTCCAGACCACCGTCACCCTCCAGCTCGCGGCCGAGGGCCGGATCGACCTCGGCCAGACCGTCCAGCGCTACCTGCCCGGTCTGCTCCCGGACACCTTCCAGCCGATCACCGTCCGCCAGCTGATCAACTACACCAGCGGTCTGCCGGACGTGGACGAGGGCAAGCCCGACACCGGCGTCGACGACACGATCGCCGGCCGCTACACCTACCGGACCTTCGACGAAGTCGTCCAGGACACCCTGCGCCCCACCGACCGCCCGTGGCCCGGCCCGCACTTCGCCCCCGGCAGCGAGCAGGAGTACAACTCCCTCGCCTTCCGGATCGGGGGCGAGCTCATCGAGCGGATCACCGGCCACTCCTTCAAGGAGGAGGTCACCCACCGCATCCTGGAGCCGCTGCACCTCGACCGGACCACGGTGCCCGAGGACGACCCCGAGATGCCCCGGCCCTACCTGCACGGCTACATGACGGACAGCAGTGGCGACGCGGTGGACGTCAGCGAGCAGGGCGGCACCCCGTCCAACATGATCTCCACCCCGTCCGACCTGGACCACTTCATCACCGCGCTGCTCCAGGGCCGCCTGCTGCCCGCCGCGCAGCAGAACGAACTGTTCACCCTGCCCGAGGACGGCGCGGGCAAGCCCGTCCCGTTCGTCGGCGGCACCTCGTGCGACAAGATGGCCTGCTTCGGCGCCGGTCTGATGTCCGTAACGCTGCCGAACGGAGCGGTGCTCTGGGGCAAGACCGGCCACGACGACGGCTACGCCAACGGCATGTTCGCCAGCCGCGACCTGTCGATCCGCGCCGTGTACTCGGTCTCCAACCTGAGCTCGGACTTCGGAGCCCCCACACCGCTGGGCGCCCGCCTGATCGGGGCCGTCCTCTCCTAGGGGCGTGTCTGACACGTGTCGCCCGGCGCCGGAAGACACGTGTCGCCCGGCGCCGGAAGTCGGCCCCGCCGACTTCCCGCGCCGCCCCCGACCCGGCTCAGGTGCAACCGAACACCCGTCTTACCCGTTTCAGCTGGTGTGAAGCTCACCGGCACCCCGTTCTTCGTCCTCGCGCTCCTCCTCGTCCCGCTCTCCATCGGGCTGCTGATGTACCTGTGGAACCGGGTGCGCGGGCCGCGCGCGCTGCGCTTCGGCTCGCGGCTGCTGATGGTGGCCTTCGCGCAGCTGACGGCGGTGACGCTGGTGTTCGTGGTGGTGAACAACGACAACCAGCTGTACGGCAGTTGGGACGACCTGCTCGGCACCGGCAGCCACGTCCGCGCCGTGCCCGTGCCGCCCCCGGCGGACGCGACGGCGGCGGCCAACGCGCCGGACCAGCCCAAGGTGACGCAGCAGTTCGGGCCGGTGGACGACCCCGCCGTGCCGAAGGACGTGAAGACGACCCAGCTGAAGGGCCGGGTGTCCGGCGTCGACGGCGAGGTGCTGGTGTGGACGCCGCCGCAGTACGACGACCCGGCCTACAAGGACAAGAAGTTCCCGGTGGTGGAGCTGCTGGTGGGCTTCCCCGGTTCGTCCAGCGCCTGGTTCGGCAGCATGAACGTCTCCAAGCAGCTGGCGCCGCTGATGAAGTCCGGGCAGGTCGCGCCGTTCATCCTGGTGTCGCCGCGGGTCGTGCTGCTCGGCGGGCACGTGGACACCGGCTGCGCGGACGTGCCGGGCAAGGTCAACGCCGAGACCTGGCTGGCGCGCGACGTGCCGCAGATGGTGCTGGACAACTTCCGCGCCGAGCCCGGCCCGGAGCGGTGGGCGGTGGCCGGCTACTCGGCGGGCGCGCACTGTGCCGTCCGGCTGGCCCTGGGGCACCCGAACCGGTACCACGCGGGCGTGAGCCTGTCCGGGTACAACGACCCGGCGGGCGAGCCGGACTCGCTGACCGCCAAGGACCCGCACCTGCGCGAGGTCTCCAACCCGGTCTACCTCCTCCAGCACGCGCAGACGCCGCCGAACGTCGCCCTGTACGCGACCGGGAAGAAGGGCGACGGCTACGAGGACGCCCTGGCGCTGCAGAAGAACGCCAAGGCGCCGACGACCGTCACCCCGGTGGAGGTCAACGGCCCGCACCTGACCTCCACCTGGCAGCCGCTGGTGCCGTCGGTGTTCACCTGGCTCACCCAGACCGTCGGGAAGGGCTGACGGCCGGCGGGCCAGGGCGGTCACCGCTGCGGCAGTTCGCAGCCGTCCGGGCCGCAGGCTTCCGCGTCGCCCCCGCCTTCGGCCAGCGGGATCAGCGGCGCCGGCACCCGGCTGTCCCAGGCCTGCTCCAGCGCCCGGGTGAACGTCTCCGCGGGCTGGGCGCCGGAGACCCCGAGCCGCCGGTCGAGGACGAAGAACGGCACGCCCGTCGCGCCCATGGCGGCGGCCGTCTCCTCGTCCTCGCGCACCTCCGCCGCGTAGGCCTCGGGGTCGGCCAGCACGGCGGCCGACCCGGCGGCGTCCAGCCCGGCCTCGACGGCCAGCTCGGCCAGCCGGCCGGTGTCGAAGGCGGAGCGCTCCTCGGCGAAGTTGGCCCGGTACAGCGCGTCCAGCAGCTCGGCCTGGCGACCCTGCTCCTTGGCGAAGTGCAGCAGCCGGTGCATGTCGAAGGAGTTCGCGGCGTCCCGCCCGGCGTCCAGGTAGGGCAGGCCCTCGCCGCGCGCGTTCTCGGCGATCCGGGCCTCCGCGGCCTCGGCCTGCTCCAGGCTCATCCCGTACTTCGTGGCGAGCAGCGGGATCACCGGGCGGGCCGTGCGCGGCGCGTGCGGGTCCAGCTCGAACGAGCGGTGGACGACCTCCACCTCGTCGCGGTGCGGGAACACCGCCAGGGCCTGCTCGAACCGGGCCTTGCCGATGTAGCACCACGGGCAGTTGATGTCGCTCCAGATCTCCACGCGCACGGCGCCGTACTCCTTCCGGTCCCGCGCGGACCGTCCGCGCCGACGGTCACCGGAACGCCGGTCTCCACCTGAATATTTCTCGTCCTGAAATATTCAGGTGCGGGAGCCGGGGACCGGTCGCTCGTAGCGGCTCATCCAGAGGACCGGGACGTCCTCCGGCGACTGCCCCGGGAGGCCGAGCCAGCGGGCGTCGCCGCGGTGCACGAAGCCGCGCCCCTCGTAGTAGTCGCGCAGCGAGCGGTTGTGGGCGACGCAGTCCAGCCGCAGCGCGTCCACCCCGCGCTGCCGGGCCCGCTCCTCGGCCCAGCCGAGGACGAGGCCGCCCAGGCCGCGCGCCCACCGGCGCACGGCCAGCCGGTGCACGTAGCCGGCCTCGCCGCCGACGTCCGCCCAGAGGTCGTCGGCCCAGTCCAGGGTGACCGTCCCGGCGGTCTTGTCCCCGACGTCCACCAGCCAGGTCTCGCCGCGCTCGATCGCGTCGGCCACCCACTCGGGCGGGAAGCTGCGTGGCCACTGGCGGATGCCCCGCCCGCCCAGCCACCCGGCCGCCTCGTCCAGCACGTCCAGCACCTCGCCGGTGTGCTCCGGGGCGGCGGGCCGGAACGTCACCCGGTCGCCGGCCCACTCGATCGAACCGCTCATCGCTCCTGCCGTCCTGCCGTTCCGGCCGTCCTGCCGCTTCGGGGCCGAGGCCGCTGCGAGATCCCCCGCCGCCCAGCGTTCCAGCTCCGCCCCGACGGCGTCCACCGGTCCCGCCGACGCCGTCCTGGCGGGGCTTGACTGACACCGTTCACCCGATCGGCTGAGTTACGGAGCGGGAAGTCGGCGGGGCCGACTTCCCGCTCCGCGCGTGCCGCCTGAGGCCGCCTGAGGCCGTCGGAGGCCGTCGGAGGTCGGCTCAGCAGGAGATGTTGCCGCCGCCCACGTTGGTGCCCAGGACGCCGACGAACTGCTTGAACAGGTTGATCCGGTCGTTGCGCTCGTCCGGATTCTTGCCGTTGCACTCCAGGTCGCCGTTGATGCTGCGGATGGTCTCGCCGAAGCCCTTGTTGTTGACGATGGCGTCGTGCGGGGTCATCGTCCCGGCGCCCCGCTGGGTGTCCCAGAACCAGAGGCCGGTCTTCCAGGCGACGGCCGGGTCCTTCTCGACCTTGTACGGGTCGTGCAGCAGGTCGAGGTGGAGGGCGTCGCCCGCGGCCTTGTAGTTGAAGTTCCAGCTGATCTGCAGCGGCCCGCGCCCGTAGTACGCGGACTGCCCGGCCGGACAGCCGTAGGGCTGGGTGGTGTCGCAGTAGTGGCTGTAGTTGGCGGTGTTCTGCTCGACGACGTAGCGGAGCCCGCCGGTCTCGTGGCTGACGTTGGCGAGGAAGGCGGCCGCCTCGCGCTTGCGGGTGGCGTCGTCGCCGGTGGTGGTGAACTTCGGGTAGGCGCCCAGGGCGTCGGTCAGGCCCTTGTACGTGTAGAAGGAATTCCGGTTCGGGAACATCTTGTTGAACTGGGCCTCGCTGACCACGAAGGAGCCCGCGGCGGAGGCCGGGGCGGCGGTCGGGCCGGTCAGGGCGAGGGTGCTCAGGACGGCGGCGGAGGCCGCGGCGGAGAGGGTGCGGGAGAGCTTCATCGTTCCTCGTCGGAAATCAGGGGCGGGGGTGCTTCGCTCTCGAAGCACCGGAGCCATCGTGGTGGCCGCCGCCCCCGGCTCGAACCGGACCGAGGTCCAAACCACTCGTACGGGTCTTATCCAGCCGGGTAGTTGTCGTCGCGCCCACTGCGGGGTGATCATCCGTCCGTCATACGCACCGGATAGCCTCATCCGCGCACGGCACGAGAGCGGACCGGGGGACAGGGCATGGCGCACACCGACGACGGGGGCGACGAGCGGCTGGCGGCGGAGGGAGAGGTGGCCGTCGCCCGGCTGGCGATCGACTCCGGCGACCTCACCCACGCCGCCGACCACCTCTCCGACGCGATCCTCGCCGACCCCCAGCTGCCCGAACTCCACGAGGCGCTGGCCGAGTTGTCCGCCGCCGCGGGCGGCCCCGCCAAGGCGCGCGAGCTGTTCCCGCTGGACGGCGAGGTCTACCTGGGCACGGTCGTCTGCCGGGCCCACGTGGAGGCCGCCGCCGGGGACTGGGACACCGCCGTCAGCCTGCTCGCCTCGGCGATCCAGTACGAGCCGGCCCGCCCCTGGGCGCACACCGCCTGGCTCGCCCGCGAGGACCTGCCCACCCTGGTCGACCCGGACGCCGTCGCCCAGGCGGTGGCCCGCGCCGCCGGTGCGCTGCCCGACCCGCTGCCCGCCGAACTCGCCGACACCGTACGGCCCTTCGAGCGCTTCCTGCGGGCCGTGGTGGCCCGCCACCCCGAGCACCCGCTGCTGCTGGCGATGGCCTCCGGCCTGACCCGTCGCTTCGGCGCCACCACCCGCGCCGTCGAACTCGCCGAGCGGGCCCACCGGCTGGCCCCCGGCTACCTGCCCGCCGTGATGCTCGGCAACGCCCTGCGCGCCGACGGCCGCCCCGAGGAGGCGCTCGCCGTCTGGGAGGCCGAACTCGCCCGGGCCGCCCCGGAGGAGGGCGACTCCAACGGCTACCTCGCCGTGGACGTCGCCGAGTTGTACGGCACCCTCGGCCGCCCCGCCGAGGGCCTGCCCTGGCTGGAGCGCGTCCTCGCCGTCGATCCCGACCACCCCAAGGCCGCCCCCGCCCGGCACGGACTGCGGCACGCCGTCGACGGTGACGCCGCCCATCTGCTCGCCCTCGCCGACCACCACCGCGACCACCCCGACCACGCGTACGCCCAGGACCTGCTGGAGCGGCTCAGCCACCGGGAGCCCTGGCTGGGCATGGTCACCGGCACCACCGAGGCGACCGTCAACGTGCTGCACCGGGTGCTCGGTTCGGCCGGCACCGGCACGGGCACGGGCACGGGCACCGGCAGTGGGTCCAGCACCGAGATCGACTGCACCGCCTCCGCCGTCGAGCCGCCCAGCTCGGTGCTGGCCGTCCGGCTCGCGCTGCCGCGCTCCACGGTGTCCTACCGGTCCGTCGGCGAGCCCGACCCCCGGCTGCCGCTGACCGAGCCGACCACCCGGATCTGGGCCTGGGACGGCACCGACCCGCGCCCGGCCGTCGCCGCGCCCGCCCCGTCCAGCTCCGAACTCGTCCGCGCCACCACCGAGATCGTCTGGCCGACCGTGCCCGCCGCCTACGACCACGCCGTCCGGCTGGCCGGGCTGCCGCTGGACGAGCTGCTCGGCGTGCTCGTCCACCCGCCGGCGCCCCGCGAGGACGACCTCGGCCGCGCGCTGCTCGCCCACCAGCCCGAACTGTGGGTGCGCGCCGTGCAGTCCTTCGCCTGCCTCGGCATCGCCCACCACCGCACCGACCAGCCCTGGGAGGGTTCCGAGCGCCGCCGGGTGCTGCGCGACCTGCTGCTCGGGCCGGAGGACTGGGTGGTCGAGGCGGCCGGCTTCGCCCTGGTCACGATCGGCTGGACCCACCCCGCCGCCCGCGCCGACATCGCCGCCCTGCTGCGGCAGCGGCTGCACTACAGCGCCCGGGCGAGCCGCAGCCGGGTGGTGACCATCCTCCGCTCCTACTGCGCCCTGGTGCTGGCCGCGCCGTGGGCGGAGCCGGCCGACCTCGCGCTCGCCCGGCAGCTGCTGGCGGAGGCGGACGCCCGGGACGCCGAGAGACCGGCGGACGCCGACGGCACTGACGGCACTGGCCGCGCTGACGGCGCTGACGGGACCGACGGCACCGACGGCACTGAGGGCACCGATGATGCCCAGGAGACCGGCGAAGGGCCCGCGCGGGATCCGGGGCGACCCCGCCCCGGCCTGTTCCGCCGCCTCTTCGGCCGCTCGTGACGCTCCGGTCCGGCGTCCGCTCGTGACACGCCGCTCCGGGCGTCCGCTCGTGACGCTCCGGTCCGGCGTCACACCCCCGGCAGCGTCTCCTGCTCCACGTCGAACCGCGCGACCCGCTCCGCCGGATCGCGGCACTCCGGCCCCAGCCGCAGCATCCGCGACTCCGGGTCGTGCAGCGGCCGGTGGCAGCGTCGGCAGGTCACCCGGGGGCGGAGCGCCTCGGTGGTGTCCGTGCCGGGCAGTGGCTCAGGACTGGTCATGAGGAGACGGTAGCGGCCGTCGGCCGTGGGAGGATCCTCCGCATGGCCACCGACCGCAGCAGCGCAGGAGATCCGGCGCGTACCCTCGCCCTGCTCTGGGGGCTGACCGCCGAGGAGAAGCCGGGCCGGCGCGGCCCCCGGCAGGCCCGTTCGACCGGCGAGATCGCCGCCGTCGCGATCGCCCTGGCCGACGCCGAGGGCGTGGACGCTGTCACCATGCGGCGGGTCGCCCAGGAGCTGGGGCTGTCCGCGATGGCGCTCTACACCTACGTGCCCGGCAAGGCCGAACTCCTGGACCTGATGCTGGACACGGTCTACGCCACCATGCCCCGCAGCACCCCGGCGGACGACGGCTGGCGGGCCCGGGCCACCGCCGTCGCCGACGACAACCGGGAGCTGTACCGCGCCCATCCGTGGGTCGCGGCCGTGTCCACCAGCCGTCCGCCGCTGGGCCCCGGCCTGATGGCCAAGTACGAGTACGAGCTGCGCGCCCTGGAGGGCACCGGCCTGCCGGACGTCGAACTGGACGCCGCGCTGACCCACCTGCTCGGCTTCGTCCAGACCTGTGCCCGGATGGCCGCCGACGAGCGGGCCGCCCAGCAGGACAGCGCGCTGACCGACGCCCAGTGGTGGCAGGCCAACGCCGAACTGCTGGCCCGGGTCTTCGACCCCGAGCGCCACCCCGTCGCCGCCCGCGTCGGGGCCGCCGCCGGGGAGGCGCACGGCGGCGCGTACAGCCCGGACCACGCGTACGCCTTCGGGCTGGCCCGGGTCCTGGACGGCCTGGAGGCCCTGATCGGGAAGCAGTAGCCCGGCCTCGGGAAGCTGTAGCCCGCCGCCTCGGGGAGCAGCAGCCCGCCGTCTCAGGAGGCGGTGGCCCGCCCGTCGTACTCCTCGCGGGCCGCGACCACGGAGGCCACCCGCTGCTCCGACCAGTGCGCGAGCGCCGCGACCAGCTCCGCCGCCTCCCGCCCGAGCGGGGTGAGGCTGTAGTCGACCCTGGGCGGGATCACCGGGTGCGCCTCGCGCAGCACGAAGCCGTCCCGCTCCAGCGTCTGCAGGGTCTGGGCGAGCATCTTCTCGCTGACCCCCGAGACCCGCCGCCGCAGTTCGCTGAACCGGTAGCCGCGCTCGCGCAGCGCGCCGAGGACGAGCACGCCCCAGCGGCTGGTGACGTGCTCCAGCACGCCCCGGGACGGGCACATCCGGTCGAAGACGTTCGCGGGCGGGAGCCCGTCCGGAACCATCGTGCTTACCTTCATGTCAGTACCCTACTTTGAAGTGCGTACTTTCGAAAGGTTAGTGCAGCCCCTAGGGTGAGTTCCGAGGCCAGAAGCCACCAGGAGTAGGAGCACCCCATGTACGTCGTCACCGGAGCCACCGGCCAGCTCGGCCGTCTCGTCCTCGAAGGCCTGCTGGCCGCCGTCCCCGCGAGCGAGGTGGCAGTGGCCGTCCGCTCCGCCGGGAAAGCCGCCGACCTGGCCGCGCGCGGGGTCGACGTCCGGGTGGTCGACTACGACCGGCCGGAGACCCTGGCGGGCGCCTTCGCCGCCGGCGACCGGGTGCTGCTGATCTCGGGCAGCGAGGTCGGCCGCCGGATCCCCCAGCACCGGGCCGTCGTCGAGGCCGCGCGGGCGGCCGGGGTCGCCCTGCTCGCCTACACCAGCATCCCGGCCGCGGCCACCTTCGGGCTGGCCGACGAGCACAGGGCGACCGAGGAGCTGATCCTCGCCTCCGGGCTGCCGTACGCCTTCCTGCGCAACGGCTGGTACACCGAGAACTACCTGGGCGACGCGGCCGGCACGGTCGAGCGCGGTGTGGTGCTCGGCAGCGCCGGGGACGGCCGGGTGGCCACCGCCCCGCGCCGGGACTACGCCGACGCCGCGGTCGCCGTCCTGCTGCGCGGTGGCGAGCAGAACAAGGCCTACGAGCTGAGCGGGGACACCGCCTGGAGCCTGCCCGAGCTCGCCGCGGAGCTGGCGCAGGCCTCCGGCAAGCCGGTCGCCCACCGTGACGTGACCCCGGCCGAGCACCTGGAGGTCCTGGTCGGCGCGGGCCTGCCGCAGGGCTTCGCGGAGGCTCTGGTCGACGTGGACGCGGGCATCGCGCGCGGCGAGCTGGCCGGCACCCCGGGCGACCTGGCCCGGCTGATCGGCCGCCCGACCGTCCCGCTGGCGGAGTCCGTCCGTACCGCGCTCGGGGCCTGAGACAGCCGGTCGGCCGCCGGTCCGCCGCTTGACTGACCACCGTCTGGCCGCCGTCTGACCGTCGTCTGACTGCCGTCTGACCGCCCTCTGGCCAGCGAAGACGCCGCAACCGTCCAGCATTCAAGCGCTGTCATGACCAAAATCCGGAAACGGAGATGACAGGCTGCCCTCCCGCCCGCTACCGTCACCTCGATATTCGCGCGCGCGGGAGGGCACTCGGCCATGCCACAGACAACCCAGCAGGACAACGGCCGAGGCCTCTGGTACGGCATGGCGGCCTACGGCATCTGGGGCCTGTTCCCGCTGTTCTGGCCGCTGCTGGAGCCCGGCGCCGCCGACGACATCCTCGCCAACCGGATGGTCTGGTCCCTGGTCGCGGTGGTGCTGATGCTGGTCGCCCAGCGGCACTGGGGCTGGATACGCCCGCTGCTGCGCCAGCCCCGCCGGGTCGCCATGCTCGCCGGCGCGGCCATGGTGATCTCCGTCAACTGGGGCGTCTACATCTGGGCCGTCAACAACGACCACGTCGTGGAGACCAGCCTCGGCTACTTCATCAACCCCCTGGTCACCATCGGCTTCGGCGTCCTGGTGCTCAAGGAGAAGCTGCGCGGCGTGCAGTGGGCGGCCGTCGGCATCGGCGCGGCCGCCGTCGCGGTGCTGACCGCCGCCTTCGGACAGCTGCCCTGGATCGCGCTCACCCTGGCGCTCTCCTTCGCCACCTACGGCCTGCTGAAGAAGCAGGTCGGGCTGAGCGGGCTGGAGAGCCTGGCCGCGGAGAGCGCCTTCATGTTCCCCTTCGCCCTCGGCTACCTCGTCTACCTGGAGGTCAGCGGGCGCGGCACCTTCGGGCACACGGTGGCCGGCTCGTACGGCTGGGGCCACTCCGGGCTGCTGATGCTCAGCGGGGTGATCACCGCGATCCCGCTGCTGTTCTTCGGCGCGGCCGCCGTCCGGGTCCCGCTGACCGTGCTGGGCCTGCTGCAGTACCTGGCGCCGGTGTTCCAGTTCCTGATCGGCGTCGCGGTGTTCCACGAGTCGATGCCGCCGGCGCGCTGGGCCGGCTTCGCCCTGGTGTGGGCCGCGCTGGCGCTGCTCACCTGGGACGCGCTGCGCCAGGTGCGGGCCGACCGCGCCGGGCGGGCCGCGGCGCTGCCGCAGCCCGCCCCGGCCGAGGCCGTCCGGGAAGCCGTCACGCGCTGAGGCGGCTCCCGCCGGCGTCGGTCACGCGCTGATGCCCGTCACGCGCTGATGCCCGCCACTCGCTGAGACGGCTCACCCCGGCGTCCGCGCCGGCGTCCGTCACGCGCTGATGTCCCGGCTGGTGAACCGGGCCCAGGCCGCCGAGCCGAACACGGCGACGTAGGCGGCCTGGAGGCCGAGGTCCTTCCACACGCCGTCCCAGTACATCGGCTGGCGCAGCAGGTCCGAGAAGCTCATCCAGTAGTGGGTGAACAGGAACGGCCGGATCGCGTCCAGCTGCGGGAAGGCGTCCAGGATCTGCACCGTGATGACCAGCCCGACGGTCGCCGCCATCGCCGCGATGCCGCTGCCGGTGAGGGTGGAGACGAACAGCCCGATCGCCACCAGCCCGGCCAGCGAGGCCGCGACCACCCCGGCCACCAGCACCGCCCGCAGCAGCGCGTCGGCGAAGCCGATGCTGTCCCCGGAGATCAGCGTGACCTCGCCGAGCGGGAACAGCGTGGCGCCGGCCGCCAGCGCGGTGACCGCGACCGCCGCCGTCGCCGCCAGGCAGAACACCAGCCCGGCGGTGAACTTGGCGGCCAGCAGCCTGGTCCGCCCGGCCGGGGCGACCAGCAGGTAGCGCAGCGTCCCGGTGGCCGCCTCGCCCGCCACCGAGTCCCCGGCGACCACGCCGACCGTCATCGGCAGGAACACCGGCAGTGCCACCGCCAGCGCGGTGAACACCAGGAACAGGCCGTTCTGGGTGGTCTGCGCGATGAAGCTTGGACCGCCGCCGTCGCGCGGGCTGTCGGTGTTGAGCTTGACCACCACCCCGATCAGGATCGGCAGCACCGCCAGGATGCCGAGCAGCACCTTGGTGCGCATCCGGCGGAAGGTCAGGTGCAGTTCGTTGCGGAACAGCGCCAGGAACCCGGACGCGGTCTGCGGCCGCCGACCGGTCACCAGCACCGGCCCGGCCTTCGTCGGCCCGGCCTTCGGCAGGTCTGCCTGAGACGGCTCCGCCTGAGACAGCTCCGCCTCCGACGGCTCCGCCTGCGAAGCCTCAGCCTGCGACATCGAAGCCCTCCCCGGTCAGCGCCACGAAGGCGTCCTCCAACGTGCCCCGCTCCAGCCCGAACCCGTGCACCCGGACCCCGGCCTCGACCAGCGCCGCGCACAGCTTGGGCAGCGCCTCGTCGCCGCTCGCGCCCAACTCGCCGTCCACCCGGCCCTCGCCGGGCACCAGCGCGCCCACCTGGTGGGCCGCCAGCACCTCGGCGGCCTGCGCCACGTCGGGGGTGCGGACCACCAGCCGGCCCTGCGCCCGGGCGGCCAGCTCGGCGACGGTGCCCTGCACCACCAGCCGGCCCCGGGACATCACCGCCGCGTGGGTGCAGACCTGCTCGATCTCGTCCAGCAGGTGCGAGGAGAGGAACACCGTGGTGCCCTCCGCCGCGACCTCCCGGACCAGCGCCCGGATCTCCCGCATGCCCTGCGGGTCCAGCCCGTTGGTCGGCTCGTCCAGCACCAGCAGTTCGCGCGGCTGCAGCAGTGCGGAGGCCAGGCCCAGGCGCTGCTTCATGCCGAGCGAGTAGGCGCGGGCCTTCTTGCCCGCGGCGGCGCTCAGGCCGACCCGCTCCAGCGCGGTCTCGACCCGCTGCCGACGGGTGCGCGGGTCGGCGGTCGGGTCGGCGGCGTCGAAGCGGACCAGGTTGTCCCGGCCGGACAGGAAGCCGTACAGCGCCGGACCCTCGATCAGCGCGCCCACCCGGGGCAGCACGCCGGCGACGGACTGCGGCATCGACTCGCCGAGCACGGTGGCCACGCCGGAGGTGGGGGCGATCAGGCCCATCAGCATCCGGATGGTGGTGGTCTTGCCGGAGCCGTTGGGGCCGAGGAAGCCGAACACGGAGCCGCGCGGCACGCTCAGGTCCAGGCCGTCGACGGCGAGTTGGCCGCCGCGGAAGCGCTTGGTCAGGCCGCGGGTCCTGATCACGTCATCGGCGGAGCCGGGAGCGGAGCGGGGAGCGGAACCGGGAGCGGAACCGGGAGAGGAGGCCGGGGACGGAACGGGGGCCGGGCGCGACGCCGCGCCCGAGCCCCCGGCCGACTCCGTAACGTCCCCCGTTACGGGAGTCTCGGGCATCCGTCAGTTCACCCCGGCGGCGTGCTGGAGGACCGGCAGGGTCACCGCGCCCGCGAAGACCCGGCCGTCGTCGGTGAGCAGCACGTTGACGACCTTGGTGCTGATCAGGGTGCCGCCGCCGACCGGCTTGCCGAGCGACTTCACCAGGGCCTGCGGGTTCATCGCCCGGCTCTGGGGCTTGCCCTTCTTGCCGTCGGCCTTCGGCGCCGCGTCGGGCGCCTCGACGGTGGCGGGCAGCTGGGTGGAGACGACGGCCGTCCAGCCCTCGCCGATCACCTTCACCCCGTCGTGGCCCTTGCCCTGCTCATCCTTGCCCTGCTCGCCCTGGCCCTTGGCGTGCTCGGCCTCGGCGCCCTTGGCCGCGTCGTCCGCCTTCTTCTCCGTCACCTTGGCGCCCTTGGGCGCGGTGAAGTCGAAGGTCTTGGCGGCCGGCTTGGCGAAGGAGACGTCGGTGAAGTGGACGTCCAGCACGGTGGAGCCGTCGGTGGACTTCACCACCACGGCCAGCGGCACCCCGTTGTCGGCGGCGACCGAGATCCGCACCTCGGCGATGGTCGAGCCGGACTGGGTCGGCTTGACGCTCAGCTGGTAGGCCTTCTGCCCGGCCACGTTGGCCGTCCCGGCGACGGTGACGGAGGTGGTGCCGGCGCTGCCGGTCAGGAACTGCTCGGCGGCCTCCTGCGGGGTGGTCGGCACCCCGGTGAGCGGCGCCTTCGGCGACTTCCCGGCCTCCGCGTGCCCGGCCGGGCGCCCGGTCATGTGCAGCGCGGTGTTGGTCGAGCTGTCCCAGGCCCAGCTCTGGTCGCCGTTGCGGACCAGGGTGTAGCCCGCCATGTTCTCCATCAGGTCCACCCGCTGGCGGTCCGGGCCGTCCACCGCGACCCGCAGCGTCTGGTCGCCGCCGAGCAGGCCGAGCAGCTTGGCCTGCGGGTCCGCGGACGCGCCCTGGCCCTGGCCGCCGCCGTGGCCGGCCGCCGCGCCGAGCCCGCCCGCCGCCGCGCCCAGCAGCTGGCTGGGCACGCCGAGGTCGGTGGCGACGGAGACCGTCCCGGACAGGGACTGGGCGTCGGAGCCCAGCGCCTTGGCCACCACCTGCTGGGCGGACAGCTGCGGCAGGTTCGGTGGCGAGTCGGCGGCCAGCGCCGGCACCAGCCCGACTCCGGCGGCGATCACCGCCCCCACCGCCAGCGGTACCCCGGCCCGCACCAGGGTGCGCCGCCGCGAGCGGTACCGGACCCCGCCGTCCATGGCGTCGTCCACCGCCGTCTCATTGGTCATGGCGTCCTCAACTCCTCTTCGAACATGTGCGCTTGGCCCTGCCCCTCCATTAGAGGCCGCCGCCGCCGCCACGTCATCGCCCTGCGGGGGCACTTCGAGGTGAACCTGACGGGGTACGCCGACCCTGAGACGGCCTCAGGGTCGTGTACTCCCGTCGTACGACCCTGACATAGGGTCGCGCCATGGACGGAACCGCTACGGCCGCAAGCAACCCTCCGACCGCGAACGCGATGCGGCGCGCCCTGCGCCGCGCCAGGGACGGCGTCGCCCTCGACCTCACCGAGGCCGCCGTGCTGCTCCAGGCCAGAGGCGAGGACCTGCGGGACCTCTGCGCGAGCGCCGCCCGGGTGCGCGACGCCGGCCTGGAGGCGGCCGGCCGGCCCGGCGTCATCACCTACTCCAAGAGCGTGTTCATCCCGCTCACCCGGCTCTGCCGCGACAAGTGCCACTACTGCACCTTCGTCACCGTCCCCGGCAAGCTCCGCCGGGCCGGGCACGGGATGTTCATGTCCCCGGACGAGGTGCTGGACGTCGCCCGGCGCGGGGCCGAACTCGGCTGCAAGGAAGCCCTGATCACGCTCGGCGACAAGCCCGAGGACCGCTGGCCGGAGGCCCGCGAGTGGCTGGACGCGCACGGCTACGACGACACCATCGCCTACGTCCGGGCGATGTCCATCCGCATCCTGGAGGAGACCGGCCTGCTCCCGCACCTCAACCCCGGGGTGCTGAGCTGGACGGACTTCCAGCGGCTCAAGCCGGTCTCCGCCTCGATGGGCATGATGCTGGAGACCACCGCCACCCGGCTGTGGAGCGAGCCCGGCGGCCCGCACCACGGCTCCCCGGACAAGGAACCGGCCGTCCGGCTGCGGGTGTTGGAGGACGCCGGCCGCAGCTCCGTCCCCTTCACCAGCGGCCTGCTGATCGGCATCGGCGAGACGTACCAGGAGCGCGCCGAGTCGCTGTTCGCGCTGCGCAAGGTCTCCCGGGCCTACCACGGCGTCCAGGAACTGATCCTGCAGAACTTCCGCGCCAAGCCGGACACCGCGATGCGCGGCATGCCCGACGCCGAACTGGACGAGCTGGTCGCCACGGTGGCCGTCGCCCGGCACCTGCTCGGCCCGACCGCCTGCCTCCAGGCGCCGCCCAACCTGGTCGACGGCGAGTACGAGCGGCTGATCGCGGCCGGCATCGACGACTGGGGCGGCGTCTCCCCGCTCACCCCGGACCACGTCAACCCCGAGCGCCCCTGGCCGCAGATCGACCGGCTCGCCGAACGCTCCGCCGCGGCCGGCTTCGCCCTGCGCGAGCGCCTCGCCGTCTACCCCGAGTACGTGCTGCGCGGCGAACCCTGGCTGGACCCGCGGGTGCTGCCGCACGTCCGGGCGCTGGCCGACCCGGCCACCGGACTGGCGAACCCGGACGCGACCGTCCAGGGCCACCCCTGGCAGGAGCCCGAGGACCTCCCGGAGTCGTACGGCCGGACCGACCTGCACACCGCCGTCGACACCGAGGGCCGCACCGGCGACCGCCGGGCCGACTTCGAGGACGTCTACGGCGACTGGGAGGTGCTGCGCGAACAGGTGCTGGCCAAGGGCGCGCCCGAGCGCCTCGCCGGGGACCTCCGCGAGGCGCTCGCGGTGGCCGCCGACGACCCGGAGAAGCTCACCGACGACCACGCGCTGGCCCTGTTCCACGCGGACGGCCCGGCCCTGGACGCCCTGTGCCGGATCGCCGACGACGTCCGCCGGGCGGCGGTCGGCGAGGACGTCACCTACTGCGTCACCCGGAACATCAACTTCACCAACGTCTGCTACACCGGCTGCCGCTTCTGCGCCTTCGCCCAGCGCCGCACCGACGCCGACGCCTACACCCTCTCCCTGGAGCAGGTCGCCGAACGGGCCGCCCAGGCCTGGGAGGTGGGCGCCACCGAGGTGTGCATGCAGGGCGGCATCCACCCGGACCTGCCCGGCACCGCCTACTTCGACATCGCCCGCGCGGTGAAGGAACGGGTGCCCGGCATCCACGTGCACGCCTTCTCCCCGATGGAGGTGGTCAACGGCGCCACCAGGACGGGCCTGTCGATCCGCGACTGGCTCCAGCGGGCCAAGGAGTCCGGCCTGGACACCATCCCCGGCACCGCCGCCGAGATCCTCGACGACGAGGTCCGCTGGGTGCTCACCAAGGGCAAGCTGCCCGCCGCGACCTGGGTCGAAGTCGTCACCACCGCCCACGAACTGGGCATCCGCTCCTCCTCCACCATGATGTACGGGCACGTGGACACCCCCGCGCACTGGCTCGGGCACCTGCGGCTGCTCGCGCAGATCCAGCAACGCACCGGCGGGTTCACCGAGTTCGTCACCCTCCCGTTCATCCACACCAACGCCCCGGTCTACCTGGCCGGCATCGCCCGCCCCGGCCCCACCGCCCGGGACAACCGCGCGGTGGTCGCGATGGCCCGGCTGCTGCTGCACCCGCACATCCCCAACATCCAGACCAGCTGGGTCAAGCTGGGCGCCGAGGGCGCCGCCGAGATGCTCCGCTCCGGCGCCAACGACCTCGGCGGCACGCTGATGGAGGAGACCATCTCGCGGATGGCCGGCTCGGCGTACGGCAGCTACAAGTCGGTGCGCGACCTCCAGGCGATCGCCGAGGCGGCCGGCCGCCCGCACCGCCAGCGCACCACCCTCTACGGCGAGGTGCCGGCCGAGCGGCGGGCGGCGGCGCTGGCCTCGGACGGGCACCTGCCGGAACTGCTGCCGGTCCTCGACTGAGGCCGCCTGCCCGGTCCGCCGCACCGCCGGCGGGCCGGGCCCCGGGGGCGCCGGACAGCGAGGGCCCCGGACGACGGGGGCGCCGGACAACGAGGGCACCGGACGACGAGGGCACCGGACAGCGAGGGATGCCGTCGATCCGTTCGAACCTTCGAAGTACAGTGCCAGGGCGCGTCGGCCGCCGTGGTGCCGCGTGCGGCCCCGACCCCGACGAAAGGCGCCCCGCCGTGATGCCACTGTGGTCACGAGCCCAGCAGCAGGACTTCCGCAGCCGGGTCCGCGGCTGCCTGCTCGGCGGTGCCATCGGTGACGCGCTCGGCGCGGGCGTCGAGTTCGAGCCCCTGGAGAAGATCCGGGCCCAGCACGGCCCGCAGGGCGTCACCGGCTACGTCCCCGCGTACGGGCGCACCGGCGCGATAACGGACGACACCCAGCTCAGCCTGTTCACCGTGGACGGCCTGATCCGCGCCCACATCCGGCGCGACACCGGCAGCTGGCACCCGCCCACCGACCTGCACCTGGCGTACCTGCGCTGGGCCGCCACCCAGCGCGACTGGGGCCCGGACGAGCGCCGCCCCGACCTCGGCTGGCTCGGCCGCGAGGAGTGGCTGTACGCCCAGCGCGCCCCCGGCCAGGGCTGCCTGACCGGCCTCACCGGGCCGGACGGCGAGCGGCTCGGCACCTTGGAACACCCCAAGAACCCGCACTCCAAGGGCTGCGGAACGGTGGTGCGGTCGGCGCCGTTCGGGCTGCTCACCACCTGGGAGCCGGGCCTGGTGTTCCAGCTCGCGGTGGAGTGCTCGGTGCTCACCCACGGCCACCCCACCGGCTACCTCGCGGCGGGCGCGCTCGCGGTGATCGTCCAGGCGGTCGCCCGCGGCGGCACCCTGGAGGAGGGCGTCCACCTGGCGCTGGCCCTGCTCTCCGAGCGGCAGGCGCACGAGGAGACCACCAACGCGCTGCGGGCCGCGTTGGACGCGGTGCGGGCCGGCGAGCCGTCCGCCGAACGGGTCGAGGCGCTGGGGGAGGGCTGGGTCGCCGAGGAGGCGCTGGCCATCGGGGTCTACTGCGCGCTGGTCGCCCACGACGTCCGCTCGGGCCTGCTGCTGGCCGTCAACCACTCCGGGGACAGCGACTCCACCGGTGCGATCTGCGGCAACCTGCTCGGGGTGCTGCACGGCGACACCGCGCTGCCGCCGGGCCTGGTGGCGGGGCTGGAGGGGCGCGGCGCGATCCTCGAACTCGCCGACGACTTCGCCCTGGAGCTGATGCACGGCACCGAACTGCACGACCGGCGGAGCCCGGAGGGGGCCGACTGGGCCGGCCGGTACCCGGTGGCGCACTGAACCCGGCCCGCCGCCGTAGCCGCGCGCGGCGCCCGGAACGCAGCCGCCCGTAATGCAAGCCGCCCGTAACGCAAGTTGCCCGTAGCGTCGTCCGCCGCTCGGGGCGACGGACACCGCTACGGGCAACTGGGCCGAGCACGGAACCGGTCGGGTCAGACCTCGCCGAAGGACCCCGCCGCCGCGGCCGACGCGAACGCGTTCCAGGCCTGGGTGGAGAAGCGCAGCTGCGGGCCGGCCGGGTCCTTGGAGTCCCGGACCGCGACCGCTCCCGCAGCCGGTCCGGCGATCTCCACGCAGGCGCCCTGGCCTCCGCTGTGACTGCTCTTTCGCCAACGGACTCCGTGCTCGGCGGGGGTGCTCATTCGTGGTATCCCTTTTCGATGTCGGCTATCAGCGACCGGCTCTCCGCGACACCGAGCGCGGCCGCTCTCAGGTAGTCGTAGAGACCGGTATAGCGGCGCACATCGGCTTCCTTCTCCAGGTAGAGATCGCTCGTCACACCTTCGAAGTAGACAACCGTGGAATCGGCTGATTCCGGGAACTCCAGCAGGGAGAATGTCCCGGTCATGCCGGGATGGGCTCCGTGCGAGAACGGGATCACCTGGATGGTGATGTTCGGGCGCAGGCTGAGCTCCAGCATCTGCCGCAGCTGGCGGGCCATGATCTCGCGGCTGCCGACCTCGCGGCGCAGCGCCGCCTCGTCTATGACGGTCCACAGGCTGCCGAGCTGGTTGTCGCCGTGGACGCGCTCCTGGCGCTTCATCCGCACCTGCACCCGGCGCTGCACCGCGTTCGCGTCGGTGTCCGGCTGGGTGCCCTCGACCACCGCCTGCGCGTAGTGCTCGGTCTGCAGCAGCCCGGGGATGAAGGAGGACTCGTAGGCGCGGATCGAGGAGGCCTCGGCCTCCAGGCCGATGTAGACGCTGTAGGGGGTCGGCATGTCGTTGAAGTCGTGCCACCAGCCGCGCTGGCGGGACTCCTTGGCCATCTCCATCAGGCTGTTGCGCATCTGCTCGTCGGCCACGTTGTACACGTCGCAGAGGTCGCGCACATCACGCTGGCTGATGCTGCGGCGGCCGTTCTCCAGCCGGCTGATCTTCGACTGGGAGACCATCAGGCGGCCGGCCACCTCCTCGGCCGTCATCCCGAGACCCTCGCGGAGTTTGCGCAGCTCGGAGCCCAGACGCCGGCGGCGCACGGTGGGATTGATGTTCGCGGACACGTCGACCTCCGGCCGGACCTCTGGTGATCGTTGGAACGGCAGCCCTCGGGACACTTCGGACATTGGGACCAACCCCCCTGACTGGAGCAGCATGTCACCTTGGGCCAGGTCGGCGCCGGGGAATCACAGCAGCGCAGTAGAACAGACCATCGGAAAAGCGCGTCCGTGAGACAGCGATGGCCCCCGGGTGGTAATGCGGCTCGGCGACTAGGACCGGTAGTTGCGATGGGCCTCGACGGGCCTCAGGGAACGGCAGAGGGGCGGTCGCCGGGCGACTTGCGTCGCGGGGCGACCGCCCCTCGGTGCCGTTCGTGGCGCCGGTGATGCCGGGTCATGCCGGTGGTTCGGATGGTGCGCAGTGGTGCGGCCGGTGGTCCAGTGCCCTCCAGGGGCGTGAACCGGGCGGTGTGCGCCGTCGGGCCGGTCGGGCTCGTCGGGCCGGTTGAACCGGTCGTGCGGTCGGACCGATCGGACCGATCGGACCGATCGGACTGTTCGGACTGTTCGGACCGGTCGGACTGTTCAGGCTGTTCGGACTGTTCGGACCGGTCGGACTGTTCAGGCTGTCGGGCTGTTCGGGCTCAGCGCACCCCGACCCGGGGAGCGGAGACCCGTCCGCCCGGAGCCCGGCCCGTCGCCCGGGCGCCGGAGCGACCGGAACCGGCCCCGGAATCCTGGGAAGAACGGTTCTGCTGTGTCGGCAGGCCGTTCTGCACGTCCATCACGGCGTGCGCGACCATCCCGCCCAGCGGGTCGTACCGGATCAGATCGCGCAGCCGCGACCGCGAGGACCGGCCCTCGTTGCCCGGGTACAGGTGCTTGCCCAGCCCCACCGAGTGGGCCAGGGCGGCGAGCGCGGCCGTCCGCGGGTCCGGCGGCACGCCGGTGCGGATCGCGGTGTCCAACCGCTGCTTGATCGCGGCGTTGGTGCAGTCGTCGGACGCCTGGTACCGGGTCGTCGGCAGCACCCCGCACATCTGCCCCGGCACGGCCGTGACCATGCCGCAGCGTTCCAGGTGTGCCAGGTACGTCTGCCGAAGGCCCAGCCGGGGCCCGCCGATCCAGTGCGCCGCGCGGACCGGACTGCCGCGTCGGCGCAGCAGTTCCAGTGCGTGGTCCAGGGTCGGGTCGCCGGTCGGCCGTGCGAGCACGACGGCGATCCGGTCGCCCTCCGGTACGATCCGTCCGGCCAGGGACAGCTCGACGAGCTGCGCCCCGGCGAGTCCGAGGTCGAGGGTCTGCGGCTGCGCCGTGGTACCCGTGGTCGGGTCCAAGGCGAGCAGCAAGAGTTCCTCGGGAACAGTTCTGCGGCTCTTGCCCATCCAAGCCTCCCCGCGTGGATGAGAGACAGGGTGACGCCTCTCACACGGGCTTGTCGAGTACGCCTCCGAATCGTGACCTTGCGGTGAAGGCGCGGAACCGGCGGCCACAGGCCCGGCGTCTGACCCATGAACAAACCACGTTGCGGCCTTGCGACGGCAATATGCGCCGGTCGGGCGGGGTGTGCGCGGCTGGACGGCCGTCGGTGGCGGAGACTGTACAGGTACACGGGGCGGGGCTTCGGCTTCCCGAAATCGGGTCTGCCGATGCCCCGCCGGGCGTTGAGGAGGCTGGGATACGTGGGCGAGTCCCCCGACAGGGTGCTGAGGGACGGCGAGCGGGAGCAGGGGCGCGAACGCGAACGGACGGGTCCGGCGGCTGGCGGGGCGTCAGCCGGCGCCACCGCCGGGGAGAGCCCGGCGGCGAGCCCCGCCGGGTCGTCGGCCGAGCCGGCTGCCGATGCGGCTGTCGAGGCGACTGTCGAGGCGTCGACCGGAGCCTCCGCGGAGACCCCCGCCGACGCTTCCACCGATGCCTCCGCCGACGCCTCCGCCGAAGCGCCGAAGGCGGGTGTCAAGGGCGGCTCGACCGTACAGCTCCGTGTCCGGGATGTGGACAGCCGGACGACGATGCTGCGGCTGCCGGTGGACAACAAGACCACCGCGCTGCGGCTGCCGGAGGAGCTGCTGAAGCCCGCCGACGACGCTGGTTCCGGTGATCCGGCGGAGGAGAAGAAGGACTCGCCCGAGGCCGCGGAGAAGCGGCAGGCCGCCGAACGGCCGCCCGTCGCCGACCCGCGTCTCGCCATGCGGACGGCCGCGGTGAAGGCGGAACCCGCCGCCGAGGCCGCGGGGAAGGTCGCCGGGAAGGCCGCGGAGGAGGAAGGGGAGAAGGCCGACGACAAGGCCGACACACCCGACTCCTCCACACCCGACACCTCCACATCCGACACCGCCACGGCCGGCGCCGCCGACAAGGCGGAGGAGGCCGAGGAGGCCGACGCGCCGGAGCGGGCCGCTCCCGCCGCGCCCGCGCCTGCGCCGGGATCCGCGTCCGTCCCCCTGACCAAGAACGGGCAGCCGGGTCAGGAACCGGGCCGGACCGAGAAGTTGGAGAAGCCCGAGTCGCTGCGCGCCCCGGCCGCCGGCACCGTGCCCGAGCCGCCGGTGCCCGCTCCGATGCCCGAGCCGGTCCCCGTCCCGAAGCCGACGCCCAAGCCCCTCCCCGAACCGGAGCCGTCCCGGGGCCCCGAACCGCCGCCCGCCCCGGCCCCGAAGCCGGTCCCGGCCCCCGTGCCCACGCCCGCGCCGCTGCCCCGGCCCGAGCCGCTGCCGCCCCAGCAGCCTCCGCAGCCGACCCAGCCGCCGACGCCCGAGCCCCAGCCGCTGCCCTCGCCCGAGAACACGGCCGAGGCGATGGAGGTGCTGGCCACCCTCAACGCCCGCCCGGTCTCCCCGCTGCGGCGCGCGCTCAAGCGGGTCACCATCTGGACGGTCTTCCTGGCCGTGGTGCTCGGTGCCGTGGTGGTGGCCCAGCTGCTGCGTCCGCTGCCGGACCCGGAACTGCGGATGACGACCCCGGGCAGCTTCAGCTTCGCCGGCGACCAGCCCGACCTCGCCTGGCCGGCCAAGGGCCAGTCCGCCGCCGAGGTGGTCGGCGTCGGCAACCTCGGCAGCTCGGGCCAGGAGACCCCGGCCTCGATCGCCAGCGTCACCAAGGTGATGAACGCCTACCTGGTGCTGCAGAAGTTCCCGCTGAAGAAGGGGGAGAGCGGGCCGAAGATCGTCGTCGACAAGCAGGCCGCGCAGGAGTCCGGCAACAGCGACGAGTCCCGGGTGACCCTCACCGAGGGCCAGGTGCTCACCGAGTACCAGGCGCTGGAACTGCTGATGCTGCCGTCCGCCAACAACGTGGCCCGGCTGCTCGCCCGCTACCACTCCGGCTCCGAGGAGGCGTTCGTCAAGCTGATGAACGACACCGCGGCCAAGCTCGGCATGGCCAACACCACCTACGCCGACCCGGCGGGCTTCAACGCGGACACCAAGTCCACCGCGAAGGACCAGCTGAAGCTGGCCGAGCAGGTCATGCAGGACGACATCTTCCGGCAGATCGTCGCCACCCCGGAGACCAACTTCAACAACACGAAGATCTCCAACACCAACAACCTGATCAACCCGAAGACCGGCGTGATCGGCGTCAAGACCGGCTCCAGCACCCCGGCCGGCGGCTGCCTGATGTGGGCCGCCTACAAGGACATCGGCGGCGTGAAGCGGCTGATCCTCGGCGTCACCCTGGGCCAGCAGGCCACCTCCCCGAACCCCGGCGACGGCATCCTGCCCACCGTGCTCAAGGTCAGCGGCAAGCAGATCCAGGCCGCGCAGAACGGGCTGACCGGCCAGACCCTGGTGAAGAAGGGCGACGTCGTCGGCAGCGTGGACGACGGGCTCGGCGGCAAGGTCCCGGTCGTCGCGACCAACGACCTCGTGGTGCCCGGCTTCCCCGGCGTCACCGGCACGATCACCCTGGACCCGTACGCGCTGCACCACAACGAGAAGGCCGGCAAGGAGGTCGGCACCCTGCGGGTGGGCGCGGGCGACGGCAAGACCGAGGTCCGGGTCGCCCTCCAGAACGACCTCAACCCGCCGTCCATCCAGTCCCGCCTGCTGCGCCTCCTCTGACCCCTCCCCGCAGCAACCCCGGAGGGGGAGCCGGCCCGCCCGGCTCCCCCTCCGTTCCCCTCCCGTCAGCCACCCGGACCGCCACCCCCGGCCGACCCCCGATCCGGTACGCTGTGAACGGCCTGGTCACCGACCGGCCACGCCTCAGTAGCTCAGGGGATAGAGCACGGCTCTCCTAAAGCCGGTGTCGCAGGTTCGATTCCTGTCTGGGGCACAACAGAACCGCAGCTCACAGGCCCTCCACCCACCCGGGACGGAGGGCCTGCGGCATTCCCGCCCTCCTCCCACCCCGCGCGCCACCCCGCCCGTCCCGCCGGGACCTTGCCCGGCGGCACCGGGCCGGTACCTCTGCCGGAATTCGGAATCCCCTTTCGCGCTCGCGGTGGCGCCGGCAAGCGGCAGCTGACCCTGGTGATGCCGAAGCTGGCGACCATGGTCGCGCCCACCACCACCGCGGCCTTCGGGCGCGGGGTGACCGATTACCAGATCGCGGTCCTGGACGGGCACCAGACCTCGCTGACCAGGCTCGCGGACGGCGGGGTGTCGGTGGCGTACCAGCCGAACGGCTACTTCTGGGAGGCCCAACTGGTGGCCGGCGCCCTCTTCCGGGTGCTGACCGCCGCCCTGCTCGGCTATGCCTGGCGCACGGTGCGGACCATCCCCGCGAAGGGCTGACCGCCACCGCCCGCTCGCAGGCCCTCCGCCGGCTCCGGCGGGGGGCCTGCGGCGTTCCGGGGCGTCAACTCCGGCTACCTCGCGGTCCGTCGGCGCCGCGACCGTCGAACTCGGTGGCGTCCAGAGGCTCGTCGGTCCGCGGCGCCCGGACGGACGGCACGATGACCCGCTGGACCCTGGGCCTGGTGCGCCAGTTGACCCGTCGGACGTCCCGGGCCAGCGCGCCCGGCCGCCAGAGTTCGATCACGGCGGTCACGACGCCCAGTACGGCGCCGGCGGCCAGCCAGCCCGCCACCACGTCGCTGGGCCAGTGCACCCCGAGGGCCGTCCTGGTCCAGCCGATGGTCAGCACGGTGAGGGCGGCCACCGAACAGGCGGCGGTCCGGCCGCGGCGGTCGACCCGGTACCAGACCAGGCCGACCAGGACGGCACAGGTGATCGCCGAGGCCATGGCGTGTCCGGAGGGGAAGGCCGGGCCGCCGGCGTGGGAGACCGGGTCGGAGAAGGCGGGTCGCTGCCGGTCGACGGCCAGTTTGAGCGCCCACTGGGCACCCCAGCCGACCAGTGCCTGGGCGGCCACCCAGCCGGCCAGCGTCCGGGCGCCGATCAGCCAGAGCCAGGCGGCGGCGATGCCGAGCAGTGAACGCATTGTGACGGGGCCGCCGATGTCGGAGAGGGTCTGCACCGCGGCGGTCCAGATCCGGTGTTCCCTCGCGTAGCTGTGGAGTCCGCCGATCCAGTCCTGGTCGAACTCGCGCAGGGGGTGCCAGTGGCCCGTCACCAGCATCGCCAGGAGGCCGAACAGCGCGGCACAGCCCAGCGCGAGCGACGCGTCCCGGAGGAGACGACGGTGACGCACGGTGACGGGAGTCGTGCTGTTGGTCAGGTGCATGCCTGACACCTTCCCAGCGTCCAGTGCCGATCGGGAGCTGGAGTGATAGCGATTCGGCATCTTTTGTGCGGAGGGCCTGCGTGCGCCGGGGGGTGGGCGCGGGCGGGAATCGGGGGCGCGCGGGAACGCCCGCGATCGTCCGCCTGTTCAACCAAGGGGCGGCGTTCGGGTGTGCGGACGGTGAAGAACCGCTTTCGGAGCGGTCGTCCGCGGGCACCGGAGGTGCCCGATCGGTCACCGATTGTCGAAGGCCGGGGTGAAAACCGGCAGGATACTGCATAGCGGGGAAGAATCTGAACGACTTGGGAATGTTGTCCGGAATCTGTTCGTTGGATCGTTACGTGTGAGCCCCCAGGGGCCCGCACTTCTTGCCCTCCTGGGGGGCAGGCAGGCAGACCTCGGCAACACCAGTCAAAGGGAGCAAGCATGGCCACCCGTGCCGTCGTTCGAGACAGGGCCGACCGGACTCGCGCGGCCCGCCCGACCAACCTTGAGGCCGACCGCGACCTGGTCGGTATGTACCTCGACGAGATCGCCAGGACGCCCCTGCTCGATGCGGCCGAGGAGGTCGAGCTCTCGCTGCGGATCGAGGCCGGTGTGTACGCCCAGCACCTGCTGGACGAGAGCGCGCGCCCCGACGGTCACCTCCCCGACGGCGTCACCCACGAGGAGCTGGAGGCGATAGCCGCCGACGCCGAGCGCGCCAAGGACGTCTTCATCCGCTCGAACCTCCGCCTGGTGGTGGCGGTCGCCCGGCGTTACCCGCGCAGTGGCCTGCCCCTGCTGGACCTCATCCAGGAGGGGAACGCGGGTCTGGTGCGCGCCGTCGAGAAGTTCGACTACGCCAAGGGCTTCAAGTTCTCCACCTACGCGACCTGGTGGATCCGCCAGGCGATCACCCGCTCGATCGCCGATCAGTCCCGCACCATCCGGCTCCCCGTGCACCTGGTCGAGGAGCTGGGCCGGATCCGCCGGGTGCAGCGGGAGAAGTCCAAGGAACTGGGCCGGGAGGCCGAGCCGGCCGAGATCGCGGCCGAGCTGGACACCACCGAGGCCCGGATCAAGGACGTGCTGGACTGGGCGCGCGACCCGGTCAGCCTCAACATGTCCGTCGACGACGAGGGCGAGACCCAGTTTGGCGACCTGGTGGAGGACACCGGGGCGACGTCCCCCGAGGACGCCGTGATGGTCATGCTCCGCCGCGAGGAGCTGGACGGCCTGATCGGGCGGCTGGACGACCGCACCGCCTCGATCATCCGCTCCCGCTACGGGATGGAGGACGGTCGCGAGCGCACCCTCACCGAGGTGGGCAAGCAGCACGGGCTCACCCGTGAGCGGATCCGGCAGATCGAGAAGCACGCCCTGGCCGAACTGAAGAAGATCGCCGACCACGCGGGCTTCGAAGCCGCCTGACGATCGACGGCCGAGGTCGACCGCCCGGGCCCGGGTGCGGAGCGCTCCGCACCCGGGCCGGCGCATGTCATCGGGAGCCTCGCGAGGCTTCTAGGCTGAAAGGACAGGTCGGACCGCGAGTAGGGGAGTGGACAAGGTGAGCGAGCAGGAACAAGAGCAGGCACAGGAACCGGGACGCGAACAGGGCCGGGACGGGACGCGGGGCGAGCGGGGCACCCCCGCCCCTCCCTCCCCCTCCCCCTCCTCCCCTCCCTCCACCTCCACCCCAGCCTCCACCCCAACCTCCACCTCCACCCCCGCCAAGGCCCGGCTGGTCTTCCGTGACCCGCTGGACCAGCAGTCCCGGGACGACACCGACGCCGGCTGGGGCGACCGCCCGGGCACTGGGGAGAGTGGTGGGCGGGGGCTGGACTGGTACCTGAACCAGCGCCCGCCGCACCACGGGGACTGAAAACGTGCTCTAACGCGCCGTGACCAGCGCGTCGCGGATCTCGGTCAGCAGTTGGACCTCCTTGGCCTCGGCCTCGGCCGCCACCTCGGCGACGCTCTTGCGCCTGGCCGCCATCCGGTTCATCGGCACGATCAGGACGAAGTAGACGACGGCGGCGGTGATCAGGAACTGCAGGGCGGCGCTGAGCACCGACCCCCACAGGATGAGGATTCCGGACGTGACCTCACCGGTGGCGCTCACCTCGCAGGGCCCCTTGAGGCAGGAACTGTAGGACGCCAGGTCCTTCGTCCCGAACACGCCGACGATCGGATTGATCACGCCTTTGACGAAGGCGTTGACGATGTTGGTGAAGGCCGCGCCGATGACCACGGCGACGGCGAGTTCGACGACATTTCCACGCAGCAGGAATTCCTTGAAGCCTTTCATGCCGCCTCGAACGACGAAGTCGTTCCGGGGTTACGGGTGATCTTCCGGGAGCCCGGATTGACAACCCGTACGGCCCACCGTGGCCCCCGAGGGCGGCGGCAGCCCGGCCCGCAGGGGCCCGGAGGCGAGCGCCGCGGCCACCGCGAGCAGCACCAGCGCGGGCACCCCGCCCCGCCGTCGGACGGCCCGGCGCCAGCGGTACCACCCGCCGCACCCGCGCCGGATCGGCGGGAAGCTCGGCACCTCCCGCCGGGGCGGCACGGAGGGTGCGGGCAGGGGGAGGGAGAAGGACAGGCTCGTGGTCGTCATGGGGAGGGCCTCCGGACTCGGTCGGGTCTTGCTCGGTGACCCCTACCCTGCGCGTTCCCGCCACGGCCGGGAAATCGATTCCCACAGCCTGTGGAAAACCCCGCCCTTGTGGATAACTTCGTACACTCACACGAGCTAATCCGACCCTCGAAGGTTGACGATGGCACGCGAAAAGGCCCGCCGCCCCCGCGCGAAGCGGGGCCGACGGGCCTTCTCGTGAGACCGAGGTCAGCCGGCGGCCGGAGCCGGGCTGCTCGACGAGCTGGACGAGCTGGAAGAGCTCGACGAACCGGACGAGCCCGAGCCCGAACCCGAGGTCGACGACGAGGTCGAGGACGTCGAAGAGCCGGTGGACGAACCCGCGCCCACCGCGCTGCTGGAGGACGAGCGGCTGTCGGTCCGGTAGAAGCCCGAGCCCTTGAACACGACGCCCACGGCCGAGAAGACCTTGCGGAGCCGTCCCTGGCAGTTGGGGCACGTGGTCAGCGCCTCGTCGGTGAACTTCTGCACCGCCTCCAGGCCGCTGCCGCACTCGGTGCACTGGTACTGGTACGTGGGCACTTGTCTTCCTCCTGGCACTCTCGCCTGATGAGTGCTAACGATGGTCAATGATGCGGTATTCCGTTGGATCAGTCCAGCGAATCCGGTGTGAGATGAGCCGGTACCGCGTCACCGCCCACCGCGCGTTCAGCCCTTGGCCGCGCCGACCAGCTGCGCCGCGTTGCCGCGCTCGGCCGACGAGGCCACCACCCGGCCCGGCCCGCCCGGGGCCACCAGCAGGTGTCGCATCGACAGCAGCGCGATCAGCCCCAGGCCGGCGCCGATGGCCGGCACCAGGAAGCCGACCGAGGGCCCGTGGCCGTCGAGCAGCTTGCCAGCCGCCATCGAGCCGAACGCCAGTCCCAGCCCGATCGCACCGGTCAGCCAGGTGAAGGCCTCGGTCTTGGCGCCGTCCGCGACCAGGGTCTCGACCAGGGTGTAGCCGCTGATCAGGGTCGGGGCGATGGCCAGGCCGCAGACCAGCCCGGCGACCGTCAGGGCGACCAGATTGGGCATCGCCCACAGCACCGAGCAGCCCAGCACCAGCATCGTGTAGCTCATGGCCATCCGCTGCTGCACCGGCCGCCGCCAGGCGATCACGCCGTACAGCACACCGGCCAGCATCGAGCCGCCCGCGAAGATCCCGTACACCGTGCCGCCGGAGTCGTGCTGCCCCACCGAGTCGGCGAAGGCGTTGACCGACACCTGCATGCCGCCGAACACCGCGCCGACGCCGAGGAAGGCGCCGACCAGCAGCCGGACGCCGGGCGAGGCCAGCGCCGAGGCGCGCCGCACCCCGGGCTGCGGGAGGATCCGGGCCGGGGCGCTGCGCCGCTGGGCCGCGAAGGCGAGACCGCCGACCAGGGTCAGCGAGGCCTCGACGACCAGCGCGACCGCCGGGCTGGCGAAGGCGGCGATGTTGGCGGCCAGGATCGGGCCGACCACGAAGGTGAACTCGTCCGTCACGGACTCGAAGGCGAAGGCGGTGCTCACCTTGGCGCCGGCGGCGGGCGAGGCGCCCTCCCCGGTGAAGGTGGAGACCCAGCGGGCCCGGACCATCGCGCCGATCTGCGGCACGCTCGCCCCGGCCGGGACGGCGGCCAGGTAGACGCTCCAGGCCGGCGCGTGGCCGAGTGCCAGCGCGATCAGCACTCCGACCGAGACCGCGTGCACCAGCACCGTCGGGACCAGCACCGCGGCCTGGCCGTACCGGTCGGCCAGCCGGCCGGTCTGCGGCCCGATCAGGGCCTGGGCGACGGCGGCGACCGCGACGGCCGTACCGGCGGTGCCGTACGAACCGGTGGTCTGGGTGACGAGCAGCAGGATGCCCATGCTGAGCATCGCGTAGGGCAGTCGCGCGACGAGGGCGGGGGACAGGAACGTCCAGGCGCCGGGCGTGCGCAGCAGCTCGCCGTACCCGACCCTGGCGGGTGCCTCGGCGGCGGTGTCGACAGTGCTGCTCGCGGTGTTCGGAGTGGTGCCCGGAGCGGTGTCCGGAGTGGTGCCCGGAGCGGTCTCCGGAGCGGAGTCCGCGGCGATCTCGACCGTTCGGCGGGCCGTCACGGTCGGTCCTTCCTGCTGCCTGGTAGCGCGGCAGGGCATGGGGTGGCCCCGACGGCGCCGAGAGTCGTCCTCTCGCGCGTCGACCGGGGTAGATACCGGGTCGGCCGGGCCTGGTGGGCCGGTGCCGGACCGCGGCCGCCGAGCGGTCGCGCCAACTCTGCGTCAGGCAGATGCTGGGGGTGGTCTAACGGTAGTTATACGGCGTAGTCGAACCAGCATACAGTTACGCGCGTAGATAACGCCAGACCACCCGGATCACGCAGGCCGCGCAGGCCTCCCAGGCCACTCGGAGCACCCGGAGCACCCGGAGTGCCCCGAGCACCCGCAGTACCCGGACCGCAGGGCCACACGGGCCACCCGAGCCGCGAACGCCACCCGGTCCCAGGCGCTCCTCCCCGCCCGTTCAGCCACCCCGCCCGTTCAGCCACCCCGCCAGCTTGCCGCCCTTGTCCACGGCCCGCAGCCGCCGCTCGGCCGCCTCGCCGACCTCGTCGGTGGTGACCACCAGCAGCTCGTCCCCGCCGCGCAGCATCGTCGTCTTGTCCGGCACGAAGGAGTTCCCCTCCCGCACGACCAGGGTGACCGCCGCCCCCTTGGGCAGCCGCAGCTCGCTGATCTCCACGCCGGACATCCGCGAGGTCGGCGAGAGCGCGACCGACAGCAGGTGCCCGTGCAGCTTCTCCAGTGGCGCGGACTCGATGTCGAGGTCCTGTCCCATCGCGCCCTCGCCGATCCGCAGCCGCTTGGCCATCCAGGGCAGGGTCGGGCCCTGGAGCAGGGTGAAGACGACGACCAGGATGAAGACGATGTTGAACACGTCCTCGGCCCTGTGCGCGCCGGAGACCACCGGGATGGTGGCCAGCACGATGGGCACCGCCCCGCGCAGGCCGGCCCAGCTCAGCAGCGCCTGTTCGCGGGCGGGCACCTTGAACGGGGTCAGGGTGAGCACCACGGACAGCGGCCGGGCCAGGAAGACCAGCACCCCGCCTATCACCAGCGCGGGGACCACCGCGTCGCCCATGCTCTCGGGCGCGGCCAGCAGGCCGAGCAGCACGAACATGCCGATCTGCCCGATCCAGGCCAGTCCGTCGGCGAAGCCGCGCACCGCCGGTCCGTGCGGGAGCTTGGAGTTCCCGAGGATCACCGCGCTGATGTAGACGGCGAGGAAGCCGGAGCCGTGCAGCAGCGAGCCGCCGGCGTAGGCGAGCACGGTGAGCGCCACCACGGCGATCGGGTAGAGGCCCGAGGAGGGCAGCGCGACGTGCTTGACCGCGTAGGCGCCGAGCTTGCCGACGGCCAGGCCGACCGCCGCGCCGATCGCCAGCTCCGCGGCGATCGTGCCGAGCAGCACGTACCAGGAGTCCAGCTCGCCGGCCGAGGCGAAGGCGACGACCAGGATGACCACGGGGGCGTCGTTGAAGCCGGACTCGGCTTCCAGCAGGCCGGTGAGCCGGTGCGGCAGCGGGACCATCCGCAGCACCGAGAAGACGGCCGCCGCGTCGGTGGAGGAGACGATCGCGCCGAGCAGCAGCGAGGTCCGCCAGTCCAGGCCGACCAGCCAGTGCGCGCCGGCCGCGGTGACGAAGACGCTGACCCCGACGCCGACGGTGGCCAGCACGGTGGCGGCCGGCATCGCCGGCCTGACCTCGCGCCAGCTGGTCTTGAGGCCGCCCTCGGCCAGGATCACCACGAGTGCCGCGTAGCCGAGCACCTGGGTCAGTTCGGCGTTGTTGAAGGTGACGCCGATCCCGTTCTGGCCCAGTGCCACGCCGATCCCGAGGTAGATCAGCAGACTGGGCAGTCCTGATCGGGTCGAGAACCGGACGGCGACTACCGCGACGAGCAGGATCACGGAGGCTTCGAGCAGGAGCTGGTTCAGATGGGCGACGTTCACGCAGTGGCACCTCGGGCAGGCATGGGCGGGCGGGGTGTCAGGTGGTGCTGAAGGTGGTCCGTTGGTACAGGGCGGGTGCTGTCTGGCACCGGACCGCTAAGAAGTCGTCAATACTCCTGTTGCGGATCGTTACTCAGTCTAACATTTTGCCATACCTTTAGCTTGTCTCCTGGCTCGGCTCTCGGTTTGGCCCCCGCCCGGCTCCTGATCGGCTCCAGCTCGGTCCCCCGTTCACAGCCCTCCGCCGACTCGGCCTAATGTGGTGCCCTGTCCCGGCCCCAGGCCCCGGACACGCCCGCCCGCCCCGAAGTCAGGACCGCAAGGACCCAGATGCCCCGCTCGAAGAAGTTCCGGCGCGCCCGTCTGATCGTGATCGTGCTGGTCGTGCTGCTGGTGGCCGGCGTCGGCTACGGCGGCTACCGCGGGGTCACCGCGGTCCGCGCCTCCTTCCCGGAGGTCGACGGCACGGTCAAGGTGGCGGGCCTGAGCGCGCCGGTGGACGTCAAGCGGGACGCCAACGGCATCCCGCAGCTGTACGCGGACACCCCCGAGGACCTGTTCCGCGCCCAGGGCTACGTCCAGGCCCAGGACCGGTTCTGGGAGATGGACGTCCGACGGCACATCACCGCGGGCCGACTGTCCGAGATGTTCGGCGACAGCCAGGTCGACACCGACTCCTTCATCCGCACCATGGGCTGGCGCCAGGTGGCGCAGAAGGAGTACGACACCAAGCTCTCGCCGGAGAGCAAGAAGTACCTCCAGGCCTACTCGGACGGCGTGAACGCCTGGCTCGGCGAGCACCCCGGCGGCGAGAAGGCCTCGCTGGAGTACGCCCTGCTCGGCGCCGTCAACAGCGGCTACCAGCCCGAGCAGTGGACCCCGGTCGACTCGGTGGCCTGGCTCAAGGCGATGGCCTGGAACCTCTCCGGGAACCTCCAGGAGGAGATCGACCGCTCGCTGCTGGCCCAGGACTTCGGCCCGGACAAGATCGCCGAGCTGTACCCGGACTACCCGTACTCGCGCAACGGCACGATCGTGAAGACCGGCACCGTCAGCGGCGACACCTACCGCCCGGCGGACGGCTCCACCCAGCCCGGTACGGCCCCCGGCGGCGGCACCACCCAGGGCGCGGCCACCACCAAGGCGCTGATGCAGGGCCTCACCGACCGGATCGACGCGATGCCGCAGCTGCTCGGCCGCCCCGGGCAGGGCATCGGTTCCAACTCCTGGGTGGTCGCCGGCTCGCACACCACCACCGGCAAGCCGCTGCTGGCCAACGACCCGCACCTCGGCCCCGGCCTGCCCTCGGTCTGGTACCAGATGGGCCTGCACTGCCGGACGGTCTCCTCGGCCTGCCAGTTCGACGTCTCCGGCTTCACCTTCGCCGGCATGCCCGGCGTGGTGATCGGCCACAACAAGGACATCGCCTGGGGCTTCACCAACCTGGGCGCCGACGTGACCGACCTCTACCTGGAGAAGGTCACCGGCCCGGAGACCTACCAGGTCGACGGCAAGGACGAGAAGTTCGACCTCCGCAAGGAGACCATCAAGGTCGCCGGCGGCGAGGACCGCACCATCACCGTCCGCACCACCCGGACCGGCGCCCCGCTCATCTCCGACGTGAGCACCGAGCAGCAGAACGTCGGCAAGTACGCCCCCAACGGCAGCTCCGCACCGGACCGCGGCACCGGCGGCTACGGCGTCGCCCTGCAGTGGACGGCGCTCAGCCCGGGCAAGACCATGGACGCCGTCTTCGAGCTGGACAAGGCCCGCAACTGGGACGAGTTCCGCGCCGCCGCCAAGGACTTCGCCGTCCCCGCGCAGAACCTGATCTACGCCGACGCCAAGAACATCGGTTACCAGGCCCCGGGCGTCATCCCGGTGCGCGGCAAGGGCGACGGCTCCATGCCGGCCCCGGGCTGGGACTCCTCCTACCAGTGGAAGCCGGACCCGGTCCCCTTCACCGCCCTGCCGTACAGCTTCAACCCGGCCGTCGGCTACATCGTCACCGCCAACCAGGCCGTGGTGGACCCGGGCTACAAGTACACCCTCACCAAGGACTGGGAGTACGGCACCCGGGCCAAGGAGATCACCGACCAGATCGAGGGCCTGCTCAAGAACAACGGCAAGATCTCGCCGGACGACATGCAGACCCTGCAGCTGGACAACACCAGCATCATGGCCAAGACGCTGGTCCCGCTGCTGCTCAAGCAGCAGATCGACGACCCGTACGTGCGCGAGGCCCAGGACCTGCTGAAGGACTGGAACTTCCACCAGGACGCCGACTCGGCCGCCGCCGCCTACTACAACGGCGTCTGGCGCAACCTGCTGAGCCTCGCCTTCGGGCAGAAGTTCCCGGCCGACATCCGCGCCAAGGACAACTGCCTGCTGGTCCGCCAGCAGGACGACCCGACCAAGCCGGACAGCTCCAGCAAGATCGTCACCGAGTGTGGCACCCGCGACCCGGGCAAGGCCCAGCCGGACGGCGGCGACCGCTGGACCGAGGTGGTGCGCGCCCAGCTGGACAAGCCCGACAGCTCGTGGTGGACGTACATCGACTCCCAGCACAAGGAGCAGAAGGGCCTGGACAACCTCCTCAAGGAGGCCATGAAGAACGCCCGCCAGGACCTGACCTCGCTGCTCGGCAAGGACATCTCCACCTGGAGCTGGGGCCGCCTGCACAAGCTGGAGCTGCGCGAGCAGACCATGGGCACCGACAACTCCTCGATCGCCTCCGGCGTCGTCCACAAGCTGCTCAACCGCGGCCCCTACCGCCTCTCCGGCGGCTCGGCGGCGGTCGACGCGGCGGGCTGGAACGCGGCGGCCGGCTACCAGGTCGACTGGATCCCGTCGATGCGGATGGTGGTCGACCTGAACGACCTGGACTCCTCGCGCTGGGTCAACGTCGGCGGCGCCTCCGGCCACGCCTTCCACCAGAACTACAACGACCAGACCGACCTCTGGCTCAAGGGCAAGCTGCTGACCTGGGCGTTCACCCCGGACGCGGTCGAGAAGGCCACCAAGCACAAGCTGGTGCTCACCACCGGCTGACGCCCGTACGACGTGCCGACGGCGGCCCGCCCCCGCACCGGGGGCGGGCCGCCGTCGTCGGTTCGGCCGAGCGCCCCCGGCCGAGCGGCATCAGCCGAGCGCCCGCACCCCCGAGGGCGTGACCGCCAGGTCCACCGGCAGGTCGTGCGGCTCGGCCGGCACCCGCTCCAGCAGCTCGTGCTCGTACAGCAGCACGGCCAGCACCGGCCGCACCCCGGCCCGCTCCAGCCGGGCCAGCACCCGGTCGTAACTGCCGCCGCCGCGGCCCAGCCGCCGCCCGCCCCGGTCCACCGCCAGGCCCGGCAGCAGCACCATCGAGGCCCCCGTGACGGCCGCCGGCCCGAGCCGCGGCCCGACCGGCTCCAGCAGCCCGCGCCCGGCCGGGGCCAGCGCCCCGGGCCCCGCGTACTCGGCCCAGTCCAGGTCGTTGTCGGGCAGCAGCACCGGCAGCAGCACCCGCACGCCGTCCTCCCGCAGCGCGTCCAGCAGCGGCCTGGTCCCGGGCTCCGCGCCCACCGAGACGTAGGCGGCCACCGTGCTGCCGCGCGCCGCCAGCTCCCAGGCGTGCCCGGCCAGCGCGTCCGCCGCCTCCGCGCGCCCCTCGGCGGTCAGTGCGCGGCGCTGCGTCAACAGCCGTGTCCTCAGGTCGCTCTTCTCGTTGTGCACCGGATCCTCCGCGTCCGAAAACCGTGACGCGCAGAGCCTGACACGCGAAAGGGCCCCCGATTGTCCACCCCGTTGCTGGTCCAGGCCCTGGCCGCGCTGAGCGCCCCCGCACTGGCCGGGGCCACCGTGCTCGGACTGCGCGGCCGCCGGGAACGGGCCGAGGCGGCCGAGGACCGGGAGCGGCTCACCGGGCGGATCGGCGAGTTGGAGGAGCGCTGCGCCGAACTGGAGCGCACCGCCTCCTGCGACCCGCTCACCGGGGTCTGGAACTACCGCCACCTGCAGCTCACCCTGGACCGGGAGATCGAACGGGCCCGCCGCGCCGAGCACACCGACCAGGCCGACGGCCCGCGCCCGCTGGCCGTCCTGCTGCTGGCGATCGCCGGCTTCGACGCCGTCACCGCCGAGCTCGGCCGCGCCCGCGGCAACGCGGTGCTGCGCGACCTCGCCCAGCGGCTCGCGATGGAGATCCGCCGCGCGGACACCCTGGGCCGCTACGGCGGCGAGGAGTTCCTGGTGGTGCTGCCGGACACCGGGGCCGACGGCGCCGTGCAGGTCGCCGAGCGGCTGGTCTGGTCGGTCCGCCGGCACCTGCTGCTCGACTGGTCCTCCGGCACCCGGGCGCCCCGCCCGGCCCGGGGCAACGGCTTGACCGCCGCCGTCGGCATCGCCGTGCTGCCCGAGGACGGCACCCACGCCGCCGTCCTGCTGCGCTCCGCCGACGCGGCGCTGGCCGCGGCGCGGGCGTCCGGCGGCGACTGCTGGCGGATCGCGCCCCGGCCGGGCCGGCCCCGTGAGCAGCCTGCTTCCGCTCCGCGGCCCGCCCCGGCTGCCGAACGTGACCGTTCGGAAAAGCCGGGTAGTGTGTCGGCCTGTACCGGAGGGGGCCCCTCGGCCCAGCCGGTCGCTTCCCATCCGCCCGCCACCGTGGCCGTGCCCCGCGACGTGCTGTCCTAGCCGTCCGAACGCGCTCGGCCGGGCGAAAACGTGCCTGAGTAAGGTAAACGCATGACGACGACCACTCCCCGAATTCCGGTGACCAAGGCTGTGGTGCCCGCGGCCGGACTGGGCACCCGCTTCCTCCCGGCGACCAAGGCGACGCCGAAGGAGATGCTGCCCGTCGTGGACAAGCCGGCCATCCAGTACGTCGTCGAGGAGGCCTCGTCCGCGGGCCTGTCCGACATACTGATGGTCACCGGCCGTAACAAGCGCGCGCTGGAGGACCACTTCGACCGCGCCTACGAGCTGGAGGAGCTGCTCGTCCGCAAGGGCGACGAGGACCGGCTGCGCCGAGTCCGCGAGTCCGTCGAGCTGGCCAACATGCACTACGTCCGCCAGGGCGACCCCAAGGGCCTCGGCCACGCCGTCTCCGTCGCGGAGCAGCACGTCGCCGGCCAGCCCTTCGCCGTCCTGCTCGGCGACGACCTGATCGACCCCCGCGACCCGCTGCTCGCCCGCATGATCGAGGTGCAGCAGGAGCTCGGCGGCTCGGTCGTCGCCCTCATGGAGGTCGACCCCTCCCAGATCCACCTCTACGGCTGCGCCGCCGTCAAGGCCAACGGCTTCGGCGAGGACGTCTTCCAGGTGACCGACCTGGTCGAGAAGCCCGAGCCGGGCGAGGCCCCCTCCAACTACGCCGTCATCGGCCGCTACGTCCTCGACCCGCTGGTCTTCGACGTGCTGCGCGAGACCCCGCCCGGCCGCGGCGGCGAGATCCAGCTCACCGACGCCCTGCGCGAGCTGACCAACCGCGACGCCGAGGCCGGCGGCCAGGTCCACGGCGTGCTCTTCAAGGGCCGCCGCTACGACACCGGCGACCGCGCCGACTACCTGCGCGCCATCGTCCGACTGGCCTCCGAGCGCGAGGACCTGGGCCCGGAGTTCCGCTCCTGGCTGCGGGAGTTCGTCGCCTCCGAGCTGCAGGACTGACGAGTGCCTGTCTCATGGATCCTTGCCTGATCCGACAAAATCCATGGGACAGGCCCACGACACAGAGAGCGAGCCGCCGATGACCGGGTCCACGGAGCACAGCACCACCCCCGCAGCCTGCTGCGACGGGTCCGCGGACCGGGCGCCGGCGGCTCCTCGCTTCTGGACGGTGGACGAGCACCGGGCCGACGTGCTGGCCGCCGTCGGCCCGCTGCCCGCCATCGAGCTCCAGCTGCTCGACGCCCAGGGCTGCCGGCTGGAGGAGGACGTGGTCGCCGACGGCGACCTGCCGCCCTTCGACAACAGCTCGATGGACGGCTACGCCGTCCGCACCGCCGACACCCGGGGCGCCACCGAGACCTACCCCTCGGTGCTCACCGTGGTCGGCGACATCGCCGCCGGCGCGGGCGAACTGCCGAAGGTCGGCCCCGGCCAGGCCGCCCGGATCATGACCGGCGCCCCGCTGCCGCCCGGTGCCCAGGCCGTCGCCCCGGTCGAGTGGACCGACGGCGGCACCGGCACCGGGGTCGCCGCCGCCGCGATGACCGCGCCGGTGGCGGACGAGGAGGTCCGGGTGCTGCGCCCGGTCGCCGAGGGCGCGCACATCCGCCGGGCCGGCAGCGACGTCGCGGCCGGCGCCATGGTCCTGGCGGCGGGCACCCGGCTCGGTCCCGCCCAGCTCGGCCTGCTGGCCGCGATCGGCCGGGCCACCGTGAAGGTCTGCCCGCGCCCCCGGGTGGTGGTGCTCTCCACCGGCAGCGAGCTGGTCCAGCCCGGCGAGCCGATCGGGCCCGGGCAGATCGCCGACTCCAACAGCTTCACCCTCACCGCGGCCGCCCAGGAGGCCGGCGCCATCGCCTACCGGGTCGGCGCCGTCCCGGACGACGCCGACCGGCTGCGCGCCGTCCTGGAGGACCAGATCGGCCGGGCCGACCTGATCGTCACCAGCGGCGGGGTCAGCGTCGGCGCGTACGACGTGGTCAAGGAGGTCTTCGAGTCCTACGGGGGCGTGGCCCGCGGCGGAGCCGCCAACGTCGAGTTCCGCAAGCTGCGGATGCAGCCCGGCAAGCCGCAGGGCTTCGGCCGGATCGGGGCCGGCGCCGGGGTGCCGCTGCTCGCCCTGCCGGGCAACCCGGTGAGCGCCTACATCTCCTTCGAACTCTTCGTCCGCCCGGTGATCCGCACCATGCTGGGCGCGGCCGACGTCCACCGCCCGGTGGTGCGCGCGCTCTGCCCGTCCGCGCTGCGCTCCCCGGCCGGGCGACGGCAGTTCCTGCGCGGCCGCTACTCGGCCGCGGACGGCACGGTCGAGCCGGTGGGCGGCGCCGACTCCCACCTGGTCGGCGCGCTGGCCCGGGCGAACTGCCTGATCACCGTCCCCGAGGAGGTCACCGAGCTGCCGGCCGGCAGCGAGGTCGACGTGGTCCTGCTGGACGCCTGAGCGGCCGGCGCACCCGCCCGAGCCGAAGGGCGCGCCGCCGCCGAAGGTGAGAAGCGCCCGGCACGGGCGCCGGAGCGCCGACCGTCGGCGGCGGGTCAAGGGCGCCCGGAGGCGAGCGGGCGGGTGACCGAGCGGTACGGTAGCGCGGTATTCGACCTGCGCGCCCCTGGAGTTACCCGTGACGACACCGAACCCCGGCGACCGCCTCACCCACGTCGACGAGCAGGGCGCGGCCCGGATGGTCGACGTCTCCGAGAAGGCCACCACCGCGCGCACCGCCGTCGCGGCCGGGCGGGTCAAGGTCTCCCCGAAGGTCGTGGAACTGCTGCGCGGTGAGGGCGTGCCCAAGGGCGACGCCCTCGCCGTGGCCCGGATCGCCGGGATCATGGGCGCCAAGCGGACCCCGGACCTGATCCCGCTCTGCCACCCGATCGCCGTCTCCGGCGTCAAGGTCGACCTCGCCGTCGTGGACGGCGCGGTCGAGATCACCGCCACCGTGAGGACCGCCGACCGCACCGGCGTCGAGATGGAGGCGCTGACCTCGGTGACGGTCGCCGCGCTGACCGTGATCGACATGGTCAAGGCGGTCGACAAGGGTGCGAGCATCGAGTCCGTCCGGGTGCTCAGCAAGACCGGCGGCAAGAGCGGCGACTGGTTCGCGCCGGAGGCCGGCGCATGACGGCGCAGCGCATGACGGCGCTCGCGGTCACCGTCTCCAACCGGGCCTCTGCCGGGGTGTACGAGGACAAGGGCGGCCCGCTGCTGGTGGCCGGCCTGACCGCGATGGGCTTCACCGCCGACGGCCCCCGGGTCGTCCCGGACGGCGAGCCGGTCGAGACCGTCCTGCGCGAGGCCGTCGCCGCCGGGTACGACGTGGTGCTGACCACCGGAGGCACCGGCATCTCGCCGATGGACCTCACCCCCGAGATGACCGCCCGGGTGATCGACCGGCAGATCCCCGGCATCCCCGAGGCCATCCGCGCCCACGGCCGCGACAAGGTGCCGACCGCGGCGCTCTCCCGCGGGCTCGCCGGGCTCGCCGGACGTACCCTGATCGTCAACCTGCCGGGCTCGACCGGCGGCGTCAAGGACGGCCTGGCCGTGCTGGAGCCGCTGCTCGCCCACGCCGTCGACCAGCTCGGCGGCGGGGACCACCCCCGGCCCGACGCACCAGCTTCCGGGGCTCCAGCATCTAGGAGAGCGCACTGAACGCCGGCTGGCCGGTAGAGCTCCACGAGGGGGAGGTCGTGCTGCGCCCGATCCGGGCCCGCGACCAGCGCGACTGGCAGGAGGTGAGCCGGCGCAACCGGGACTGGCTGCGCCGCTGGGAGGCCACCGTGCCGCCCGGCCCGCCGGGCCAGGCGGCCGGGCCCCGGCCGACCTACCGGCAGATGGTCCGGTTCCTGCGCGGGGAGGCCTCGGCCGGCCGGATGCTGCCCTTCGTGGTGCTCTACAAGGGCCAGCTGGTCGGCCAGTTGACCGTCGGCGGGATCACCTGGGGCTCGATGTGCTCGGCCAACGTCGGCTACTGGATCGACGAGGCGGTGGCCGGCCGGGGCATCATGCCGACGGCCGTGGCGCTCGCGGTGGACTACTGCTTCCACACCCTCGGACTGCACCGGATCGAGGTCTGCATCCGCCCGGAGAACGGGCCGAGCCGGCGGGTGGTGGAAAAGCTCGACTTCCGCTCGGAGGGAATCCGCCCGCGCTATCTCCACATCGACGGGGACTGGCGGGACCACTTGGTCTACGTCCTGACCGCCGAGGAGGTTCCGGAGGGGATGCTGGAACGCTGGCGGGCGATCAGTTCGGGGCGCGAGCCGCGTAATTGAATATATGTTCGAAAAGAATATCGATATGGCATCGACGCGGTGGCGGACCGTCACAAACACCGGCAAAATAGTCGGAGAATCAGCTTGATCACACGACACGCCGCGCCAAATTGCTGCCAGGCCTTCCCCGGCGCCCGTACGGTGTGAATCGTGAGCAGTAGCGGCCTTATCTACGCCGTCATCGTAGGGGCCTGGGCCGCCTATCTGGTGCCGATGTGGCTCCGCAGGCAGGACGAACTCAACGAGGCGCGCCCGACGGAACGCTTCAGCACCGCCATCCGCCTGCTGGCCGGGCGTTCGGCGCTGGAGCGACGGGCAGCCCGGGCCCTGGGCGACGAACCGCGTGACGACGAGCACAGCAACGACGGCCCTCCCGAACGGGACGGGGCCGCCCCCGGCGATCCCGTGGCGCGGGAGCCCGAACCCCCGGCGCAACCCCCGGCGGAGCGCCTGGCCGAACGGCCGGCCCCGGTGCGGCAGGGCGGTGGGGAGCGCCGGGCGCGGCTGCTGGCCCGCCGGCGCCGGATGGTCACCGTCCTCTTCCTGGCGTTCGCGCTCGGCGCGGTGGTCGCCGCGGTGGCCGGCCTCGCCTTCCTCTGGGTTCCGGCCGTCCCGGCACTCCTCCTCACCTTCTACATCGGCCACCTGCGCAAGCTGGAGCGCGAGCGGTACGAGGTGAAGCTGGACCGCAACCGGGCCGCCCAGGCGGCCGAGCGGCTGCGCCAGCGCGAGCGGCAGCGGGCCGAGGCCCCGGTGGACGACCGGCCGACGGTCGAGGCCGCCGCCCCGGTGGAGCCGGCCCCGGCCGCGCCCGCCGGGCACCGGCCCGGCCGGGCGCACCTGCGGCTGGCCGCCGATCCCGAGCAGGCCACCGTCGCGGTGCCGTCCGCCTCCGCGGTGGCCGAGGCCACCGAGCACGAGGAGTGGGTCGACGGCATGCGCGAGCGCGGTGCGGCCGGCCCGGACTCCTGGGAGCCGGTGCCCGTTCCGCTGCCGACCTACGTCACCGCGCCGGTCGCCCCCCGGGTGTCCCGCGGCCTCGACCTGTCGGCCCCCGGCACCTGGACCGCCGGTCGCCCCACCGAGTCCCGCAGCACCCCGCTGTTCGACCAGTACGCCGAGGCCCCGGCTCCGGAGTCCCGCCCCCGCGCGGCCAACGAATGATCCCCCGTGACCACCCCCGACCAGGGGGGTGGTCACGGACCCCCTCCGGAAGGTGCTAGAGTTTCTTCTCGTTGGGGCTGTGGCGCAGTCCGGTAGCGCACCTCGTTCGCATCGAGGGGGTCAGGGGTTCGAATCCCCTCAGCTCCACCCAACGGACCGGCTCCGACCGGTCCACCAAGTCCCGCCGGGAGTCAACTCCCGGCGGGACTTCGCGTTTTGCGGCTCGCAAGGCCGGGCGACGGTGTCCGTGACCGAGGTCACACCGCTCTCACCAGGGCGGAATCTGACGTGCTTTGGGACTCAGGGGAGTCTCAGAGGGGTCGGTTATGGTGGGTGGGCCCAGACGCTGACGAGGGAACGATCTGGTCTATCTCGACGGGGTGCCATCGCGGTGCGCGAGTTCGGTCTGAAACGTTGGACGCGGCAAGCGGACCCGGAGGGGCCCGACGGCCGCCCGGCGAACGGAAGACCGAACTCCTGGACCATCGCGGCGGCCTGTGTCGCGGTGCTGTCGGTGGCGGCCTTCGTCGTCCAGCGGCACCTGCACGGCGCCACCATGGTCGACATGCTCGTCTACCGGGCCGAGGGCCAGGCCGTCGTCAACGGCGACGACCTGTACGCGATGCGGCTGCCCGGCTGGGACCTGCCGGCCACCTACCCGCCGTTCGCCGCGATGCTGTTCGTACCGAGCACCTGGTTCGACGTGAGCACCCTGCGCGTCCTGGTGATGCTCGGCAACTACGCGCTGCTCGGCCTGGCGGTGTTCCTGTCGCTCAAGCTGGCCGGCTGGCCCGCCCGGCGGCACCGGACGGCGCTCACCGTGCTCGGGACCGGCCTCGCGGTCTGGCTGGAGCCGGTCTACACCACCTTCCAGTACGGCCAGGTCAACCTCGGCATCCTCTGCCTGGTGCTGTGGGACCTCACCCGCCCCGACCACAGCCGGGCCAAGGGCGTGGGCATCGGCCTGGCCACCGCGATCAAGATCACCCCGGGGCTGTTCGCCGTCTACCTGTTCCTGACCGGCCGGATCCGGGCCGCCCTGGTCTCCATGGGCACCTTCCTGGCGGCCGGGCTGATCGGCTGGATCCTGCTGCCGGACGGCTCGTACGGGTTCTGGACCCGGTACCTGTGGGACCCGAGCCGGGTCGGCGTCACCGTGCTGGTGGACAACCAGTCGCTGCGCGGGGCCGTCTGCCGGCTGCTCGACGTCAACGACCCCGGGCTGGTCGGGCTGATCGCCTCCGCGCTGGTCGCCACGCTCGGGCTCGGGGTGGCCGTGCTCGCCGGGCGCTCCGTCCGGGTGCTGCGCCGGGCCGACGCCTGGGGCGGGGTCTGCGCCGCGTTCACCGCGCTGCTGGTCTCGCCGATCAGCTGGACCCACCACTGGGTCTGGTGCATCCCGCTGATCGCCCTGCTGGCCGCCGAGGCCCGCAGCACCGGCCGCCGGGTGCTGCTCGGGGTGACGCTGCTGGTGTTCCTCTCCCACGTGATGTGGCTGGTGCCGCACCGCTGGGGCCGCGGGGTCACCTGGAACTGGCAGCTGCCCGGCTCGATCTACCCGCCGCTGGCCATCGCCGTCCTGCTCGTCATCGGGGTGCGGCTCTACCGGGCCCGGCGGCAGGCGGTCGACGCCTCGGCCGGCGCCTGGGCGCTGCTCGGCGCCAAGCTCGACCACGAGCCCGGCCACGAGCTCGGCCACCAGCCCGAACGTGACCCCGCCCTGACCAATCGGTCCTGACGGACCAGAGACGGACCAGAGCCGACGTGACCACCCAGACCGCGATCCCGCCGACGCCCCGGGCCGCCGTACCCGCCGCCGCCCGCAGGGCCGCGACCGTCCTGGGCACGCCCGCCCGGCGCACCCTGCTGCTCAGCCTGCTGTGCTTCGCGGTGATGTGCGCCATCGGCATGCAGGGCTGGGCCTCCGTCTCGCTCGGCGGCTTCGACCTCGGCATCTTCGACCAGGGCATACGCGGCTACGCCCACTTCGGGCTGCCGGTCTCCACGCTGAAGTCCTACCACCACGAGTTCCCGCCCGGGTTCTCGCTGCTCGGTGACCACTTCTCCCCGGTGCTGGCGCTGCTCGCGCCGCTGTACTGGATCTGGGACGACCCGCGCTCGCTGATCATCGGACAGGCGCTGCTGTTCGCGCTCGGGGTGCCGCTGATCCGGCGGATCGCCGCGCACTCCTTCGCCGCCGCCGAGCCGCGCACCGCCCGCCGGGCCGCCGACCTGGCCGGGCTGACCTACGCGCTCGGCTGGCCGCTGCTGGTCGCCTCCCGGGTCGGCTTCCACGAGGTGGCCTTCGCCGTCCCGCTGATTCTCCTGATGCTGGAGCGCGGCCAGGCCCGCCGCTACGGCACGGTGCTGCTCGCCGCGGTGCTGCTGTGCTGCACCAAGGAGGACCTGGGCCTGCTGGTCGGCGCGTACGGGCTGGTGCTGCTGCTGCGCACCCGGCGCACCGCGGACCGCGCCGGGCGCTTCACCGGGATCGGCCTGCTGCTGGGCGGGCCGGTCGCCGCCGCGGTGGCGATCAAGTGGCTGATCCCGGCGATGGGCGGGGAGCCGGGCTACTACTGGAACTACGACACCCTCGGCAAGGACGGCGGCCAGGCGGTCACCAACCTGCTGCACGACCCGTTCCTGCTGGTGCAGACCGCCTTCGACCAGCCGCTGAAGCCGCTGCTGCTGCTCTGGCTGTTCGGCACCCTGTTCCTGCTGCCGCTGCGCTCCGCCACCGTGCTGTGCATGCTGCCGCTGCTGGCCGAGCGGATCCTCTCCAGCAACCCCAACCACTGGTCGATCGCCCGGCACTACGACTCGATGCTCTGGCCCGTCCTGCTGACCGCCACCCTCGAGGTGCTGGGGCGGCTGAGCAGCGCCGAGCGGCCCGAGCGGACCCGGCGGCGGGCCCGGCTGCTGGGCCTGGGCGCGGTCGGGGTGGCGCTGGTGGCGGCGGTGCCGATCGGGCTGCTGCAGCTGGCGGTGCCGTCCTCCTGGGAGCCCAGGGCGAGCGAGGCCGCGCTGGTCCGGGCGGCCGCGCTGATCCCGGACGGCGCCTCGGTGGAGGCCGACAACCAGATCGCGCCGCGGCTGACCGCCCGGACCGACGTGGTGCTGGTGGACGGCACGCCGCGGGGCCGCGACTACGTGCTGACCCGCTCCGACAAGCGGTCCTTCCCGTTCAAGACGGACAAGGAGCAGGCCGAGCGGATCCAGCTGCTGCTGGCGCACGGCTACCGGCAGATCTGGGCCCAGGACGGGGTGGTGCTGCTGCACCGCGAGGGCGACCAGCCGGTGCCCGGCGAGCACGTGCCGGGGCCGGGCAGCAAGCCGGTCCAGGACGAGGTGCCGTCCGACGTGGGGCACAACCTGTTCAAGGGCTGAGCCCGGCCGCGCGCACGATGACCACCGGGCAGGGCGCGTGCCACAGGCAGTACTGGGCGACGGTGCCCAGCGGGGCGTCCGGCGGGGTGCCGTGGCCGCGGTTGCCGAGGACCAGCAGGGCGGCGCCGGCGGCGGCGGTGACCAGGGCGGGGCCCGGTGGCCCGGCCGTGAGGCGGCGGCGCAGCGGGCGGGCGCAGTCGGCCGCCGTCTCGGCGAGGATCTCGGCGGCGCGGCGCTCCGGCTCGAAGCCGTCCAGGGCGGGCGGGACGAGACCGTGCTCGCCGAACAGGCAGGGGAAGTCCCAGACCGCCACCGCCTCCAGCGGGCCGCCGGTGAGGCCGGCCAGCCGGGCCGCCCACCGGGCGGCGGCGCGGGCGGGGGCGGAGCCGTCCACGCCGACCACGATCCGGCCGCGCGGCTGCATGCTTCGAGCGTAGACATGCCGGAGGGCCGGCCGGAAGGTGTCCGGCCGGCCCTCGGGCGGGCGGGGTTACGGGCGCTCGGCGTAGTGGTCGTGCTGGGAGCCCTGGGGTGGCACGGCGCCGTGGTGGCCGGGGCGTCGGCCGCGCGGGTGGCGGGTCAGGTGGTAGCCGAGGACGCCGGCCAGGGCGGCCAGGAAGCCGCCGCCGATGGTCCAGTACCAGCGGCTGTTCCAGCCGGAGAACCAGCCGGTGTACCAGTGCTCCTTCTCCGCGACCGGGGCCGCGGCCTTGGCCGTACTGGCGCCTCCGCCGACCGGCGGGACCAGCGGGGCCTTGAGCTCGCCGCCCTCGGGCTGGGCGTTGTCGGCGTTGCCCTTGGCGGCGACGTGCAGCTGGGCGGTGGCGGCCAGGCCGAGGTCGGGCTGCGGGGCGTCGGTGACCGACAGTCGGACGTAGTAGGTGCCGGGCAGCGGGTCGCCGGACCACGGCTCGGCCCAGGTGCGGACCTCGCGCAGGGTGCAGTTCAGCGCCACGCTGGTGGCGCTCTGGTCGCCGGTGGCGTTCTGGGTGCCGGCGGTGCAGGCCTGGCGGCGGCGCAGCCCGTCGAAGACCTCGACGCTCCAGGTCTGCGGGCCGTGCCGGTCGGCGGCCGGGGCCAGGTTGACGGTCAGGCTGACCGTCGGGGTCTGGCCCTCGGAGGCGCCGAACGCCCAGTACAGGTAGTCGCCGGTAGAGGCGGCGACGTCGGCGTCCTGGCCGGGGGAGAGGTTGACCGCCGTCAGGAAGGAGGTGCCGGCCTTGGTGGCCGGGGCCGGGGTGCCGCTCGCGGTCGCCGTGGGGGACGGCGAGGCGGCGGAGGCGGCCGGGGTGCCCAGCGCGAGGGCGGGCAGCAGGGCGAGGGCGGCGAGGGCGCCGCGGATCGTCGTACGCATGATCAGTTCTCCCGCCAGACGGCGATCCGCCAGCGCGCGATCCAGCCGGAGACCAGGCCGAAGACCAGGCCGGCCAGGGTGAGGGTGAGCAGCAGGATCCAGCCGCGGCCGAGGCCCATCGCGGCGCCCTCGGGGGCGGGCGAGGCGGAGGCGAGGTCCACGGTCAGCTCCAGCGGCATGCCGGGGTCGGCCTGGACGCCGGACTGGGGGGCCAGCGAGTTGCTGACGACCAGGCAGACGGCGGTGTCCGGCTTGTCCTTGGCCGAGGCGGTCGGGCTCGCGGTGACGTAGCCCTGGGAGTCGGCGGTGGACCAGCGCAGGCCGGTGGAGATGACGTCGGTGCGGTTGCTGCCGGCGTCGGTGCCGCGGACCAGCTCCTGGCCGGTGGCGCTGGTGGCCTGGAGCAGGACGCCGTAGTCCCGGGCCACCGCGCGGTCGAGGCCCACGCTGACCGAGGCGCGCAGCTCCTGGCCGGCCTTGACCGGGACCTTGTAGACGCGGTGCTCGGAGAACTTCTCCCGGTCGCTGTAGACGCCGGGGGTGAGCACCGGGGCGCTCTCGCACTTGTCGGTGCCGGCGGTCTTGACCGGGTTGACGGTGTAGGTGTCGTTGGAGCGGTCGACCAGCTGCTTCACCTTGTCGGTGAGCTGCTGCGGGGTGCGGACGTCGGTGTAGGTGCCGCCGGTCGCGTTGGCGATGCAGAGCAGCTGCTGGCGGGTCTTGTCGTCGTGGGCCAGGCCGAGGGTGTCGACCACCAGGTGGATGCCCTGGGCGGCGAGCTCGCGGGCCACGTCGCACGGGTCGGGCGGGGTGCAGGTGTCCTCGCCGTCGGTGATCAGCACGATCCGGCGGGTGGCGTCGCCCTTGCCGAGGTCCTGGGCCGCGCCGCGCAGGGCCAGGCCCATCGGGGTCCAGCCGGTGGGGCGCAGGGTGGCGACCGCGGTCTTGGCCTCCACCTTGTTGGTCCTGCCGACCGGGAAGAGCTGCTTGGTGTCCTGGCAGCCGACGTTCTTGTCGTTGCCGGGGTAGGTGGCGCCGAGGGTGCGGATGCCGAACTCGGTCTCCGCGGGCAGGGCGTCGATCACCTCGTTCAGCGACTGCTGGGCCACCGAGATGCGGCTCTTGCCCTGGATGTCGGCGATGTTCATGGAGCCGCTGACGTCCAGGATCAGATCGACCTTGGGGGCCTCCTTCGGTGCGGATGAGGCGCCGGCTGAGGGTTCGTCGGCTTGGGCGGGCAGGCCGAGGAGCAGCGAGGCGCCCGTTATCGCCAGGGCGGCCAGCAGGCTGCCGAGCCTGGTTTTCGGTCGTCGTCCGGTATTCACCCGGCCGATCCTAGGGATCATCAGTTCGTCAAGGCCAAACGGGACCGGACGGTGCCCCCACCTGCCCCGGCGTGAACTCCGGCGCGTGGCCGGGGGATTGCGCGACGCGATGCTCACGGCGGCCTTACCCGCGGTGGATAGCCTTCGGGGGGACCGGATGGAGGCGGGGCGCGGATGGAGCTGGCCGGGGTCGGCAAGCGGTACGGGCGGAGCGGGCGGTGGATCCTGCGGGACGTCCGGCTGGCCGTCGGGCCGGGGGAGCTGGTGCGGATCGCCGGGGCGAACGGGAGCGGCAAGTCGACCCTGCTGCGGCTGGCGGCCGGGATCGAGCGGCCGAGCACCGGCCGGGTGGTGCGGCCCGGGGCCGCGGCGTACGTGCCGGAGCGCTTCCCGCCGGCGCTGCCCTTCGATGCCGCGTCGTACCTGCTGCGGGTGGGCCGGGTGCACGGGCTGTCGGCGGAGGCGGCGCGGCGGCGTTCCGGGGAGTGGCTGGACCGGTTCGGCATCGCGGACCGGGCGGGCACCCCGCTGAGCCGGCTGTCCAAGGGGACCTGCCAGAAGGTCGCGGTGGCGCAGGCGCTGATCGCCGAGGCCCGGGTGCTGCTGCTGGACGAGGCCTGGACCGGGCTCGACCCGCGGGCCCGGGCGGTGCTGGACGACGCGGCCGCCGAGCGGGCGGCGGCGGGCGGCACGGTGCTGTTCGTGGACCACGACCCGGCCCGGCTGGCCGGGCGGACCAGCGCGGCGTACCGGGTCGGCCCGGGCGGCGGCCTGCAACCGGCCGAGGAGCCGGTGGCGGTGGACCGGGGCGGGCCGGTGATGGAGATCGAGCTGGACCTCCCGGACGGCGCCCCGCTGCCGGAGCGGCTGCCCGGCGCGCCGGAGCCGACCCCGCTGGGCGGGACGGCGGTGCGGCTGGCGGTGCCGGCCGCGCACTCGGACGCGCTGCTGCGAGCCCTGCTGGTGAGCCGTCCGGCGGTGCGGGTGCTGGCGGTGCGTCGTCGGGAGGTGGCCCGGTGAGGCAGGTCGGGGCGCTGACCCGGTACCACCTGGAGCTGCTGGTGCGCTCGCACGCCTGGCTGCCGCCGTTCCTGGCGTTCGCGCTGGTGCTGGTGATCGGGGTGACGCCGGGGGACCCGCTGCTGGGCGGGCTGGGCTTCGGCGCGGGGCTGCTGGTGCCGGTGAGCGCCTGGTTCGTGCGCAGCGCGCTGACCGCGGAGCCGCCGGCCTCGCGGGCCTGCCTGGTCGCGGTGGCGGGCCCGGCGCGGGTGCACCTGGGGGCGCTGCTGGCGGCGCTGACGGCGGCTCTGCTGCTGGCGGTGGGGGAGGTGGCGGCGCTGTGGTGGACCAGCGGGGCGGTGGCGAACCCGGGGGCGGGGCAGGACCCGGGCGTCGGCCGGGCGCTGCCGGCCGGGCTGGCGACCTCGGTGGTGTGCGCGCTGCTGGGGGTGCTGGCCGGGGCGCTGGGCAACCGCCCGGTGCTGGTCCGCTCGCCGTACGGCATCCTGGCGGCGCTCGGGCTGGCCGCGGCGGCGCTGGTGGTGCCGGTCTCGCCGGCCAACGCGGCGGTGCGCGGGCTGGTGGCGGCGGCCCGGACCGGGCGGCTCGCCGTGCCCTGGGGCGAACTGCTGCTCTCCCTCGTCCTGGCGGCCGCGGTCGGGGCCGGGGTGGCGGCGCTGGCCGGGCGGCGGCCGGAGTGAGGGCCCGGTAGGGGTGGAAGCGGCAATGGCGGACACACCGTGACGAACAGCAGATACCTGGGGACAACGCTCGTTAGGGTGACGAACCGGGGTGCCGGTGCCCGGACCCGGTCGGCCCCTTCGACTCCCGCCTCCCCTCCCAGGACGGTCCGTGGCGACACCCTCCGCCGTGACGAGATCCGCCGCCCGGCCCGCCCGGCCGGTGCCCACCAGGCGCACCACCGAGCTGGTGCTGGTGCTGACCGCCGTCCTGGCCGCCGTGTTCGGCTACGTCGAGGTCGGCGTCGACCTGGACGGCGAGGCGCCCGCCGACGCCGCCCAGTACGGGGCCGCGCTCGGTGTGCTGGCCCTGGCGGCGCACGGCGTGATCCGGTGGCGGGCCCGGTACGCGGACCCGCTGCTGCTGCCGATCGCGGTGCTGCTCAACGGGATCGGGCTGGTGGTGATCTACCGCCTCGACCGGGCCACCCCGGGCCGGGAGGCCGCCTCCACCCAGCTGCTCTGGTCGGCCCTGGGGGTGGCGCTGTTCACCGCCGTGGTGCTGCTGCTGCGCGACCACCGGCGGCTGCGCCGCTACGCCCACGTCGGGGCGCTGCTGGCGCTGGTCCTGCTGGTGGTGCCGATCCTGTTCCCGCCGGTGTACGGCTCCCAGATCTGGATCGTCGTCGGGCCGCTGTCCTTCCAACCGGGGGAGTTCGCCAAGATCCTGCTGGCCGTCTTCTTCGCGGCCTACCTGGCGGTGCACCGGGACGCGCTGGCGCTCACCGGCCGCCGGGTCTGGCGCTGGCAGCTGCCGCGCGGGCGGGTGCTCGGGCCGGTGCTGATGATCTGGGCGGCCTTCGTCGGGGTGCTGGTGTTGGAGACCGACCTCGGGACGGCCCTGCTGTACTTCGGCCTGTTCGTGGTGATGCTCTACGTGGCCACCGCGCGCACCGGCTGGATCGCGATCGGGCTGGGGCTGGCGGCGGTCGGCGCGGTGACGGTGGGCTGGCTCTCGCCGCACGTGCACAGCCGGGTGGTGGACTGGCTGGACCCACTGGGCTCGATCACGGCCGGCCGGGGCGCCAACCAGATCGCCCAGTCGCTGTTCGCCTTCGCCTGGGGCGGCGAGCTGGGCACCGGGCTGGGCAACGGGCACTCGGTGCTGATCGGTTTCGCCGCCAAGTCGGACTTCATCCTCGCCACCATCGGTGAGGAGCTCGGCCTGACCGGGCTGACCGCGGTGTTCCTGCTGTACGCGGTGCTGGTCTCGCGCGGCTTCCGGACCGGCATCGCGCTGCGCGACCCGTTCGGGCGGCTGCTGGCGATCGGGCTGGCGGCGATCGTCGGGCTGCAGGTGTTCGTGGTGGCGGGCGGGGTGCTCGCGCTGATCCCGCTGACCGGGATGACCATGCCGTTCATCGCCCAGGGCGGCTCCTCGGTGGTCACCAACTGGATCATCGTGGCGCTGTTGGTGCGGATGAGCGACGACGCCCGGCGGCCCGCTCCGGAGGGGGTGTGATGGCCCGGAACCGGCCCGGAGGAGTCCGGCCCGGAGGGGTCCGGCCCGGCGGCAACGGCCCGCAGGGGCTGCCCGGGATCTCGGTCACCGGGCGGCGGGCGGCCACCTTCTGCCTGCTGCTGGTCGGGGCGCTGTGCGTGCAGGCCACCCGGGTGCAGGTGTTCGAGGCCGACGGCCTGGACCGCAACCAGGCCAACCAGCGGCTCACCGTCGAGCGGTACGCCCAGCCGCGCGGCGACATCCTGGTCGGCGGCCAGGCGGTGACCGGCTCCCGCCCGACCGGCGGCCGGTACGCGTACAAGCGCGGTTACGCCGACGGCCCGACCTACGCCGCCGTCACCGGCTTCGCCTCCCAGGCGTACGGCAACAGCCAGTTGGAGGGCATCGAGGACGACCTGCTGACCGGCACCGACGGGCGGCTGAGCGGCTGGTCGCTCTGGGACGCGGTCTCCCGTCGGCGCGACCCCGGCGGGGACGTGTACACCACGATCGACCGGGCGGCCCAGCAGGCCGCGATGCGCGGGCTCGGCGACCAGAAGGGCGCGGTGGCCGCGATCGAGCCGGCCACCGGGCGGATCCTGGCGCTGGCCAGCACCCCCTCGTACGACCCGGGCTCCTTCGCCGGGTCCGCCGGCGCCGACCAGACGGCCTGGAACCGGCTGCAGGAGGACACCGACCAGCCGATGCTCAACCGGGCGCTGCGCCAGACCTACCCCCCGGGCTCGACCTTCAAGGTGGTCACCGCGGCCGCGGCGCTGTCGGCCGGGGTGGTCACCGACCCGGACGCGCCCACCGCCGCGCCCTTCCCGTACGTGCTGCCCGGGACGACCACGCCGCTGGTCAACGACAGCGCGGCCTGCGACCGGCCGGGGCTCTCGCTGGACACGGCGATGACCGTCAGCTGCAACAGCGTGCTGGGCTACCTGGGGGTGCGCAGCGGGCTGTCCGAGCTGGTGGCGACGGCCGAGGGCTTCGGCTTCAACGACCCGAGACTGGACGTGCCGGTGCGCCCGGCCCGCTCCAACGTGGACACCGCGATGGACCCGTCCCAGCTGGCGCTCTCCTCGATCGGGCAGTTCGACACCGCGGCCACCCCGCTGGTGATGGCGATGGTCGCGGCCGGGATCGCCAACGACGGGACGGTGATGCGGCCGCAGCTGGTGGACCGGCTGACCAGGAGCGACGGCACCGAGGTGGAGCGGATGAAGCCGGCCGTGTACCGGCGGGCGCTGACCCCGGCGGTGGCCGGGCAGGTGCGGCGGCTGATGACCGACGTGGTGGAGAAGGGCACCGGCGGCAACGCCCGGATCGACGGGGCGGTGGTCGGCGGCAAGACCGGCACCGCCCAGCACGGGGTGGACAACAGCGGGACGCCGTACGCCTGGTTCATCGCCTGGGCCAAGCCGGCCGGTTCGGACGCGGTGCCGCCGGTGGCGGTGGCCGTGGTGGTCGCGGACAGTGACGCCACGGATGTCACCGGTGGCGCGCTGGCCGCTCCGATCGCCCGGGCGGTGCTGCGGGCGGTGCTCGGCCGCTGAGGCCAATCGGGCGGGCTGAGCTGGACGTTCAAGTGGAACGGCCGGAGGTGCGACGGGTGCGAAGTGTCCGGTTTGTTATGTCTGATGTGCCGATTCGTACAATGCGCCGATCGGTATTGTTTGTTTGCGACACTGGTGTCTTCGCGGGGTACTGTCCCATGTTTGTTCGGTTGGTCCCCGAAGACACCCCCCGGTGCCACGGGTGACCGGCCCCTAGGACACCCTCCCCCGCCTAGAAGGACCGCCGTTTTGGCCAGCAACACCCTTGGTGCACGTCTGCTGCGACGCAAGCCCGTCGCGACCCTGATCGCGGAGAGTGAGGGCCACGGCCTCCCGGCCGGCGCCCCCGAGGAGGGCGGACGCTCCGGCATCCACCTGCGCCGCTCGATCGGCCTCTGGCAGCTGTCCGCGATCGGCATCGGCGCCACCATCGGCACCGGCATCTTCTTCGTGCTCAGCACCGCGGTGCCGGACGCCGGGCCGGCCGTCATCCTGTCCTTCGTGATCGCCGCCGTCACCGCCGGGCTCACCGCGCTCTGCTACGCCGAGATGGCCTCCGCGATCCCGGTCTCCGGCTCCTCGTACTCCTACGCGTACGCCACCCTCGGCGAGGGCGTCGCCTTCGGCGTCGGCATCTGCCTGCTGATGGAGTACGGCGTCTCCGCCTCCGCGATCGCGGTCAGCTGGGCCGAGTACCTGAACAAGTTCCTCGACCTGTCCTTCGGGGTCAAGATCCCCGAGCAGCTGTCCGGCGCGCCGGACGCCACCCACTGGTTCAACCTGCCGGCGCTGCTGCTGGTCGCGATGATCTGCTTCCTGCTGGTCCGCGGCGTCAGCGAGTCGGTGAAGGTCAACGCGGCCATGGTCGGGATCAAGATCGTCATCCTGCTGCTGTTCGTCGGCATCGCGCTCACCGGCTTCCGGTCCGGCAACCTGACCCCGTTCATGCCGCTGGGCATCGGCGGCGTGCAGATGGCCGCCTCCAGCATCTTCTTCTCCTTCATCGGCCTGGACGCGGTGTCCACCGCCGGCGAGGAGGTCAAGGACCCGCGCCGCACCATGCCGATGGCGATCATCATCTCGCTGGTCGTGGTGACCCTGCTCTACATCCTGGTCGCCCTGGCCGGCATCGGCGCCCAGCCCTGGCAGGACTTCAAGGGCCAGGAGGCCGGGCTCGCCCAGATCCTGCAGGACATCACCGGCCAGAGCTGGCCCGCGATGCTCTTCGCGGTCGGCGCGATCATCTCGATCTTCAGCGTCACCCTGGTGGTGATCTACGGCCAGACCCGCATCCTGTACTCGATGGGCCGCGACGGCATGCTGCCCAAGCGCTTCGCCGCACTCTCCCCGCGCACCGGCACCCCGGTCTGGAACACCCTGGTGGTCGGGGTCGGCGTGGGCGCGCTGGCCGCGTTCATCCCGCTGAACGTGCTCGCCGACATCACCAGCCTGGGCACCCTGATCGCCTTCTCGGTGGTCTCGATCGGCGTGATCGTCCTGCGCCGCACCCAGCCCGACCTGCCGCGCGGCTTCAAGGTCCCCGGCTACCCGGTCATCCCGCTGATCAGCATCGGCTTCTGCGTCTACCTGATCACCGGCCTGCACGCCGACACCTTCCGGGCCGGGGCGATCGCCCTCGGTGTCGCCGTGGTCGTCTACTTCGGCTACAGCATCAAGCACTCCCGGCTGGAGCGGGCCGGACAGCAGGGCGTCCCGGCCGACAGCAGCGCCGGCTGACCGGTCGGCCGACCGGCCGTTACCCAATCGTGAAGGGCCGCCGCCCGGTACGACACCCGGCGGCCCTACGCGCGTAGCGTGCCGAACGGGGCCCGAGGCGATGGCGACAGGGCCCGGTTGGCCGCCATAACCTTCCACCATGGTGAGCACCCGCACGCCCGGCTTCTCCCGCCCGCGCGGCCGCTTCACCGGCCGCGCCAGAACGCCGGCCCCGACCATCAGCACCGAACTCCCGGCCAGACCCGGGCCACCGGCGAGGGGCGCCACGCCCCGTCCGTTCCCCCGACAGCGTGGTGAGAGCACCTTCCCGCCCACGCTCGATCGGTGGAATCCCGCCCGGCTCGCCTCGCTGCGCTGGGTGCAGCTGCTCGGCTGTCTGATCGCGGCCGGCTGGGCCGCGGCCTTCCCGCTCGTCTCCGACCTGGCCAACCAGCGGCTGTGGGGTCTCGTCGCGGCCCCCGCCTACGTGGTGGCCGGGCTGCTCTGCCTCACCCTGCCGCGCCGCTTCGCGGCCGAGGCCGCCGCCGTGGTCGCCCTGCTCGGGGCCGTCCTGGCGCCGCTCGGACTGCTCGCCGTCACCGGCCGCCACCAGTCCGAGGTCATGGTGGTCGAACGCTCGGCCCACCTGCTGCTCACCACCGGTGACGTCTACCTCCCGCACCCGGTGGTGGTCACCGACTACAACCCGTACCTCCCGGCGATGTCCCTGTTCGGACTGCCCCGCCAGCTGCTCGGCAGCTCCACCGCCTTCGCCCGGGTCGCCGGGGACGCCCGGATCTGGTTCGCCCTCACCTTCGTCGTCTGCCTGCTGGCCGCCTGGCGGCTGCTGCGGCCCTCCAGGGACCGCGCCCCGCTGCTGCCGCTGGCCGTCCTCACCGCCTCGCCACTGATAGCGCTCGCCCTGGTGGTCGGCGGGGTCGACCTGCCGCTGATCGGGGTCTGCTGCCTGGCCATGGCGCTCGCCGAGCGGGACCGCACGGTCGCCGCCGGACTGGTGCTCGCCCTCGCCTGCAGCCTCAAGTGGACCGCCTGGCCGGCCCTGCCGGTGGCCGTCCTGCTGCTGTGGCGGCTGTACGGCCGTCGGCCCGCCGCCCGCACCGCGCTGATCGGGGTCGGGGTGAGCGCGGCGGTGCTGCTGCCGTCCGTGCTGACCCAGCCGCAGGCGCTGCGCGACCAGGTGGTGCGCTTCCCGCTCGGGATGACCGCGATCCGCACCCCGGCCGGCAGCCCGCTGCCCGGCAAGGTGCTGGCCGGCTTCGGGCCGACCGGGCACACCGTCTCGCTGGCGCTGATGACCATGGCCCTGGTCGGGGTGGCGATCTGGCTGCTGGCCCGGCCGCCGGTCTCCGCGATCGCCGCCGCCGACCTGCTGGCCGCCGGGCTCGCGATCGCCTTCACGCTCGCCCCGGCCGGGCGGTTCGGGTACCTGGCGCTGCCGGCCGTGCTGGTGATCTGGCCCCGGCTGGCCGCCCGGCGCTGGACCAGCCGCCGCCCGGTGCCGCCGAGGCCCGCGCCGGACGCGCCGGAACCGGCCCTGCCGAGGGGCTGAGCCGGGCCGGGGACGCGGGGGGCCCGCTCCGCCGGGTCGGCGGAGCGGGCTCTGTCGTTCGCCCGCCCGCCTCTCCGGGGCGCTCGGGGCGGTGGGTGTACCCGGGCTACTTGTTGCCGGTCTTGAGCAGCGAGGCGACCGCCGGGCCCGCCGCGTCGACGCCGTGGCCGCCGCCCTGGACCTCGGCGGCGACCGCCAGGTTGCCGCGGAAGGCGGTGAACCAGCTGTTGGTGGTGGAGGCGCCCTGGACCTCGGCGGAGCCGGTCTTGGCGCCCGCGTTGTCGGTGATCCCGGCCATCACCTGGCTGGCCGTGCCGCCGACGGCGGTGGCGTTCATCATCGCGCGCAGCTTGGCGGCGACGTCCGGCGAGATCTGCCGGGCCGCCTGCTGCTGCGGCAGGCCGGCGACCAGGATGGGCTGCTTGAACCCGCCGCTCTGGACGGTCGCCGTGATCGAGGCGATGGCCAGCGGGTTCATCTGGACCTTGCCCTGGCCGATGTAGTTCATCGCCTGCTCGTCCTTGCTGCCCGGGGTCGCCGGGATCTTGCCGTCGGCGTTCGGCAGGCCGGTCTTCCACTCCAGGCCGATGCCGTACACGTCCTTGGCGGTGCCGGACAGCGTCTCGGGCTTGAGGCTGGTCAGGCCCTGGTTGATGAAGGCGGTGTTGCAGGACACCATGAAGTCCTTCTGGAGCGTGTTGTCCGGGAAGGCGCCGGGGAAGTCGTTCGGGATCGCGACCGGGTTGCTGCTCTTCTCCGGGCAGGCCACCGTGGAGTCCGGGGTGAGCCCGGCCTCCAGCAGGGCCGTCGAGGTGACGATCTTCATCGTCGAGCCGGGGGCGAGCAGGCCGGTGAAGGCCCGGTTCTGGCCGGTGGCCGGGGCGTTGGCGAAGGCCAGCACCTGGCCGGTGCTCGGCTCGAGGGCGACGATCGAGCCCTGCTTGCCGCCCAGGTCGGTCATCGCCTTCTCGGCGGCGGCCTGGAGGGTGTTGTCGATGGTCACCTTGAACGGCTGGCCGGGCTTGGGCTCGACGATGGTGAACAGCTTGTCCGCGGCGGTCTTGCCGGACGGGTCGGTGATCACCACCGCGCTGCCCGCGTCCTTGTCCTTGTTCGGGTCCGGCGGCAGCAGCTTGTGGGCGTTGTCCTGCAGGGCGGCCATCAGCGCGGGGGTGAGCGAGGCGCCCTGCAGCGGCTTGCCGTTGCGGTCCACCACGGTGGACGGCGGGGCGAAGACCTGCTGGGTGGCGATGGTCTCGTTGCCGGACAGGTGGGGGTGGATCACCGAGGGGGCCCAGTGCACGGCCGGGGTGTTGTCGCTCATCTTCACGACGCCGAGGAAGCCGTTGTAGTCCCAGACCCGGCTGGTGCCCTCGAACTCGGCGCGGGCCTTGAAGCCCATCAGCACGCCGGTGGGCCCGGTGGCGGCGGCGGACGGCGAGTCGGTGGCGCCGGGGGTGCCGGTCGCGGACGGGGTGGCCGAGGCCGCGCCGCCGGGCTTGGCCGGGGCCGGGGTGCCGGTGGCCGAGGCGAAGGCCTGCGGGGTGGCCGGACCGGCCGGGGCGAGGGTCAGCGCGCTCGGCTTCACCTGGTCCTTGAAGGCGGTGAGCGCGGTGGTGGCCGCCGCCGGGTCGTCCGTCAGCGAGGCCGCCTTGGCGATGTCGCCGGAGGCCCAGGCCGCCAGGAAGTCCTTCGCACCGGCCGCGGCCTGATCGGCCGAGGGCGGTTCGGCCACCACCGTGCGGGGCTTCTTGTCGCCGGAGGACCCGGAGTCCGAGCCCATCAGGCTGTAGGCCCCGTAGCCGCCGCCCGCGAGGACGGCGATGGACACGCCGGTGATGATGCCGATCTTCGCGCCACTGCGCATGGTGCTGAGCCCCCAGGGGTATCGCGGCCGGGCGCAACCGGCGGGGCCGGAAACGCGGTACGCCTCCCACCCTAGGCAGGGCCGATCGGTCCGCCGACGAAAGGCCGGGGACTTGTGACGGATCTGGTACGTGTCGTGGACCGGGTACGGACGATTCGCGGGAAGCGTGTGCAGGTGGTCCGCCCGAGCGGCCGCCCGCCCGGCCGCGGCGTCAGATCCAGCTGTTGAACCACATCCGGGAGCGCCAGTCCTGCAGCGGGATCGTCTGCCCGGTGAACAGCGGGAAGAAGTACAGGTAGTTTCGACTTCCCCTGCCTCTATGGCTCTGACCTGGCCACATGCCCCGATCCTGGGCCGCGTCAGGCCCCTGGGGCCGTCTCGGGGCCGTCAAGCAGCTTGCCGGAGGCCCGGTACATGCCGTCCACGGCGTTCCGGGTGCGGCTCTCGCTGCTCGGCATCAGGTGGGTGTAGACCCGCAGCGTGAACCCCGGGTCGTCGTGACCGAGGTACTGACTCAGGGCCCGGATGTTCTCGCCGGCGTCCAGCAGGACGGAGGCGTAGAAGTGCCGCAGGGCGTGCATGCCGTGTTCGCGGGCGCTCTTGTACCGTTCCCCCTTCGAGGCCTCCGGAATGATGCCAGCAGCGGCCAGGGCGGGCTTCCACAGGTGGTCGTCGAAGTGGCTCGGGCGGACGAAGTCCTGCGTCGCCCCGGTGAAGACGAGCTTGCGGGTCACCGGCGGCCCGTCCACCGCTCCCCACGGAAGGGTGATCTCCACCGGCGGGAAGCGCTTCATGTGCTCCCGGAGCGCCGCCGCCACGGCCGGAGGCAACGGTACGTCGCGGATCTTGCCCCGCTTCGGGAGGGCGAAGACGAACTTCCCCCGCACCCGCTTGAGCTGCTGCCGGACGGTGAGCCAGCCGCCATCGAACCCGATCTCCTCGACCGGCAGCCCGAAAATCTCGCCCTGTCGGAGGCCGCACCCGCCGCCAAGGTCGACCATGGCCCGGAAACGCTCCGGCAGGGCCCCCTGAACGGTGAACGCCTGGTCCGGCGTCCAGGGGACGACGCGGGTGGGCTCCGCCTTCGGCATCCGGACGGACTTCACTCGGCACGGGTTCTTGGGGATCAGGCCGTCGTCCACGGCGGCGCTGAACACAGCCGACACCGTTCCGTAGATGATCCGCTGGTAGGAGGCGGCCGGGGCGGTCTTCGGGAGGCTGGTCAGCCAGGTGCGCACGTGGCCGGGCTGGAACGAGACGAGCGGCCGGGAGCCGATGACGTCGAAGACGTGCAGCCGGAGGTGCCGCTCCAGCGCACCCCGCTCGTTGGTGTCGCCCTGGTGGCTGCTGAGCCAGTTCTCCGCGAACTGACGGAAGGTCAGCCGACTTGCCCGAGGGTCGGTGTATGTGCCCCGGGACATGTCGGCTGCGATCTCGATCAGCCAGTTCTCGGCCAGGCGCTTCTGCCGGTCGGGGAAGCTCCGGCTGGTCTCCTTGCCGTCCGGGCCTTCATAACGGGCCCGGTAGCGCTTGCCCGTGCCATAGCGGTCGGTGCGGACGCGCCGCGGCTTGCCGTCGGGGCCCTTCTCGGTCTTGTACCAGCGGTCTTGGATGTGTCCGGCCATGGGGCCGCTCCTTGGGTCGAGGTGTTGGTGGGGCAGGGAGGGAGGCCGCCAGCGGCCCGTGAGGGTGGGCTCGGGGCTGTCGGCGGGGTGCCCGGGGGCGCCTCCCTGCCTCCCTGCGGAGCTGTTCCTGCTGGTGGGGGGGAGGGTGATGGCCAGGGAGGCGCTCAGGGACTTCTCCCTGCCTCCCTGGCGCCTCCCTGGTGGTTCAGGCGGCCTGCTGGGTCTGGTCGGTGACCCATTGGGCGACGGCGTCGGGGTGGTAGCGGAGGTGTCGGCCGGCGCGGAAGCCGGGCGGGCCGGTGCGCTTGCGGCGCCACTGGTAGACGGTCTCCACCGAGGGCAGGTCGAACATGACGACCAGGTCCTCGGGGGTGAGGAATCGAGTGGGGAGAACGACCACGGTGGGTCGCGGGTCGGCCGGGGTGCGGCGGTTGGTCACGGTGTCCTCCGGGTGGGTCGGGCCTGTCTGTCACCTGTCGCCTGTCACCTGTCCTGTCGCCTGTCGTCCGCAGGTCAGAGGGTGGTTTTGGGGCTGCGGGGCCCTGTTTCGGGGTGGGGGCGACAGGTGACAGGCGACAGGTGACAGGTGGGGCGAGCGGGCGGTGGTCGGGCTGACCGGGGTGGTTGCGGTGGGTAGTGGCGTCCGGGGTGTCAGGGCGGGTGTCAGAGGCGTCAGGACCGTCAGAACGGGCCTTCGTGTGGTTGGTCGGGGGTGTCAGAGGCGTCAGAATCGGCGCCGGAGGGGGTGTCAGGAGCGTCAGGAAGGGGTGTCAGAGGCGTCAGGCATGGGTGTCAGACGGGGGTTTCTCGCGCGCGCGTGCGCGTTGGTCTAGGGATTTGGCCGTCAGCGGTGTCAGGCGGTTTCTGACACCTGGGGCCTGACGGTCGGGATGCCGGGCCTTCGTGACGCTGGGTGGCGGCCTTTGAGCCCCTCGCGCGTACGCGTGCACGCGTGCTTGGGGCGGCCGGAGGGGCGGAGCGGGTGGTGATGATGAGCGCGGAGAGTGACCTCCCACCCACCCCCCACCCGGCCGGAGAACGTCCTCCTGGGCCCCTGAGCGGGTGGGGGGTGGCATTTCCGGGGTGGGGGGTGGGGGGTGGGAGATCACGGGCAGTCACCGGGCGGGACGCGGGTCCGTCGTCCGGCCCTAGCGGCCGGGAGTGGGGTGTCGTGCCGGGTTGTGGCCGGTTCGCGGGCTTCGGCCGGCCGGGGTGCTAGACGCTGGGCGGCTGGTCACGGCGGTGGTGGACGCTAGCGGGGGTGCTAGGTCTAGCGACCGGTGGCGCTAGCCGGGTGGCTGTCGGGAGGGCGGCCGGGGCTTGGTGGGGAGCGGGCCCGGGGCGTTGTGGCGGCCGGTGGGGTGTCCGTCCGGGTGGCCGGTCGAGTGGTTCGGGTGGTGGTCGGGCAGGTCATGGGGTGGTCTCCGTTCGGGTCCGGGGGTGGTCCGGAAAGGCCGGAAAGGCCGTAAAGGGGTCTGAGCTGGGGTTTTGCGTGGCGGAAAGTGGTCCGGAATGGTCCGGAAAGGGTCCGGGAGGTTCGGGCCGGGGGGATCGCGGACCACTTTCCGGACCATTCCGGACCACTTTCCGGCAGCTGTTTTCGCAGGTCAGAGGGCTTTCCGGCCTTTCCGGCCTTTTCGGACCGCTCCTCAGTCGGGCGGGGCGTAGAGGTAGGTGGTCTGCTGGCGTCCGCCGGTGGAGAGCTGGGCGGCGGCGAAGCCGGGCAACTGGCAGAGCCGGGAGGTGACGTCGGCGCGCTGGGTGGCGTTGAGCCGCTTCAACAGCACCTGCACCTGGGACTGCGTCATGCCGGAGGGCCCGGCGGTCTTCACGGCCTGGATGAGCTTGTCCAGGTGCGGGTCACCGGTGCTGGCGGCGGCGGTCGGCCCGAGGATGTGGGCGGCGCTGGCGCGGGCGTACCGGACCAAGGCCCAGGCGGCGCGCAGGTGGGCTTCGCCGATGCGGTCGGTGTGGTCGAGCAGGGCGTAGACCATGGCGGCGCGCTTGGCGTAGGGGGCGGCGCGGGCGGTGAACTCGGCGATGGGGCCTTCGTCGCCCTCGTCCCCGCACAAGGCCGGGTAGACCTCCTCCCGCCACAGCTGGGCGGCCTGCGGGTCGAGCCGGACCTCTCCGACCCGGCGGGCGTCCGTGAGCACGGTCTTCCACGCGGTGGCGAGGTTGTCGATCAGCCCGTCCGGGGCGCCTTCGCCGTCCGGGTCGAGCAGGTTGCGGTGCACGAAGACCGGCAGGAACCGGTTGTAGGTGCCGCCCGCCATCTCGGCGTCCTGCATCTTCGCCCGCAGCTCACGCGGGGAGATGTGGCCGATGACGGCGATGTGCGGGGCGGTGGCGTGCAGCGCGTCCCGGTTCATGACGCCCAGGTCTTCGCCGTTCCACGCCTGGCGCAGGATGCCGCTCAGAGACGATCCCTCCCGGCGGCCCCGGGCCATGGTGACGCCGTACTCGGACTCGACCACCCACAAGCGCTTGTCGACCACGCCGGGGTCCTTGTCGCCGTCGCCGTCGCGGACCATCTCGATCAGGCCCTCACCGGAGGACAGGCCGGAGCGCATGTTGCAGGCGATGAAGTCCGGCACGGCCGCCTTGAACAGCCGCTTCGCGGTGTTCGTGGCGGCGCCCTTCCTTCCCGCGGCTGTGGCGCCGACCGTCAGCGCCCAGATCAGGGCGGGGTGGCGGTCGTTGCCGATCCACATGAACGGCCCCGGCCCGATCGCGGCCCCGCCGGCCGACAGCAGGTTCACCAGAACGCCCACCGGGTCGGCCTCGGTGGTCGGGTCGAGGTCGCGGACGGTGTCCCCGGCCCAGCCGCAGAACACCTCCGGGTCCGGCACCGGGCCCGGCCGCGAGGGGCGGTCGATCCCGGGCGCCGGGTCGTACATCGGGTTCGGTCGGGCCTGTGGTCGGCCGTCAGGGGTGGTGGCGAGGTGGAGTTCGACGGGCATCAGGCGCTCTCCGCAAGGGGCTGGGTGTCGGGCAGGTCGACCTGACGGCCGGAGGGGTGGCGGTGGCGGTGCCAGCCGGGGCGGCCGGGGACGGCCACCGGCGGCCAGGCCGGAGAAGCCACCACGGGGCGGTGGGCGGCTTCGGCGGCGCGGGTGCGGCGCTCGGCCAGCTCCAGCGCGGTCGGGTGGTTGGACCAGGCCCGCACCGTGCGCACCAGCTCCTTCCAGGAGGCCTCGTCCTCGGCCACCCACGCGGCGCGGGCCTGCTCGCCCGAGACCAGCGCGTTGCGCAGGCTGGCGTGGATGAACTCCGGGGCGGTCTCGGCCTGCTGGCGCCAGGCCTCGGCGGCGGTGATGAGCGCGGCCTCGCGGCGCGGGTCGCCCGGCGGGAGGGCGGCGAAGGCGGGGGAGCCGTAGTCGGGGATGCCGACCGGCTGTCCCCACCGGTCGAGGACCACGGCCGGGCTGATCCTGCGGAGCGCGCTCACGAACCGGTCGGCGGCCCACCGGGCGGTGGAGCGGTGCGCGTCCCGGAGCGGAGCGGGGAGCGCGATCGGGTCGGGCAGCACCGGCGCTTCAACCACGTCCGGGTCCGTTTCAAGGACACCGGCGGGCGTTTCAGCGGCACCGGCGGCGGGGGTGTTCACCGGGTGCTCACCGGCGCTCACGGCGCCGTGTTCACCGCTCACGGCGGTGTCGGTTTCAGGTCCGCCGGGCGCCGTTTCAAGGGCAAGGTCCGGAGCTTCAACCGCGCCGGTGAACGCTTCACCGGCGGGGTGAACGGGGCGGTGAGCACCCGACTGGACGGCGCTCACGGCGGGGCGTTCACCGCTCACGGCAGCGCCGGTTTCGGGTCCAGGGGCGCCGGTTTCAGCGGTGGCGGCCCGGGTTTCAGGTCCGGGTGGTGGAGGTTCCTGGGGGCGGGAGTCGGCCCCGTTCTGGCTGGTCACAGCTACTCCTGCAAGAGTCGGGAGTCGGGCTGGAGTCGGGGTGCTCACCGGTGAACGGCCGGGATGTTCACCGGTGAGCGAGTCGGGTAGCGGTCGGGCCGTGACGCCTGGTCAGGGGGCGACCGATGCTTGGGGGAACGGGGCGGGAACGCTTCCCGTGAGCGCGGGAACGGTCGGCGGATAACGCCGGGAACGGTTCCGTGAGCGGCGGTGAACGGTCGGGTGTTCACCGCCTCGGCGTGCCCCTGAAACGGAGCCGACCGGGGTTGAAACCGGGGTCGGCCGGGCGGCCGGGTGAGCGGGCCGTGAGCGCCCGTGAGTGTCAGTGAGCGCTCAGACCCTGCAGCGGTCAGCGGGCAGGGCACCGGCGGGTACGCGCACCCACCGGGCGGCGCTCTCGCGGGCGGCGAACGCCTCGTCGGGAGCGACTCCGAAGACCCGGGTGACGGCGTGCCCCAGGGTCCGCAGGTAGGACGGAGCCGGGTAGGGGCGACGGCCGGTGAAGTAGTCCATCGCCGTGACCCCGCCGTCCGTGATCTTGGCGTAGGAGGAGCTGCACAGCTCGAACCGCAGCGTCTCCAGGACCGCCGCGTCGTCGGCGGCCTCCTCCTCCGTCAGTTCGCAGACGTTGAAGATCAGCAGGCCGAGGATCTCCGCGAACGACGGGTTCAGCGTGACCTGGATGGCCACGCGCGGCGCCGTCTCCGTCCGGTCCTTGTCCCCGAACATGTCCACGCCGGACTGGAGGGCGCCGGTCGAAACTCGCTGGTTGGTGAGAGCTGCGTGCATGATGGAAGTCCCTTCACTGGGGGTGGGGGCGACGGTCTTTCTTGGCGGATTGGGCGTCGCTCCCACTGCTGCTACCTGGGCCTTTGCGGGCACCGTCGACCGGTCGAACCGGCCTCTCAACTGGTGCGCACCAGTAGTCTGCAACTGGTGCGCACCAGTGGTCAAGTGGCTCGCTGCGTGTCCGTCAGTTCCGGCCACGTCTCTATGGAACGACGTGGGCCAACAACCCGGTAGCCAGCAGGGGTTAACCCAGTTTTGTTAACCCCCAGTGCAGCGCCGTCGAATGGGGGATGCTGGCTGGAAAGCAGCATCACCACGGCAGGGGTGAGCACGTGTCAGAGCGTCTACGGCAGGCCCGGAAGGGGCGCGGTTGGTCGCAGGACCGGCTGGTGCGGGAGGTGGGCAGCTACGCGGAGCGGCACTTGGTCGACGTAGCGACTCCGGCGAGCCTCCGGGTCTACGTCTCGGAGTGGGAGAACGGTCGCCGGACGGTCTCGGAGACCTACAGGGCGATCCTCCGGGCGCTGCTGGGCATGACGGACGACGAGCTGTTCGGCGAGCCGCCTGCGGGTGCTCAGCCAGCGGCGGACGGCTATGCCGAACTTCTCGGGCGCATCGACTCCGCCCGGACCGTCAGCCTGGGGATGGTCGACGCCTTCCTGAACCAGACCGAGCTACTCCGCAGCTTCGACCGGCAGATGGGAGCCGCGGCGCTGGTCGACCAGATGCGGGCGCACCTCGACTCGTTGGAGGACGCGTTGACCTTCGCCGTCCTGCCGGACGCCCGCCGGCCGGTGGCCAAAGCGCTGGCCGGGGCAGCCACGCTCGCCGCCTGGCAGGCCCTCGACGTGGGCGCGGTGGAACGAGCCTGGCGGCACTACGAGCTGGGGAAGAGGGCGGCTGCGGAGGCGGAGGCGCCGATGTACCTTGCTCACGCGATGGCTGAGCAGGCGTACGTACTGGTCGATGCCGGACGGGTGCAGATGGCCGTGGACCTGGTCCGGGACGCCCGGCGAACCGGAGGCTCGAAGGTGTCCCCGCGGCTTGCTGCCTGGCTCCTGGCGGCGGAGGCGGAGATGTGCGCGAAGGCCGGTCTGGCCGACGACTGCCGACGGGCACTCGACCAGGCCGCGTCGGTGCTCCCGGACGGCAATGAGAGCCGCGATCCGGAGATGGCGAGCATCTTCCTGAACGCCAACCACCTGGCCCGCTGGCGCGGCAACGCGCTGGCCATGCTCGGCGAGGATGACGCCGTGGCCGAGCTCTACACGGCCTTGTCGCAGATGGACCCGGCGTTCATCCGGGCGACGGCAGGGCTGCGGTGCGACCTCGCTCAAGCGCACCTGGTGCGCGGGGAGTTCGGGCAGGCGAAGGAGCACTTGCAACAGGCCCGCCTCCTGGCCAACCGAACGGGTTCGGTCAGGACCAGGAGGCGGATCGAGCAGCTCACTCGGAGGGTGTGAGCCCGCCAGCGCGAGACGCGAGGACGTGGAGGAGCGCCACCAGCGTGCCGGAGCCTTGCAGCTTGTCCTGGGCCATCAGGCTGGGGATGTCGGCCAGCGGAATCCACTCGATCCGTCCGGCTTCTTCCTCGTCCGTGGGGTCACCGATGAGCGTTGCGCCCTGTCCCACGAAGATCTCGTGAGGGGAGTCGACCATGCCCACCATCGGTTGGAAGGTCACGGCGTGCTGGAGCTTGGTGGGGCGCCAGCCGGTTTCTTCTTCGACCTCCCGTGCGGCAGCTGTCGCCGCGTCCTCGCCGGCGTCCACGATGCCGCCGGGGAGTTCCCAGCCCCACTTCTTCGGGACGAACCGGTAGCGCCACAGCATCAGGACCCTGTCCTGGTCGTCCACCACGGCCGTGATCGCCACGTGGTGAAGCCGGACGACGTGGCTCTCGTACCGCTCGACCCCCGGCGGTTCCACGTCCACCAGGGTGAGCTTCACCCACGGGTTGTCATAGATCGTCCGCTCGCCGTGGATGCGCCACGGCTCAAGCTCGCCCTGAGCACTCACGCTTCGGTGCCCCACCTTGGACTTGGTGACGAAGTAGCCGCGTCCGTGCTGAGCTTCGATCAGGCCTTCGGCCGCGAGCCTCGCCAGCACGAGCCGGACCGTGGTTCGGCTGGCGTCCAGGTCGGTCACCAACGTGCGCTCAGATGGCAGCTTCGCGCCCGCCGCCAGTTCGCCGGTCTTGATCCGCTCACGGATCGTCCGCTCAACTCGGTCGGTCTTCCCGTCCATGGCTTCCACGCTCCAGATTCGGCTAACTGGTACGCACCACTGTAGGGGCCCCCTACGGCCGCCGTAAGCGGCTTGGGCAGCCCATCCGCTGGGGCCTGGTCCTGGGCCGCCTGGGGGCCGTCCGATGGCAGCCAATGATGACCAACAACGACAGCTGACGACGGGCGAGCCTGGCTGAGCGGTGGGCCGTTTCGCCTGCTAGATCCAGCTGTTGAACCACATCCGGGAGCGCCAGTCCTGCAGCGGGATGGTCTCGCCGGTGAACAGCGGGAAGAAGTACAGGAAGTTCCAGACGATCAGCAGCACCAGCAGCCCGGCCGCCGCCGACCCGATGATCCGGCGGTCCCGGGAGGCGCCGGGCGGCCCGATCAGGGCACCGATCAGCATCGTCACGGCGAGCACCAGGAACGGGACGAACACCACCGCGTAGAAGAGGAAGATCGTCCGCTGCTGGTAGAGGAACCACGGCAGGTAGCCGGCGGCCAGGCCGCACAGCAGCGCGCCGGCCCGCCAGTCCCGGCGGAACACCCACCGCCACAGGCAGTAGACCAGCGCCAGCACGCCCGTCCACCACAGCAGCGGGGTGCCGATGCCCAGCACCTCGCGGGCGCAGTCGGCGACGGTGCAGCCGTTCTGGCCGAGCTTGGGGGACTCGTAGTAGAAGGAGACCGGGCGGCCCAGCACCAGCCAGGACCACGGGTTGGACTGGTAGGTGTGGGGGTCGGTCAGGTGGGTGTGGAACTCGTAGACCGTCGAGTGGTAGTGCCACAGGGCGCGCAGGCCCTCGGGTATCCACGGGTAGTCGGTGGTGCGGCCGACCGCCCAGTCCCGGCCCCAGCCGCCCCGACCGGGCGCGTTGCTGCTGGCGAACCAGCCCCACCAGGAGGCCAGGTAGACGGCCACCGAGACCACGACGACCGACACGAAGGCGGGCACCACGTCCCGGGCCAGCACCGCCAGGTACGGCCGCGGGGCGCCGGCCAGCCGACGGGCGCCGACGTCCCAGAGCACCGTCAGCACGCCGAAGGCCGCCGCGACGTACAGGCCGCTCCACTTGGTGGCGCAGGTCAGGCCGACGCAGACGCCGGCCGCGATCCGGTACGGGCGCCAGCCCAGGTTGAGCCGCTGGGCGAGCAGCGGGTCCTCCACCCCGCCCAGCCGGGCGGCCAGCCGGGCCCGGGTGCGGTCGCGGTCCAGCAGCAGGAAGCCGAAGGCGGCGAGCATCCAGAACATCACCACCAGGTCGAGCAGCGCCGTCCGGCTGAGCACCAGGTGCAGGCCGTCCACCGAGAGCAGCAGGCCGGCCACGCAGCCCAGCAGGGTGGAGCGGAACATCCGGCGGGCGATCCGGGCCAGCATCAGCACCGACAGGGTGCCGAGCAGGGCCACCGAGAAGCGCCAGCCGAAGGGGTGCATGCCGAACAGCTGCTCGCCGGCGCCGATGATCCACTTGCCGACCGGCGGGTGCACCACGTACGACGCCATCGGGCGGTAGGGGACGGCCGCGCCCGGCGTCATGAGCGTCGTGTTGGCGTCCTCCGGCCAGTTGATCTCGTAGCCGCCGTGCCAGAGCGCGTAGGCGTCCTTGGCGTAGTACGTCTCGTCGAAGATGATCGCGTTCGGCTGGCCGAGGTCGGTGAACCGCAGCAGTCCGGCGAAGACCGCCACCGCGATCGGGCCCAGCCAGCCGGACCAGCGGCACAGGAAGTACCAGAGGCCCTGCGGCAGCCGCAGGCCCAGGCGCAGCAGCAGCGAGGACTGCGGGACGTCCGGCGGCGTGACCCGGGGGCCGTCCGGCATCGGCGGCACCAGGCGCTCGGTGAGGGTGCCGGCCGGGCGGGTGCGGTAGCCGAACCCGGCCAGGCGCTGCCGCCAGTCCAGCGGTGATCCGGCCGATCCGGCTGATCCGGGTGATCCGGCTGATCCGGGTGAGCGGGGGGACGGCAGGCCGGCACCGCCCTGCGCGGAGTGGTCCGTACCAGTGGGCGCCTGCGCCGCCGTGTCGCCGTTCATCCGCCACATCGTAGGGGCGCTCCTCGTACGTGTGAGCGGTCCCTCGCAAGCTGCCCGAATCGTCACCAAAAGCCCCGGCGGCGCGGAACTGCAAGGATGGGGCCCGTGACAGGAGTACTCGTTCTCGCAGGCACCCCCATCGGCGACGTCTCGGACGCCCCGCCCCGGCTGGTCACCGAACTGGCCACGGCCGACGTGATCGCGGCCGAGGACACCCGGCGGCTGCGCCGGCTCACCCAGGCGCTCGGGGTGACACCGGCGGGGCGGGTCGTCTCCTACTTCGAGGGCAACGAGGTCGGCCGCACCCCCGAGCTGGTCGAGGCGCTGCTCGGCGGCGCCCGGGTGCTGCTGGTCACCGACGCCGGGATGCCCTCGGTCTCCGACCCCGGCTACCGGCTGGTGGCGGCGGCCGTCGAGGCGGAGGTGAAGGTCACCGCGGTGCCCGGGCCGTCCGCCGTGCTCACCGCGCTCGCACTGTCCGGCCTGCCGGTCGACCGCTTCACCTTCGAGGGCTTCCTGCCGCGCAAGACCGGCGACCGGGCCCGGCAGCTGGCCTCGGTCGCCGCCGAGCCGCGCACCATGGTCTTCTTCGAGGCCCCGCACCGGATCGCCGACGCGCTGGCCGCGATGGCCGAGGCCTTCGGACCGGAGCGGCCGGCCGCGGTGTGCCGGGAGCTCACCAAGACCTACGAGGAGGTCAAGCGCGGGCCGATCGGCGAGCTGGCGGCCTGGGCGGCGGAAGGCGTCAAGGGTGAGATCACCGTCGTGGTCGCGGGCGCCCCGCCGGCCGCGCCCCAGGAGCTGACCCCGGCCGAGCTGGCCCGGCTGGTGGCCGTCCGGGAGGAGGCCGGGGAGCGGCGCAAGGAGGCCATCGCGGCGGTCGCGGTCGAACTGTCCGTGCCCAAGCGGGAGGTCTTCGACGCGGTGGTGGCGGCCAAGAAGGACGCTTCCGGCGCGGCCCTGAAAAAGGGGTGAATTCCGGGGGTTGCGAGGCGGGCGGGGAGTCGTACCTTGGAGTGAAGGCCCGGCTAAACGCCCGCTGAGCTGAAGGTTCGGCCGCGTTGACGAGGCCCCGGGAGGCCTTTCGTATAGGACTCCCCAACCCGCATCCAAGTCTTCACAAGAAGGGCGTCGGGCGCAGCGGTCCGGGCATTTGCTGGAATGGAAAGACCCAGCCGGGCGAGCGCCCGACGGGCACTGGGAGACGGCTATGAGCGACACGATCGGTAGCCCCCGCAGTGGCAACGCGCTGAGCGCCCCCGGCCTGGCGGGGCGGGCGCACACTCCCGTCGAGACCGTACGGGAGGCCTACTCCTTCGCCTGCCTGCGCTGCGGGTACGGCTGGGAGCAGGCGTACGACATCGAGCACCACATGGCCAAGGACGGCCACATCGTGTTCGAGTACCACGCCAACGGCGTCCGGGTGCCGTCCCCGTTGCTCAAGCCGACCTGCCCGGGCTGCGGTGGCCACACCGTCCGGATCATGCGCGAGGGCCGGGTGGCCTCCGCCGACCAGCCCTGGCAGCACGCTCCCGGCTACCCGGCGCACGCCGAGCCGGCCGGGGCGCCCCCGGTGTCCGAACCCACCCGGCCGCGCGGACGCTGGGCCCGGTTCTGGTCGCGGCTGCTGGGCTGACCGCCGGCCCGGGGAGCGCAGCCGGGGCCGCCCGCCGCGAGCAGTGCGGCGGGCGGCCCCGGTCCGTCCGGCGGTCGGGCGGGCGCCCCCGGTTCGTCCGGCGGTCGTGCGGGCGGCCCCGGGTTATTCGGTTCAAGGGTGTGTTCGGGCCCGACTAAGCTTTCCGACCATGGCGGCCACTGCAGACCACAGCACCACCGGGGCGAGCGCCCCGGCGTTCTACGTTTCCACTCCGATCTACTACGTCAACGACCGTCCCCACCTGGGCCACGCGTACACCACCGTGGCGGGCGACGTCCTCACCCGCTGGCACCGCCAGCGCGGCGAGAAGGTGTGGTACCTGACCGGCACCGACGAGCACGGTCAGAAGATCATGCGGACCGCCGAGGCCAACGGCGTCAGCCCGCAGGAGTGGTGCGACAAGCTGGTCGAGGAGGCCTGGAAGCCGCTCTGGCGGCACCTGGAGATCGCCAACGACGACTTCATCCGCACCACCGAGGAGCGGCACACCGCCCGGGTGCAGGAGTTCGTCCAGGACCTGTTCGACAAGGGCGAGATCTACAAGGGCGGCTACTCCGGCCCGTACTGCGTCGGCTGCGAGGAGTTCAAGCTCCCCGCCGAACTGCTCGACGGCGCCACCGAGGACGAGAAGCTCTGCTCCGTCCACAAGAAGCCGGTCGAGTGGCTGGAGGAGGAGAACTACTTCTTCCGGCTGTCCGCCTACGGCGAGCGGCTGCTGGAGTTCTACGCCGCCAACCCCGACTTCATCCAGCCGGCCTCGGCCCGCAACGAGGTGCTGCGCTTCGTCGAGCAGGACCTCAAGGACCTCTCGATCTCCCGCTCCACCTTCAACTGGGGCGTGCCGCTGCCCTGGGACGAGAAGCACGTCCTCTACGTCTGGGTGGACGCGCTGCAGAACTACATCACCGCGGCCGGCTACGGCAGCGACCCGGAGCGCTTCGCCGAGCTGTGGCCGGCCTCCGTCCACCTCGTCGGCAAGGACATCCTGCGCTTCCACGCGGTGATCTGGCCGGCCATGCTGATGGCCGCGGGCCTGCCGCTGCCCAAGCGGGTCGTCGCCAACGGCTGGCTGATGGTCGGCGGCGAGAAGATGTCCAAGTCCAACCTGACCGGCATCGCGCCCACCGACCTCACCTCGCACTTCGGCGTGGACGCCTACCGCTACTACTTCCTGCGGGCGATCCCGTTCGGCACGGACGGCTCGTTCTCCTGGGAGGACTTCACCGCCCGCTACACCTCCGAGCTGGCCAACGACTTCGGCAACCTGGCCTCCCGGGTCGCCGCGATGGTCGGCAAGTACTTCGGCGGGGCGCTGCCGGCCGCCACCGCCGCGGGCGAGGCCGAGCAGGCCGTCGCGGACGGGCTGGCCGCAGCCGTCGCCGCCGCCGACGCGAAGATCGGCGAGGAGCTGGACTTCGCCGGCGGCCTCGCGGCGATCTTCGAGTTCGTCAAGCAGGTCAACGGCTACCTCACCACCCAGGAGCCGTGGAAGGTCGCCAAGGACGAGTCCGAGCAGGGGCAGGCCCGCCTGGCCACCATCCTCTACACCGCCGCCGAGGCGCTGCGCGGCACCGCCGTGCTGCTCAACCCGGTGATGCCGTCCACCGCCGAGAAGCTGTGGACCTCGCTGGGCGCCGCCGAGGGCCTCGGCGCGCTCGCCGACCAGCGCGTCGCCACCGCCGGTGACTGGGGCCGGCTGCCCGCCGGTGCCACCGTCACCAAGGGCGAGATCCTGTTCCCGCGCCTCGAAGAGAAGCCCGCCTCCTGATGGCCAAGAAGGACGACGACCGGTCGACGCCGCCGCCGCTGCCGGCACCCCTGGCCGTGGCGGTGGCCGACTCGCACACCCACCTCGACATGCAGGCCGGCAGCCCGGCCGAGGGGCTCGCCCGGGCCGCCTCGGTCGGCGTCGGCACGGTCGTCCAGGTGGGCTGCGACGTGCCCGGCTCGCGCTGGGCCGCCGAGCTGGCGGCGCAGTACGAGCAGGTGCACGCGGCCGTCGCCCTGCACCCCAACGAGGCGCCGCGGATCTTCCTCGGCGACGCCGACGGCTGGTCCGGCCAGCAGCGGCGCGCGGGCGGGCAGGCGGCGCTGGACGAGGCGCTCGCCGAGATCGACGCGCTGGCCGCCCTGCCACAGGTCCGCGCCGTCGGCGAGACCGGACTGGACTACTTCCGCACCGGGCCGGAGGGGGTGGAGATCCAGAAGGAGTCGTTCCGCCGCCACATCGAGATGGCCAAGCGGCACGGCAAGGCGCTGGTCATCCACGACCGCGACGCCCACGAGGACGTCATCGCCGTCCTGCTGGCCGAGGGCGCCCCGGAGCGGACCGTCTTCCACTGCTACTCCGGCGACGCCGCGATGGCGAAGGTCTGCGCCGAGCACGGCTGGTACCTGTCCTTCGCCGGCCCGGTCACCTTCAAGGCCAACCAGCCGCTGCGCGACGCGCTGCTCGCCACCCCGCTCGACCGGATCCTGGTCGAGACCGACGCGCCCTTCCTCACCCCGCACCCGTACCGGGGGCGGCCCAACGCGCCCTACCTGATCCCGGTCACGGTCCGCTCGATGGCCGCCACCCTGGGGCTGCACGAGGACGAGCTGTCGGCGGCGATCGCGGCGAACACGGCGCGGGCCTTCGGCTACTGAGGCGTGACATCGGGATCGGCGCGTCCGGACGGCACCCCGTGCGCCCGTATCCTTGGCGCGTGAGCACCACCGACCCCACCCCTGACAGCCACCTGCTGGGCGCCGCCGACATCCGCGAGCTGGCGGCCGCGTTCGGCGTGAAGCCGACCAAGCAGCGCGGGCAGAACTTCGTCATCGACGGCAACACCGTACGGCGGATCGTCCGGGCCGCCGAGGTGACGGAGCAGGACGCCGTGGTGGAGGTCGGGCCCGGCCTCGGCTCGCTCACCCTGGCGCTGCTGGAGGTGGCCCGGCACGTCACCGCGGTCGAGATCGACCCGGTGCTCGCCCAGCACCTGCCGGACACCGTCGCGGCCCGGATGCCCGGCAAGGCCGACGCCTTCGACCTGGTGTTCAGCGACGCCATGGAGGTCACCGAGCTGCCCGGCCCGGCGCCCACCGCGCTGGTCGCCAACCTGCCGTACAACGTGGCCGTGCCCGTCCTGCTGCACATGCTGGCGACCTTCCCCAGCATCGAGCGGACCCTGGTGATGGTGCAGAGCGAGGTCGCCGACCGGCTCGCCGCCAAGCCGGGCAACAAGGTGTACGGCGTCCCGTCGGTCAAGGCCAACTGGTACGCCGAGGTGAAGCGGGCCGGCGCCATCGGCCGGAACGTGTTCTGGCCCGCCCCCAACGTCGACTCCGGACTGGTCTCGCTGGTCCGCCGCGAGCCGCCGAAGACCACCGCCAGCCGGACCGAGGTGTTCGCGGTGGTCGACGCCGCGTTCGCCCAGCGCCGCAAGACCCTGCGCGCCGCACTGGCCGGCTGGGCGGGCTCCGCCGCCGGGGCCGAGCAGGCGCTCGCGGCCGCCGGCATCGACCACAAGCTGCGCGGCGAGATGCTGACCGTGGAACAGTTCGCCGCGATCGCCGAGCACAAGCCCGCGAAGGACAGTGAGTGATCACCGTACGGGTACCGGCCAAGGTCAACGTCCAGCTGGGGGTCGGCGGCCTGCGCGCCGACGGCTTCCACGACCTGGCCAACGTCTTCTTCGCGGTCGCGCTGGGTGACGAGGTCACCGCGACCCCCGGCGAGGGCGTCACGCTGAGCTGCTCCGGGCCGGACGCCGACGCCGTCCCGCTCGACGACAGCAACCTCGCCGCCCGCGCCGCCCGGCTGCTCGCCGCCCACCACGGCATCGCCGACCCCGGCGTGCACCTGCACATCGCCAAGGCCATCCCGGTGGCCGGCGGCATGGCCGGCGGCAGCGCCGACGGCGCCGCCGCACTGGTCGCCTGCGACGCGCTGTGGCAGCTGGACACCCCCCTCCCGGTGCTGCTCGACCTCGCCGCCGAACTCGGCTCCGACGTGCCGTTCGCCCTGCTCGGCGGCGTCGCGCTGGGCCGCGGCCGGGGCGAGATCCTCGCGCCGCTGCCGACCGAGGGCACCTTCCACTGGGTCTTCGCGGTCGCCGACGGCGGACTCTCCACCCCCGCCGTCTTCCGCGAGTGCGACCGGCTCCGCGAGGAGGCCGGCACCGGCTCCAGCGACGTCCAGGTGCCCACGCCCGACGCCGACCGGGCGCTGCTCGCCGCCCTCGCCGAAGGCGACGCCGTCGCCCTGGCCGCCGCGCTCACCAACGACCTCCAGCCCGCCGCGCTCTCGCTGCGCCCCGCACTGGCCGCCACCCTGCGGGCCGGCACCGAGGCCGGCGCGCTCGGCGCCCTGGTCTCCGGCTCCGGGCCGACCTGCGCCTTCCTGGCCAAGGACGCCGAGGCGGCCACCGCCGTCGCCGCGGCACTGCTGGCCTCCGGCTCCTGCAGGGCCGCGCACGCCACGTACGGGCCGGTGCCGGGGGCGTCGGTGGTCTAGGGAGGTCCGGGGACCGCTCGCGGTGCGGGTGCCGCTCGTGCGGCGTCTCGCCCGGTGAGGGTGCGCTCGCGGGGCGTCTCGTCCGGTGAGGGTGCCGCTTGTGGGGAGAGGGTGTTGCTCGCGGGGCGAGGGTGCCGCTCGTGCGGCGGGGGCGCTGCTCGCGGGGCGAGGGTGCCGCTCGTGCGGCGGGGGCGCTGCTCGCGGGGCGAGGGTGCCGCTCGTGCGGCGGGGGTGTCGCGGCCAGCCCATTAGGCTGGGGTGATCGGGGCGTCCCCGAGAGAGGGGCGGGCTGGGCCCACCCCGACCGCCGAACCCAGGAGCGCAGCACACGTGGCCGTCAACCTCGCCACCATCGAGTCCGTCACGAAGGTCTACGGCACCCGCACCCTGCTCGACGCGGTGAGCCTGGGCGTGAGCGAGGGCGACCGGATCGGCGTCGTCGGCCGCAACGGCGACGGCAAGACCACCCTGATCCGGATGCTCGCCAAGCTGGAGGAGCCCGACCGCGGCCGGATCACCTGGAGCGGCGGCCTCGAACCGGCCGTCCTCACCCAGCACGACTCGCTCGACCCCGAGGCCACCATCCGGCACGAGGTCATCGCCGGCCGCGCCGACCACGAGTGGCTCGGCGACGCCCGGATCCGCGACATCATCGAAGGGCTCTTCGGCGGCCTCGACCTGCCCGGCTTCGCCGACGGCCTGGACACCGTCATCGGCCCGCTCTCCGGTGGCGAGCGCCGCCGGATCGCCCTCGCCAAGCTGCTGCTCGGCTCCCCCGAGCTGGTCATCCTCGACGAGCCCACCAACCACCTCGACGTCGAGGGCATCAACTGGCTCGCCCAGCACCTCCAGAAGCGCCGCTCCGCACTGGTCTGCGTCACCCACGACCGGTGGTTCCTCGACCAGGTCTGCACCCGGATGTGGGACGTCCAGCACGGCGAGGTGCACGAGTACGAAGGCGGCTACTCCGACTACGTCTTCGCCCGCGCCGAGCGCTCCCGGATCGAGGCCGTCGAGGAGCAGAAGCGCCAGAACCTCGCCCGCAAGGAGCTCGCCTGGCTGCGCCGCGGCGCCCCCGCCCGCACCTCCAAGCCGCGCTACCGGATCGAGGCCGCCAACGCCCTGATCGCCGACGTGCCGGACCCCCGCGACAAGAGCGAGCTGATGAAGTTCGCCAACGCCCGGCTCGGCAAGACCGTCTTCGACCTGGAGAACGTCACCGTCAAGGCCGGCCCCAAGCTGCTGCTCGAGAACCTCACCTGGCAGCTCGGCCCCGGCGACCGGATCGGCCTGCTCGGCGTCAACGGCGCCGGCAAGACCTCGCTGCTGCGGGCGCTCCGGGACGCGTACGTCTCCGAGGGCGACGTGCAGCCCTCCTCGGGCGTGGTCAAGGTCGGCAAGACCGTACGACTGGCCTACCTGTCCCAGGAGATCGCCGAACTGGACCCGGAGATCCGGGTGCTGCAGGCCGTCGAGCAGGTCCGCTCGCGGGTCGACCTCGGCAAGGGCCGCGAGATGAGCGCCGGCCAGCTGTGCGAGCAGTTCGGCTTCGGCAAGGACAAGCAGTGGACGCCCGTCGGCGACCTCTCCGGCGGCGAGCGGCGCCGGCTCCAGCTGCTGCGGCTGCTGATGGACGAGCCCAACGTGCTGTTCCTCGACGAGCCCACCAACGACCTGGACATCGAGACCCTCAACCAGCTGGAGGACCTGCTCGACGGCTGGCCCGGCTCGATGGTCGTCATCAGCCACGACCGGTTCTTCATCGAGCGCACCACGGACGTCGTCCACGCGCTGCTCGGCGACAAGAAGATGCGGATGCTGCCCGGCGGGGTGGACGAGTACCTGGAGCGACGGGCGCGGATGGCGGCCACGGCTGCTCCCGCATCCTCCCCGTCCGCCTCCGCCGGCACTCCGGTGGCCGAGGAGGGCGGCGCCCCGGCGCTGTCCGGCGGGGACCTGCGGGCGGCGAAGAAGGAGATGCAGAAGATCGAGCGGCAGATCGCCAAGCTGGACGAGAAGGAGTCCAAGCTGCACGCCCAACTCGCCGAGCACGCCGCCGACTTCTCCAAGGTCGCCGAACTGGACGGGCAGCTGCGGGCCGTCCGGGAGGAGAAGGAGGAGCTGGAGATGAGCTGGCTGGAGCTGGCCGAGCAGGTCTGAACTGCTGCTTCTCGAGCGGGAGTTCGGGACTACGGCTTCCTGAGCAGCAGTTCCAGCTCGTCCGCCGCACGGCCCAGCGCGCTGAGCGCCGGGTCGTGCGGTGCGTCCGGCCGGGCCGCCGGCCTGGTCGGCGGGCGGTGCTCCCGGGCGGCGGCGGTCAGTTCGTCCAGCGCCCGGCGGACCCGCTCGGTCTCGACGGGGTCGGGCACCCGGCCGCCGTACCGGATCTGCGCGGCGAACGCCGCCACCGCGCCGCCGAGCCGCTCCAGCGCGGCGGTGGCCGGCAGCCACTGCTCGGCCAGCCGGCCGGTGGGCGGCGGCTCGGCCAGGCCCTGCCGCACCTCCTGCCGGGCGTCCGCCAACGACCGGTAGGCCGTACGGCGCAGCCAGACCTGGGCCTCGGCGCCGCCGTTCCCGGTGGTGGCGTCCAGGTAGGCGCGCAGGGCGGTCGTCGCGGCGACCAGCCGGGGCTCGATCCGGTGGCGCGGGCGCTCCGGCCACAGCAGGTAGCCGAAGAGCAGCACGATCACACTCGCCAGCACGGAATCCAGCACCCGCGGCCAGAACTCGGCCGCACCGGACTGCCCGCCCAACTGCAGCAGCACCAGTGCCATCGGCGTCATCGCCACCGTGTTCAGCCCGTAGTGCGCCGCCGTCACGTACGGCAGCAGGGCCACGCAGCCGGCCGCCACCGCGGTCAGCGCCCACTCCTGGGTGGTCAGCGACAGCAGCGCCGCCGCCACCACCACGCCCAGCACCGTGCCGACCGCGCGGCTCACCGCGCGCAGGAACACCGAACCCAAGTCCGGCTTCAGCACGAACGCGATCGTCATCGGCACCCAGTAGCTCTTGCTGAGCGGGTAGTTGGCCGTGACCGCCGAGCCCACCGCGATGCACAGCGCGACCCGCAGGCCGTACCGGACCGACGGGCCCCGCCACAGCCGGCCCCTCAGCCGCCAGGGGTCGGGCGGGGGTGCGGGGGCGGTGCCGAGGCGGGTCTCGCGCCCGGCCACGGTGTCGGCGGCGGCGCGCAACGCCACGTCCAGCGCCTGACGGGCCGGGGTGTCCGGCCGCCAGTCGGGCACCGTCACCTCGCCGCCGCCCTGCCGTACGGCCCGCGCCAACCGGTTCGCGACCTCGGCCACCTCCGGCGGCACCGGGCGCCGGGCCCACAGCAGGCCGGTCGCGGCCTCGGTGGCGGCCAGCGCCGCCTCGTACATCGGGCGCAGGGCCGTCCCGGTCCGGTGCTGCTCGGGAAGCAGGTCCTGCAACCGGTTCAGGCTGGTCGTCAGCACCCGGCGGGACTCCGCACCCCGCGCGGTGCCCAGGTCGGCCAGAGTACGGCCGAGCGCCTCGTACACGGCGGCCAGCGCCCGACGGCTCGGCTCGGCCGCACGACCGGGCAGACCCAGCAGCACGACGAACGCGGCCCCCACCAGCATCATCGGCGCCGCAGCCCACCACGGGCCCGGCAACGGCATCCCACTGCCCAACGCCGCCGACACCAGCAACAGCATCCCGGCCGCCGACCCCCGCGGACCCGTCGCACTCAACGCCCCCGACACGAACGCCGTCAGGGTCAACCCCGCACCGAGCACCAGCACACCCGCATGAGCGTGCTGCAACGCCGTACCGGCCAGCATCCCCACCGCCGACGCCGCCACCGCCGACCCGATCCGGACCGCCCGCAACCGCACCGGCTCCAGCCGGTCGTTCATCGTCGCGTGCATCGCCCCCAGTCCGGCGAACACCCCCAGATCCAACCGGTGCGCCCACAACCCCACCGCCAGCGGCACCGCCATGCCCACCGCCGCCCGCACCATCAACACCACCGGCACCGGCGGCCTCACCGGCCGCACGGCACGGGCCCACCAGGAGGTAGGGGTAGGGGTCGGCATGTCACGTCCGTTCCGCGGCCTCGGGTCGCTGCTGTGCGACATTGCGCGGCAGATGGGGCGTACCGGGTCAGTCTACCCAGCGGCCCGGGGCACGGACCGTACGTGTCAAGTTCGTACCGATCGAGCCCGGGCAGCCCAAGGGCCCTGCCCGCCCGACAGGGGCGGTGGCTACGATGACAGGGGCGCAGACCGCCCACAGGGCGGGCGGTCTGACCGACCAGGACGGTAAGACCCAGAAGTTGACGGTGTGTTGTGGCACGGCGGGCCCCGGGAGACGCCCGGGGCGCGCCGGCCGTACGGGGGAGAGGTGGATTGCTGTGACGGATCCGAGTACGCCGGCCGCGGGGACGAACCCGCCGGGTTCGCCGGACTCGACGCCGTTCGTGTTGGGGGGCGGCCCCTTCGGGATCGGCCGCGCGATCAGCTCCATTCAGACGAGCTTCAGTGCCAACGACCTGGTGACGGCGTTCGGCAAGCAAGACGTCAAGGTCGAGCTCGACACGCTCACGACCTTCGCGAACAAGGTCGAAGCGCTGCTCCAGGCCATGGAGGGATCGGCGGCCGCGCCGTACAAGCTCCAGGAACAGAAAGTCTCCCAGGGCAGCTTCATCAACGCCTCCGACGCGGCGAAGTTCCCGGAGGCCGTGGCCCTGCACACCGCCTACGACAAGGTCCATGACCAGCTCGTCAAGCTCCACAAGGACTTCGCGGCGCAGATCGAGGCGATGAAGGCGGCGGTCTCGGACACGAACAGCCAGTACACGAGCAACGAGGACAACGCGACAGAGGCTCAGAAGGCGGTCGCGAGGGGAACGGGCAACAACCTGCCGCCGGCGGGGGCGAACGGAACGGCGCCGACGTCCAACGTGACGGCCTGACAACGGCGCTGGGAGAGATCTACGGGGAGACGGGGAACAGACCATGTCAGGAACGACGGAGTTCAGCGGTATCGACCACGCCGTACTCAAGGGGATGGTCGACGGCGGGAAGCCGGCCGATGTACTGAAGCGAGCGAACCAGCTCCAGGACGCCGGCCGCGTCCTTACGGACCTCAGCCAGGCTCTCCAGGGGCACTTGGGCCAGGTCAGCTGGGAAGGGCCGGCGGCTGAGAGCTTCAAGACCTGGGTCGGGAATCTGTACAAGTCCGCAGCGATCATCGCCCAGCACTCCACGACCGCCGGCAACGCCATGGTCCAGGCCGGCGAGGCACTGAGCACGGCCCAGTCGGCTGTGCCCAAGCCTCCGCAGACGGAGATCGATCTGCTGGCCAAGGCCAAGACGCAGTCGGTCTACATGCCGTCGAGCGTGAACCTGGGCGGCAAGTCAGTCGACGACTTCATGTTTTCCCTCAACCCGAACTGGGTGAGCAAGGCCCAGGCCGATCAGGCCGCGGCGACGATTGAGAAGGAGAAGCAGGAAGCCGTTCTCCAGATGGAGAAGCTGGCGCAGGCGTACAGCGCGGCGACGACGACGCTGAACGGGATCGACGACAACGTGGTGCTGCCGGGGACTCCTGGCACGGGCAAGGACAAGGGCTCGGCTTCGGAGTACGGCGGCAGCGGGACATCCAGCAACTACGGGGGCTATGGCGCCACCCGCAGTCCTCGTACGAGCAACGGCAGCTACAGCACGCCCGATGGCAGCTACGGCAGCGTCTCCATGAAGCCCCGCGACCCAGCGACGAGCTGGCAGGACCCGTCCAACCCGACCCACCCCGGCCCGACTCCTCCGTACGGCGGAGGCCAGCTGCCGCCTCCGCCGCAGGACCCGGGCACCCCGACCCCGCCGTCCCACCCGTCGGACCCGTCGGACCCGGTCACCCGCCCGGGCACCGGTCTCGACAGCATCCCGACCCTGCCGGACCAGACCACCCCGGTCGGTCCTGGCAGCGGTCCTGGGCTGCCGAGTGGCCCCGGCGGAAACCCCGGCTACCCGGGCGGGCCCGACGGCCGAGGGGGACTGCCCGGACTCCCCGGCGGCGGCCCGATCACCGGTTTCCCGGGCGGGCCCGGTGGCGGTCCCGTTCCCACCCGGGGCATCGGCAGCATCCCCGGCAAGGGGGGCAGCTCGGTGCCGCTCCGCACGGGCCCCTTCGGCGGTAGCTCGATCCCCGGCAAGTCCGGCACCCCGGGCCTGCCGAGCGGAACGGTCTTCGGCCGTGAGGGCGCGCCCGGTGGAGGCCGGGCCGGCGGGCCGTCCATGGGCGGCATGCACCCGGGCATGGGCGGCGGCCACGGCGTCGTCGGCGGCACCGGCGGCTCGCGCGGCCGGGGCCTGACCTCGACCTCGGGCGGTACGGTCGGCGGCCGAAAGGGACCTTCCGCAGGTGGCGAGTTCACCCCGGGCGGTACGGGTCTGCGCAACCGTGCGGCCGCGGCGGAAGCGGCCGAGGGCGGTGCCCGGTCCGGGCAGAACGGCATGATGGCCCCGGGTGCCGGCGGTCACGGCAGCCGGAAGGAGCGCGACCGCCGCGACCGTGCGGATTATCTGCACGAGGACGAGGAGACCTGGATCAGCGGTACGCCGCACAGCAATCCGGACGTGATTGAGTAGGACGGCATCGTCTGCCCGGCCACTGGGCTCGCCCAGTGGCCGGGCAGTTCTGTTCAGGGCCCCGCTTCGGCAGGCGGGGAAATCGACGAGGAGTTGTGATGAGTCGAGTGATAGGGCGGGTGCCTGGACGGCTGTTCGTGGCGATGCTCGTAGCTGCTGGAGTCGTCGTTGGCCCTGTTGCAGCATCGGCTGCCGCAGATGGTTCGGTTCGTGATGACCAATGGCATTTGGATGTCATGCATGCGTCGGAGATGTGGAAGGTCTCCACAGGGCAGGGCGTTACGGTCGCGGTGATCGACGGTGGGTTCAAGCTGGATCACCCTGACCTTTCCGGGCAGTTCTTGCCCGGAAAGGACTTCAGCGGTAGTCAGGGGGGAGTTGGCGCTGATGCCAATGGGCATGGTACGCAGATGGCTGGGCTGATCGCGGGGACCGGAAAGGCGAATAACGGGAAGGGTGCTTATGGGTTGGCGCCCGGAGTCAAGATCCTGCCTTTGAAGATCAATACCGGATCCGAGGGGTCTGTACTTTCAGCTGACTTCCTGGAGCAGGTCGGGCAGGCCGTAAATTATGCAGTTGAAAACGGCGCCAAGGTCATCAGTATTTCTCAGGGGACGAACTCTGTCACAGCCTCCAGTGAGTCCGTGGCCAAGCTGAATCGAACCCTCGCGTCGGCGCGGTCCAAGGGGGCACTGGTCTTCGCCGCAGTGGGAAATGAGGCAAAGTCGGGGAACCCGGTTGATTATCCAGGAGGATTGCCCAATGTCGTCGGCATCGGGGCCTTCGGTCGGAACGGGAATGTGACCGATGAATCAGAGGTCGGGCCACAGGTGACTCTCGTTGCCCCTGGTGCAGACACCATCGCAGCCTGCACAGCCCCATCTGGGTATTGCACCGGCCATGGAACCTCGGACGCGACCGCCCTGGCATCCGCGTCGGCGGCGCTGGTCTGGTCGATCCATCCGGGCTGGTCGCCGAACCAGATTCTGCGGGTGCTCATCAATACGGCCGGCCGAGCGAACGGTGGGAACGCCCGGACAAACGATGCCGGGTGGGGTGCGGTACGGCCTCGAATTGCGTTGACGGACCCAGGTGACCCCGGGCCGGCGGATGTATCGCCCCTGCCGGCCGATGCGGTCACGCCGTCGGCTGCCCCGTCGCCTTCGGCGAGTGTGTCTGCTCCGGTGTCCTCGACGCCTAGCCCGGCTGGAGCGGCTGTCGGCGCGCCGACGGCGCAGCCGAAGGCGGAGGCGTCGTCCGGGTCGAGCAGTGCGCTGCCGGTCGTGGGCGGGGTGGCGGCCGGGTTGGTGCTGATCGCCGGGGTGGTGTTCGCCATGGTGCGGAGGCGGAAGTCGGCCGTGCCGGCTGTCCCGCCGCGACAGCCGATGAGCGATGTGACCCCGCCGGTTCCGCCGTCGTACCAACCGACGGCGCCGCCGGAGGACAACCCGTACGCGAAGTAGGTCAGGTTGTGACGTGGGGGATCGCGGGATGCGTATCCAGCGTCGGAAATTCGGCCCAGTCCGGAAACCTCGTCGAGTACCCGGGCGCGCTACCCAATGTCGTGATGTCGGATACGGAGTTGTGCGTCCCCGGGTTGTGCTGACGGACCCGGGGGATCCCGAGCCGGCGGATGTGTCGCCGGTTTCGGTGACGGATCCTGTGCCTACGGCGAGCCCGTCCGCATCTGCGGGCGCCCGGACTCCGGCGTCGTCAGCTCCGAGCCCTGCAGCAAGTTCGAGTGACGTGGCGGTTGGCGCGCAGACGGCGCGGCCGAAGGCGGAGGCGTCGTCCGGGGCGGGCAGTGCGCTGCCGGTCGTGGGTGGGGTGGTGGCCGGGTTGGTGCTGATCGCCGGGGCGGTGTTCGTGGTGTGGCGGCGGCGGGCCAGTCGTATGTGACGTCGCCGGCCGGTTGGCGGGTGGGCCCGGGCGCCGTGGGGCGGCGCTCGGGCTTTTTGGTGGGCGTGGGGGTGGGGGTGTGCGCCGGGGTCACTCGGGTGGGGGCTGGTGGGGGTGGCCCGGGGGTGGCGAGGGTGGGTGGTATGGATGCGGAGGGTGCTGGGCGGGTCGGGCAGTTGCGGCGGGCGGCGGCTGCGGCGTTGATCGGGACGGCGATCGAGTTCTACGACTTCTTCCTGTACGGGACGGCGGCGGCCTTGGTGTTCGGGCCGGTGTTCTTTCCCGGGCTGGGCCGGGTGGGGGCGTTGCTGGCGGCGTTCTCGGTGTACGCGGTGGCGTTCCTGGCGCGGCCGTTGGGGGCGGTGGTGTTCGGGCACTTCGGGGACCGGGTGGGCCGGAAGGCCACGCTGGTGGTGTCGTTGCTGTTGATGGGGTCGGCGACGGCGGCGGTGGGGTTGTTGCCGGGGTTCGCGGTGTGGGGGTGGTGGTCGCCCGCGCTGTTGGTGGTGCTGCGGGTGTGCCAGGGCGTGGGGTTGGGCGGGGAGTGGGGCGGGGCGGCGCTGCTGATCGCGGAGAACGCGCCGGCCGGGCGGCGCGGGCGGTACGGGGGGTTCCTGCAGTTGGGGCCGTCGGGCGGGTTCGTGTTGGCGAACGGGGCGTTCCTGGCGCTTCAACTGGGGCTGGACGAGCGGTCGTTCCGGGAGTGGGGCTGGCGGGTGCCGTTCGTGGCCTCGCTCGCGCTGGTGGCGGTGGGGCTGTTCGTGCGGCTGCGGCTGGCGGAGACGCCGTTGTTCCGGGCGGACGAGCGGCGGGACCGCCCGCCGGTGGTGGAGGTGTTGCGCGAGCACTGGCGGCCGGTGCTGGCGGGCGGTGGGGCGATCACGGTCGGGTACGCGCTGTTCTACCTGACCACCACCTACGCGCTGGCGTACGCGACCTCCGGCCTGGGGGTGGCGAGCACGCTGGTGCTGTCGATGCTGCTGGTCGGCGCGGTGGGCGGGGCGGTGACGGTGTGGCTGAGCGCCTCGCGCAGTGACCGGTGGGGCCGCCGGCGGACGATGCGGTGGGCGACGGCGCTGGCGGCGGGGTGGTCGCTGGTGCTGTTCCCGCTGCTGGAGACGGTGCGCCGGCCGTTGATGTTCCTGGCGCTGGCCGGGGCGATGGTGGTGCTGGGCTGTCTGATGGGCCCGGTGGCGGCGTTCCTGCCGGAGCTGTTCCCGACCCGGGTGCGGTACACGGGTGCCGCGTTGACGTACAACCTGGGCGGCGTGGTGGGCGGGGCGACGACGCCGCTGGTGGCGACCCGGCTGACGGAGGCGTACGGGACGGCGCAGCCGGTCGGCTGGTACCTGGCGGTGCTGGGGGTGGTGGCGATGGGCTGTCTGTGGCTACTGCCGGAGACCACGGGTGCGGAGTTGGCAGCGGTGGACGGCGGACGCCGCCGGGCGCCCGTGCTGGGGGCGGATCCGGCGGCGTAGCCGTGCGGGGGTGGTTCAGCCGGCCAGGGCGGCGCGGCCGGCCAGCACGACGGCGGTGTGCCGGGCGACGCGCTCGCCCAGGTGCTCGGCGGTCGCGATGTCGGCCTTGTGGACGGCCTCGACGCCGGCGTCGGCCGGGGTGGAGGCGGCCGCACCGTTGGAGAAGCCGAGGCGGTTGAGGTCGTTCTCGGAGGCGGTGGTGGCGTTCCAGCCCGGCTTGAGACCGAGGTTGACCCAGTTCATGCCGTGCTGGGCGGCGAGGGTCTGGAAGTAGCCGAGGGTGTCGGCCTTGTCGCCGCTCTTGGAGGCGGAGTTGGTGAAGCCGGCCGCGAGCTTGTCCTTCCAGGCGTCGGTGTACCAGCGCTTGCTGGTGGCCTCGGCGAAGACGTGGAAGGCGCCGGAGGCGGTGCCCATGTAGGTGGGGGAGCCGAAGACGATCGCGTCGGCGGCGTCCAGCTGGGCCCACTGCTCCTCGGTGATGGTGTCGACGGAGATCAGGGTGACCTCGGCGCCCGCGGCGGCGGCGCCCCGGGCGACGGCCTCGGCGAGCACGGCGGTGTGGCCGTAGCCGGAGTGGTAGGCGAGGACGACGGTCGGGCGGATGGCGGTCATGCGGGCACTCCTGTGCGGGCGGAGGAACAGGGGAACGGATGGGACGGGCGGGGCGGACACAGCGGGGCCCCGAGGGGCTCGGTGCGGCCCGAACCGTCGAACGGTCTCCAATATAGACCAGGTCTCCAGTGGAGACCAGGTATGGATCGGAGACCGTGGGTCTACCCTGGACGGTATGACGACGGAGGAAGCGGCCCGGACCGGGGCCGGATGGCACGGGGAGCGGGGCTGCGGGGAGCGGGGGAGCGGCGAGCAGGAGCGCGAGGAACAGGAGCGCGACGAGCAGGAGTGGGACGTCTTCGCCCAGCTCTGCCCCAGCCGCGACCTGTTCGCCGAGCTCGCCGACAAGTGGTCACTCCTGATCCTGATGAGCCTCCTCACCTGCGGCCCCCAGCGCTTCTCCGAACTCCAGCGCGGGGTCGGCGGGGTCAGCCGCAAGATGCTCACCCAGTCCCTGCGGAACCTGGAGCGCGGTGGCCTGGTGCTCCGCACGGTCTTCCCGGAGACGCCGCCGCGGGTGGTCTACGACCTGCGGCCGCTGGGCCGGGAGCTGGCCGAGCTGGTCCTGCCGCTCGGGCGCTGGACGGAGCGGCGGGCTCCGCAGATGCTCGCGGCCCGCGAGGAGTTCGACGCGGCGCACACCGAGGCGCCCCGCTAGCGACCCGCCGGTCCGGATGGTCCAGGCAGGCGGGCGAGCGGGTGGCGGGCGGGCGGCTGCGGGGTGCCCGAGGGTGCCCGAGGGGCGGAGCGGAGCCGATTTCCCTTCCGGGCCGACCGCCGTGTAATGTCTTCCTTGTTCGACCGGCCCGGCAAAACAAAAGCCCGGCAAGCCCCTATAGCTCAGTCGGTAGAGCGTCTCCATGGTAAGGAGAAGGTCTGCGGTTCGATTCCGCATGGGGGCTCAACTGAAAGACCCCCGCCTCACGGCGGGGGTCTTTCGCGTTCCCGCACCTGGTCCGGCGGCACACGGTGGCCTAGCGGGTCGGGTACGGAATGCGTTGTGATGGTGCGTCATCGGCCGCCCGCCCGAGGGGTGCGGGCGCGAGCCGGACCCCGACCGGGAGGGCGTCATGGGCGTTCGACTCGTGGTTGTCGACGACCACCGGCTGCTGGCCGAGGCGCTGGCCACCGCGCTGCAGCTGCGCGGCCACCGGGTGCTCGCGGTCGGTTCGCCGGCCGGGGTCGCCGCCGACCTGGTCGCCGGGCGGCGGCCCGAGGTGTGCCTGCTGGGGGTGGCCGCGCCGGGGGAGCCGGGGGCCTTCGACGGGCTGCGCCGGATCCGCCGGGAGCGCCCCGAGGTGGCCGTGATCGTGCTCGGGCCGGTCGGTGAACTCCGGGGGGTGGCCTGCGCGTTCGCGGCCGGGGCGGCGGGCTACGTGCCCAGCGACGAGCGGATCGAGGTGGTCGAGCGGGCGATCGGACGGGCCCGGGCGGGCGAGGCCGCGGTGACGGTGGACGTGCTCCGCGGCGCCTTCGACCAGCTGCTGCGCCCGGTGGCCGAACCGGACGACGAGGCGGTCCGGCTGCTGCGGCTGCTGACCCGCCGTGAGGTGCAGGTGCTGGCCCGGATCGCGGACGGCGAGGACACCGCGGCGATCGCCGCCGGGATGCGGATCGCCGCGAGCACCGCCCGGACCCACGTCCAGCGGGTGCTGATGAAGCTCGGCGCCCGGACCCGGTTGGAGGCGGCCGCGGTGGCCGCGCGCACCGGTCTGCTGGAGCGGCTGGCCGGCGGCTGAGCACGGTCCACCCGAGGCGACTGAGCACGGTCCACCCGAGGCGGCCGAGCACGGCCCACCTGCGACGGCTGGGCACGGCCACCCCCGGAACGGTGACCCGGAACGATGACCCGGAACGGCCGGAGGGCAGCCGGAGAACAGCCGGAGAACAACCGGCCGGGCCGCCTGAGGAGTGGGTGAGAATGCGCCCGGGCGACCACCCGGGTGGTCCCGAGCACCCCGTCGGACAGGGACAATTGACCCCAGTCGTACGCACGCATTCCGTCGATGGCCCCGCCGAGCGGGCGGACCATCGCCCGCTGGAGGTCTCATCATGAGTAAGTACCTGGTCACGGGTGGCGCCGGCTACGTCGGCAGCGTGGTGGCCGCCCACCTGCTGGAGGCGGGTCACCAGGTGACCGTCCTGGACGACCTCTCCACCGGCTTCCGCGAGGGCGTCCCGGCGGGTGCCGAGTTCGTCGAGGGCCGGATCCAGGAGGCCGGCCGGGTGCTGGACGGCTCCTTCGACGGCGTGCTGCACTTCGCCGCCTCCTCGCAGGTCGGCGAGTCGGTCGTGGACCCGGAGAAGTACTGGCGCAACAACGTGGCCGGCTCGCTGGAGCTGATCACCGCGATGCGTACGGCGGGCGTGCGCAAGCTGGTGTTCTCCTCCACCGCCGCCGTGTACGGCGAGCCGGAGGTCGTGCCGATCGCCGAGACCGCCCGGACCTCGCCGACCAACACCTACGGCGCCAGCAAGCTCGCCATGGACCACATGATCACCAGCGAGGCCGTCGCCCACGGCCTGGCCGCCGTCTCGCTGCGCTACTTCAACGTGGCCGGCGCGTACGGCGCCTACGGCGAGCGCCACGACCCCGAGTCGCACCTGATCCCGCTGGTCTTCCAGGCCGCGCTCGGGCAGCGTCCGCACATCGCGGTGTTCGGCGAGGACTACCCGACCCCGGACGGCACCTGCATCCGCGACTACATCCACGTCGCCGACCTGGCCGACGCGCACCTGCTGGCGCTGGACGCCGCCAAGCCGGGCGAGCACCTGATCTGCAACCTGGGCAACGGCAGCGGCTTCTCGGTCCGCGAGGTGATCGAGTCGGTCAAGCGCGTCACCGGCCGGGAGATCCCGGTGCAGGTCGTCGGCCGCCGGGCGGGCGACCCGGCGGTGCTGGTGGCCTCCGCCGAGCGGGCCCACCAGGAGCTGGGCTGGACGCCGCGCCGGCCGAACCTGGACGACATCGTCGCCGACGCCTGGAAGTTCGCCCTGGAGAAGAGCGCGAAGTAACCGCCGACGGCCCGGACGAGCCGGTCGACCGGGCTGCCCCGGGGGCGCGTACGGCACCCCCGGGGGCGGCCCGACCGGACAAGTCCGGCCGCTCGCACACCTCCTGACGAAACTTCACCGAACCGCCACGGGGGCGTTTCCCGGCCCGTACGCTGAGTGCGGTACCGGTGGGGGCCGGCGCCCTTTCGGCTTCACCGGCCACCGGTGGGCGGGCGGAGCGGCGGGTCCGGAACGCGGACGCCGTACCGGTCCCCGCCTCCCGGGCTCGGGCGCTCTGAGCAGGGGGTAGTGACGATGGGGCGGATCCGGGTCCTGGTGGTCGACGGCCACCGGATCTTCGCCGAGGCGCTGGCCGCGGCCCTCGCCGCCGAGCCCGACGTGGAGGTGGGCGCGGCCGGCAGCGCGGCCGCCGCCGAGCGGGCGCTGGAGCGGGCCGCCGCCGAGGGGCGGGCCTACGACGTGGTGCTGGTCGACGCCGACCTGGGCACCGAGGCGGGCGGAGCGGGCCTGCGCGGGCGGCCCGCGGGCGAGGCGGCCGAGGAGGCCCGCCGGCAGGCCATGGCGGTGCCGCCGCCGCGACGCCCGGGCGCCGCACCCGTGCCGCCCGGGCCCGCCACCCGACCGGCGGACCAGTCGCGTCATGACCCACTGCGCCATGACCAGCTGCGCCCCGACGCACTGCGCCCTGACCAGCCGCGCCCCGACGCACTGCGCGCCGACCAGCCGCGCCCTGACCCACTGCGCGCCGAGCAGCTCCGCCCCGCCGCCCCGCCGCCGGACGGGATCACCCTGCTCGGCCGGCTCCGCCGGGCCCACCCGGGGCTGCGCGCGGTGGTGCTGGCCACCGCCGACGACCCGCACCGCGCGGCCCGGGCGCTGCACGCGGGCGCCACCGGCTGGGTGGCGAAGGAGAGTTCGCTGGCCCGGCTGCTCGCGGTGGTGCGGGGGGTGCTGCGGGACGAGACGCACCTGCCGCCCGCGCTGCTCACCGGGGTGATCCGGGAGCTCACCACCGCCCGGCGGGACCGCACCGAGAGCGAGCGGCTGGTCGACACCCTGACCCCGCGGGAGAAGCAGATCCTGCGCTGCATGGTGGCGGGTCTGGGCCGGCAGGCGGTGGCGGAGCGGCTGTACCTGTCGCCGCACACCGTCCGCACCCACATGCAGAACGTGCTGGGGAAGTTGGGGGTGCACTCCACGCTGGCCGCCGTCGCGGTGGCCCGCCGGGCCGGGGTCAGTCCGGCGGAGCCGGTCGTACCGCCGTCGATCGCCTCCGCGCCGTAGCCGCCGGAGTCCGGTTTCAGCCCGGGATGTTGTCGAAGGGGGCGACCAGCAGCCGCAGCAGGGCGGCGAGTTCGCCCTGCTGGCCGGAGCTGAGCTGGGCCAGCAGTTCGCGTTCGTGCGCCAGCAGGCCGGCCAGCGCCTGGTCGGCGCGGTCGCGGCCGTCGTCGGTGAGCCGGACGAGCACGCCGCGCCGGTCGTCGGGGTCGGGCAGCCGCTTGACCAGGCCCTTGCCGGTGAGGCGGTCGATCCGGTTGGTCATGGTGCCGGAGGTGACCAGGGTCTGGGTGAGCAGTTGCCCGGGGGAGAGCTGGTACGGGGAGCCGGCCCGCCGCAGGGCGGTCAGGACGTCGAACTCCCAGGGCTCCAGGCCGTGCTCGGCGAAGGCGGTGCGGCGGGCGCGGTCGAGGTGGCGGGCGAGCCGGCTGACCCGGCTGAGCACCTCCAGCGGCTCCACGTCGAGGTCGGGGCGCTCCCGGCGCCATGCTGCGACCAGCCTGTCGACCTCGTCCTCCATGACGATCAGTGTATCGGTGGATGTGTCGATGTGAAGTCTCTTGACATCGAGAAATGTGCCAGCGAGGCTTTCGGAGATATCTTGATGTCGAGATACCTGCGAGGTGAACCATGACCAGCCCCGTCTGGGACCCGGCGCAGTACCTGCGCTTCGCCGACGAACGCACCCGCCCGCTGCGCGACCTGCTCGCCCGCGTCCCCGCCCTGCCGAACGAACCCGCCGCGACGATCCTCGACATCGGCTGCGGCCCCGGCAACTCCACCGCCGTACTGCGCGAACGCTGGCCGCAGGCCCGGATCACCGGCGTCGACAACTCCGCCCCGATGCTGGAGACCGCCCGCACCGAGGGCGAGCCCAGCGCCGACTACCTGCTCGCCGACGCCGGCCACTACGACCCGGCCCCGGCCGCGCCCGACCTGATCGCCTCCAACGCCACCCTCCAGTGGGTGGCCGGACACCTCGCGGTGCTGCCGCGCTGGGCGGAGGCCCTCAAGCCCGGCGGGGTGGTCGCCTTCCAGGTGCCCGGCAACTTCGAGGCCCCCAGCCACACCCTCCTCGCCGACCTGCGCCGCAGCCCCCGCTGGCGCGACGCGCTCGGCACCGAGGCGGTCCGCAGCGGCGTCCACCGGCCCGAGCGGTACCTGGACGCCCTCGCCGGGGCCGGCTGCGCCGTCGACGTCTGGGAGACCACCTACAGCACGCTGCTGCCCGGGCCGGACCCGGTGCTGGAGTGGGTCAAGGGCACCGCGCTGCGCCCCGTCCTCGGCCGGCTCACCGATCCGGCCGAGCGGGCCGCCTTCCTCGCCGAGTACGGGCGGCTGCTGCGCGAGGCCTACCCGGCCGGGCCGTACGGGACGGTCTTCCCGTTCCGGCGGATCTTCGCCGTCGGGGTCAAGCGGTAGCCGTCGGGGTCGAGCGGTGGGCCATCGGGTCGAGCGGTGGGCCGTGGAGTCGGGCGAGTCGGCGGCCCGGGCGGCACCCGGCGGGTCAGGCCAGGCGGTCGCCGACCAGCCTCGGGTGCCGCTCCAGGCCCTCCAGGCCGTGCCAGGCCAGGTTCACCAGGTGCGCCGCCACCGTCGCCTTGTCCGGCTTGCGGACCTCCAGCCACCACTGGCCGGTCAGCGCGACCATGCCGACCAGCATCTGGGAGTACATCGGGGCCAGCCGGGCGTCGAAGCCCCGGGACTTGAACTCCAGGCCCAGGATGTCCTCGACCTGGGTCGCGATGTCGCTGATCAGCGAGGCGAAGGTGCCGGTCGACTGGGCCACCGGGGAGTCCCGGACCAGGATCCGGAAGCCGTCCGTCGAGGTGTCGATGTAGTCCATCAGCGCGAACGCGGCCTGCTCCAGCAGCTCGCGCGAGTGCCCGCCGGTGAGCGCCCCGGTCACCATGTCCAGCAGCAGCTGCATCTCGCGGTCCACCACCACCGCGTACAGCCCCTCCTTGCCCCCGAAGTGCTCGTACACCACGGGCTTGGACACCCCGGCGCGCTCGGCGATCTCCTCCACCGAGGTGCCGTCGTAGCCGCGCTCGGCGAAGACCGTCCGGCCGATCTCCAGCAGCTGCTCCCGGCGCTGCTTGCCGGTCATCCGGACCCGGCCGCCCCGGCGGCGCGGGGCCGCCGCTGTCGCGGGCCCGTCGGCGGCCTGGTCGGCCGCGCCGTGGGGGGCACCGCCGGCGGGGGCCGCGCCCGGCGCCGCAGCGGCCCGCGGACGGGCCGGCGCCGTTCCGGGCGCCGGGTCCGTCCGCGTGCTGTGGTGACCGCCTGTGCTGTCTGCGCTGCTCCCGTTCACCCCTACATCATGCTGGAAGCGCCGCCTCATGCGGCGCGGCGGGCGGCGATCCGCTCCGCGTCCGGCCAGCGGACGTCCCGGACCCAGCCGGCCAGCTCGAACCAGCGGATCAGCCGGGCCGAGGAGTCGATCTGCCCGCGCAGCACCCCGTGCCGGGCCGCGGTCGGGTCGGCGTGGTGCAGGTTGTGCCAGGACTCGCCGCAGGAGAGCACCGCGAGCCACCAGACGTTGCCGGAGCGGTCCCGGGAGCGGAACGGGCGCCGGCCGACGGCGTGGCAGATCGAGTTGATCGACCAGGTGACGTGGTGCAGCAGCGCGACCCGGACCAGCGAGCCCCAGAAGAAGGCGGACAGCGCGCCCTCCCAGGAGAGGCTCACCAGGCCGCCGACCAGCGCGGGCAGCAGCAGCGAGATGGTGGTCCAGAGCCAGAACAGCCGGGAGATCCGCCGCATCGCCGGGTCGCCGATCAGGTCCGGGGCGTACTTGAGCTGGGGGGTCTGCTCCTCGTCGAACATCCAGCCCATGTGGGCCCACCACAGGCCCTTGATCAGGGCCGGGACGCTCTCCCCGTAGCGCCAGGGCGAGTGCGGGTCGCCGTCCTTGTCGCTGAACCGGTGGTGCTTGCGGTGGTCGGCCACCCAGCGCACCAGCGGGCCCTCGACGGCGAGGCTGCCGACTACGGCCAGCGCCAGCCGCATCGGGCGGGAGGCCTTGAAGGCGCCGTGGGTGAAGTAGCGGTGGTAGCCGACGGTGATGCCGTGACAGGTGAGGAAGTACATGGCGACGGTGACCGCCACGTCCGTCCACCCCAGTCCCCACCCCCAGGCCACCGGTACGGCGGCGACCAGCGCGGTGAACGGCAGGAGGATGAACAGGGCGAGCGCGATCCGCTCGGCGAGACCCTGCTTCTCCCCGCCGCGGGTGGCGGACAGCCGGGTCGCGGCGTCGGCGGAGGGATCGGAGGAGGGATCGGGGTGCGCGGCGGACCCCGCGCGCGCCTCGCCGGCCTGGATGGTCATGGGCGTCCCTTCGCGGCGTCCCGGAGCGGGACAGAGCGGACCTACGTTGGCGTAACCTACGGCATCGTAGGTTGCGCTCCGTGTCCGCGGGAACACACCGCCGCGCGGCGCTTGAGTGAATTCACCCGACTGGATGGATGAACCGGGGGCCGCCCCGGTCAAGGGATCCGGCGGCCGGGGCGGTCGGCACAGGTGGTAGATGTGAAGCGCGCTACCCCGTAGTCTTGGCCCAGCGCGCCGCCGGCCCTCCGGCGGCGGGAGCTCCGGTCCCGGATCGTCTAAGGGCAGGACAGCTGGTTTTGGTCCAGCTTATGGGGGTTCGAATCCTCCTCCGGGAGCACTGAGTAAGGCCGCGGGCAGGCATGCGCGAGCCGGGCTGCTGGCATTCCGGCCCGCGGGCTCGCACTATCCTCGAACTGCCAGAGCACATGTGCGGATCCGCGTTCTGGCCTGCTCTGCCCTCTCTGTGAACCTACTGAGGAGCCTCCCCGCATGGGTGCCAATTCGCTTGCCGCCGTTGTCGTGCTCGCCGCCGGTGGCGGGACCCGGATGAAGTCGAACAAGCTGCCCAAGGTGCTGCACGAGGTGTGCGGGCGCTCGCTGGTGGGTCACGCGGTCTCGGCGGCCGGAGAACTGACGCCCGGCCAGCTCGTCGTGGTGGTCGGCCACCAGCGCGAGCAGGTCGAGGAGCACCTGGCGGCGCACTACCCGGCCGCCCGCCCGGTGGTGCAGGAGCAGCAGAACGGCACCGGCCACGCGGTGCGCACCGCGCTGGAGGTGCTGGCCGCCGACGGAGTGACGCTGGACGGCACGGTGATCGTCACCGCCGGGGACTCGCCGCTGCTGACCGGGGACACCCTGCGCCGGCTGGCGCGCTCGCACGAGGCGCAGCAGAACGGCGTCACCGTGCTGACCGCCGTCGTCCCCGAGCCCTTCGGCTACGGCCGGATCCTGCGCGACGAGGACGGCACCGTCGCCGCGATCGTCGAGGAGCGGGACGCCACCGACACCCAGCGCGCGATCGCCGAGATCAACTCGGGCGTCTTCGCCTTCGACGCCAAGCTGCTCACCGAGGCGCTGGCCGAGCTCACCACGGACAACTCGCAGGGCGAGGAGTACCTGACCGACACCCTGGAGATCCTGCGCAAGGCCGGGCACCGGGTCGGCGCCGTGGTCGCCGAGGACCACCGGGACATCCTGGGCATCAACGACCGGGTCCAGCTGGCGCAGGCCCGCCGGCTGCTGAACGACCGCCTGCTGGAGCGGGCGATGCGCGCGGGCGTCACCGTGGTCGACCCGGCGACCACCTGGATCGACGTCCAGGTGACGTACGAGCCGGACGCCGTCGTGCTGCCGAACACCCAGCTGCAGGGCGCCACCCACCTCGGCGAGGACTGCGAGGTCGGCCCGAACTCCACCCTCAGGGACACCCTGGTCGGCGCCGGCGCCCGGGTGAGCAACACCACGGCCGACCGCGCCGAGATCGGCGAGCTGGCCGCCACCGGCCCGTACGCCTACCTGCGGCCGGGGGCCAAGCTGGCCCGCAAGGCGAAGGTCGGCACCTACGTCGAGGTGAAGAACTCCGAGCTGGGCGAGGGCGCCAAGGTGCCGCACCTCTCCTACATCGGCGACGCCACCATCGGTGAGGGCAGCAACGTCGGCGCGGCCTCGGTCACCGTGAACTACGACGGGGTCAACAAGCACCGCACGGTCATCGGCGCGCACTGCCGCACCGGCTCGGACAACATGTTCATCGCCCCGGTCACCGTCGGCGACGGCGCGTACACCGGCGCGGGTTCGGTCATCACCACCGACGTTCCGCCCGGCGCACTCGGCGTGAGCCGCGCGCAGCAGCGCAACATCGAGGGCTGGGTGGAGCGCAAGCGCCCCGGGAGCACCTCCGCGCAGGCCGCCAAGGCCGCGGCGGACGGCGCCGCGCAGGCCTGACGCTCCCGCCGGGGGCCGGTCGGCCGGTCCCCGGGGCGGACGGTTTCTGCGCGGGCGCGTAACCTGGGGGACATACGTGCGCCACTGGGCTTTCCGCCCGTGTCCAGGCGTACCGACAATTCCCCGATCCTCCGTGAGTGCGGGCTGCGCCTGCCCTCGTCGGGAACGGGGTTCAGCGTCCGCAACGCGAGGAGACGGTGCAGTGAGCGGGATCACGACGTCGGGTGAGAAGAAGCTCAAGCTCTTCTCCGGCCGTGCCCACCCGGAGCTGGCGAAGGAGGTTGCCGAGGCGCTGGGGACCGAGCTGGTCCCGACCAAGGCCCTGGACTTCGCCAACGGCGAGATCTACGTCCGCTTCCTGGAGTCGGCGCGCGGCGCGGACTGCTTCGTGATGCAGAGCCACACGGCTCCCATCAACCAGTGGATCATGGAACAGCTGATCATGATCGACGCTCTCAAGCGGGCCTCCGCCAAGAGCATCACCGCGATCCTGCCGTTCTACGGGTACGCCCGCCAGGACAAGAAGCACCTCGGCCGCGAGCCCATCTCGGCCCGGCTGATCGCCGACCTGCTGCGCCAGGCCGGCGCCGACCGGCTGATGGCCGTCGACCTGCACACCGCGCAGATCCAGGGCTTCTTCGACGGCCCGGTGGACCACCTGTTCGCGCTGCCGCTGCTGGCCGACTACATCGGCGGGAAGGTCGACCGCGACAAGCTGACCGTCGTCTCGCCGGACGCCGGCCGGGTCAAGGTCGCCGACCAGTGGTGCGACCGGCTGGACGCCCCGCTGGCGATCATCCACAAGCGCCGCGACATCACCCGGGCCAACACCATCCTGTCGGCCGACGTCGTCGGTGACGTCAAGGACCGGGTCTGCGTCCTGGTCGACGACATGATCGACACCGCCGGCACCATCTGCGCCGCCGCCGACGCGCTGTTCGAGAACGGCGCCGCGGACGTCGTGGTGGCCGCCACCCACGGCGTGCTCTCCGGCCCGGCCGCGGACCGGCTGAAGAACTCCCGGGTGAGCGAGTTCGTGTTCACCAACACCCTGCCCACCCCGGCGGAGCTCCAGCTCGACAAGATCACCACCCTCTCCATCGCCCCGTCGATCGCCGCCGCGATCCGCGAGGTGTTCGAGGAGGGCTCGGTCACCAGCCTCTTCGAGGGCGTGCACTGACGAAGCCCCACGCGGGCGGCCCCGGACCGACGTCGGTCCGGGGCCGCCCGCCGTTCGGCCGCCGGGGGCCGATTTCGCGGGAGGGGGCCGGTGCGGTTAGACTCGTGAAACTGCTCGGCGAGGGATGCCGTGTGCCCGCTCGACGGACACCGACACCGTGATCGACGCGCTGCCGGTGGCGGATCCCGTCCGTCGGCAGAGTTCGTTGCCGCCGAGTGACCCCCGAACGTACTGAGGGTGTGGCCCGGCGGTTTTTCGCGTTGCCTGCACCCCCGCGCCAGTCTTCACGAGGAGTGCAGTCGTGTCCGAGATCCGCCTTGCCGCTGAGACCCGTACCGAGTTCGGCAAGGGTGCCGCCCGTCGCGCCCGCCGCGCCGGCTTCGTCCCCGGTGTCGTCTACGGCCACGGTCACACCCCGGTTCACCTGAACCTGCCCGGCCACGACCTGATGATGGCCCTCAAGACTCCGAACGCCCTGCTGGTCGTTCCGATCGAGGGCAAGGACGAGTACGTCCTGCCGAAGGCCGTCCAGCGCGAGGCCATCAAGCGCACCATCGAGCACGTCGACCTGCTGCTGGTCAAGCGTGGCGAGAAGGTCAGCGTCGAGGTTCCGGTCCACACCGAGGGCGAGCTGGCCGCCGGCGGCAACCTGCTGGAGCACGTCCTGCAGGCCCTGCCGATCGAGGCCGAGGCCACCCACCTGCCCGAGGCCGTCACCGTCTCGATCGAGGGCCTGGAGGCCGGCGCCTCCATCCTCGCCAAGGACATCGTCCTGCCGGCCGGCACCACGCTGGCCGTCGACGGCGACGCCGTCGTGCTGCAGGTCATCGCCGCCCAGGCCGCCCCGGCCGAGGCCGAGGCCGCCGAGGCCGAGGGCGCCGAGGCCTGAGCCTCCCGCGTCTGAGCTTTTGACCGCTGCCCCGGTCGCTCCCCTGGAGCGGCCGGGGCAGCGGTGTGTCCGGGATGATGACGTCGAGCGCGAAGGAGGAAGAGGATGGCGGACGAGTACGACGGCCCCTGGCTGGTGGTGGGGCTGGGCAACCCGGGCGAGCAGTACGCCCGCAACCGGCACAACATCGGCTTCATGGTGGTGGACCTGCTGGCGCAGCGGATGGGCGCCAAGTTCAAGGCGCACAAGAGCCGGGCCCAGGTGGCCGAGGGACGGCTGGCGGGCAAGCGGGTGGTGCTGGCCAAGCCGCAGTCCTTCATGAACCTCTCCGGCGGGCCGGTGACGGCGCTGCGGGACTTCTACAAGGCGCCCGCCTCGGCGCTGATCGCCGTCCACGACGAGCTGGACATCGACTACGCGGCGCTGCGGCTGAAGCTGGGCGGCGGCGACAACGGTCACAACGGGCTGAAGTCGATCACCAAGTCGCTCGGCCCGGACTACCACCGGGTGCGCTGCGGGATCGGCCGGCCGCCGGGCCGGATGGAGGTCGCGGACTTCGTGCTGAAGGACTTCTCCTCGACCGAGCGCAAGGAACTGGACTGGTTCGTGGACCGCTCGGCGGACGCGGTGGAGGCGCTGCTGTCCGAGGGGCTGGAGCGGGCGCAGGGTTCGTACAACTCCTGACGCGGCGTCATGTGCACGCTGTGCCGGGTACACAACAGTCGTACAACGCTTGCCCGGCAAACCTGAATCCGTGTGAGAAGCCTGTGCGGGATCGGATAGCGTCGGCCCGGTAGGCGAACGGGTCCTGGGGAGTTCTCGATGCGCAGATTGCGTCCGGTCCGCCGACTTCGGCGGCTCCGGGTGGTCCGGCTGAAGCAGCTCGGACGACGGATGGGCACCGCCGGTGCGCTGGGGGCGGCCGGGGTGCTGCTGTCCGGCGGTGCGGTGGCGCACGCCGAACCGGTGGCCGAGCCGGATCCGGTGGTCTCGCCGGAGCCCGCGGCGGCCCAGTTCGCCCCGGTGCTCGGTGAGTCGGTCGGCCCGGACGCGGGGCTGCTGGCGGTCGGCGGCGGCCTGGTGGTCGCGGCCGGCGGCGCGGCGCTGTGGCTGAAGCGCCGGCGCGCGGGCGAGCCCGCGGAGTAGGGACCTACGGCGAGGGGCCGGTGCTCGTGGAGAGCACCGGCCCCGACGCGTGTCCGGGCGGCGGTCAGCCGGTGTTGCGCAGGCCGGCGGCGACGCCGTTGACGGTGAGCAGCAGGGCGCGGGCGCGCAGCGGGTCCTCCGGGCGGCCGGCGGCGACCTCCTCGCGCTGGCGGCGCAGCAGCGCGACCTGGAGGTAGGAGATCGGGTCGAGGTAGGCGTCGCGGACGGTGAAGGTCTGCTTCAGCACCGGGTTGTGCTCCAGCAGTTCGCTCTCGCCGGTGAGCCGGAGCACCTCGCGCAGGGTGAGCTCGTGCTCGGTGACGATCTGGTCGAAGATGTGCCGCAGCTCGCCGGGCACCAGCTGCTCGACGTAGTGGCGGGCGATCCGCAGGTCGGTCTTGGCCAGCGTCATGGCGACGTTGGACAGGAAGTTGCGGAAGAAGTGCCACTGGCCGTACATCTCGTCCAGCACGTCGCCCAGGCCGGCCGCGCGGGCGGCGGCGAGGCCGGAGCCGACGCCGTACCAGCCGGGGACGATCTGGCGGGACTGGGTCCAGCCGAACACCCACGGGATGGCCCGCAGGCCGTCCAGCCCGGCGCCGGAGTCGGGGCGGCGGGACGGGCGGGAGCCCAGGTGCAGCGAGGCGAGCTGGTCGACCGGGGTGGAGGCGAAGAAGTACTTCGGCAGGTCCTCCTGGTCGACCAGGGCGCGGTAGGAGGTGTGGGCGGCCTCGGAGACCCGGTCCATCGCGGCGTCCCAGCGGGCCAGTTCCTCGGGGGCCTGGCGCGGGGCGGTGTGCAGCGCGGAGGCGGCGAGGGTGGCGGAGATGGTCAGCTCCAGGTTCTCCCGGGCGAGGGAGGGGAGCAGGTACTTGTCGGAGATGACCTCGCCCTGCTCGGTCACCTTGATCTCGCCCTCCAGGGTGCCCCAGGGCTGGGCCAGGATGGCCTCGTGCGAGGGGCCGCCGCCGCGGCCGACGGTGCCGCCGCGGCCGTGGAACAGGCGCAGCCGGATGCCGTAGCGGTGGGCGACGTCGCGCAGTCGGCGCTGGGCGCGGTGGATCTCCCACTGGGAGGTGGTGATGCCGCCGAACTTGGAGGAGTCGGAGTAGCCGAGCATGACCTCCTGGACGTCCCCGCGCAGCGCGACCAGCAGCCGGTACGAGGGGTCGGAGAGCATCTCGTCCATGATGCGGTCGGCCTGCTGGAGTTCCTCGGTGGTCTCCAGCAGCGGCACGATGCCGATCTTGGCGATCCCGGCGTGCAGGTCGATCAGGCCGGCCTCGCGGGCCAGCACGGTGGCCGCGAAGACGTCGTCGGCGCCCTGGCACATCGAGATGATGTAGCTCTCGACGATCTCGTCGCCGAAGCGCTCGAAGCCCTCGCGGATGGTGTTGAAGACGCCGAGGGTCTTGGTGCCGGCCTCGTCCAGCGGGGCCGGGGTGGGGGCGAGCGGGCGGCGCGAGCGCAGCTCCTTGGCGAGCAGCTTCTGCCGGTACTCGCGGGGCATGTCGGCGTAGCGCCAGGCCTCCTCGCCGAGGCGGTCGAAGAGCTGGCCGAGGGCGTGGTGGTGGGCCTCGGCGTGCTCGCGCACGTCCATGGTGGCGAGTTGGAGGCCGAAGGCCTCGATGGTGCGGATGGCGCGGGCCAGCCGGCCGTCGGCGATCAGCTCGCCGCGGTGGGAGCGCAGCGAGTCCTGGATCAGCCGCAGGTCGGCGATCAGTTCGCGGGTGCCGACGTAGTCGCGGCCCTCGACGTGCGGGGTGCCGCCGGCCAGGCGCTCGCGGGTGTTCTCCAGCTTGAGCCGGATGCAGGTGGCCTTGAGGCGGTACGGCTCCTCGGCGTTCATCCGCTTGTAGCGGGGGCTGAGTTCGGGGAGCCGGTGCAGGTCGGTGTTGAGCGAGGCGAGCAGTTCGACCGAGGCGCCGGCCAGCCGCTCGGAGGTGGAGAGGGTGTTGCGCAGGTCGTCGATCGCGGCGAGGGCGTCCTTGATGCCGTACTCGTGCTGGAGGTTGAGGACGTCCCAGGTGACCCGCGGGGTGACGTTCGGGTTGCCGTCGCGGTCGCCGCCGATCCAGGTGCCGAAGGTGAGCGGGCGCACGCCGTCGGGCAGGTTCAGGCCGACCCGGGCGAGTTCCTCGTGCAGCTCCTCCAGCACCTCGGGGACGGCCTCGCGGTAGAGCTCGTCCAGGTAGTAGACGGCGTTGCGGGCCTCGTCGGTGGGCTCGGGGCGGGCGATGCGCAGTTCGTCGGTCTGCCAGAGCAGGTCGATGACCTCGGCGAGGCGGCGGTCGGCGGAGCGCTTGGCGCTGCTGGTGCGGGCCGGGTCGGCGGCGACCAGGCCGGAGGCGAGCTCCTCGCGGTGGATGCGGTCGAGGAGTTCGCCGATCCGGCGCAGCTTGTTGAGCACGCTGCGGCGGGCGGCCTCGGTGGGGTGGGCGGTGAAGACCGGGCGGACCGCGAGGTGGGCCAGGGTGTCCTGGAGGTGCTTGGGGTCGGCCTCGGCGAGCTGGTCGGCGGTCTGGGCGAGCAGCGAGCCCTCGCGGGCGCGGCGGGTGGCGAACTCCCGGCCGCGGTGCACCTGCTCGGTGACGTTGGCGAGGTGGAAGTAGGTGGAGAAGGCCCGGACCAGCTTGGCGGCCGTCTCCAGGTCGATGTCGGAGAGGAGTTCGGCGGTGGCCTCGCCGTCGGTGCGGCTGAGCAGCCGCACCTGTTCGACCAGGCCCAGCAGTTGGGGGCCCTCCTGGCGGACCAGCGTCTCGCCGAGCAGGTCGCCGAGGCGGCGGATGTCCGCGCGCAGGGCGGCATTGTCGGCGATGGCGGTGGGGCTGTCCGCCGGGGCGGGGACCGGAGCGGTCACAGCTGGCTCCCTGTGGTGGTGGGGTTCGGCAACGGCTCATCGTCACAGGTCCACGCGCAGTGTGGCGGGTGTGACGCGTGCGGACCGCGCTGTCCGACGCGACCAGCATAGGTGTCGGGGCGGTTGCTGTCCGCGAGGTGGCCGGATGGCGGACAGGCCTGCCGAAAACCACCTGTGGTCTGGACCACTTAGGGGCTTCGGGGGGCGTACCGGGCAATCCCGGTGGGGAAGGGAAGGGGTTGCCGCTTAATCTGTGAGGCATGAGCAAGTCGCCTGGGGAGCGCGTGCCGGACCGGTCGTTCTGGTGGTGGAGGCGCCGGCGCAGCGCCCTCCTCGACATCGGCCTGGCGCTGCTGGCCGCGGTCGAGTGCTCGGCCAGCACGATCTCCTTCCTGTCCGCCCGGATGCACGTGACCACCGCGGGCGCGGTCGGGATCGCGGTGCTCGGAACGCTGGCCGGCGGCTCGCTGGTGGTGCGCCGGCGCTGGCCGGCCGTCCCGGTGCTGGCGACCCTGCTGGTGCTGCCCGGGATGCTCGGCGTACTGCTGCTGGTGGTCGCGCTGTACACGCTGGCGGAGACCTGGGAGTGGCCCTCCCGGCGGCGCCGGGTGGTGGCGCTGTCCGGGCTGGCCTTCGCCGAGGCGGTCGCGGTGATGGCGGTGTCGCTGATGACCCCGGACGACTCGCTGGGGGAGCGGCCGCCGCTGTGGGGCATGGTCCTGCTGTCGCTGCTGGTCGCGGTCGGACTGACCGTCGCGCCGGTGGTCACCGGCCTGTACGTGGGGGCGCGGCGGCGGCTGATCGAGTCGCTCAAGGACCGCGCCCACGGCCTGGAGACCGAACTCGACCTGCTGGCCGAACAGGCCCAGGAGCGCGCCCGCCGGGCCCGGCTGGAGGAGCGCACCCGGATCGCCCGGGAGATGCACGACGTGGTCGCGCACCGGGTCTCGCTGATGGTGGTGCACTCCGGGGCGCTGGAGCGAATAGCCGTCAAGGACCCGGAGAAGGCCGCGCAGAGTGCCCGGCTGATGGGCGAGGTGGGCCGGCAGGCGCTGAACGAACTGCGCGAGATCCTCGGTGTGCTGCGGATGGACGACGAGCGGCAGCCGGAGCCGGACTCGCTGGCCGGGCTGCCCCGGCTGGTGGACCAGTCCCGGGCGGCCGGGATGGCGGTCACCCTGACGGTCAGCGGCAGCCGGCAGGAGTTCACCGGCGAGGCCGAGCAGACCGCCTACCGGGTCGTCCAGGAGGGGCTGACCAACGCCCACAAGCACGCGGGCGGCGCCCAGGTGTCGGTGCTGCTCGCGTACGCGCCGAACGGGGTGCGGGTGAGCGTGGTGAACGCCTGCCCGGGCGGGGAGCGGGCCGCGGCGCAGCTGCCCAGCGGGGGCAACGGGCTGGTCGGGATGCGGGAGCGGGTGGTCGCGCTGGGCGGCACCTTCTCGTCCGGACCGGAGGCGGACGGCGGCTTCCGGGTGGAGGCGGTGCTGCCGTCCCGGCTGGCCGTCCGGGGGGACCGGCTCCGCTAGGGCGGGCCTGACCGGCCGTCAGTGGGCCCGGCCGTCAGTGGCTTGGCCCTACTCCCCGGCGGTGCGCAGCCGTTCCGGGGCGGTGCCCAGGACCAGCGCGCTGATCGCCTGGTCGATGCCGTGGCCGAGGAACCACTCGCCGGTGTGGTCCAGGCTGTAGACCCGGCCCTCCTCGTCGACCGCCAGCAGCGCCTGCCCGTACGCCTCCTCGCCCAGCGGGGCGAGCCGGCTGCCCAGGGCCCGGCCGAGGTCGAACAGGGTGCGCGGCTGGTGCAGCCCGCGCATCGGGTCGATCAGGAACGGGGTGCGGGCCAGCTGGCGGCCCGGACCGGACAGGTCGAAGGCGAGGCCGCCGAACTCGGCCCAGGCCTCCACGGCCGCCGGGAACACCGCGTGCGGGACGCCGTCGGGACCGCCGTGCCCGACCAGGGCGTCGGCCCACTCCTCGGCCTGCCGGATCTGCCAGCGGCCGGGGTGCCAGCCGGCCGCCTTGAGTTCGGCGGCGACCTCGGCGGGGAAGCGCGGGCGGGTCCGCGCACCGCCGGCCGGGGGCTCGGCGGCCGGGGCGAAGGTGGCCGGGGCGAGGGTGGCCGGCGGGGGCGGGGGCGGGCTGGGCGGGTTCAGGGCGTGCTCCGGGGCTGGGGGACAGGGACGTACGAGGGACGTACGGGGGCGGCCGGGCGCGGGCGCCCGGCGTGCGGACGGCTCAGCGCGCCGGCGGACCGACGGCGACGCTCAGCACGGTGAAGTGCTCCAGCATCGGGGCGCAGGAGCGGCACGGCGGGGCGTGGGTGCCGTGTGCCGGGTCGCCCTCCTCACGGATCCGGAGGGTGGTCATCCGGGAGCCCTTGAGCGCCTTGCGGGCCTCGGGCAGGCTCATCGGCTTGCGGGCGGCGCGCTTGGAGCGTCTGCCGTCGACCGTGGTCAGGTACTGGGAGAGCAGGACGGCCTCCGGGCAGCGGCCGGTGAACCGCTCCCGGGCCTCGGCCGGCAGGGCGTCCAGGAAGTCGCCGACCAGCGGGTGCAGGACCGGGCGCCGGTCGGCCTTGTCGCCCGCCAGGGTGTGCACCTCGCCGCCCTTGAGCGACAGCGCGGCGGCGACGGCGGGCAGCAGGCTGTCGCGGAGGTGGCGCAGCACGGGCGGGCCCGCCGGCTCACCGGTGGTCATGCGGTGTCCTCCTCCTCGTTCCTGGCGGTCCGGTTCCTGTTGGCTCCTGGTGGACCGGGGCAAGCCTGTCATTCGACACCGACAACCGCACAACCGGGGTGCGGGGCCGGGCGAACACCCGTGCGGTCGGTGGTGGTTCGCGGTCCCGTCCCACCCGAATCCTGACGGCACCCTGGTCGCATCCGCACACCCTCGTCACGACTTGTCCCCCGATCTCCCGAAACCGCCCCCGCCCCCGGGCCCCGGCCGGTACCGTTCCGGCAGCGAGCCGAAGGGGCCGCGGCCGGCCGGACAGGCCCTACCGGCCGGGCCGACTCCGTTGCCCGCGCCGGACGTTGATGCCGTCGGGGCGGGCCCGTGCCCGCTCCGGCGCCGGAGCCGGGGAGGGCCGGTGCGCCCGCCCCGTGAGGGGGCCCCAGCGATGACGTCGAAGCAGTGGGCGGCCGAGACCGCCAACCAGGCGCCCGGCGGGCACGTGCCCACCCCGGGCGAGCCGCCCCGGACGGTGCCGGAACGGCCGGTGGGCCTCGCGGTGGTCGGGGCCGGCTACTGGGGCCCGAAGCTGGTCCGCAACGCCCAGTACACCCCGGCGCTGCGGCTGCACTGGCTGTGCGACCTGGACGAGGCCAAGGCCCGTTCCGTGCTGGGGGAGTACAGCACCGTCGGGGCGAGCGGCCGGTACGAGCAGGTGCTGGCCGACGAACGGGTGGACGCCGTCGCGGTGGCCACCCCGGCGGGCGCCCACTACCCGCTGGTACGGGCCGCGCTGGAGGCCGGCAAGCACGTGCTGGTGGAGAAGCCGATCACCACCTCCGCCGCCGAGGCCGCCGAGCTGGTCGAACTGGCCGAGGCCGCCGGGCTGGTGCTGATGTGCGACCACACCTTCTGCTACACCCCGGTGGTCCGCCGGATCCGCGAGCTGGTGCACGGCGGGGAGATCGGGGACGTCCAGTTCTTCGACTCGGTGCGGATCAACCTCGGCCTGGTGCAGCCGGACGTCGACGTGCTGTGGGACCTCGCTCCGCACGACCTGTCCATCCTGGACTTCGTGCTGCCGCCCGGCGTCGTGCCGGTCGGCGTCTCCGCCCAGGGCGCCGACCCGATCGGGGCCGGCCGCGCCTGCGTCGCCTACCTGACGGTGCGGCTCAGCAACGGCGCGCTGGCGCACTGCCACGTCAACTGGCTCTCCCCGACGAAGGTCCGCACCACCCTGATCGGCGGCTCCCGGCGCACCCTGGTCTGGGACGACCTCAACCCGCAGGCCCGGCTGGCCGTGCACGACCGGGGGGTCGACCTCACCCCGCCCGACCAGCTCACCGACGCCATCCGGCACCGGGCGCTGATCTCCTACCGGGTCGGCGAGATGGTCGCCCCCGCGCTGGTCGAACAGGAGGCGCTGCGCAACGTGATGGCCGAGTTCGCCGCCGCCATCGTCGAGGGCCGGGCCCCGCTCACCGACGGCCGGGCCGGGGTGAGGGTGCTGGAACTCCTGGAGGCCGCCTCGCTCAGCCTCGAACTCGGCGGCATCACCGTGCCGGTGGGCGCCGGCGACCGGGAGGCCGTCCGATGAGCCCCGGGATCCCGCTGGTCGACCTGGCGGCCGCGCACGCCGAGGTCGAGGCCGAGGTGCGGGCCGGGTTCGACCGGGTGCTGGCCGGCGGGTGGTTCGTCAAGGGCCCCGAAGTGGCCGCCTTCGAGCGGGAGTACGCCGCCTTCACGGGCGTCCGGCACTGCGTGGGCGCCGCCAACGGCACCGACGCCCTGGAACTGGCCCTGCGCGCGCTGGACCTGCCGCCCGGCGGCGGGGTGGTGCTGCCCGCCAACACCTTCGTCGCCACCGCCGGGGCGGTGCAGCGGGCCGGGCTGCGCCCGGTGCCGGTCGACGTCGACCCGGAACACCTGCTGATCGACCCCGAACGGGCCGCCGCCGCCCTGCCCGGCGCGGTGGCCCTGCTGCCCGTCCACCTGTTCGGCCAGTTCGCGCCGATGGAGGCCCTGCTGGAACTGGCCGGCGACCGCCCGGTGGTGGAGGACGCGGCGCAGTCCCAGGGCGCCCGGCGCAACGGCCGCGGCGCGTACGGGCGGATCGCGGCCACCAGCTTCTACCCGGGCAAGAACCTCGGCGGCTACGGCGACGCCGGGGCGGTGCTCACCGACGACGACGAACTCGCCGCCGCCGTACGGCTGATCGGCGACCACGGCGCCCGCGACAAGTACGTGCACGAGCGGCTCGGCTTCAACTCCCGGATGGACGCGCTGCAGGCCGTGGTGCTGCGGGCCAAACTGCGCCGGCTGCCCGCCTGGAACGCCGCCCGCCGGGCCGCCGCGGACCGCTACGACGAACTGCTCAAGGGCCTGGCGGGCGTCCGGCGGCCGTCCACCGCGCCGGGCAACGAGCACGTCCGCCACCTCTACCCGGTGCGGATCGCCGGCGGCCGCCGGGACGCGGTGCTCGCCGCGCTGCACGCCGCCGGGATCGGCGCCGGGGTGCACTACCCCGTCCCGGTGCACCTCCAGCCCGCGTTCCGCCCGCTCGGCCACCGCGAGGGCGCCTTCCCGGTCGCCGAACGGGCCGCCCGCGAACTGCTCAGCCTGCCGCTGCACCCCCACCTCACGGAGGCCCAGCAGGTGCGGGTCGTGGAGGTGTTGGGGCGGGCCCTGGGTGCGGGGGGCCGGTCGGCCGGGTGACGCACGGACCTGTCCTCGATCGCCCGTCGTCCGCCCCGCAGACGGGGGGTTGAGGACAGGCCCTAGGCTGGTGCCCAGCAAGCGCACCGAGCAATTTGCAGCAGCCAGTGGGGGCTCCCAGATGACGACAGGTCGGCCCGGCGTCGCCGCCGCACCGAACGCGGCGTACGCAGGTCAGGTGGTGCACTTCCCGGACCCGGTCCGCGCGGAGCGGCACCCGGCCGGGGTCCAGGTGGACGAGTCCGGCTACCCGGACTTCGGCCCGTACGCCGCCGCGGCGGCCGAGGTCGCCGACCCGCCGGACGGCTTCGGCGTGGACGAACTGCGGCTGACCGACTACGTCTCGGCCAACGCGGCGCTGTTCACCCAGGGCCACCCGCTCTGGGCCGACCTGGAGACCGCGGTCGCCACCCCGCCCGGCTGGACCTGGCACCACGCGGTCGGCCGGGCCGCCCCCGGCTGGCGCCGGATGGAGCTGGTCCCGGTCGAGGTCAAGGCCCTGCTGCGGCACCACGGCGGCCTGGCCACCTCGCCCGCCGACCACTCCCGCCGGGGCACCCGCCCGCTGCAGGAGCGCCGGCCCGTCCACTTCTCGCTGGCCAAGGACGGCGGCGACCCGATCGGCGTCTCCGAGGACCTGGTGCAGCGCGCCGAGGAGCGCCTCGGCTACCGGCTGCCCGGCGCCTACCGCACCTTCCTCAAGCTGGGCGGCGGCCGCGGCCCGGTCGGGGTCGCGCTGGACACCGAGCTGGGCATGCTGCTCGACCAGCCGTTCCTGACCCTCACCGAGGAGTACGGCACCGAGGACGTCGTCTACGCCAACAAGTGCCTGCGCGACCACCTCACCAAGGACTACCTGGGCATCGCCTACGCGCAGGGCGGCATCATCGCGCTCAAGGTGCGCGGCGAGCGGACCGGCTCGGTCTGGTTCCACCTGTACGACGACGCCCGCGACCCCGGCGGCCCGGAGGCCCCGGAGGAGCGCTGCGCCCGGCTGCTGCTGCCCTGCGGGGACGACTTCGACGACTTCCTGCTGCGGCTGGCCGGCAGCCCGCCGGAGCTGGAGACGGTCGCGGAGCTGATGGTGGACGGCGGGTTCGCCCGGGCCGTCGCGGTGGACTGACATGACCGCGGGAACGGCGTTGAGGCAACGAGTGGGGACGACGGGGACAGGAGTGAACCGGGCGTGGTGACGTACGCGCAGGCGCAGGAACTCGCCGAGGAGTGGATCAACGGCGGAGTGCCGCACGCGCAGCAGCGCGAGGTGCGGGTCCGCGAGTTCGACCTCGGCTTCGTCTGCTGGGCGGTGTCGCCCGCGGACCCGGCGGGCGGCCCGGCCGCCGGCGCCGACGGCGGACCGGGCTCGGGCGGGGCACGGCTGGTGATCGCCCGGGACTCGGGCGCCAGCACGCTGTGGCCCGCGCTGCCCGTCAACGAGGTGGTCCGGCAGTACGAGGAGGTGTACGGGCGGCCGGTCGCGGCCAACCCGGCCGGGGCGGCGAAGCCCGCACCGGGGCCGGTGGAGGCCACCTCCTTCCTGCTCAGCCCGCCGCAGTGGCTGCAGGAGGCGGGGGCGGCGGCGATCGCCGCGGAGGCGGAGAAGCTGGGGGGCGCGAACGCCGCTCCGGCGGCCGCCCCTGCTCCGGCCCCTGCCCCGGTCGCTCCGGCCCCTGCGCCGGCTCCGGCCGAGGTGCCGCCCGCGCCGCCGGTGCCGGTGCCGCCCGCGCCCGCCGTGCTGACCGCGCCGCCGGTCTCCGACCGGCCCGCCGGGGACGCGCCGACCATGCTGGCCCCGCCGCCGGGCGACGATCCGTACGCCGCCCCGCAGCCGCCCGCCGCCGCCCCGCAGCCGCCCGCCGCCGCGCCGGTGCCGCCGGCCGTCCCGCAGCCGCCGGTCGCCCCGGTCGGCACCGAGGCGGCCACCGTGCTGATGCCCGAGGGCCTGCGCACCTCCGGTTCCGACCTGCCGGACACGCCCGCCCCGGCCGGGGCCGAGGCCGCGACCATGCTGATGCCGCCGGGCAGCGGCGGCTACGGCATGCCCCCGGTCCCGCCGGTCGGCACCCAGCCTCCGAGCACCCAACCCCCGAGCACCCAGCCCCCGACCGCGCCGCCGGCCGGGCCGCCGGCCCAGGCCCCGGCGCCCGCCCCGGTGGCCGAGCCGGCGCCGACGCTGCTCGCGCCGCCGGACGCCATGCCCGGCCTGATGGGCCTGCCCGGTGCCCCGGCGACCCCGCCCGGCGCCCCGGTGGAGCAGGCGCCCACCATGCTGGCCTCGCCCGGTGGGCTGGCCGGTCTGCCCGGTGCCCCCGGCCCGGCCGCCCCGCCGTCCGGCGCTGCCCCGGCCCAGGGTGGTCTCGGCCGTGGCCCGGGTTCGGCCCCGCCGCCTCCGCCCGCTGGGCTGCGCGGTGGTCCGTCCGGTCCGGGCGCCGGTGCCCCGGCGCAGGGCGGCCTCGGCCGCGCTCCGGGTTCGGCCCCGCCGCCGCCCCCGCCCGCCGAGCTGCGGCAGACCCCGGGCTCCGGCGCGCCCGCCGCCGGTCCGGGCGGCCGGGCGGCCGGTTCGACCCCGCCGCCCCCGCCCCCGGCGGGCCTGCGCGCGGGTGACGCCCCGGCCGCGCAGGCGGCGCCCGCCCCGGCCGCCGCCGGAGTGGCGTACGAGGCGACCCAGCTGGCGAGCGCGATCGACCCGGCGCTGCTCGGCGGCCCGGCGGACCCCGGCACCCCGCCGTCCGGCGGCCCCGCCGTCCCGCCGCCGCCCGGCGGTCCGGCGGCCCCGGTCACGCCGGCGGCCGGGTACGGCTACCCGAACGCGGGCGCCGCGCCCGGGGTCGTCCCGCCGGCGCAGGTGACCGGCCCGCCGCAGGGCGCGCCGGTGCCGCCGGGGGTGCCCGCGGTCGGCCCGGGCTACTTCGCCGCGCTCAGCTACCGGGGCCCGGACGGCTCGGAGCAGAAGCTGCTGCACCGCAGCGAGCCCGGCACCCCGCACCCGGAGTGGAAGATCCTCCAGGACCTGCGGCGGCTGAACGTGCCGCCGGAGCAGGTGCTGGAGCTGTACACCGAGCTGGAGTCCTGCGACCTGCCCGGCGGCTACTGCAACCGCATGATCGCGGCCTCCTGGCCGAACGTGCGGCTGACCCACACCGCCCCGTACGGCCGCGACCACGCCTCCCGGCAGGCCGGCATGGCCGAGCTGCTGGACCACCTGGACGAGCTGCACCAGCTGGCCTCCGGCGCCCAGCGGGTCCGCCCGTTCCGGGCCCCGCTGCCCGCGCCGGGGACGGTCCAGGCGCTGCCGCCGCTGCCGCCCCAGCAGCTCGCCCAGGAGGTGGGGACGGCCTTCGGGCAGAACCTGTTCCGCTACGAGCAGCGCGCGGTCTCCCGCCAGGGGGTGCCCGAGCCGGTCTCGCAGACCCTGACGTGGGCCGGGCTGCCGCGCGACTTCGGGCCGTTCTTCTGGGCCCAGGCGCAGGAGGGCCGGCCGATCCCGACCCTCGCCGAGCTGGCCGCCGAGCGCGGCCTGCCGGTGGCCCCGGACTTCGGCGGCTACCTGGTGCTCGGCAACGACTACGGCCGCCAGCTGTGCGTCCAGTACGGCACCGCGAACGTGGTCGCGGTGGACGTCGACGGAACCGGCCAGCCGCCGCGGTTCGTCAACAGCGGTGTACCGGAGTTCGTCCGCGCGCTGGCCCTGCTGGGCCGGATGTGGCGGCTGCGGTACGGGCTGACGCCGGAGCAGGCCGGTCGCTGGACGACCGACTTCCAGGCGGAGCTCGCCGCGATCGACCCGGCGGCCCTGCAGAACACGGACACCTGGTGGGCCGTGCTGCTGGAGCAGTTCTGGGACGGTCTGCTGTAGCGGACCGTCGCGGATCCTCGCAGGTGGGGAGGGGTCGTTCCGGTGTCCGGAACGACCCCTCCGGCATGCCCCGGCAGCCGTGCCTCGTTGGGGTTTCGTCCGGATCTGCGCAAAATAGGTCAAGAGGATGGGTCTACTCGTCCGGTCCTCGACATATTCCGGTCCGCACGACGACCGAATCCGGCCCCGGTGTTCCAACCGGTTCCGGATTCGTTCGTTCCGTCCGATCATGGGCTCCGCAGCCCGCGAAACGAGGGGAAGAGCCCATGAGCGACGCCGTCCCCCAGTACGGCTTCACCCAGGCCCGGCGCGGCTACGCGCCCGACCAGGTCGACCGGGCGCTCGTCGCCCTGACCGCACAACGTGACGAGGCCTGGGAGCGCCTGAGCGTCCTGGGCGCCGGCATCCGGCAGATGGAGACCAGGCTGGCCGACGTCCGCCGCGCCGCCGACGAGGCCCCGGAGCCGGACTACCAGGTGCTCAGCGAGCAGGCCGCCGGACTGGCCGACATGGCCCGGAACGAGGCCCGCGCGGTCAAGGAGAAGGCCGAGCGCTTCGCCGAGGACCTGCGTGACGAGGTGTACGACGCCGGGCAGGCGCTCCACGAGGCGGCCAAGGAGTACGCCGCCACCACCCGCTCCGAGGCCGACGCGGCCGCCCGCCGCACCGAGGAGCGCACCCGCGCCGAGGCCGAGAGCATCCGCTCCGAGGCCGACCGGGAGTGCCGCGCCGTCCGGGACGCGGCCACCGCCTACGCCGCCAAGGTGCGGGTGGCCGCCGCCGAGGCCGGCGAGCACGCCGAGGCGGAGCTGGCCACCAAGCGCCGCAAGGCCGACGAGGCCTTCGCCGAGGCCCAGGCCAAGGCCGACGCCGAGGACGCCGAGGTCTCCGCGACGGCCGAGCGCCGGGTCAAGGAGGCGGAGCAGCACCGGGAGACCGTGCTGAACCGGATCAAGCAGCTGGAGACCGACGCCCAGGCCAAGGCCGACCAGCTGGTCGAGCAGGCCCGCCGGGAGGCCGAGAAGATCAACGCGGAGAGCGAGCGCGAGCAGCGCGCGTTCGACGCCCGGCTGGAGACCGTCCAGCAGCACCTGGACCACATCAAGGCCACCCTGGCCTCGCTCACCGGTGCGGCGGTCGGGCAGATCGAGCCGCCGGACTTCGCCGGGCTCGCCGCGGCCGAGGCCGCCGCCGATGCGGCGGTGGCCGGTCCGGTGGACGGCGGCCCGGTGGACGGCGGCCCGGTGGACGGCGGTGCGACGGACGGCGGTGCGACGGACGGCGATGCGGTGGACGGCGCCGCGGCGGGCGGTCCGGACGCTCCGGTGGCTGGTCCGGTGGCTGGTCCGGCGGACGCGGTGGCCGATGCGGTGCCGGTCGACTCGGAGGCGGACACCGGGGAGATCCCGCTGCCGAACCTGCGCAAGGCCGTGGCCGTGGCCGCCGAACCGGTGGTGAAGGCCCCGGGGCAGCAGAAGTCCACGGCGGTGCTGCGCCAGCCGGTGGTCGGCGGCGCCGGGAGCGGTGCCAGGGCCGCCGCAGAGCCGGTGGCGACCGGGCCGGTGGCCCCGGCCGTGGTGCCGCCGAAGCCGACCGCGCCGCCCGAGCCGGTGGCCGAGCGGGACGGTGCGGAGGGCGTGGCCGACGCGGCTGGCGCCGAGGGCGCCGAGGAGACCCGGATCATCCCGAAGATCGTCATCGTGGACGACGGCGCCGGCTACGCGGCCCCCAACACGGTGTCCTACCGCCGCCGTTAGCCGTCAGCGCCGGCTCCCGCCCGCGATCGGCGCGGTGAGCTCCGCGCCCTGGGCCCTGACCGCCTCCCGCTGGGGGCGGTCGGGGCCTCCGCGTTGCGGTCGGCGTCCGCGCGGGCGCGGAAACGGCTGAGGCCGAGACCCGTGGCGCCCTCCAGGAAAGGGCGCCACGGTTCCCGGCGCTTGGGCGGGCGCCCCCACCCAGGGTCGCCCGGCCTCGCACCTCCGACCCCCATCGGGGGTGCGACAGTGCCGCCACAGCCATCCCCCACGGTTGGGTGCGGCGGGCACGTTCACCATGGTGCGCGATCTCCATGGACGGCCAGTGACAGGAGTATGTCCAGTTCGTGGCGGATGGCGGAGCCCCTCCGGACCGGTGTCCGGCCGGTCCGTCCACCGGTCTGTCCCCTGGTCCGTCCACCGGCCCCGTCCACCGGCCCGTCCGGTGTTCCGTCTGCGGTCGTGTCCCTGACAGCACGGAGGTCGCGGCCACCGGTTCGTCCCCGCCCGGTCCGGCCGCCGGGCGGCGCGGCGCCGCCCGGCTCGTAGACCGCGTGCCCGTCCGTGCCGCGGCGTAGGCTGGAGACCCCCGGCCGCTCGGCGCGCCGGGCCGTTCGCGTTGCCCCGGCGGGCTACTAGCCGCCCGGAGGCAGCACCAGCCACGGGACGAAGAAGAGACCGCAGATGAGCCTGACCGGACTGCTCGATGTCGTCGCGCGGGATGCGGCGCTCGCCGAGGCGATCGAGGCGGCCACCGCCACCGGAGCCGCGGCCGGCAGCCGCCGCCACCTGGACCTGGTCGGCCCGCCCGCCGCCCGGCCGTTCGCCATCGCCGCGCTGGCCCGCGCACTGGCCGGGCAGGCCGCCGGCGACCGGGGCCGCCCGGTGCTGGCCGTCACCGCCACCGGCCGGGAGGCGGAGGACCTGGCCGCCTCGCTGCGCTCGCTGCTGCCCGCCGACGCGGTCGCCGAGTACCCGGCCTGGGAGACCCTGCCGCACGAGCGGCTGTCGCCCCGCTCGGACACCGTCGGCCGCCGGCTGGCCGTGCTGCGCCGGATCGTCCACCCGCGGGCGGACGATCCGGCGGCCGGCCCGGTGCAGGTGATCGTCGCCCCGGTCCGGTCGGTGCTCCAGCCGCAGGTCAAGGGGCTGGCCGAGCTGGAGCCGGTGGCCGTCCGGCGCGGTGAGTCGCACGACCTGGGGGAGGTGGCCCGCCGGCTCGCCGCAGCCGCCTACGCGCGGGTCGAACTGGTCGAGAAGCGCGGCGAGTTCGCCGTCCGCGGCGGCATCCTGGACGTCTTCCCGCCGACCGAGGAGCATCCGCTGCGGGTGGAGTTCTGGGGCGACGAGGTCGAGGAGATCCGCTACTTCAAGGTCGCCGACCAGCGCTCGCTGGAGATCGCCGAGCACGGCCTGTGGGCGCCGCCCTGCCGGGAGCTGCTGCTGACCGACGAGGTGCGCGCCCGGGCCGCCGAACTGGCCGTCCGGCAGCCCGGGTTGGCCGAGATCCTGGACAAGATCGCCGAGGGCATCGCGGTCGAGGGCATGGAGTCGCTGGCCCCGGTGCTGGTCGACGACATGGAGCTGCTGCTCGACGTGCTGCCGCTCGGCTCGGTCGCGGTGGTCTGCGACCCGGAGCGGGTGCGGACCCGTGCCGCCGACCTGGTGGCCACCAGCCAGGAGTTCCTGCACGCCTCCTGGGTCGCCGCGGCCGCCGGCGGTGACCTGCCGATCGACCTGGAGACCATCGACGTCTCCGCCGCCTCGCTGCGCTCGCTCGCCGAAGTGCGCGAGCACGCCGACGAGATCGGACTGGCCTGGTGGTCCGTCAGCCCGTTCGCGACCAGCGAGTCCACGGTCGACGGCATCCTGGCCCGCGACGGAGCCGCTGATTGGCACGGCGATGCCAACACCCTGACCCTCGGCATGCACGCCGTCGAGGCCTACCGGGGCGACACCGCCCGGGCGATCGCCGACGCCAAGGACCGGCTAGCCGCCGACTGGCGGGTCGTCATGGTCACGGAGGGCCACGGACCGGCCTCACGGCTGGCGGAGGTGCTCGGCAACGAGGGCATCCCGGCCCGGCTGGTCGCCGACCTCGGAGAGGCGCCCACCCGGGACGTCGTCTACGTCTCCTGCGGCTCCATCGAGCACGGCTTCGTGGACGAGGGGCTGAAGCTCACCGTCATCACCGAGACCGACCTGTCCGGCCAGAGGTCCTCCACCAAGGACATGCGCCGGATGCCGTCCCGGCGCCGCAACGCGATCGACCCGCTGGCCCTGGCGACCGGCGACTACGTGGTGCACGAGGCGCACGGCGTCGGCCGGTACGTCGAGATGGTGCAGCGCACCGTCCAGGGCGCCACCCGCGAGTACCTGGTGCTGGAGTACGCCCCCGCCAAGCGCGGCCACCCCGGCGACCGGCTGTTCGTGCCGACCGACCAGCTCGACCAGGTCACCAAGTACGTCGGCGGCGAGGCCCCGACGCTGCACCGGCTCGGCGGCGCGGACTGGGCGAAGACCAAGCAGCGGGCCAAGAAGGCGGTCAAGGAGATCGCCGCCGACCTGATCAAGCTGTACTCGGCCCGGATGGCCGCGCCCGGCCACACCTTCGGCCCGGACACCCCGTGGCAGCGCGAGCTGGAGGACGCCTTCCCGTACGCGGAGACGCCGGACCAGCTGACCACCATCGCCGAGGTCAAGTCGGACATGGAGAAGTCCGTCCCGATGGACCGGCTGATCTGCGGCGACGTCGGCTACGGCAAGACCGAGATCGCGGTGCGGGCCGCGTTCAAGGCGGTGCAGGACGGCAAGCAGGTGGCGGTGCTGGTGCCGACCACGCTGCTGGTGCAGCAGCACTTCTCCACCTTCGCCGAGCGGTACGCCAACTTCCCGGTCACCGTGAAGGCGCTGTCCCGCTTCCAGACCGACACGGAGGCCAAGGCCGTCCTGGAGGGGCTGTTCGAGGGCTCGGTGGACGTCGTCATCGGCACCCACCGGCTGTTCTCCTCCGAGACCAGGTTCAAGGACCTCGGCCTGGTCATCGTCGACGAGGAGCAGCGCTTCGGCGTCGAGCACAAGGAGCAGCTGAAGAAGCTGCGCGCCAACGTGGACGTGCTCACCATGTCCGCGACGCCGATCCCGCGCACCCTGGAGATGGCCGTCACCGGCATCCGCGAGATGTCCACCATCACCACCCCGCCGGAGGAGCGGCACCCGGTGCTGACCTTCGTCGGGCCGTACGACGAGAAGCAGATCTCGGCCGCGATCCGGCGCGAACTCCTGCGCGAGGGCCAGGTGTTCTACATCCACAACCGGGTCGAGTCGATCGACAAGGCGGCCGCCCGGCTCAAGGACCTGGTGCCCGAGGCGCGGATCGCCACCGCGCACGGGCAGATGGGGGAGACCCAGCTGGAGAAGGTCGTCGTCGACTTCTGGGAGAAGGAGTTCGACGTCCTGGTGTCGACCACGATCGTGGAGTCCGGCATCGACATCTCCAACGCCAACACCCTGATCGTCGAGCGCGGCGACACCTTCGGCCTCTCCCAGCTGCACCAGCTGCGCGGCCGGGTCGGGCGCGGGCGCGAGCGCGGCTACGCGTACATGCTGTACCCGCCGGAGAAGCCGCTCACCGAGACCGCCCACGAGCGGCTGGCCACCATCGCCCAGCACACCGAGATGGGCGCCGGCATGTACGTCGCGATGAAGGACCTGGAGATCCGCGGGGCCGGCAACCTGCTCGGCGGCGAGCAGTCCGGGCACATCGCGGGGGTCGGCTTCGACCTCTACATGCGGATGGTCGGCGAGGCGGTGGCCGAGTTCCGCGAGTCGCTGGCGGGCGGCGGCGAGCCGGAGGAGGAGCCGCTGGAGGTGAAGATCGAGCTGCCGGTCGACGCCCACGTGCCGCACGACTACGCGCCCGGCGAGCGGCTGCGGCTGCAGGCCTACCGCTCGATCGCGGCGGTCAACTCGGAGGCGGACGTCCAGCAGGTCCGGGACGAACTCGTGGACCGCTACGGCAAGCTGCCGGAGCCGGTGGAGAACCTGCTGATGGTCGCCGCGCTGCGGCTGTACGCCCGGCGGTGCGGGATCTCGGACATCACCCTGCAGGGCACGAACGTCCGCTTCGGCCCGGTGGAGCTGCGCGAGTCCCAGCAGCTGCGGCTGAACCGGCTCTACCCGCGCAGCCAGGTCAAGGCGGCGGCCCAGCAGCTGCTGGTGCCCCGGCCGAGCACCGGCCGGATCGGCGGCAAGCCGCTGGTCGGGCGGGAACTGCTGGCCTGGTGCACCGAGTTCCTGTCGGCCATGTTCGACGACCTGGCGGGGGCGAAGAAGTAGCACCGGCCGGTCGATGACGTACGGCGGTCCCGGGCTCCGCCCGGGGCCGCCGTTCCGCTCGGGCGGTCCGACGTCCCGGGCCGGGGAGCAGGAAGCCGGCGGGTGCGTCCGTGGGTCGGATCGGGGTGGGGTGGGGCGGGTAGGTTCGAGGTGTGACGACGAATGGTGTGCCGACGAACGCCGCGGGCGCGAAGTTGATCCTGCTGACCACCACCCACCGGGTGGCCCCCGGGTTGCTGGCGTGGCCGGCCTGGGAGGCCCTGCGGTCGGCCGGGCGGGTGCTGGTGGCGGACGAGGGGCATCCGCAGGTGGCGGCGGTGCGGCAGGCCGGGGTGGTGGTCGAGGTGGTGCCGGCCGGTTCGGCCCCGGCGCTGGCGCGGTTGCTGACCGGGCAGCCGGTCGGGGCGGGGCCGACGGTGTGGCTGGGCGGCCCGGACGGGGATCCGGGGCTGACGGACGCGCTGGCCCGTCTCGCGGTCGAGCACGCCGGGGAGGTGCCGGAGATCGAGGTGCTGCCGGGCTCGTACGACCTGCCGGGGGCGCGGCTGCTGGACCTCGCCTCGGTGATGGACCGGCTGCGCTCGCCGGGCGGCTGCCCGTGGGACGCCGAGCAGACCCACGAGAGCCTGGTGAAGTACCTGGTCGAGGAGGCCTACGAGCTGGTCGAGGCGATCGAGGAGGGGGACCGGGACGCGCTGCGCGAGGAGTTGGGCGACGTCCTGCTGCAGGTGTTCTTCCACGCCCGGATCGCCGAGGAGCACCCGACCGAGCCGTTCACCGTGGACGACGTGGCCGGGGACATTGTAGAGAAGCTGGTGTACCGGCACCCGCACGTGTTCGGGGACGTCGAAGCCGACGGCGCCGCCGAGGTGGAGGCGAACTGGGAGCAGCTGAAGGCGGCCGAGAAGGCGGACCGGGAGTCCGTCCTGGACGGCGTGCCGGCCGGGCTGCCGGCGCTGGCGTACGCGGCGAAGCTGGTGTCCCGGGTGCGCCGGGCGGGCTTCACCGAGGTGCCGGACGAGCCGTACCGGCTGCCGGAGGAGCTGACCGCGGAGTCGGCGGGCCGGCTGCTGCTGGCGGTGGCGCAGCGGGCGCACGACGCGGGGGTGGACGTGGACGCGGCGCTGCGCTCGGCCGCGCGCGGCTACCGGGACGCGGTGCGCGCGGCCGAGGGGCTCAAGCCGGAGTAGGCCCTGTCCGGCCTGTCCGGCCTGTCCGGCCTGTCCGGCCTGTCCGGACGGGCCGGAGCGGTCGTTCAGGCCGCCGTTGCGGTGTGCCCGGTGGTGTGTTCGGCGGGGCGCCGCTGCGGCGGCACGACCTCGCCGATGGCCTCGCCGACCAGGGCGACCAGTTCGGCGAGCCGCTCCAGGTCGAGGTGGTCGGGCAGGTCGGCGAGGGAGACGATCCGCTCGCCCTTGGGGCCGGCGACGCAGAAGAGGTCGATCGGCCCGAGGTGCTTCTCGGCGGTGTCGACCAGGGCGGCGACGTCGCTGGGCCGGCGGATGTCACCGCCGACGCCGACCACCGGGCAGCCGGGCCGGTCGAGTTCGGCGGCGAGGTCCTCGGCGACTCCGGCGTGCTGGTCGGCGATCAGCATCCCGGCGGCGCCGGCCGCGGTGAACCCGCGGGCGAGGTCGGCTCCTGAACCGCCGTCGAGCACCGCGATGACGACGACTGCTCCGCTGACCCGCATGGCCTGCTCCTCCCTGTGGGCGACACCGCACCGGCGCCCACGCGTACTGCGGAGGATCGTAGGCACGTCCTGACCCTCCGCAACAGGGATTACCCCGCAGGTGACCAGGCTCACGCCTGCCACCGGGCCAAGAGCTGTCCAAGGGCTGTCCACTGACCGTCCACGGGCCGTCCACGGAGTGTTGGTGCACCCCTCCCGCACCCGTCGCGCACCGCTCACCCGTCCCTCGCGCACCGCTCACCCGCCGCTCGCGCACCGCTCACCCGCCGCTCGCCGGCGACGGACGAACCGGTGACTTCCCGGTGGCCGCCCAGGCGCCCGTCCGGCCCGGTCCGGTCCAGCGGTTACGGTCGACGCATGCCAGCTCAGCCCGAGGGCCCCCGGCCCGCCGCCCAGCCCGAACCGCAGCCCGCCCCGGAGCTCTTCACCTGGGAGTTCGCCGCCGACCCGTACCCCGCCTACGCCTGGCTGCGCGAGCACGCCCCGGTGCACCGCACCACCCTGCCGAGCGGCGTGGAGGCCTGGCTGGTGACCAGGTACGCGGACGCCCGGCAGGCGCTGGCGGACGGCCGGCTGTCGAAGAACCCGGCGCACCACAGCGAGCAGGCGCACCGCACCGGCCGGGTGGGCATCCCGGGGGAGCGGCAGGCGGACCTGATGACCCACCTGCTGAACATCGACCCGCCGGACCACACCCGGCTGCGCCGCCTGGTGTCGAAGGCGTTCACCCCGCGCCGGGTGGCCGAGTTCGAGCCGCGGGTGCAGCAGTTGACCGACCGGCTGATCGACGGCTTCGCCCAGCGCGGATCGGCGGACCTGATCCACGAGTTCGCCTTCCCGCTCCCCATCTACGCGATCTGCGACATGCTGGGCGTGCCGGCCGAGGACCAGGACGACTTCCGGGACTGGGCCGGGATGATGCTGCGACACACGAAGCCGGGGCAAGGCGGCGGCCAACGCGGCGGTGTGGGGCGGGCGGTGAGGCGGATGCGGGCGTACCTGCTGGAGCTGATCCACCGCAAGCGGGCGGACCTCGGCGACGACCTGATCTCCGGGCTGATCCGGGCGAGCGACCACGGCGAGCACCTCACCGAGAACGAGGCCGCCGCGATGGCGTTCATCCTCCTCTTCGCGGGCTTCGAGACCACCGTGAACCTGATCGGCAACGGCACCTACGCGCTGCTGCGCAACCCGGAGCAGCGCCGCCTGCTGCAGGAGTCGGTGGCCCGGGGCGAGACCGGGCTGCTGGAGACCGGGATCGAGGAACTCCTGCGCTACGACGGGCCGGTGGAGCTGGCGACCTGGCGGTTCGCGACCCGGCCGCTGACCATCGGCGGGGTGGACATCCCGGTCGGCGACCCGGTGCTGGTGGTGTTGGCGGCGGCGGACCGCGACCCGGCCCGGTTCGCCGACGAGAACACCCTCGACCTGGCCCGGAGCGACAATCCCCACCTGGGGTTCGGGCACGGCATCCACTACTGCATCGGCGCCCCGCTGGCCCGGCTGGAGGGGCGGGCCGCGCTGGCCACGCTGCTCTCCCGGCTGCCCGATCTGCGGCTGGCCGGGAGCCCGGAGGACCTGCGCTGGCGAGGTGGCCTGATCATGCGCGGATTGCGCGAACTTCCGGTCGAATTCAGCCCGGAGGCCCGCTCCCCGCACACCCGTCCTGAGGCCCCGACACGCTGACGGGACGTCGTCGAGCGGGCTGCAGTGGCGGTGTGAACGCGCATCAAACCGGACAAAGCCCCGCTGTTGGTAGGCGATCGAGCACGCGCCGTAATTCTTGTGTGATATCGGTGATATGAGCTTGTGATTGGTCTGAGGATCTGTCTAGTCTCCCTGGAGTTCGCAGCTGCGGACCCCGTGCGCGGAACGCCGAATCCTGCCCGCCGCGCGACGGGAAATCGACCAGACCCTGGGCAGGGGCGGGGGACCCAGGTTTGTTGCCGTCTCCCCACGGCTTGGGGTGAAGCCGCCCGAGCGGAATCGTTTCCGTCGACGGCGGCCGGGCCACCTCCCGGTCCGAACCCGACAGCTCACCTCGCAGGCGTGCGGAGAGGGACCTTCATGCTGCTCGTTGGAACTGGCCGTCATCGTCGTCGCACCCAGGCCGAGAAGGCCATCGCCGTCGCCGGTGTGGCCGGCGTCGGACTCGCGCTGCCGCTCCTCACCGCCACCGGAGCCTCCGCCGCCCCGGCCTCCGCCTGGGACTCCGTCGCCCAGTGCGAGAGCGGCGGCAACTGGAGCATCAACACCGGCAACGGCTTCTCCGGCGGCCTGCAGTTCACCCCCAGCACCTGGAAGGCGTACGGCGGCACCGCGTACGCGGCGCAGGCCAACCAGGCCAGCCGGGCGCAGCAGATCTCGGTCGCCGAGAAGGTGCTCGCCTCGCAGGGCCCGGGTGCCTGGCCGGTCTGCTCCGTCAAGGCCGGCCTGAGCAAGGGCGGCGCCCCGGCGGCCGTGGACACCTCCTCGGACGCCAAGCCGCAGTCCGCGCCGAAGCAGAAGGCCCAGCCCCAGGCCGCCAAGTCGCAGGCCGCCAAGCCCGCCGCGAAGCCCGTCCAGCAGTACGCCCCGAAGCACGCCGCGCCGAAGCAGGCCGAGCGGCCCGCCGAGCAGCCGGTGCAGCAGTACACGCCGAAGCACGCCGCCCCGCGCGCCGCCCAGGCCCCGTCCGCCCAGACCGGCCACGACTACACCGTCCGCTCCGGCGACACGCTGTCGACGATCGCCGCCGCCCAGGGCGTGTCCGGCGGCTGGCAGGCGCTGTACGACGGCAACCGCGGCACGGTCGGCGGCGACCCGAACCTGATCCTGCCCGGCCAGGTGCTGCACCTCGGCTGAGCCGTTCCGCACGGCTCCGGAAGTCGAACGGAGGAGGGGGCCGCGCCCGGCGGCCCCCTTCGTCCGCGTTCGTCCGTGATGGTGGGACACGTCGGGTCGGGCAGGTGAACTACCGGTGGGTAGCGGGGCCACACGCTGAGACGGAGTCGAGGTCGACGTGGTCCCGGGAGCCCGGGCGGTTAGGCTCTGGTCGTAACGACTCCGCAATCCTCCGGCCGACCGGCACCACCGTCAGCCGGACCCTGCTTCCGCAAGGAGATGCTTCGTGCCGTCCATCGATGTCGTCGTAGCCCGCGAAATCCTCGACTCCCGCGGCAACCCCACGGTCGAGGTCGAGGTCGGCCTCGACGACGGCAGCACGGGTCGTGCCGCTGTTCCGTCGGGCGCCTCGACCGGCGCCTTCGAGGCGCTGGAGCTGCGCGACGGTGACAAGAACCGCTACTTCGGCAAGGGCGTGGAGAAGGCCGTCCTGGCCGTCATCGAGCAGATCGGCCCGGAGCTGGTCGGCTACGACGCCACCGAGCAGCGCCTGATCGACCAGGCCATGCTCGACCTGGACGCCACCCCGGACAAGTCCTCGCTCGGCGCCAACGCCATCCTGGGCGTCTCGCTGGCCGTCGCGCACGCCGCCTCCGAGGCCAGCGACCTGCCGCTGTTCCGCTACCTGGGCGGCCCGAACGCGCACGTCCTGCCGGTCCCGATGATGAACATCCTCAACGGTGGCTCCCACGCGGACTCCAACGTCGACATCCAGGAGTTCATGATCGCCCCGATCGGCGCGGAGTCCTTCTCCGAGGCCGTCCGCTGGGGCGTCGAGGTCTACCACACCCTCAAGGGCGTGCTGAAGGAGCGCGGCCTGTCCACCGGCCTCGGCGACGAGGGCGGCTTCGCGCCGAACCTGGACAGCAACCGCGAGGCCCTGGACCTCATCACCGAGGCCATCCAGAAGGCCGGCTACGTGCCCGGGCGTGACATCGCGCTGGCCCTGGACGTCGCCGCCTCCGAGTTCTACCAGGACGGCGCCTACCAGTTCGAGGGCAAGGCCCTGTCGGCCGCCGAGCTCATCGAGTACTACGCCGAGCTGGTCGCCGCCTACCCGCTGGTCTCCATCGAGGACCCGCTGGACGAGTCGGACTGGGAGGGCTGGAAGGCCATGACCGTCAAGCTGGGCGACAAGGTCCAGCTGGTCGGCGACGACCTGTTCGTCACCAACCCGGCCCGTCTGGCCAAGGGCATCGAGACCGGCACCGCCAACGCCCTGCTGGTGAAGGTGAACCAGATCGGCTCGCTGACCGAGACCCTGGACGCCGTCGAGCTGGCCCAGCGCAACGGCTACCGCTGCATGATGTCGCACCGCTCCGGCGAGACCGAGGACGTCACCATCGCCGACCTGGCCGTCGCCACCAACTGCGGCCAGATCAAGACCGGTGCCCCGGCCCGCTCCGAGCGCGTCGCCAAGTACAACCAGCTGCTGCGCATCGAGGAGATCCTCGACGACGCCGCCGAGTACGCCGGCCGCGGCGCCTTCCCGCGGTTCCGCTCCGCGGACCAGTAAGCACGGCAAGTCCGAGGCCTGGGACTCCGAGGCCCGAGGGTTCGAGGCCTGGGACTCCGAGGCCGGAGACCAGGGGGCCGAAGGTCCCCGGTAGCGCACGCCTGACCGGTGCCCCGGCGCACACCCCGTAGGGTGGGCGGCGGGGCACCGTCGCGACCAGGAGGGGATACGGGAGATGGCTGGCTGGAGGATCCCGGGCTTGGCGGCCCGGCCTCGGTTCACGAGCCGGGCGACCGTCCTCGTCCTGGTGCTCTGCTCGCTGGTCGCGATCCTGGCCTACCCGACCCGGCAGTTCATCTCCCAGCGCGCCGAGATCTCCGCCCAGCGGGTGAAGGCCGACCACGTGCGCCAGCAGGTCGACCAGCTGCGCCGGGACAAGGCCCGCTGGCAGGATCCGGAGTACGTCAAGGCGCAGGCCCGCTCCCGGCTGCACTACGCGGTGCCGGGGGAGACCCCGTACATCGCGGTGGACCCGTCCGGTGCGGCCGCCCGACCCGCCGCCCCGGGCGGCTCCGCGACCCCCTCCGCCGAGGCGGCGGCCGGCCAGGCGAAGGCCGCCAAGCCCTGGTACACCAGCATCTGGGACTCGGTGGACGCCGCCGACACCGTCGCGCTGGCCCCCGCCGCCCCCCGTCCGCTCCCCCCGTCCTCCGTTGGAGACCCCACCCCCCATGACCACTGAGAACCACCCCGCCGTCTCCGACGCCGACGTCGCGGCCATCGCCGCCCAGCTCGGCCGGGTGCCGCGCGGCCTGCGCGGTGTGGCGCACCGCTGCCCCTGTGGCAACCCCGACGTCGTGGAGACGGCCCCCCGGCTGCCGGACGGCACGCCGTTCCCGACGCTGTACTACCTGACCTGCCCCAAGGCCGCCTCGCTGATCGGCACCCTGGAGGCCGAGGGCGTGATGAAGGACCAGACCGCCCGCCTCGCCGAGGACCCGGAGCTGGCCGCCGCCTACCAGAAGGCGCACGAGGACTACATCGCCCGGCGCGACGCGATCGAGGTGCTGGAGGGCTTCCCGAGCGCCGGCGGCATGCCGGACCGGGTGAAGTGCCTGCACGTGCTGGTCGGCCACTCACTGGCGGCCGGCGAGGGCGTCAACCCGCTCGGCGACGAGGCGATCGGCATGCTGGAGGACTGGTGGGCCAAGGGCCCGTGCGTCTCCCCGGCCGAGGTCGAGGCGGCCGGTGAGCGGGTCCTGCGCAACCGGGCCAAGGAGCAGGACCACGAGGCCGTGATCGAGGCCAAGCAGCAGAAGACCGCCGAGCGGGCCGCCAAGAAGCGCGCCGCCGAGGCCGCGGCCTCGGAAGCCGGCGCGGCGGAGCAGGAGTCCGAGTGAGCATGACCCGTGTGGCCGCGATCGACTGCGGCACCAACTCGATCCGGCTGCTGGTCGCGGACCTCGACCCGGAGACCGGCGAGATCACCGACCTCGACCGCCGGATGATCATCAACCGGCTGGGCCAGGGCGTGGACCGGACCGGCCGCCTCCACCCGGACGCGCTGGAGCGCACCTTCGCGGCCTGCCGGGAGTACCGGGAGATCATCGCGGGCTTCGGCGTCGGCCCGGAGCGCACCCGCTTCGTCGCCACCAGCGCCTCCCGGGACGCCGAGAACAGCGACGAGTACGTCAAGGGCGTGCGCGAGATCCTGGGCGTCGAGCCGGAGGTGGTGAGCGGCGAGGAGGAGGCCCACCTGTCCTTCGTGGGCGCCACCAAGGAGCTGACCGGCGGCCAGTTCCCCGCCCCCTACCTGGTCTTCGACCTCGGCGGCGGCTCCACCGAGTTCGTGCTCGGCGCGGCCGAGGTGGAGGCGGCGCGCTCGGTCGACATCGGCTGCGTGCGGCTGACCGAGCGGCACTTCGCCGGGGCCGAGCTGCCCTCCGCGGAGCAGGTCGAGGAGGCCCGGGCGCACGTGCGGGCCGAGCTGGACAAGGCCGAGGAGGTCGTCCCGCTGACCGGTGCGGCCACCCTGGTGGGCCTGGCCGGGACGGTCACCACGGTGTCCGCGATCGCCCAGGACCTGCCCGCCTACGACTCGGCGCGGATCCACCACTCGCGGATCAGCCGCGAGCGGGTCGCGGACATCGCCCGGGAGCTGCTGGCCGCCACCCACGCGGAGCGCGCGGCGATCCCGTCGATGCACCCGGGCCGGGTGGACGTGATCGCGGCGGGCGCGCTGGAGCTGCTGGAGATCATGGAGCGCACCGGCGCCGCCGAGGTGGTCGTGAGCGAGCACGACATCCTGGACGGCATCGCCTGGAGTACGGCCTCCTGACGGCCCGCAGGCCTTACGTCACCGGCCCCGCCGCCCCTTCCGGGGCGCCGGGGCCGGGGCGCGCCCGGGCCCGGGCGAGAACCTTCGTGAATTTCTTCACATGGCGATCCAGTCATTCGTCGCACCCCGGGGCCCGCTACGCCCGAATTGTGAGACCGAAGGCCGGTCGGTCGCGCGGCCCCTTGGATCGCAGGTCAGGCCTCGTTCAGGGTTTGAAAATCGAAATCACAAGCGGGAACCCGGGCGCTGTACGGATCGTTGCTGCTCAGCCGGGTGGTGCTCCGGCGCACGTTCACGAGGGACTGCCGGGGCCCGTGAGCCGGTGCGCCGGTGTCGTTTTTGTGGGCGCGGAGTGTAGCACGGGGTGTCCATGAGCTTGTGACCGGGCTCACGAAGGCTCCTCCGGACGGTGCTGGATACTTTCGGATATGAGCACCACGGAGCGTCCTCGCATCCTCATTGTCGGCGGTGGTTACGTCGGCCTGTATGCCGCGATGCGCATCCTCAAGAAGATGCGTTACGGCGAAGCGACCGTCACGGTCGTGGACCCGCGGTCGTACATGACGTACCTGCCCTTCCTCCCCGAGGCGGCCGGCGGCAACGTCGCGCCTCGCAACCTCGTCGCGCCGCTGCGCAAGACCCTCAAGCAGGCGGAGGTGCTGACCGGGTCCGTCACCGGCATCGACCACGCCCGCAAGGTCGCCACCATCCAGCCGGCGGCCGGCGACAGCTACGAGCTGCCCTTCGAGTACCTGGTCGTCGCGACCGGCTCGGTCTCCCGCACCTTCCCGATCCCGGGTCTGGCGGAGAACGGCATCGGCATGAAGACGGTCGAGGAGGCCATCGGCCTCCGGAACCACGTCATGGCCCAGCTCGACAAGGCCGAGTCCACCTCGGACGAGGAGGTCCGCCGCAAGGCCCTGACCTTCGTCGTCATCGGCGGCGGCTTCGCCGGCATCGAGACGGTCGCCGAGATCGAGGACATGGCTCGCGACGCGGCCAAGCTGTACAAGACCGTCAGCCGCGACGACATGCGCTTCGTCGTGGTCGAGGCGGCCAACCGCATCCTCCCCGAGATGGGCCCGGACCTCGGTCTGTGGACCAAGGAGAAGCTCGAGGAGCGCAACATCGAGGTCTACATCGAGACCTCGATGGACTCCTGCATCGACGGCCACGTCATGCTGAAGAACGGCATGGAGATGGACGCCTCCACCATCGTGTGGACGGCCGGCGTCAAGCCGAACCCGGTGCTGGCCAACTTCGGCCTCCCGCTGGGCCCGCGCGGCCACGTCGACACCGCGCCGACCCTCCAGGTCCAGGGCTTCGACTACGTCTGGTCCGCGGGCGACAACGCCCAGGTGCCGGACCTCGCCGCCGGCGAGGGCGCCTGGTGCCCGCCGAACGCGCAGCACGCCTGCCGTCAGGCCGTCGTCCTCGGTGACAACGTCATCTCCGGCATGCGGGGCTTCCCGCAGAAGGAGTACAAGCACAAGAACCTGGGCGCGGTCGCCGGTCTCGGCCTGCACAAGGGCGTGGCGATCCTCTTCGGCAAGTACAAGCTGAAGGGCCGTCCGGCCTGGTGGTTCCACCGCCTGTACCACGGCGCGATGGTCCCGACCGTCAACCGCAAGGTCCGCGTCTTCACCGACTGGACCCTCGCGATGTTCCTGAAGCGCGAAGCCGTGGGCCTCTCCCAGATGGAGAACCCGCAGCTCCCGATCCAGGAGGTCACGCCGCCCACCAAGCCCGTCGAGGCCGCCAAGCCGGCCGCCGACAAGGAGCTCGCCAGCAAGTAAGCGACTGGACCCCGGTGTGGGAGCGCCGGGGTATGAGTCGGAGGCCCTCCGCCCGGCAGTGTCGCCGGACCACGACCTCCGTGGTGCTCAGCCGGCCGTGCGACCGGGCGGAGTACAGCAGTAGCAGAGCCCCTGCCGGAACTCCGGCAGGGGCTCTCGCTGTGTCCGGGGCCCACCCCGTGCCCGCGCCGCCGCCCCGGGCCGCGGGTGCGACCGGGGGCGGGGCGGACGGACGGGGCGTCAGTCGGTCTTGATGCTCGACAGGATGTCCAGCTTGGACGCCCGGCGGGCCGGCCAGAGCGCGGCGACCAGGCCGACCAGCCCGGCCAGCACCAGGAACAGCGCCAGCTGGCCGTACGGCAGGACGGTGGTCAGCCCACTCAGGCTGGACTTGAGCGTCCCGTTGATCGCCCAGGCGATGAAGCAGCCGAGCAGCAGGCCGATCCCGGCGCCGAAGAGCGAGATCACCACCGACTCCAGCCGGACCATCCGCTTGATGCCGCGCCGGTCCAGGCCGATCGCCCGCAGCATCCCGATCTCGCGCTTGCGCTCGAAGACCGACATGGCCAGCGTGTTGATCACGCCCAGGATCGCGACCAGCACGGACATCGCCAGCAGGCCGTACATCATGTTCAGCGCGAAGGTGATGGTCTGGCTGAAGTCGTTCCGGACGTCCTGCTTGGACTTCACCTCGATCACCGGGTTGGCGCCGGTGGCGTCCTTGAGCGACTGCTTGAGGCCGTCGGTGGCGCCGTCCTTGCCCTTGACCAGGACGTCGGAGACGTACGGCTGGGGCTCGTGCTTGGCGATCTCGCCGTTGGCCAGCAGGACCGGGCCCAGCATGCCGCCCTTCTCGTACACGCCGCCGACGGTGAGCTGACCGGTGGACTTGTCCGGGTAGGTCACGGTCATCGTCGAGCCGGTGGTGACCTTGGACTTGGTCGCGACGTCCTGGTCCACCAGCAGCTGGCCCTTGCCGAGGGCGGCGGCCGAACCGCTGGTCAGCTTGATGTCGACCAGCTGCTCGAAGCCGTCCGGGTTCAGGCCGGTGACGTCCCGGCGGGTGCCGTCGAGCTTCCAGGAGGCGGAGGTCATCGGCGAGGAGGCCGCGACCCCGGAGCTCTTGGCGATCTGGTCGGGCACCTGCGGGGACAGGCTCATGCCGTTGGCGGCCGAGACGATGTAGTCGGCCTTCATCGAGCTGGTGACGGCCCGGTCGATGGTGTCGCCGACCGAGGTGCCGATCACCGTCAGGCCGCTGACCAGGGTCAGGCCGATGGTGAGCGCGGCGGCGGTGGCCGCGGTGCGGCGCGGGTTGCGCACCGCGTTCTGCTGGGCGAGCTTGCCGGGGGTGCCGCCCAGGCCGCGCAGCAGCGGGCCGACCAGGGCGACCACCGGGCGGGAGAGCAGCGGCAGCAGGACGAACACGCCGATCAGGGCCAGGAAGGCGCCCAGACCCACCGGCATGCGGCCGGAGTCGTCACCGGTGGAGGCGCCGAAGCCGATCAGCGCGAGGCCGCCGGCCGCGAACAGCGAGCCGATGGTGTTGCGGACCACCAGGCTCTTCTGACTGGTCGGCTGGTCGCCGCTGCTCATCGCGGCCACCGGGGCGATCCGGGCGGCGCGCACGGCCGGCAGCAGGGCCGACAGGACCGTCACCAGGACGCCGACCAGCAGGGTCACCAGGACGGTGGTCGGCGCGATCACCAGCGAGCCGCTCGGCATGTTCTCGTTCAGCGTGCCCATCAGGGACTGCAACCCGGCGCCGATCCCGATGCCGGCCAGCAGACCGGCCACCGCCGAGATGACGCCGATCAGCAGCGCCTCGACCAGCACCGAGCGGGTCACCTGCTTGCGGCTGGCGCCGATCGCCCGCAGCAGCGCCAGCTCCTTGGTGCGCTGGGCGACCAGCATGGTGAAGGTGTTGGCGATGATGAAGATGCCGACGAACAGCGAGATGCCGGCGAAGACCAGCAGCATGGTGCGCATGCTGTCGGTGCCCCTGGTGATCTGGGCCTGCTCGTCGGCCTTCAGCGTGGCGCCGGTCTCGACGTCGAACTGGTCGCCGGCCGGCACCTTGGGCTGGGCCTGGGCGAGCAGCGCGTCCTCGCCGGTGCCGGGCTTGGCGGTGAGCACGACGCTGCTGTAGCGGCCGGGCTCCAGCAGCAGCTGCTGGGCGGTGGCCTTGTCGAACAGGGTGAGGGTGCCGCCGGTGTTCACCACCGGGTCGTCGGTGGTGAAGACACCGGTGAGCCGGGCCTCGACGACCGGGCCGTTGGCGGCCACCCGGACGGTGTCGCCGACCTTGTAGCCCGCCTTGTCGGCGGTCCTGCGGTCGAGGGCGACCTCCTTGGCGTTCGTCGGGCCCTGGCCCTCGGCCATCGGGTAGCGGGCGTCCTTGCCGTCCTGGCCCGGGGCGAAGTTGGCGCCCTTGGCGGCCCAGAACTGGCCGATCAGGTTGCCCTTCTTGTCGGCCACCCCGGTGAAGCCGCTGACCACCCCGCGGGCGTCGGCGGTGCCGGGCAGCGCGGCCAGCTGCTGGACGGTGGCGTCGGTGAGCGCCGCGGAGCCGCTCTCGCTCTTCTGCCGGGCGGTGGCCCCGGAGCCGGCCGCGCGGTCCACCACCTGGACCGAGACGTCCGAGTAGCTCTTGGAGTTGCTGTCCCGCATGGCCTTGCCGAAGGTGTCGGAGAAGACCATGGTGCCGGCGACGAACGCCGTGCCGAGCATGACGGCCAGTGCCGTCATCAGCAGTCGGCCCTTGTGGGCCAGCACATTGCGCAGTGCGGTGCGATACATGAGGTGTCCTGGAGAGGTTCGAGGGCGTGGGGCCGGCTGGCCGGGTGTCAGCTGGTGCGGCCCTTGGCGTCGAAGCGGCGCATGCGGTCCAGGACGGTGTCGGCGGTGGGGTGGTGGAGTTCGTCGACGATGCGGCCGTCGG